>PHAA01000022.1 GCA_002840245.1 Firmicutes bacterium HGW-Firmicutes-15
ATCCTGAGGATCAGCGAAGGATCTTTCCCCTAAGCGTGGGGAAGATTCTTCACTTCGTTCAGAATGACAACTCTTATGTCGCAGTATCCATTAACTGCGTAACAAAATTTATAACTTAAACGGGCAGAAGCAGGAAAAACTAATGTCTGAAGCTAATTAGAACAAGGAGTGCAGGACGGACATTGGAATGCATCTCCACAGCTGAGGATAGTAAAATTATAAAGGGGTTCTGTATGGAGAAACGAGAAAATGCCGACATACTAGGGTGTCGGGTGGATTTGCTTACGGCTGAGGAGGCTATCTCCGGAATTAAATCTATAATTGACCGGGGGCAACCTGCGCATATTATCACCCTGAATGCTGAGATAGTCTACCAGGCTCAATCCAGCCAGGATTTAAGAACGATTATCAATAGTGCTGATCTGATAACGCCTGATGGAATTGGAATTGTTTGGGCGGGAAGAAAGCTAGGTTTTAATATCAGGGAGAGAGTCACCGGGATTGACCTGTTCTATCGGCTTTGCCAGGAAGCACCTGTAGAGCAGTGGAAAATATACCTGTTGGGATCCGCGCCGGGTGTGGCTGATGCTGCAGCGAGTAAGCTTGCCATAACTTACCCGGGGTTACAAATCTGCGGAACCCACCATGGCTATTTTGGTGAGGAAGATATGCCGGCGATGGTACAAGAAATTAGGGAACTTGCTCCCCACATCCTTTTTGTAGCTTTAGGCGCACCCAAACAAGAAACGTGGATAAAAAAGTATAAAGAGCAGCTGGGAGTTCCGGCATGCATTGGGGTGGGAGGTAGTTTGGATGTGATAGCGGGCTACAAAAAGCGTGCCCCGGGCTGGATGATAAAAATTAATATGGAATGGCTTTATAGATTGTTGGCAGAACCCAGCCGTTTTAAACGGCAACTAGTTTTGCCCAAATTTGTGACCCTGATTCTTAAAAACAAGCATAAGAGGAGGATTTAGGTGGATAAGGATAAGATTTTTGCACTGGATATTGGAACCAGAAAAATAATAGGATTGGTAATGCAAAAGACGTCTTTGGGTTATGAAGTACTGGATTCAGAAATGATTGAGCACAGCACCCGAGCCATGCTGGACGGGCAGATACATGACGTGCAGGCGGTGGCGGCGACCATTCTAGATATAAAAAATGCTCTGGAAGAACGGCTGGGCATGAACCTAGATGCGGCGGCGGTTGCAGCGGCAGGAAGGGCTCTAAAAACCTCTCGGGGCACAGCAGAAAAGCTTCGCAGCTTCATAAGCGAGATTAGCGGGGAAGAAGTGAGGGCCTTGGAGATCGAGGCCGTACAGGAAGCTCAATATTTACTGGCTCGTGAAGAAATGGGTGCAAATGAAGCAAATTATTTCTGTGCGGGTTACAGTGTCATTGCTTACCGCTTGGAAAACCAACCCATAGGCAACCTAGTAGGGCAAGTAGGGAACCGGACGACGGTTGAAGTAGTCGCCACCTTTTTACCCCGGGTAGTAGTAGACAGCCTGTTTTCCTCATTGAAAAAGGCTGGGTTAGAGGTTTACAGCATGACCCTGGAGCCTATAGCCGCCCTTTCAGTGGTTATTCCTCCTAATATGCGTTTATTGAATTTGGCTCTGGTTGATATAGGAGCAGGCACCTCTGATATTGCCGTGGTCAAAAACGGTAATATCTTTGCGTATGCAATGGTTCCCAGTGGTGGTGACAAATTAAGTGAACATATTGCTGCCGAGTATCTTTTGGATTTTAACAGTGCTGAAAAGCTGAAATGCCAACTGAACGCCCAGGAGCAGCTACATTTTCAGGATATACTAGGGAATCAGATCGATAAGGATATTCAGGAAATTAAGGATGTACTGGAACCGGTAGTTCGAGATTTGAGCTCGGAGATTGCTAGGAACATTCTGGAACTGAACGGTAAGCCCACTGATGCCGTTCTCTGTGTAGGAGGCGGAAGTTTGACCCCGGACTTGGTAAGTCAACTGGCAGATGCTTTATCAATTCCTCGAAACCGAGTAGGAATTAGGACACGAGAAAGCTTTAAGCACATTGGGGGGGAGTTTGTTTCACTAGATGGTCCTCAGGGAGTTACTCCCCTAGGGATTGCTTTTAATTCTTTTGATAAACCGCCGGTACCCTTCATTCAGGTAATTGTAAACGAGCGGGAAGTAGCGCTATGGAATTTAGGGGAGATTGATGTTGCTAGTTCTTTGCTTAGTTCAGGCATATCCTTAAACAATGTCTTTGGCAAACCAGGGATGGGCAAGACTCTAGAAATTAATGGTTATCTTAAGGTGTTTAAAGGGGAAATGGGAACGGCTCCGATCATTCGTATAAACGGTAAAGAGGCTGCATTGGATACTCCGGTCAGAAACGGGGATCATATTGATTTTAAGAAGGGTGAAGATGGTAAAGATGCAATCGTAAACCTTCACAGTATTAATCCCGGTGCCAACGGATATGTATATATAAATGGTGAAAAGCTGGAACTTAGTCCTCTCGTTACAGTTAACGGGGAAGACTGGGACCTAGATGAAGAAATACCTGATCGGGCTAAGGTGGCAATAGAAAGACTAAATCGACTGCAGGACATAATGGCTAGAGCCGGTATAGCCGAGCATCTCCTGGTGGAGAAAACCTATAATTATTATCTCAATGAGCAGCCACTGATATTGAAATGGAATCCAGTTAAGGCCACAGTTGATGGACGGGAAATCCCGCTCAGCGAAGCGGTTAATTTTGGCTCTTACATAGAATACAAAATGGAGCGGGAGAGACCGAGGATCAGTGATGTAATTAAATTAGCATCGGAGATTACGGAGTGTCTGGTTACCATTAATGGAGAAAAGGCTACCCTAAAGGGGAAAAAGAATACGGTAAGAAGAAATGGCTATCCAGTAAGCATTGAAGAAGAATTATTCAATGGCTCTAGAATAAGTGTGGATAAAGAGGATGCCAGCATAATTTTGAGCGATGTCTTCCAGGTGGTAGATATAAAACCTTCCACGAGCGGAAAGCTTACAATGAAGGTAAATGGCAAAGAGGCAGGTTATACTACCCCTATTGCCAATAACAGCGTAATCGAACTTAAATGGGAGTAAGGGTCACATTTATTCCGCGATAAGCCCTAAGCCTAAGCTGTCCCTCCCATTTAATAGGCTTAGATGATTATAGGAACGGCAAAAACAATAACTTATCGCTTTTAAGCGAATATTTTTCCGCCGTTCCTTGGTAAGAAAACTAATTGGCCAGTTTGAGCACTTCGTTTACCCTGGTCCAGTCTTCCCTCAGGGATTCGGTGCCCATAAGGGTTCCTATATGGCCACCTTCGGTTAGAATTTCTACTACATCATGAGGAGCAGTCCCGACTAGGTTTTTGAGCGCAAATTGTTGAGGCGGGGGCGTGATATGGTCTTTCTTACCGGCCATAAGGATAACTGGACAGGTAATATTACGGAAGTCAACCGCACGTCCATCTAACTTGAAGCTACCTGGTTTGGTAAAGTTATTGGCTTTAAATATATTTTTTATAGCATCTAGGTAGAAACGACCTGGTAAATTATGTACGCACTCATACCAGTTCTCAAAAAGAATAAAGCGCTTCAGTCCTTCTTCATCCTCATTTTTTATCATATTCCACAAGTTACTGAACTTCTTAATATAGTGTTCCTCAGGTTGCATGCTTTTGAACCCAGAAACCATGTATTTGCCCTGCATAAGGCCGTTGCCGGTGGCCACCAGGAATTCAAAAATTGGCATTGGCATTTGCGCCATATCGATAATCTGCGAGGGCGCGGCTTTTACATCAATAGGTGCGGCTGCCGATACCAGCGTAGAGATTTTATCCGGAAAAAGAGAGGTATACAAGGTTGCTTGCCAGCCTCCCTGGCATTGACCTACGATGTGAATTTTAAATATGTCCGTTCTTTCCCGTATGATATCAACTGCCTCATCGGTTAATCGAATATAATCATCTATGCCTAAATTACGGTATTCGAGCGTGGCCGATAACCACTCGGTAACATACACATCGTAACCATAGCGATGGAATACGCGAACCAAGCTCTGGGATGGTGAATAGTCGGCAAGTACGGAGTGATGACCTGCCTGGGGTGGGAGTATGAGAACCGGTCGCTTAGCCTTGGTATCCTTTTTGTTGGGAAAATGACGCAGGCGTAGGGTCTGGTGTTCATAAATAACATTATTGGGGGTGGACCATTCTACATGCGGCTCCTGTAGGGCCGTCAAAATATCTGTGTATCTCTTGGCAAGGGGATAATCCTTGAACAAGGGATTGACCTCATGCAGATATTCCAATCCTTTTTCCAGGTAACTCTTGGATTCCTCGTAACCAATCAGGGATTCCAGTATATTCATATATAACTCCTCCTAAAAAGTCTTAGGGTATCTGTAAGCCGCTGAATATGGAAACATTATGCGGCCTTATCTAGAGCCGAATTTGTTCGTTCAATAGCAGGCGGTATATTTCAGGGGTTAATGGAACATACTGATCTTTCTGGGGATCTAAAAAATATATAGGGTTACTGATTTTGCCGGGGTCAAATCCTTCTTGCTGGAGTTGCTTGTTTAGTTGTTTAAGGTTTTCGGTCGTATCCAGTTCTTCACAAATGCGAATGAATATTGGACGAGCATGTGGTGGCATCCTCTTATTAATATGAGCGATTAGTTTCTGCCAGTCAAGCTGTTCATCTTCCATCAGTTTCACAGCTGCCATGCCGCAACGTCCTTCCATACCTGGCATCCTAACGCCATACACAGTACAATCCTCAATACCACCAAAAAATTTATTGATCACGTCAGCGACCTGATTAGAAGAGACTGTTCGACTCTTCCAGCGATAGGTGTCCCCTAAACGATCAACGAAGGAAATATATTCATTTATATGCAGCTTTACCAGATCTCCGCTGTTAAAATACAGATCTCCTTCCTGGAATACATTTTTCAGGAGTCGTGCATCAGAAGCCTCAGGTTCATTAAGATAGCCCATAAAGACATTAAGCTCATTTATTTCGCCGATCAATATACCTGCCTCACCAGGAGTACATTTAATCGCTCGTCCATATTCATCAAATACCATTTCATCGGATAGAGGATCGTACCTAACTACTTCACCTTGGTGCATACCTGCCAGGGTGAGGTTTCCGCACATATTGAGAATTTCTTCATGATTAATATAGGTTCCCACCCCTTCGGTAGTTCCGTAGTGTTCAAAGATGTGTTTGAGTCCGAAGCGCTGGCGGAAAGGTTCTATTAATCTCCCCCACATCCCATTGCAGATCATATTTTCCAACGGGTTATCAGCATCGTCGGGTCTTTCGGGTTGACTGTAGATATAACGAGCCATTTCGCCTACAGATACAAAATAATTAGCCTGGTACTTGCGAATATCGTCCCAGAAGATATGTACCGAAAATTTGCGTTTTAATACCATAGTGCTTCCCGAGATGATCATGCTGGAAAAGCATACATTAAAAGCACTATTGTAAAACAGCGGCAGGCACATATATTGCACCGTAGCTTTGTCAAAATGGGCTAACATTACATACTGATTTCCCATTTTGAGCCATCTTCTTTGGGTGATGGCAGTAGCTTTGCGCCAGCCGGTATTTCCGGCCGTATATAGATAAACCAGGATATCCTCAGTAGTTATCTGTCCAGTAGTCTCCGGATTGGAGTCCAATGCATTTTTAAGTAGTGCATTAATATTTTCCGTTCCGGGAGGCAGTTCGATATCCATATCCTCCGTTTCGATAAAGATCCGGGCCGGGGCTTTGAGACGAATTCGTTCATCAATAGTGCTAAAGATATCCAACAACTCATGCCCGACAATAACTGCGCGAGCTTCACACATATTAATGCCGTCGGCTAAAACCTCGCCGCGGACACCAATATTAATGAGTGATGAAATTACCCCCAGTTTGCTTAAACCAATGATAGCCATCAAGTATTCGGGCCGATTTTCCATCATTAGGGCTACAACATCACCCTTCTTAAAGCCTTGTTCGGAGAAGAAGTTGGCGTAACGGTTGGACAGTAGATTGAGCTGCTTATACGTAATGATACGCTCTCCATCGATTACTGCTGGATGCTCAGGCTGTGCACTAGCTTGTTTCTCAAGTTCAGCCCCCAGGGACATTTTCTGCACCTGCTTCAGGCTTTGGACTGTCTCTAAATAGCTTTCTTTGCCCGTTTCGATCATTAAATACACCCCTTAAATACACATATTAAACTAGGTTTGTGCTTCTAAATAATATTACTTAACTGAAGAAAAGCGGAAAATTCGAAAATAACTGCTATTTCCATTAATTCGCTATAATAATTCATTGTTCCTGCAAATATTTCTAATTATGATAAATTTTTATTGCTTTATAGGTATACTGCTATCATTTCGAGGGAGGCTCATTATTAGCATCTATTTATTGGATACTTTTACACACCATACTAGGACAATATGTTGATAGTTAACATTAGTCAAAATGGCAATAAATATGACGGATTTATCTGTTGCATAATTAACTTGCTCAAGGGTACAATGTTATTAAAGGTCAAATAAGGTCAAAGAAGGAACAGGGTATGAATAAGAGTATAGCTGACCGGATAGAACAGTATATAAAGGTTCTAATAGCCAGGAGTACGGATAGGCAGATTGAAATACAGCGGGCTGAACTGGCGGAGACTTTTTCCTGCGTGCCATCTCAGGTCACCTACGTCTTACGCACCAGGTTCACGGAAAAAGACGGCTATTATAAGGAAAGCCGGAGAGGAGGGCGGGGGTATGTGCGGATCACCGAACTTCAGCAGGAATGTGGGGGATTACTTGGCAGCAACAAGCTAATTCAATTTATCAATCAACTTAGCACGGAAAAATTATTAAACGAGCGGGAAACGGCAATGATTAAACATATAATTATCAACGCCGGCAATGATCTGCCCCTAGAATATAGGATCCGGGTCAATGAAGGTATTGCTGTTGCCCTGCGGCAGTTTTTGGAGATTAATTGACGGCCCTCTGGATAGAGATAAGGAGGAAACAGGATGTATTGTGAAGAATGTAAAAAAAATCCAGCAACTGTTCACTTAACCCAGGTATTCAACGGTCAAAAAATGGAGAGTCATCTCTGTGAAGAATGCGCCTCTCAAAAAAGTGGATTCATGTTTGATCCGGCCAATAAGTTTTCCATTCCTAATTTGCTGGGCAGCATGTTCGGCTCCAACTATAGCGTACAGGGCATGCCTGCCATGGCCCTGCATAGCACTTGTCCCAATTGCGGCATGAGGTTTATGGATATTAAACAGGTGGGTAAGTTAGGTTGTAGCGAATGTTATAAGGCATATAATCAGGAACTGGAAGCTCCCTTGCGCAGAATCCATGGTAACAGCCAGCACCTTGGCAAGATACCGGTCCGAGGGGGGGAAAAGGTATTGGTTAGAAAACAGATTGAAGTATTTAAAAACCAACTCCAAGAAGCGGTAAGAGCTGAAGAATATGAAAAGGCTGCTGAGATTAGGGACATGGTAAAGGAAATGGAAAGCAAACTGCTATAAGGGGGTATGCAAAGTGAGCATAACGGATGTGCTTAACAGCAGTTATATAAAGTGGATGGATACGCAAGCGGGCGACCGGGATATTGTGGTTAGCAGCCGGGTACGCTTGGCGCGGAATCTAAATAAGATACCTTTCCCGCATTTATTAGATCAGGTCAATGGTGAGAGCTGCGTGCAGCAAATTAGAGATGCGTGGCAAAAGGCTCCCGGACCAATCCTAGCGGCTATGGATATGATTAGCTTTGACCAGTTGCCGGCTTTGGATCGACAGATTCTAGCTGAAAAGCATCTCAGCAGCCCTTTGCATGCAGATTCCAACTCAATCTTTCGGGCTATACTGGTGAATGACGAGGGTTCCTTATCCGCCATGGTAAATGAGGAAGACCACCTGCGCATTCAAAGCCTCCTGCCTGGATTGCAGTTGGGAGAATGTTATTCACGGGTGCAGGATTTAGACGACGAATTCGAGCAAAATTTGGACTATGCTTTCGATGAAAATCGCGGCTATCTAACCTCCTGTCCTACCAATGTGGGTACTGGCATGCGTGCATCAGTTATGATGCATTTACCAGCCATTCAGATGACTGGGCAGTTGAATCATATATTGCAGAATATTGGCCAATTAGGACTGGTGGTTCGGGGACTGTATGGGGAAGGCAGTGAAGCGGTAGGAAATTTTTTTCAGATTTCTAACCAGATTACTCTGGGGCAAACAGAAGAGGATATTTATAATTACCTGCAGACCATAACTGAACAGATTGTGGAACAGGAAAGGCTATTACGGGAAAGGTTACAAACGGATATGAAATACCAGTTGGAGGATAAGATTGGAAGGGCTTACGGAATCTTGAGCAATGCTAGGGTAATCAGCTCGGATGAAGCTCTAACTCTATTTTCAGATGTACGACTGGGGGTGGATATAGGAATTTTAAAGGGGATTAGCATCTTTTCACTCAATGAACTGATGGTTGCTGTAAGGCCTGCCCACCTGCAAAAGCGAACCGGGCAGGATATGGATGCAATAGAACGCGATATTAAAAGAGCCGAAGTTATTAAGGAAAAATTAGGGGCTGTCAGGGAATAAACGGTTTATTTCTTAAAAGTCCTTTTACCACGGTGCATTAATCCAGTTGATAGAGGAGGCAGTTTATGATGTTTAGAAAGTTTACTCAGCGGGCTAGGAACACAGTTATCCATGCGCAGGAGGAAGCCAAGGAGCTTGGCCATCCAGCCATTGGTACAGAACATATCTTATTAGGCCTTTTAAAGGAAGGCGAAGGGGTAGGCGCCCGAGCCTTGATAAACTTAGGGATTGATCTGGACAATGTTAGGGAAGAAGTGAAGCGCTTTATTGGTGAGAATAAAGCCTATACCGAGGGGGCGGCGGGGGATTTACCCATCACCCCTCGGGCTAAAAAGGTTTTTAACCTAGCTTTTGATGAAGCTCGCCTTCAGGGAGTTAATTATGTCGGTACGGAGCACCTGCTACTGGCTTTGTTGCGTGAAGAAGAGGGCCTGGCCAGTCAGGTACTCCTGTCCATGGGAGTAAAACTAGACGATCTGCGTGGTCAGGTTATGCTTCTCCTGGGGGGTGAAGCATCCGGCATGAAGAATCCCGATACTCCCATTGAACCAGCTAACAATACCTTTGGGCACAGCCAGAAAGGTAGGAAAGCCCGGAGTAAAACGCCCACCCTGGATGCCTATAGCCGCGACCTAACTAAAGACGCTGGAGAAGGTAGGCTGGATCCGGTTATAGGTCGTGAGGAGGAGATTGAAAGGGTAGTGCAAATCTTGTCCCGCCGAACTAAAAACAACCCGGTTTTGATAGGAGACCCTGGCGTGGGGAAAACAGCGATAGTTGAGGGATTAGCCCATATTATTTTTGAGAATAAGGTGCCGGAAACCCTAAGCCATAAGCGGGTTATTGCTTTGGATCTGTCTTCTATGATTGCGGGCACCAAGTATCGGGGTGAATTTGAAGATCGGCTGACCAAGATTGTTAATGAAATTAAAACGGCCGGAGATGTCATTATTTTTATAGATGAATTGCATACCCTGGTAGGGGCAGGAGCAGCGGAAGGAGCTATCGATGCAGCAAATATCTTAAAGCCTTCGCTGGCGCGAGGAGATTTCCAGTGCGTGGGGGCTACTACCCTTAACGAATACCGTAAATATATTGAGAAAGATGCGGCTCTGGAAAGAAGATTTCAACCCATACTGGTGAATGAGCCCAGCGTAGAAGAGAGCATTGAGATACTAAAAGGGTTACGAGATCGCTACGAGGCACATCACGGGGTGAAAATAAGCGATGAAGCCATCGAGGCGGCCGCACGGCTTTCCACTCGGTATATTACTGATCGTTTTTTGCCCGATAAGGCAATTGATTTAATTGATGAAGCGGCTTCGAGGGTTCGTCTGGCAAACTATGTACTGCCGGCAGATGTCAAGGAGCTGGAAGCCAAATTGCTGGAGATAAGTAAGGAAAAAGAAGAGGCCATTAATGCTCAGGAATACGAAAAGGCGGCCCAGTTGCGGGATGAGGAACAGAAACTTAAAGACGAAATTGACAGCCAGCGTAAGGAATGGCTGAGTAAGCGGAGTGTGCACGCGGGATCAGTAGGCCCAGAAGAAATTGCTGTGGTTATTTCGAAATGGACAGGTGTCCCAGTTAGCAAATTAGCATTAGAAGAAGGGGAGCGACTTCTCCACCTGGAAGAGGTTTTGCATAATCGAGTAATAGGCCAGCATGAGGCGGTTAAATCAGTTGCCCGGGCAGTACGTAGAGCTAGGGCTGGATTGAAAAATCCCAAACGGCCTATCGGTTCTTTTGTTTTCTTGGGCCCCACCGGGGTGGGCAAAACAGAGCTAGCCCGGGCGCTGGCGGAAGCTATGTTTGCCAGCGAAGATGCAGTTATCCGCTTAGATATGTCGGAATATATGGAAAAACATGCGGTATCCAGGATGATGGGTTCCCCGCCCGGTTATGTGGGTTATGACGAGGGCGGCCAATTGACCGAGAAGGTTAGGAGAAAACCTTATTCGGTCATTCTCCTGGATGAGATAGAAAAAGCCCATCCCGATGTCTATAATATTCTCCTGCAGGTTTTAGAAGATGGGCGGATGACTGATGGGCAGGGAAGAACCATTGATTTTAGAAATACGATTATTATCATGACTTCTAATGTCGGAGCTGATACCCTCTTTAAAAATAAGACCCTAGGTTTCAAGCGGGTGGCTGACGAAGCAGAAGACTATATTCAAATGAAGGAACGGGTCATGGAGCAGATGAAGCATACTTTCCGTCCCGAATTCTTAAATCGAATCGATGAACTCATTGTCTTTCAGAGCCTTACCGAAGACGAATTGAAACAAATAATCGACCTTTTGATTAAAGACCTGAGCCAGCGGATTACCGACAATGGCTATAATATGGAAATTAGTGATTCTGCCCGGGCATTGATTATGAAGGAAGGCTACGACCCTGCTTACGGGGCTCGTCCGCTAAAGAGGGCTATTCAAAAGTTGGTGGAGGATACCGTGTCTGAAGAGATATTGAAGAAGACAGTAGTTCCTGGAGAAACCATACTGGTAGACGCAGAAGAGGGTAAAATTGTGGTTCGTAAGCGCCGAGGGGTTGTTGGGGAATAAATTGAGCAGGAGTAACAGATTCGTATTATAATAATGTTAATGAGGGAAAATTATGGGTAAAATTATTACTAGGTTTGTATGTAAGGATTGCGGATATGAAGCGGGGAAATGGTTAGGTAGATGTCCGGGTTGTGGTAATTGGAACAGCCTGTTGGAGGAAAGCGGCCCGAAAGCGCCGCCTACCCACCGCAAACGCAGGGCGGAAGCGGTAGCTCTGTGTGACATTCCCAATAACAAGCTGTATCGTTTTCCCAGCGGGATGGGGGAACTGGATCGGGTATTAGGTGGAGGCATCGTTCCTGGTTCACTGGTTTTACTAGGAGGAGATCCAGGAATTGGTAAATCCACCTTGCTTTTGCAGGTAGCCCACTTTGTAGCTGAAAATGGCAAAAAGGTACTGTACCTGTCTGGGGAAGAGTCGGCAGGACAAATCCGCCTCAGGTCCTTGCGGCTAGGCATTAACAGTGCCTCTATTTACTTTCTAAATGAGCAAAACATAGACCTATTGGGCACCTACTTGAAGGAGTTAGAGCCTGATTTCATTATTATAGATTCCATTCAAACCGTGTATTCGGAGAATCTTTCTTCCATTCCTGGTAGTGTATCTCAATTAAGGGAATGTACCGCCAAAATTATGGAGATGGCCAAAAAGAGCGAGAAAGTATTTTTCCTGGTAGGGCATGTTACCAAGGACGGGGCTTTAGCTGGTCCAAAAGTTCTGGAACATATGGTAGATGTGGTAATTTACTTTGAAGGGGAAAAGAATTTTTCTTTCAGGCTGTTGCGGGGTGTTAAGAACCGCTTTGGCTCCACTGATGAGATCGGCTTGCTGGAGATGAGTGCTTCTGGTTTGAGCGAAGTATTGGATCCCTCGTTGGTTTTCTTGAGTGCCAAAGACCCAACGGTTTGCGGAAGCGCGGTGGTGGCTAGTTTTGAGGGCAGCCGTCCCCTGCTGATAGAGATGCAGGCCTTGGTTTCATCTGCTGGGCCTGGCTATGCGCGTAGGATGGCTTCGGGCATTGACCAAAATCGTCTGGCTCTAATTATTGCAGTTTTGGAAAAGAAGCGGGGGTTTAAACTTTCCGCTTATGATGTTTATCTTAAGGTAACCGGCGGGGTGTTCCTGAAAGATCCCTGTGTCGATTTAGGTATAGCTGCAGCTATTCTTTCCAGTTACCGGGAGAGACCGCTGCCGGTGGACATGGTATTTCTTGGAGAATTGGGGCTTTCCGGAGAAATAAGGCCAGTGCCATTTCTGGATGCTCGCCTGAAAGAAGTGGAGAAAATGGGTTTCAAAAGGGCCGTAATTCCTTCAGGGACGAATCTGGGTGGGCGTAATCAGGGTGGATTGGAAATACTAGAGGTTAGAAACCTGGATGATTTTATAGAAACTGTTATGGAGGGATCGTGTTGGTAGAAGATATTTACCGGTCAAATTTTCGTAAGCACTTAAAAATGCTGGCTCCGGGTACGGTCTTTCGCTTGGGGATTGAAAATGTGCTGCAGGCGAATACCGGAGGATTGATTGTAGTAGGGGATTCCCCAGAGCTTATGAATATCGTAAGCGGAGGGTTCCAAATTGACTGCGAATTTACTCCGGCGCGCTTATATGAACTTGCCAAGATGGACGGTGCTATTATTACTAACAATGATGCTTCCAGGATTTTGATTGCGAATGCCCAGTTGGATCCCAACCCTAGACTTCCTTCCCAGGAAACTGGTATTCGTCACCGGACGGCGGAACGGGTGGCTCAGCAAACTGAAGAATTGGTAGTAGCGATATCACAGCGCCGTCAAGTGGTGACTCTCTATCAGGGCAACATAAGTTTTCGCCTGCGAGATATTGCTTCTATACTGGTGAAAGCCAATCAGGCTTTGCAGACCCTAGAAAAATATCGGAACGTCTTTTTAAGGGAGTTACAGCACTTAGGAGGATTGGAATTCGAAGACCTGGTAACGGTGGTAGAGGTATGCGAAGTCCTCCGGCGCTGTATTAAGGTTTTGAACATAGCTGGGGAAATAGAGAATTACATAAGTGAATTGGGGAATGAAGGACGCTTGGTTAAAATGCAATTGGAAGAATTGGTGGCCAACGTGGAGGAAGAGACTACCCTGATAATAAAAGATTATTCCAATAATAAGGAAAAGACATCTGCTGAGATATTACAGGTCATGTTGCGTGCTTTTGAGGAAGAAGTATCTGATTCAGTATTTTTGTTAAAGATATTAGTTCTGGGTACTGCCACCAGTCATTTGGAGCAGCCTGTAGCACCGCGCGGCTACCGAATGCTGAATAAGATTCCGCGCATACCTACGGCCATTATTGAAAACCTGGTGGAGCGTTTTTCTTTGCTTAACCATGTCATGCGAGCCAGTATTGAAGAACTGGATGACGTGGAAGGTATCGGTGAGGTACGAGCTCGATCCATAAAAAACGGCCTAAAGAGGATGCGCGAGCAGCTTATATTGGAATATATGGTATAAAAAAACCGCCTTCAGGCGGTTTTTCATTTATGCATTTATAATATTTTTTAGGTGATACGCAATTAAGTCATATTAAAAAAGCCTAGTGCCTGTGACTTCTTATGTTCCTTAATAAAAACATCATAAAGATTTATATCCAGCACATTGCATAGAGCCGCTGTATAAAAAAGCAATTTTCCCAATTCGCCCATCACCACTTCATCACAATGTGAACACAGGTCACCACGCAAATGGCTATCCAGACAGGTTTTTAATTCGGCTACTGATTCTATATGATCAGGTATTTCAATTTTTTCAGCTTGAATAGAAACGCAACCGCAATCAGTTACTGATTTAATAACAGCCCGGTTTACTCGACATGCAGATTCTGAGAGTTTGCTTAAGACATCTACGACACTGTGATGCCGTATTAAGAGGTCGCCTACCGTGTTTTGAAACTCATCGCAAATTAAATCTTTCATAAAGAGGTTAACTCCTCCCGCCCACCATTTCCATAATTATAGCCTTGTATCGGATACGTTGTCAATTCTGTCTGTAAAATATTTACTTCCAAATTTATATCATTTTGATAAATAACAATACATTGATAATAAAATATTTTACCATTTTTACTAAATAATTAGTTTTATTGTATAATAATTGCTTTTTGCTAGAAAAATAAATAGTGGAGGTGATCATATGTATAGTAATTCTATTTCCAAGCCAATATTGTATCTTGCATTTATCTTTGGCTTATGGGCCAGCTTGGCGGTCAAATTCTACCTGGCTTTGACTCTTGGTTGGCAACTGGCGGCAGGGGTGGGAGTTGGCCTGCTATTTTATATCTGTTCATACTACCTGTGGCGAGTAGCACAAAAAGGGAGGAAAGGCTTTAATCGCTGGCTGGATAATATGGACATAGAAACACTTATGGGTGGAACGGCGGGTTTAATTCTGGGTGTTATCGTGGGTTACTTGAGCAGTTACCCCCTGTCCATGATTCGTGGACCAGGCGTCTATCTAACGTTTCTCAGCTTCATATTGTGTTGTTCCTTGGGGTTGATAATAGGCAGCCGCAGAGCGCTCGATGTCTGGAAGCTATTTCCTTCCAGTCATCCTAATAAAGAGGTAAGTGAAGAGGATTTAACGGGAAATTATAAGGTTCTGGATACCAGCGCGATTATTGATGGACGCATTTATGACGTATGTCAGAGCAATTTTCTGGAAGGCCTCTTGATAGTGCCGGTTTTTGTTATTGAAGAACTGCAGCACATTGCGGATTCTTCCGATAATTTGAGACGTAACAAAGGTCGACGAGGTTTAGAGCTATTATCTAAAATGCAAAAAAATCCGGATGTAAAAATAGATATCATTGAAGGAAATATCCCGGAAGAAAAAGAAGTTGATCTAAAATTGATACGACTATGTAAACAAATCGGAGCAAGCATCATTACCAATGACTATAATTTAAATAAGGTAGCTGAATTACAGGGAATAAAGGTCTTGAACATAAACGAGCTGACCAATGCAGTAAAGGTAGTTGTTTATCCGGGTGAAACCATGTATATTAATATACTAAAAGAAGGTAAAGAACCTGGACAAGGGGTAGGCTACCTGGAAGATGGAACCATGGTAGTGGTTGAGGATGCTCAGGATGAATTGGGGAATAACCTGGAAGTACTAGTAACCAGTGTCTTCCAGACCGCGGCCGGAAGAATGATTTTTAGTCGCAGGCTAAAGGAAGAAAGCAACTTGGGCATAGGAAAGCCTAACTTAAAAGGTGTACCGATACAAGAGGTGAATATGTATGGTTAACAACCTTAGGGTTGTTATTGCTGCGGCTGGAAGAGGAAGCCGTATGGAGAGTAGTACCAATAAACAGTATATGCTTTTGAATTCACGACCGGTCTTAGCTTACTCGTTGGAATTTTTTGAGAAGTTAGATGTGGTGGACGAGATAGTAGTAGTAACTGGTGAAAAAGAACTAGACTACTGCGAGCGTGAGATTATTAAACCTTTCAAATATAATAAAGTGTCTGCTGTTATCCCCGGAGGGAAGGAACGGCAGGACTCAGTATGGGCTGGTTTGCGAAAACTGGGTGCCGATACGGAATTTGTGGCTGTGCATGATGGTGCTCGGCCACTTTTGTCGTCCGCAGTTCTCTATCGTCTGTTAGAGGAAGCTCGTGAGTGGGGTGCTGCTATACCGGGAATTGCCAGCAAGGATACACTCAAGGCAGTGGATAGGGATGATTTCGTCCGTCAGACCTTGGACCGAACCATTGTTTATGCCATACAGACCCCGCAGGTTTTCAAGTATGAGGAATTAATGTCAGCCTACCAGCAGGCGTATGAAGAGAATTTCCGCGGTACTGATGATGCTTCTCTCTTTGAACACTTTATTGGGCGGGTCAAGTTAGTCGAGGGGGATTATGATAATATTAAAATAACTACCCCAGGGGATATGTTAATAGCCGAAGCTTTGCTGAGAGGATAGTACCCTACCCAGAGCTTTTACTTAATCATGTTTTAGGCAATAACCTGATTCCAGCGCTGGTTTGCTTTACTTACCTATTGAACCATGAAAGAATATATTTGCCCAAATAATGTAAATATTATTTGGGCAAATTACGATATATAGACTAGTAACTACCAATAGCCTAAAAATGAGATTCTTTATAGGAGAATCGTGTATGTGGGGAGGTAAAAGATATACAAGTATATGGGACCAAGTTTCAAACAACAGTCTATTCAAAACCTACTAGGAAAACTAGCATTCAGAATAACGGCAATAATTTTGCTATGACACTTAATAAAACGGATAAGGTCAGTAAAGGGGATGAATCTGTTAGTATATGGGAGGAACTGGGCAAAAAATACGATGTTCGCAATGCCACTTTTGATGAAATTTGTGATATATCCACAAAATTGTATTCGGCGGGACAAATATCTTTAGGGGATCACTTAATGCTGACTTTTGATTGGAAAAGGGCAGCTGATGAGTTAAGGAAAACGTATCCTGAGACAGTGGCAGATTTGAATTTGACCCCAGCTGATGGGAATGGACGAAGAGATTGGATCGCGGAGTTTGAGGCAAGAACCGTTCGAGATTTTCATGCCGATAATACTAAGGGTTATATCCAAAACCAAAAACTTACCCAAATTCTTGGCCGGATAGAAAACTCAAAGTAATTGTACGATATTCTGTTGAGAGTATTAAAACCACTTTACAAACACACTTGAGTAGCAATTGTTCACTATACTGGGTGACTGCTACTCATCTTATATCTTGTGCCTTTTTTAGTAATGATTTAATATTATCATCTTTATAGTATAACTGATAGTATCAGGTAAATGCTGATGTCGCCTACCTATAACGATAACAATTCTATAGAATGTAGAGATAATTGGAGGTAAGGATAATTGCGTATTGGGACTGGATATGATGTGCATCGACTAGTAGAGGGTCGAAAAATGGTTTTGGGGGGAGTAGAAATACCCTTTGAGAAAGGGCTGTTAGGTCATTCTGATGCGGATGTCCTACTGCATGCAATTTGCGATGCTCTTCTGGGTGCGGCCGCTCTGGGAGATATAGGCCAGCACTTCCCGGATACTGCTAGTGAGTATAAGAACATTGACAGCCTGATTCTGCTGTGCAAAGTGGGGCAGTTATTGCAGGAGCAGGGCTTTTTAATTGTTAACATAGACAGCACCATTGTTGCTGAGAGGCCTAAACTGGCTTCCTATATTCCTGCTATGGCTGCTAATATCGCCGAAACCCTAGGGATAGGAATGAATCAGGTTGGAGTAAAGGCTACCACAACGGAAGGCCTGGGATTTGAAGGTAGGGGCGAAGGAATATCAGCTCAGGCGGTAGCGTTAATAGAAAACAAATAAATAAACAAATAAATAAAAATACTATTTACTCCCTGAAAGAGGCAGACTAAATAAAAAATCAGGGGGTAAATTTTTTTATGCGCAGAATAACGCTTGTCTTAATGGTGCTGGCGATCTTGATGACAACGTGGATTTATCGAGAACAGGTGGCTAGTACTGGTGCCGTAGTAAAGAGTGGTGAGGCAGTTATTAGTCTTGGGCAGGATTTGACCGAAGACCAGAAAAGCCAGGTAGTGAGTTATTTTGAGACCAAGACTGATCTGGCGAAGGTGCGCTATGTCAGTGTTAGCAATCAGGAAGAGAGAAGATACCTGGAGGGCAAAATTGCCGAGAGCTTAATTGGAACTCGGGCCATTTCCTGTGCGCTGGTTACAGGTTCAGCCAAAGGCCAGGGGATTGATGTTCAAACTCACAATATTAACGGGGTTACACCATTCATGTATGCTAATGCTGCTAATACTGCCGGAATTGAAGATGTGCAGATTTTTGTAGAGGCACCTTTTGAGGTTTCAGGCACAGCAGCCTTAACCGGAATTATTAAAGCTTTTGAACTGGCTAGTGGGAAAGCTTTAAATGAAACTGCCAAAGATATTGCCAACCAGGAGCTAGCCGAATCATCCAAACTGGGAGAGAAGATCGGGCAGGATAATGCCGGCAAAATCATTTATGAAGTCAAAAAACAAGTAGTGCAGAAGAAGATTGCCGATCCTGCCCTGATAAGGCAAATCATCGTGCAGGTTAGCGCTGATCTGAATATTTCACTGGCGGAAGATGATGTAAACCGTATTGTAGGCCTGATGCAAAACCTTAACAAGGTGAACATTAATATATCCCAACTGAATGAACAGTTAGATAAGCTGCAAAAAGGGATAGAGGATGTCCGCACCCAGACCGATCAGGCTCAGGGCTTTTTTCAGAAGCTGGTAAAGTTCATAAGGAATCTCTTTCAGGGTTTAACGGGTGCTATTTCTTGAGATATAGAAACAATTAAATACCTAAGACCAAGCTTGATGGGGAAGATGATATGAGCTATAACCAATATTTCCAAACGGGCATCAATTATTGGCCGATACATAAGGCCATGTACTGGTGGAAGCATTTCGAAGCCCGAGAAGTGGAAGAGGATTTCCAGAGACTAGCCCATTATAATTTTGGATTAGTGAGAATTTTTTTAAGCTGGGAAGATTTTCAACCCGCACCAGATAAAATATCAACGACTGCTGTCGATCATTTAAAAAAGACGGCTGACATCGCTGCCTCAAGTGGTCTGAAGCTGATGCCTACATTCTTCTGTGGGCATATGAGCGGAATAAACTGGATGCCCACCTGGATGTTAGCACCCGGCAAAGGTGGGCGCCGTTTCCCCGTTTACAGTAATAACCAAGTGCGCTGGGCCTGTATACGCAACTGTTATACAGACCAAAAGGTAATAGAAGCTCAACGTTTGCAAACCCAAGCCATCGTCACAGCGCTGAAGGGTCATGAAGCCATCTTTGCCTATGATCTGGGGAATGAATCTTCTAACTGGGTTATCCCGCCACAACGTAATGTTGCCCAGAAATGGCTCGAAATGATGACTTCTCAAATTAAAAACGACAGTGGTGGAGTTATGGTAACCCTGGGTATGCACGCCGAAGATCTGGAGGAAGACCGTCAGCTATGGCCCCAGGATGCAGCCCAGTACTGTGATTTCTTATGTATGCACGGCTATCCCTGCTACCTCAAGTGGGTAGATGACCCTATTGATCCAGACCTAGTGCCGTTTTTAGGGATTATTACTGCCTGGTTAGGGCAGAAAAAGGTTCTTTTCCAAGAATTTGGAGTTCCCACTCATTCCGTTCTGCCTCCAACTCTATCCGCAGACTATGAGAGCTTTTGCCTCTGCCCATTATGGGCAGAGGATGAGGCCGCCACTTACTATAATAAGGTATTACAAAGTTTGGGAGCAGCAGGAATGATGGGCGCAATGGCTTGGTGCTACGCTGATTATGCCCCATCGCTGTGGGATAAGCCTCCGATGGATAATATTCTTCATGAACGCCATTTTGGTATGTTTCGCCATGATGGAAGTGCAAAACCTGCAGTAGAAATATTCCGCCAATATGAAAATTTACCCGCGAATAATAAACTTGATCAGATTCAAGTAAAGTACCCTTGGCTTATTGAAAAAGACCGCGACAAATTTTACCAGCATCCCAGGAATAATCTGTCCAGACTTTACCAAAGATATAAGGAGTGGCTGTATGCTCACCAATAAGGTTGTGGAGGATTTAGATCGTGAAAATTGCACTTTTATCACCAATTGCTTGGCGAACCCCTCCTCGGCATTATGGACCATGGGAGACCATCGTGTCTCTATTGGCTGAGGGTCTAGTCAAGCAGGGGATGGAGGTTACTCTGTTCGCCACCGGCGATTCGCAGACTAGCGCTCATTTGGACTATGTATGCCAAGGGCCCTACGAAGAAAACAGGGATATGGATGCCAAGGTATGGGAGTGTTTACATATCGCCCATCTATTCGAGCAAGCTGACCAGTTTGACATAATCCATAATAACTATGACTTTCTGCCGCTTTCTTATAGCCGCTTGGTAAAAACGCCAGTTGTAACGACTATCCATGGTTTTTCTAATCCGAAGATATTACCCGTCTATCAGGCCTATAACCGGGATAATTATTATGTTTCCATCAGTAACTCCGACCGCAGTCCGGATTTGAACTATCTAACCACCGTTTACCATGGGATAGATATGGACCTGTTTAGCCTGAACAAAAAGCCGGGGGAATATCTGCTTTATTTCGGGCGGATACATCCGGACAAAGGAGCCTATGAGGCTATACAGATTGCCCGGAGGTTTGGCATGAAGCTGCTAATGGCCGGCATCATTCAAGACGAAGCATATTTTCATGCCCAGGTTGCTCCCTATATAGACGATATAAATATTATCTATGTTGGCTCCGTTGGACCAGCTAGGCGAAATGAACTCTTGCAAGGAGCTTATGCACTGTTGCATCCGATTTATTTCAATGAACCCTTTGGCCTTAGCGTTGTAGAATCGATGGCTTGCGGCACTCCCGTAATAACGTTTAATAGAGGCTCCATGCCGGAAGTTATAAATGAAGGGCAGACCGGATTTCTGGTTAATAACATTGATGAGGCGGTAGACAAGCTTAAAGTAATACCTGCTTTGGATCGCAGTGAATGTCGAAGGTGGGTCCATGAGCGTTTTAGTAAGGAGCGTATGGTTGCGGATTACATATCCGTTTACGATGATATTCTGCAGCAAACCAAGTTTTAATGGATGTTTTCCATTGGGGATTACTTGATACCCTACATCCAGAGGTGCTATAATTACCCAGTAAAAGAGGAGGGGAAAAAATGAAGAAATGCAAGGTTAGATTCGCGCCAAGCCCTACGGGTCCCTTACATATTGGTGGAGCTCGGTCAGCCCTGTTTAACTACCTGTTTGCGAGCCATCAGAATGGGGAGATGGTGATGCGAATAGAAGACACCGATTTGGAGCGTTCCCGACGTGAGTATGAAGATGAAATAATTGAATCCCTCCAATGGCTTGGGATAAAATGGGGCGAGGGGGTTGCTCAGGGGGGAGAAAACGGGCCCTACCGGCAGACCGAACGTTTGGAAATATACCGTCAGTACGTTCAAGAACTGCTAGACAAAGGAATGGCTTATTATTGTTTCTGCACCCAGGAAGAGTTGGAAATGGAGCGTCAGGAACAGTTGGCCAATGGAAATATGCAGCGTTATTCAGGGAAATGCAGCGACTTGAGCGACCAGGAGATTGAGGAGCGCATAGAGGCGGGGATTAAACCTAGCATCCGCTTTCGGGTTCCGCAGAATCAAATTTATGTGGTAGATGACTTGGTACGGGGTAGGGTTAGCTTTGAAAGTGACAATAGCGGAGATTTTATAATTGCCAAATCGGATGGTATACCCGTATATAACTTTGCGGTGGTCATAGATGATGTTTTAATGGGGATAAGCCACGTAATTAGGGCAGAGGAGCATTTATCCAATACCCCCAGGCAGATTATGCTTTATGAAGCTTTAAATTTTGCTCGACCGGAGTTTGCTCATATTTCTTTGATACTAGGCAGTGACCGGCAGAAGATGAGCAAACGCCATGGCGCTACGTCCTTGGTGCAATATCGGGAAATGGGCTACTTGCCCGAAGCGCTCTTCAATTTCCTGGCGCTGTTGGGTTGGTCACCGCAAGGGGAAGAAGAGATACTCAGCCCGGAGGAGATCATAAAGGGCTTTACCCTGGATAGGGTGGCGAAGAGCCCAGCGGTGTTCGATCTAGATAAGCTAAACTGGGTTAACCAGCAGTACCTGAAGAAAAAGTCAAACGGAGAGCTGGCGGAGATGTTAAAGCCATACCTAAGTGAATCGGAATATGCCGATGATATCAAAAGGCTAAATGACTTCCAATATGGTCTTCTGGTGGAAGCGGTTAGAGATCACCTAGTATGCTTGTCTGATGTAACCCGGCATATGGATGTTTTCTTCCGGGAAGCTGTTTATGAGGAGGAAGCTTTGCGAGCATTGGAGGAGGAGGGAGTAATGACAGTCCTGCAAGGATTTCGGGATGAGCTGCCCCAGTTTTCAGAGCCTGTAGAAGCAAAGGAATTTATTAAAGCTATGGTAAAGAAGCTCAAATTGAAACCTAAAAACGTTTACATGCCCTTGCGCAGTGCCTTAAGTGGACAAACCCACGGACCGGAACTGCCCTTTCTTATATTAATATGGGGTCGGGAAGAGTGTCTGCGACGTATTGATAACGCCATTGCTAGAATAAGATAATTGTGAGTCCCTAAGTTATGTGCTAAAATATAACAAATAATATATACTTAACGGTCAAAGTAATTTTGGCGAAAGCCTTGATTGCGCGATTGATGTATCTAAGTCCTTAATGATACCGCAGTCATGAGAAATCGGCTTACTGGGGTGGGTAGTCTTTTATCAGACTGCCCACTTTTAACTTTTTTGGCGGTACTTGGGGAAATAATATAGGACAGGATGAATTGAACCTGGCTTTTCGGCACTTATGGAAAGAAAAATATGGCATAGGAGACGACCAGCTAATTATATTTTTGTGTATAGGTGAGATCCCCAAAACGTTATTTTAGTAATATTTAAGAGGTGAATGAAGGATGCATTATTGGCTGTCAATAGCAATATTCTTGGTGGTATATATCCTTATTATGAGTGAAAAAATTCACCGAACTATTGTTTCTATATTAGGAGCTGCCCTTATCATTGCCCTAGGCGTAGTGACCCAAAAACAAGCTTTTGCCCACATCGATTTTAACACCATTGGTCTCCTCATAGGCATGATGATAATTGTAGGTATTACCAGGCATAGTGGGCTTTTCGAGTACTTGGCAATAAAGTCTGCCAAGCTGGCTGGTGGTAAACCTTTAGCCATTATGGCCACCCTGGCTCTGGTCACGGCCTTAGCCTCAGCATTACTTGACAATGTTACCACCGTACTCCTAATCGTACCCGTTACCTATGCGATTACTGACCGCTTGAATGTTTCACCCATCCCATTTTTGTTCACAGAAATTATTGCTTCCAATATAGGTGGGACTGCAACGCTTATAGGCGATCCACCTAATATAATGATTGGAAGCGCAACCGGACTAGGGTTCATGGATTTCCTGGCCAATTTGGCCTTTCCTGCAATAGTAATATTATTAATTACCATTGCTATAATGGTATTTTACTATCGAAAACAGCTTGATACCACGGATGACTGTATTCAAAGCCTTCTTGAACTAAATGAGAAGGAATTTATTAAGGACTGGCGTTTACTTAAACAGTCTCTAACGGTCTTGGGCTTTACAATTGTAGGCTTCCTATTGCACCAAACGCTTCACCTGGAATCAGCCACTATAGCTCTGTTAGGAGCAGGGTTATTAATGTTAATAACTAATGAGAATCCGGAAGAGGTTTTATTAAATGTAGAATGGCCCACCATCTTTTTCTTCGCCGGATTATTTGTATTGGTAGGAGGGCTGGTGGAAACCGGAGTTATTGAACAAATAGCCAAGAAGGCATTATTGATTACAGATGGAAATTTGATGCAAACAGGACTTCTGGTACTATGGCTATCGGCAATAGCATCTGCTTTTGTTGATAATATCCCGTTCGTAGCTACTATGATTCCGTTATTACAAACGATGGGAGAGCTTTCCAACCTGCCGATGGAACCTACCTGGTGGGCATTGGCGTTAGGAGCATGTCTGGGTGGCAACGGAACCCTTATAGGAGCTTCCGCTAATGTAATAGTAGCTGGAATAGCGGAGAGGCACGGGACTCCCATTGGATTCATAAGTTTTCTAAAAGTGGGTTTTCCTTTAATGCTGGTATCTATAGTATTATCAACGGTTTATCTATATTTGTTCTTTTGGATATAATTGAAGAGATAACCGATTGATAGATTCCTTGGCTTCCAACGATGGGCCCTCTTTCCCATGTTTCCAGCCAATACTTGCCCGCAGTAATTTGGCATACAAAATAAATATAAGCTATAATTATAGATGTGAGCGAATATTGTATCATGTATACAAGTGCCCCTAGTGAAAGCAGGATGCCGAAGAGATCTATAAGAAAATGAATTATATAAGGTGAATTAACCTGCTATGGGGGGGTAATACTTTTGGGGTACTATCCCTTTATTTATGAGAAACCTCTACTTGAAGGAGGTGCAATATGTACATCCCTCTGTTAAAAGACATTGTAATGATATTTAGTCTGGCTATCATCGTCATTTACATATGCCATAAAATGAGAATTCCAAGTGTAGTAGGGCTGCTGATAACCGGGGTACTAGCCGGGCCGAATGGATTTGGGCTGGTTAAAGGTGTTCAAAACGTAGAAGTAATGGCTGAACTAGGGATCATCCTGTTGCTTTTTACCATAGGCATTGAGTTCTCCTTGGGGAGGCTTTTGCAAATAAGAAAAAGTGTCCTGCTGGGTGGTACATTGCAGGTACTATTGACTACCTTGGCAACTATGCTAATCATGGTAAAAATGGGGCAACCCTTGGGCGAATCAGTATTTATTGGCTTCCTGATTTCTCTTAGCAGTACAGCCATCGTGTTGAAAATTATCCAGGATCGGTCGGAGATTGATACCCCCTATGGCCGGAGTACCCTGGGAATACTGATATTTCAGGATATTATAATCATACCGATGATGTTATTTACCCCCATTTTAGCCAATACCACCGGCGGCCTGGGGGAGTCTCCTTTACTTCTTTTAGCCAAGGTGATCGCGGTCCTGGTGATGTTGTTTGTCAGTGCCAAATGGGTGGCACCATTTCTGCTATATCAGATTGCTCGCCAGCGAAGCCGGGAACTTTTTCTTATAAGCACCGTGACTATGTGTCTGGCGGTTGCCTGGTTTACTTCCAGTATAGGGCTTTCAGTTTCTTTAGGGGCTTTTCTGGCTGGACTAATAATATCGGAATCAGAATACAGTCACCAGGCATTAGGAAACATTTTGCCTTTTCGGGATGTATTCACTAGTATTTTCTTTGTATCCATAGGCATGCTACTAAACGTAGGAGTTTTTTTACAAGCTCCGTTTACAGTTACCATGGTTACATTAGGAGTCCTGCTAGCCAAGACTGTTATTGGCGGTCTAGCAGTTCTTGCCCTCGGGTTCCCGATTAGAACTGCCATTTTGACAGGTCTGGCCTTGAGCCAAGTAGGAGAATTCTCGTTCATCTTGTCTAGATTTGGAATACAGCATCATTTACTCAGCGATGAATTCAATCAAGTATTTATGGCAGTATCCGTTTTAACGATGGCATTAACACCTTTTATCATCGTTTTAGGCCCACGTATCGCCGATTTGTTTCTAAACCTGCCTCTACCCCAAAAGATAATAACCGGGGTTAAGCCAAGTATTGAAATGAAGGAAGAGCCCATTGGTGACCACTTGGTCATTATAGGATTCGGCGTCAATGGTAAAAACCTGGCCAGAGCTGCTTCAGCATCCGGCATAAAGTATGTGATTATTGAGAATAATCCTGATCTGGTAAGGCAAGAAAAGCAGAAGGGTGAGCCTATATTTTATGGAGATGCCACTCAGTTAGAGGTTCTTCGCCATTCTAATTTGAGAGCAGCAAGAGTTGTGGTAATCGCAATTTCAGATCCGGCAGCGACTGTAAGGATAACTGATTTAATCCGCAAGATCAACGCAGAGGTTCATATTATTGTAAGAACCCGTTATATCCAAGAAATTCAACCCTTATATAAAGTCGGGGCCAACGATGTTATACCAGAGGAATTCGAAACATCGGTGGAAATTTTTGCCTTGGTACTTAAGAAATATCTGGTGCCCAAAGTGGATATAGAAAAATTCATCTCAGAAGTGAGGTTCGATGGGTATGAAATGCTCCGCAGCCTTTCCAAGAGATCCCCAACTCTTCAAGATATCAAGCTTCATCATCACGATGCTGACATTGTTAATATCCTCGTAGAAGAAGGATCTAGTGTAGCGGGCAAGACTCTGGCTCAAAGTGATTTGAGAAGTAAATATGGAGTATCAATTCTGCTAATACAGCGTGGCTCAGAGACTATAGTAAACCCTGGCAGTGAGACCCGGCTAGAACCTGATGACCAAGCAGTGGTTTTTGGTACACCTGCTATTATTACCGACATATCAACTCTGTTTAATAAATTGGATGAGGAGTGTTAGTATGAACCCGATTTTTTTATCTGCACTTTCGGTCTTTTTGAGAAAGGCTAAATGTCCAAAATGTCAGAGAGATCAATTGTTAACCCATAGGATTAAGCAAGAGGGTTTTCGTTGTAAATTCTGTGGCAATATAATCTTGCCGCCTAAAAAATCCTAAAAGGCCAGGGATGATTTGGGCTTTATAATGCAAAAAGTGTAAATTTGTTTGGCTATAATTGCAAGTGATAAACTATTGAAAGTTGACATAAGTATTAATTCCTGCATATAATTTATATTACTAATAAAGATAAGGAATTAGGTTAAGCTAATTCTGACAACAATTAATAATATTCTAAAATGCTAAGAATGGGAAAAGTAAGCGTCGATCGCTGCCAGAGAGAGAGGGTCACCGGCTGAGAGCCCTTTTACAGTACGAATTCGCTGAAAATGCACCCAGGAGCAGGTATGCCGAAATAGTAGTAGGTATACCCGGTAAAAGCCGTTATCTTAATTAAAAGCGGGGTGCTTATGGCACTCAAGCAGGGTGGAACCGCGGAAGTAAAAAACCTTTCGTCTCTGAAGATAGAGATGGAAGGTTTTATTTTTTGGGGGGAAATAATGTAGTTAAAGCAAAGGAGGAATAAACATGTTTGAGACTCTTAAGAGAGAGATACAAGTAGTCTTTGAACGAGATCCGGCGGCACGCAGCGTAGCGGAAGTTATCTTCTGCTATCCAGGATTTCATGCCATAATATACCATAAGCTGGCCCATTTCCTATATAAGAAGGAGAGGTTTTTCCTGGCCCGTTTAGTTTCCCATTTCAGCCGTTTCATGACCGGGATAGAAATTCATCCCGGTGCCACTATTGGCAAAGGTTTTTTTATAGACCATGGCAGCGGAATTGTAATAGGTGAGACTACCGAGATAGGCGACAATGTTACCCTCTACCAGGGAGTGACCCTGGGGGGATCAGGTAAAGAAAAAGGAAAACGTCACCCCACCATTGGAAATAATGTTACCATAAGCGCTGGAGCCAAAGTCTTAGGGTCTTTTACCGTAGGTGACCATGCCAAAATAGGAGGGGGCTCGGTGGTTATAAAGACTGTGCCTCCGGGATGTACGGTAATCGGAGTGCCTGGCCGCATTGTAGCGCGGGACGGTGCTAAGGTAGAACAACAGGATACTGAGGTGGATCTGGATCATAATGTATTGCCTGATCCGGTTGCCGACATGTTGTCAGCCATGCAGTTCAAGATCGATGAATTGGAAAAAAAGCTGGAATCATTGCAAAAGGAGGGTTTCGAAGATGAAAGTATACAACACCCTGAATGGCAGAAAAGAAGAGCTGGTAACTCTTGAGCCCAATAAGGTAAATATGTATGTGTGTGGCCCTACCACCTATAACTATATCCATTTAGGCAATGCCCGCCCCTTGGTAGTGTTTGATACGGTTAGGCGCTACTTGGCCTTCCGGGGTTATCAGGTGCACTATGTGCAGAATTTTACCGATGTGGATGACAAAATTATTAACCGTGCCCGTGAAGAGGGTGATGATCCGATAAAACTAGCTGAGCGCTATATCAAAGAGTATTTCATAGATGCTGATGCCTTGGGAATAGCCCGGGCCGATGTACACCCCCGGGTTAGTCAGCACATTGAGGAAATAATATCAGCCATTGCCAAGCTGGTGGAAAAGGGCTTTGCTTATGAAGTAGATGGGGACATATATTACCGGGTAAAAGCTTTTACTGGTTATGGTAAACTCTCAGGCCGCTCCTTGGATGATATGCTGGCTGGAGCCAGGGTGGAAGTGGATGAACGCAAAGAAGAACCCGTGGATTTTGCATTATGGAAAAAGGCCAAAGCAGGAGAGCCATCATGGGAAAGTCCTTGGGGCTTAGGACGACCGGGATGGCACATCGAGTGTTCGGTCATGTCCATGAAATACCTGGGAGAGACCATTGATATTCATGGCGGGGGAGCAGACCTGATATTCCCCCATCATGAGAATGAAATCGCTCAGGCTGAAGCTTATACCGGTAAACCTTTCGTCAAATACTGGATGCACAACGGCTTTATCACCGTTAACAGTGAAAAAATGTCCAAGTCTCTGGGGAATTTCTTTATTCTCAGGGATATACTGGCGAAGTATCCTCATGATGTGGTTCGTTTCTATTTAATAGCCACTCATTACCGAAGCCCGCTGGATTTTGATGATGGCAAGCTGGAAGAAGCTCGGAAGGCTCTGGGCAGGCTTAAGACAACTATGAACCTCGCCGCCGAATTCCTGGCTAATGAAAAAAGTGACGGCGTAGATTTACACTTACCGGAGATTCAGAGTGATTTTCTAAAGCGGGTGACAGAAATGCAGGGCAAGTTCATCGAGGCTATGGACGATGATTTTAATACCGCCAAAGCATCGGGGTACCTTTTTGAAATGTCCCACATCATCAATAGCTTCATTGCTAACGCTGATTCCCAAAACAGTCAGGATCGGGACTCGTTGCAGCAAGCCTTGCAGGTATTTAACGAATTAGGCACGGTTTTGGGTATATTTATAAGTCAAGAGGAAGATAAAGGACAGGCTGTAGACGCATTACTCGAGCTATTGCTGGAAATGAGAACCTTGGCCCGACAGGAAAAAGATTATGCCTTGGCTGATTCCTTTCGGGAGGTATTGAACCGGTTGGAGGTAAAAGTGGAAGATAATCCTACTGGCAGCCGTTTCCGCTATGAGACAGCACCTGCAGTAGATGAGCTGATGGCTTTTATGATTAAGCTGCGTCAGGATTTTAAGGCGAAAAAGGAATACGCGCGGGCTGACCTGTTAAGAGACAAGCTTAAAGATATAGGGATTATACTGGAAGATACCAGAGAAGGAGCCAGGTGGAAATTTGCTGACGCATGAGCCCTGGGATGAAAACAGTTTGCTCGAGCTCTCGCCACTGGTGCTGGCCTATATTGGCGATGCCGTCTTTGAACTGCTAGTTCGAACTAATACTATATCTGCAGGCCATCGCCGCATGAAGGACATTCACTTGGAAACTGTTCAAATGGTTAAGGCCGAGAAACAGGCCCGCATAATCCGGCAGATCATTGATGAGTTGAGTGAAGAAGAACAGGATATAGTCAGGAGGGGCCGTAACACCCGGAGTAACCCTCCCAAAAACGCAGATATGCAGGAGTATCGGATGAGCACCGGCTTTGAAGCTTTGTTGGGGTATCTCTATTTGAAGGGGAAGAAACAGCGCCTGCTGTACCTAGTCAACCAGGCGCTAGAGGTTGAATAGACCACCATATTAACGAGCACTAACGGAGGTCCGAATTCCCCAACGTTGATTAAGACAGAGAGGAGCAAGAGGGACAAATATGAACTTATATCAAAAAATACTTCTAGTCTTTATTTTAATAGCAGTAATTAGGATATTTTTAAGATTCCGATGAAGGGCGTTGTTGTGCCTAACCCTGAGCACAAGGCAACAGGAAATCTGTTAATTTTCTGCTTTGTCACTATTATTATTGAAGAACGGTTTGGTAGCTGCCGAATACAATTTTGGGGTAAAAAGGTTTTTTGCAACCGTGACTAATTCGCCTTCTTGCCACTTCTGGAAAACATAGAGCAAAGTGAAATGGCCCAAATTTAGTAACAAGACCTGAGTGCTGGTAATACCAACAAGAGCATATATACCTCTGTTAGGGAACATGTTCCCAAGTAGATAGAAAGCAAATCCGATATCCAGGATTATATTTGTAATTACATAAATCCAAAAACGGCCATTAGTAAACTTGAAAATCCACAAAGTCAGGACAGGAATTAAACCATAAAAATAAGGAAGCATCTCATAAAGGGGAAAAGCCGTTTCTCGAACAACCCAAAAACCTAAACCAATGCCTGTATCATGGATAATTGTCGTAATTACTATGGCAAGTAACGCAACTGGCATGTAGCGTTTTATCTCTTCCCTTTTCATAAAAAACAACGTTAACCAGGGTGCAATAAAGATAGACCATGAAAATACTTGGTTCGTCATAGCAAGCCTCCGTTACATCTGCTTTTGAGATTAGAATGCGCTAACAATTCGTTTTTAATTCACATCAATTCCAGTAACATGGGGTTGAATAAAATTGCATCTTGAGCACTACGGAAACTGGTTGTCTAATTATTTAAATGTTTTGGAAACTACCTATCTCCCCCCGCCTTCACCATACAAATCACAACCACTTTGATAGTTAGTTCAATGGGGTCATCATATATGAATTTCGAAAGGGAATACGATATAATAAGAAATCAAAGGGCAGAATGAGAGCAGTTTGAGGGGGAATTCATTTATGAATGGCTTTTTTACAAGGTTCAACAGGTTTGCCGTACTAGGGCTATCCCGTAATCCTAAATCTTTCAGTCGCCAAGCGTGTGCCTTACTGAAATCTGAGGGATATGAAATATATCCGGTTAACCCCAATACGGATGTTATCGATGATCAAACATGTTATAATTCCGTAGAATCACTGCCTGAAGTACAGGCCGCTATCTTCTTTACTACACCTAGGGTTACCGAGACACTACTTCCTGTATGCAAAGACAAGGGTATTATTGAAGTCTGGTTTCAGCAAGGCTCAGCAGATAATGCAGTAATCAAGGCGGCTGATGATCTTGGGATGACCTATAAGAAGTCGTGTGTTTTCCTGCATCAACCCAATGCTGGATTTCCTCATAATTTTCACCGGTTAATGGTAAGAATTTTGGGGATTGATAAATAGCATCTATTTTTATGCGATTGGTCGGGAGTAGCTTAAGCGAGAAATGAAAAAGGAGATACATATGACCCGCAAGGGTCTTTTTTCTTGGGGACTTCAATATTGTTCGAGGTGGACAAAGCTGAAAAGAGGGTTAGCCTGGAGAAAATTATTAATAAAGGCCTAAAACCATAACGTAATACTGTACAGTTATGCGTAGATAATATATACTTATCAAAATCGAAAAAAGTAAGGTGTATCTTGTGAGAGAGTTAAAGGATTACAAGATTGGAGATCTAGCTAAATTAGCAGGGGTTAGCAAACGAACCATCGATTACTATACTAATTTGGGTCTCCTCAAGCCTATCCGTTTGGATAACAACTACAGATACTTTTCGGGGGAAAGCCTGGTGAAACTTAATCTGATCCGGGAAATGAAAAACAGCCGGTTTACCCTGGAGGAGATTAAAGAACATTTAGACTTGATATATGATAACAGCGAAAACGTTAATAAGGTAGAAGGAGAAACCAAAGCTTTCTCCACAGGTTCAATCAAAGATCACTTGAGCCATATGCAAAGCCAATTATTATTACTTCAACCTATAGTAAATACCGTCGACCAAAATAGTGTGGAGCATACAACTGTTATAACCAAGCAGTTTCTTTTTGAAAGCTTGGTTTTCATCCAGGAGCTAATGGTTTTGATTAAAGAATTAGGACATGTATTATAAAAACAACACATAAAAAAGTCAGGCTAACTAAAAGTTGGGAAGTAATGAGTACAAATTTGAGGAGGGAAAACAAGATGAATTGTCCAAATTGTCAGAAGCAAATAGAACCCGGCTTTAAGCTCTGTCCCTATTGCGGAACAGAGACCAATATAAGCACCGGTTGCCCATCCTGTAAAAAAGAGGTGAAGCCCGACTGGATGCTCTGCCCCTATTGTGGAACAACCCTGTCCCAAAGAGGTTTTCAGCAACATATCCCAAAACCTTTCTCCCCTCCAGTTTATGAGAAAGGTCATGGACATCACGGAGGAAGTTCAGGGAAGCATCGTAAAAAGGGATTTTTGGGAGGATTCTTCTCCTCTTGAGAGGATAATTTATCTATAGGCGAATATGCAGTTGATGCATATTGGGGAAAGGGAAGCTTTGGATCAGTTTTCCGAGCATGGCGTAACGGCAAGGTTTTTGCATTAAAGGTTTTTAATAAGCGAGATGAGAATGAAGAGCTGACCTTGGCAAGATTTCAACTAGAAGCCGAGATACTAAGAAGTATAAAGAGCGTGAGGGTACCGACGTTTATTGAAGCATTTTCCATGGGGGAAAAGCACATTATCGTTCAGGAGTTAATCGAAGGCAGCCCACTAAGCAACTTTATCGCTAACGCCTACCGCTTTGACGAGAGAAAGGTAAAAATAATTATTGCTCAACTCCTTATCATCCTTCAAGACCTGCATAATCCTGAACATATGGAGAATGCTATAGTCCACCGAGATTTAAGGCTGTCCAACCTGCTGATAAAAAATGGTGATGTTTATCTGATCGATTTCGGATTTGCACGATATCTTAATCCTAAATCGGGTATTGTCTTACCAGACCCTGAAGTCAGCTATGATAGGGAGGAAACTAAACAGCCTGTTGAGCCAGCAATCCGGAGAAATCCGGGAGTATACACCTACAGGCTGCTGCGTAGAGAAATATCTCCCCGAAGTGATCTATTTGGCGTTGGGGTGGTGGCCATTGATCTTTTTACTAACTGGGTGGAGGATGAAGCCTTGTTTACACAACCATGGGAAAAGGTCTTACCAATATCCAGCCAATTCATTGGGTTTCTACAAAGGCTGTTAAGCAGAGATAATCACGGATTCAGTAGTGTCAGTGAGGCTCTGAATGAACTGAAAAATATCTAGTGACCCTCCCCAAGAGATTCATAAGATGCCGTTTAAATGATAAAATGCAAGTGTGTGTATTACACGCTAGAAACAGCAGTTTAAATAGGCAGGGGATTTCTCCAGCCCGGGTTAGGATAGTATATTAAGATTGTGGGGAAGGTGTGGCGTCTATTGGAAACTATGGATAGGAAGGCGAAGGTGGCCTTATTATCAGTCTGTTCCAACACGGCTTTGATCATTTTGAAGACAATTGCTGGAATAATGAGTGGTTCAGTGAGCATTCTCTCTGAAGCTATTCATTCTAGTATGGATTTAATTGCTTCTATAGTTGCGTTTTTATCTGTAAGAATGTCATCACAGCCAGCTGATGAAGAACACCCTTATGGACACGGAAAAATCGAGAATATTTCTGGTCTGGTTGAGGGATTGTTGATATTTGTAGCGGCATTTTTGATTATAAAAGAAGCTGTGCATAAGATTAGCCAGCCTTCGGCTATTGATCAAGCTGCCATAGCCATAGGTGTAATGTTAATATCTGCGTTGGTAAATACTATCGTATCCAGGATTCTATATAAAGTAGCAAAAGAAGAGGATTCATTAGCCCTTGAAGCGGATGCACTTCACCTCAAAACGGACGTTTACACATCACTGGGTGTAGGAATTGGGATTCTGTTGATTAAACTTACAGGAAACAATGTCCTTGACCCTGTAGTGGCCATTCTGGTTGCTTTATTAATTATTAAGGAGTCATGGAATCTATGCAGTAATGCGTTTAAGCCCCTACTAGATAATAGGCTTTCTGATCAGGAAGAGGAAATGATTCGGGAGGCTATCAGAAAATACAATGGCATAATTATCGATTTCCACGAGCTGCGCACGAGGAAATCAGGCAATATGAAATATGTTGATTTTGATTTAATAGTAGATAAGGATATTTCGGTTGAGGAATCTCACGCTCTAAGCACGAAGATAGTGAGAGATTTGGAAGCAATCTTAAGTAATGTCAACGTGAGCATTTATGTAAAACCAGGTAACATGCCAAACCCGGCAGAATAGCTTATAAAGAACAAAACCGAATGATTCAGGTATACAAAGCCCTTTTGAAGACTAAATGACGCATCCAGCTCCCACCAGTTTAATAGCAAGTATTAGCCGAGAAAAGACCCGCAAGGGTCTTTTTCTATTTTCATTGCTAGACAAAGTCTTATAATAACGGAGGTTTATCAGGAATTCCTGGTGGCTGTCACGTAATACAAATATGCTACATACAATAACTTGTAACCAGGAAAATTTGTCAAATAAAGAGATTTAAGGAAAGGGGGTTATATGATGGCTAGCCAGAAACTACTTGATTTAATTATCGAGGCTATGAAAGATGAAAGACATGACAGGAAAAAGTATAAATTAATGATGGAAATGACCAAAAGTGATTTAGTTCGTAACCAAATACGATTTGCCTATATCGACGAGGGTATACACTATAAAATGTTCAGACAAATTTATTTTGAATTAACCGGAAAATGGATTGATGTTGTTAGACCTCCAGTAAAACTTGCCCCAACCCTAATAGGCAATGTTAAAACCAGTATTGATGGAGAGTTGGCGGCAGTGGAGATGTACAGAGAAATTCGTTCCATGCTTACCTTAAGATCTCAGAGAGATAGGTTGTTTCGAATTATTACTGACGAACAGGAGCATGCCACACGATTTGTATATGTATATTCCATATTGAAATAGCATATAAATGGTCGACCTTTATATCCCGATCGATTATTGATCAACGGAGGCAAAATAATCATGTGTTCTAGCAAGAAAAATGATTTAAAAACGTTGAGGATTGCTGCGGCTCGGTAAATTAAAGGAGCTTATCATTACTTTATTTCCAGAAGTTAAACGTGTATTTATTGAAGCAATGGATCATGAAAAAGGTGACCTGACCGACTTTAACCAGATGTTGTTTGCACTATTGGCTGTATAAGCAAATAACTCAGAAAAACGAGATTCGTAATCAACAGGTTGATTTTAACACGGTACGGTATGCATCCACCAAATATATATCGAGGATTTTTCAAAAAAAGACCCGCAAGGGTCTTTTTTATTAGAGGTTTTAACGAGGGCTGGTAACCGGGGGCAGGTCAGCACTGATTTTTGTAAAGTAAAACTAGCAGTGATCAGGGTAAGAAGTTGAAAGAGAAATAGACATGTCGATTGCAGTATAATGAAGAAGTTGGGTGCTGGACCAAAAAGGGTTTAAAAGAAAAAGCACATTATTTACCTTAACGTGTTCTGTCAATAGTGGGTCGAATTATGGGTGGTATTGTAAAAAAAGTTGAAGTAGGTGTTATCAATTGGGATTTTGGTCTATAGCGCTATTCATATTGATTGGAATTATCTTTTATGTAGGCTGGCGTGGTCAGCAGGCTTTTAGCAACTTTATTCCGTCCGGCTATGGTAAAATCTACTGGGCTGTATTCTTACTAATTGCATCCTCATTTATACTTGTTGAGAGATTAGAATCTGGGAGCGGGTCTTTTTTCAGTGAGGGTTTGAAATGGGTCGGAGCTTATTCAGTTGCTTTTCTTTTTTATGCCTTTTTAATTTTAGTAGTCATAGATATATTAATCTTACTTGATCGTTGGCGGGGGTTTATTCCGCAGGTTATCAAGAAATCACCGGCTAATATTGGGATAACCGTAATCTGTTTGCTGGTGGGGCTGCTTGTCTACGGGACATGGAATGCCTGGAATCCAGTTTTTAGTCATTATGAGATAAACATCTCCAAAAATACGAATGGCCCCCAAAGCCTGCATGCAATAATGATTTCCGATTTACACTTGGGCACAATCGTAAACAATGAGCGGTTAACGGAGGTCGTCAATCAAATAAACCAGCAGGAACCTGACCTAGTTTTCCTGGTGGGTGATGTTATCGATGAGGATATTGCCCCCTTTTTGGAGCATAATATGACGTTAACACTCAGTGGACTAAGGCCAAGACTGGGAACCTATATGGTTTTGGGTAATCATGACGGTCACGGCAAAGAGGTGGTTCCATATCTTGAGGCGGCTGGCGTGACCGTTCTCAATGACCAATACGCGCTAATCGATAGCAGCTTCTACCTGATCGGTCGAGGTAATCGGGGTCACCAAAATACAAATGCATCACGACTTGAATTAGACGATCTCATGGCTGGAGTTGATAAAAAACTCCCCATAGTATTACTCGATCATAACCCGTCGGACCTTGAAGAAGCCAGAGTTAATGGTGTTGATGTACAGCTATCTGGTCATACCCACCAAGGGCAAATGTTTCCTAACAATCTAATCACAGGCTCAATGTATGAACTAGATTGGGGTTACCTGCGTAAAGATACTTTACAGGTCGTTGTCTCCACCGGGTTTGGTACATGGGGCCCGCCAATAAGAATTGGCAACACTCCCGAGGTAGTTGATTTAACAATAAATTTTAACTTACCTAGGTGAAATTGAACCGTGTGTCTCGAAATCACGTGCTCTTTCATCCCTCTCTGACGGGAGGTATAAAGGCATTAGTAATACAGATATACTTAGTACTCCAAAAACAAATGCAGCGATAATTCGAGATCTAGATTCTGGGATGAACTGCCGATACAAAACCTTTATCTGTTTCCAATGCCAAATAATGTGCAAAGTCACTAAAGATACTAAAATAAGTCCCAATGCGCCATGCAACTCGGCATTTGCGCTTACTGGCATTGCCATCATTAATAGAAATAAAATGGCATCAAGAATAAAATTATTTCTTACTTCCTTTTTCAAATTCTTTACTCTCTCCTTTGTTTATTGTATTTATAAAAGTATAAATGGAAAGTATAAACAAAATATAAAGTATGGATAAATATTTACTAAATAAAGTAAGTAAAATTCTTGGGATAATCGAGATCACCCCTGGTATCTATAACCAGGGGTGATACAAGCATAACAAATATTAAGTTGGTCTTCAGTCCGAAATTTCCTAACGATTACTTTTATACAAGTTGCAGGACACCATTAACTTATGTTACCTGACCAGTTTCAATCAAAATGCAATGAGAATCGCCCATGGGATTTTCATAAACCACCCAGGTATCACTCAAGAAGTCATGCGCGCAACGCTTTTCAGCATTGAACCAACATACCATATAACCCAGGTAAAGGCCCATGATTTGGGATAGGCTTCGGGCTACCAATTCACGGAAAATTACTGTAATCCAGCTTAGTGGTTCTCCACTGCGTTGAACGACCTTAATACCCACGATCATTTTGCCCAGAGTCTGCTGGAAGTAACGAGTCATAAGTATGAAATAAGCAGCACCGGTAAGCCCTAAGAATAATATATTTGTATGCAAAACTTGATATAGGAAGGATGGCTGGGTTGCGATGGGCAATAATGAGCCCCATATGATTGCATTTAAGCCGGCTATGACCATTAGGTCTATCAAAAATGCCAACAGACGTATCCAGAAACCAGCCGCCCTATACTTGGTTAGCTTAGTTTCGTCAGGTGGGGCAACAGCGGGTTCCTGCTCAGGGGTCATATTTTCACCATATCCGGTCATGATATTATCCTCCTCAGTTAGCAATATACATAATTTGGGGCGAAAGCGCTTGATCTACTTGCTGCTTCAATCCCAGCAGATCAAAAGCCGGTGCATTCATGGATGTAAACCAGCTCAGGAGATCAGGACCCGGATTTTCAAATAGCAAGACCTGAGGATCAGTGATATTAGCCAGTTCGGCGGTGCCAGAAATAGCCTGATCCAGGTTGCCCAGTTCGTCTACCAACCCTAGGTTTTTGGCTTGGGTTCCTGAATAAACTCGTCCGTCTGCCAACTGCAAGACCTGGTTCCGATCCATCTTCCTACCCTTCGCGACTATATCCACAAAATAACCATAGCTTTCGTTTACCAGGCTTTGGGCAATAGCTTTTTCCTGGTCATTTAATGGCCGCATAGGGTTCAAAAGGTCCTTTTGGGCACCGCTTTTGAAGGTTACATCCTTAACGCCTATTTTATCAGCCAACTCTTGGTAATTATAGGTTCTGATGATAACCCCAATCGAGCCTGTAAGGGTGTTGCGGTTTGCGTATATCTTATCGGCAGCCATGGACACATAATATCCGCCGGAAGCAGCTTCCTGGCTCATATATACTACCAAAGGTTTTTTGTATTTGGCCTTCAACTCTAAAATCCGGTTATAGATCTCATCGCTTTCGTAAACACCGCCGCCAGGTGAATTAACCTGCATGATTACCCCTTTTATATCTTCCCGGGAAAAAGCAGCCTCTAGCTGTTTGAGAAATACCTGATGATTATAACCGCTGCTGACGGTGGGACTATTAGCAGGTGTTTCCGTTATCTCCCCTTCGAGCTTAACTAAAGCTAAGATTTTACCTTTTCCTTCTCGGTAGATTTGGGTAGTCCACGACTGTTTATTTTCTATCCGATTTAAATATGATAGATAACTAGAGGTGCCTGTAGATTCAATCTGTTTAACTTTTGTGGAGCTGACTGCCCACACTACCAACAAAACTGTAAATATGGCCAGTGCCCACCATCTTTTCTTGTTCATAGCAACGACTCCTTATTATAAATAATTCAGACTTTGATTCCGTCCTATTTCATTGCATCAAAAAACTTGCGCAGCTCCTCCTTCTTATCATCATTCAAATAATGCCATCTTATTCCCTGTATAGTTCCCTCTAATGTGCAAAGAGTACTGAAACAAGTATCATGTTCAATAATTTTAACTCTAATAAAGGCATCTTTGCTACCCGTATGCTTCAATTGTTCAGAATTGTCTATTCCAGCCTCAATCAAGCGCTTTTCCAGCACTGTACCGATATTGGGCATTTTGCTTAGCTTCATCAGATCACTCCTATCTCACCAATTAAACGCGAAAATGGATGTAGCTTGGCATACTCCCTAAAATCGACTCAAAACAATATAAACAGCTGCTAGGCATATTTATTTCAATTTATTTCCTTCATCAGTTTAGGAAGAATGCATGATGTTTTCACAGTTAGTACGCAGGCGGTTTATAAAATTGAACAATTGTGCTTGCTCTTCTCGGGAAAAACCCTTTAGAATACCCTGTTCTGTTTCTTCGACAATAGGCCACAGCTGTCCCAATAATTGCTCACCTAAGCTGGTCAACTGAATTGTTTCATGGTTATTTGCAGAATAGCAAATATATCCCTGCTTTAAGAGAGGGGTAATCAATTCCTGAAATTCGTTACCAAAATGAGCAGTGTCCTTCCAGGCCTGTTCTACGGTCATAAGCTCGTCACATTTTAGAACCATCATTAATATAATTTGGGTACTATTGAAAGAGGTTAACCGGCTAAGTTCCTTATCAAGAGCCAATTGAATGCATTTACCTGTAACATTAATTTCTCGGCCCAGCGTTTTGCGAATATGATTAACCAACATTGAGATTACCACCTTTAGTTTTAACTCATATATACTAATTCCTGCGGCTACGCCTGCATTCAAGGATTCCACCCCTCGGTTCATGGGAATCCTAATCGTGATATCAGCCTCAGACATAAGCTCATTAGATATTCCTTCAGTTTCGTTGCCGATAACCAGCGCAACTGGCTTGCTCTGAAGTTTGACCAGCGACTGCAGCTCGGGTGCATGAGGGCTGGTAGCCACGATTTGATATCCGCGGTGCTTCAGATTTTTAGCCACCTCAAGGCCGGATGAAAACTTTTTGTGATTTACTCTAAATACGGTTCCGCGTGAGGCATCGATAGCCTTTTTATAGAACAGATCTAAATCATAACTGGTGGATAAGACCTCGTTTATACCGAAAGCAGAACAGGTTCGGATAATGGTGCCGATATTTCCATGATCTTTGAGTCCATCCAATACGAGTACGAAATCGCCAACTTCGTTTGATTGGATAGGTGAATTGATGACACCTACTCCCACAAAAGGTATAAGATAGTTAGTGTCTGAAATTTTCTTCAATATTCCCTCTGATGCTGCGATACACTTAACATCCTTTTCATGTAAGTGATCCAGGAAAGATTGATCCGGGCACTTGATATTATAGAAAACTCTATCTACTAGTATATGATTGTCAAAAGCCCAGCCAATTACCTGCTGACCTTCCAGTAAACACCTTCCATGTTTTCGTCTGCCAACAGAGGTCGATAGTTCCCGTGCCTGTACCACACGCGCATCCTTTATTGATGTTACCTGTTCGAGTTCCACAAACCTACTACCTCCAATGTATCCTTCAAGCTAATACAAAATTTCTATATTACTAGGTGCCAAACTTGCCCGCATTGTCACCTTTTACCAATAGTATAATTCTATTCTATATTATATACACAAGCTTTGGTGGAAAAAACGAAGTCTATTCAAACTAATCTGAGGTGGCTGGAATTGTGGGTGAGGAACTGCTAATCTTTTTAGAGCCCAGAGTTTCGGCCGGCTTCTTTTTCAAAAATACTCCGAGGATTAAAGCCAGTGCACATAATACTGTTGCGACAATAAAACAATCCGAAATGGCATTGATCATTGACTGCTTGGCAATATATTGAGTGATAACCCCAATGCCCAGGACTTGCCCAGTCTGAGCTCCCAGTCCGTTATTGACGGCGATCTGCGTAAAGTAGGAATTAATCGCGGATAGGTCGGGACTGTTCAAGTTTATCGATTGGGCCATTATGCCATAGTGGAATGCCTGCCGGTTTTGCATAAAAGCCGTAAACATAGCTATTCCAAAGGATACGGCTACCTGGCGCGAAACGTTGCCCAGAGATGACGCCAAACCGACAGATGCTACAGGTACCGCATTCATGCCGGTGGTTGTTACCGGCATCATAGCCAGGCCTATTCCTACGGCCCTAAATGCCAACCAGGCAGAAATCACCCAAAACGGAGTTAGCCCGTTGATGTCGTGCATCATATAAGTGGTCCAGGTAGCCAGAGCAATACCTCCAATAATTAGACTCCTACCGCCACTTTTATCAAATATTCTGCCGCTGATAGGCATCATTAGTCCCATAACCAGTGCTCCCGGAAAAAGGATTAACCCAGTATGCATGGCAGTCTGGCCCAGTACATTCTGCAATAGAATAGGAAGGAAAAAAGTAGCCCCAAAAATGCCAATGAATAGTATGGAACCTACCAGGGTAGAGAGTGCGAAGGTAAAGTTCTTAAACAACCTGAAGTCCAATACCGGTGATGGATGACGCAATTCATGCCAAACTAAGAGGATCATAGCAATGATCCCTACCAGCAAGAGAATGACAATTTCCGGTGATCCCCAACCCAATTTATTACCCTCGCTCATTGCGTATAGCAGGCAAAATAAACCGATGGCAGACAGCAGTATGCCTATTCTATCAAAGTTAGCGATCGATTTTAAAGGAGTCTCTTTCAACAATACCATAGCCAACCCTATAGCTAGGAGGGCTACCGGTATATTAGCGTAGAAAACCACGCGCCAGTTAGTTACTTCGATAATGTAGCCGCCTAGAGTTGGTCCGATGGTTGGCGCAGCCATTGCGGCGATTCCCCAGACTCCAAGAACCAGTCCAATTTTGGATCGGGGTGCGGTCATATATATTAAGGCCATACCTATTGGCTGCATAAGTCCCCCACCTAGAGCCTGTAAAATGCGTCCGGCAATGAGAGGTCCAAGATTCCAGGATATTCCACAGAACAAGGAACCCAGAACGAATAAACCCAGAGCCATGATATATACTTTTCTATATCCGAAGACATCGCCCAGGTATCCGGCGGTTGCCATAACGATTCCGGTAGTTAGCATGTAGCTGGTAATTACCCATTGGATAGCATCAACGGAGACGCCGAAGACTGACATCATTTTGGGCAGGGCGACATTGATGATGCTGCCGTTGAGACCTGCCATAAATGTTCCGGTGATAACCACTAATATGGCAGACCACTCGATACGTTCCTCTAAATCCAGTGACTTCATCAGTATCCTCCAAAATATTAATTTGCTTAAGATGGTAACTGCTGAGAAGTGATTGGCAAGCGCATACTTCTCTAACCTGCTTATTTAAGATGAATACTGGACTTAATAACTATATCCAATTCATCTAAGGCGGAAATGATCCGTATGGCTTTTTCCGGTTCTATATCATCGGCAATATCAGCTAGGAGACCGGCTCGGATACTCTGAACTTCTTTTCTTTCTAAAAACTCTGAAGAAATAGATAGCCTGACTGTCCGCCGGTTTTCATGGGGGATCTCTCTAACGACAATGCCCTGGTTTACTAGCTGGTCAACTATTCGTGAAACTGAACTTTTTGGCAAATCAAGTCGCTTGCTCAGGTCGGTCAACGATGAGTTCTCATGGCGATAAAGGTCAAATAGTACGATGACCTGCGAAAATGTAATCCCAATGGCCTGAGTATGATGCTGAAAATTTAGTTTGATATTTCCTTGAATTGATCTTAAAAGGGTCATAATCTGGCGGGCATAATCCAGTGAATTCTGCATAGGATACTCTCCTTGTTTTATAGTTGCTTATGGATAATCATTTCGTCAATGATCATGGTTCTCAGCAAATATAAATAGTTGCTAATAGAACTGTTCCAATTGGAATCATATTATTATAGACGTCACAGCTTGTCAATAATTAGAATATCTTGGGATATGGAACCTATATATTCTAATTATGGGAGGGTAGGATATCGAAATGCTGTTCGCAGAAAAGGTCGAATAATTTGGTAAAAATTACAACATTACCGACAAAGAATAGCAATATTCCCAAAGGGAATATATTGGAAAGTGTCTAATGTTAAAATAAGCTGTTTTTTGAGGAGTGACTAAGATGGATTTTGTAAACAGAAATATTGAGGACCTTTTATCAGAAATTAAGGCTCTAGGTCAGAGCGTGGCTAAATTGAAAGCAAATCAACTGGGATATCAACGCAGCAAAGAAGCCTGGCTGAAAGACGATAAATGGTATAAAGCTACTTCCGAGAAACAACCTGAGCAATTCTGCAGCTTTTCATCGGAACTTATATTCACCTTTGTAAATGAAGCCTATAGTGGTCTTTTTGGCAAGAAGCCAGAAGAGTTAGTTGGCAAGAGTGTATTGGCGTTAGTTCCAGAGGAATATCATAATGACGTAAGAAACTTGGTATCTTCCTTAACCAGAGAGAGTCCAGTTATGAATGTGGAATATCCGTGGATTAGTCCTGATGGGACAGCTCATTGGCAGCAATGGATTGCTTGGGTTATATTCGATGGAAATGGGTGTTTAATTGAATACCAAGCCACAGGAAGGGATATTACTGAACGTAAAGAGGCCGAGGAACAGATTTGCTATCGACTCAAGTTGGAAGAAGCTGCAGCCAGGGCTTCGAGGATTCTAATTGACACCGGAGAGGCCAATATCGTAGAGATTCTCGCAATTTTAGGTGAGGCCGTTTCGGTTAACCGTACATACATACTTTGGTTTAGGGAAGATGGTGTGACTTGTGATAATACCTATGAGTGGTGTGACCCGGAAACAGAGCCTCAGATAAATAATCTGCAAGGCTTGGATGGCAATTCATTTCCTTGGTCGATGGACAAACTTAAGAAAGGCGAAAATGTAATTATTACGGATATAAATACGCTTCCTCCGGAAGCAGTTGCAGAAAAAGAAGGATTTCAAGCTCAGGGTATATATTCACTGCTTATGGTTCCAATTAATATTACTAATTGGGGAATTCGTGGGTATATGGGCTTTGATGACACTAAGAGATGTCGGCAATGGAGAAGTGAGGACGTTCGATGCCTCAGTATGGTTGCTGAAATGCTGGGAGCATACTGGGAACGCAAAGAAGCTGAAAAGACTCTGCGGGAAAGTGAAGCCAAATTTCGCACCCTAACCGATACTGCTCCTGCTCTGATATATATATGGTCACTATCCAATGCTGAGGGATCGCTTCTGTATATGAATTCTGCGTATCAATTAATGATTGGTTATAGCAAAGAACGTGCCTTAGAAATGAGTTGGCATGAGTTTATTCATCCCGACTCCCTAGACTTAATGAAAGAACGAAGTCTGACCCGTCTCCAGGGTGATATTGCTCCCAGACGTTATGCAGCCAAGTATTTAACCGCAAACGGAGAGGGGCGCTGGGGAGATTTTTCAGCCAACTTTATTGAATGGGAAGGCAAACCGGCTGTAATGGGAATAATCTATGACATTACCGAGCGTAAACAGATGGAAGAGGAACTGAGGCAAGCGCGCGATGAATTAGAAATAAGAGTTAAAGAACGTACCGCAGAACTAAGCATAGTAAACGAAAAACTGCAGAGGGAAATCGCGGCCCACAAAGAGGCGGAACAAGAGCTAATCCTTAGCGAGGCCCGTTACCGGGCCATTATTGAGGATCAAACCGATATGGTCGTACGGGCTCTACCCGATACTACCATTACTTATGCAAATGAAGCCTACTGCCGTTTTTATGGAAAAAACCATGTAAATATAATCGGTACTACTGCGAAGCAGTTAATTTATGAAGAGGACCTGAAGAGATTCATGGAGATAGTAAAATCACGAAGTCCAGAAGAACCGTATGCAGTTATTACACTACGAACGATTAGGGCTGATGGAAACTATTGCTGGCAGGAGTGGCATGGACAAGCTATTTATAAAAATCAGTCTATAGTTGAATACCAAGCAGTTGGGCGTGATATTACCGAACGTAAAAAAGCCGAAGAAGCGTTAAAACAAAGCGAGGCCAACTTTAAAACGCTAGCCGATACCTCCCCCGCCTTGATCTTTGTTTTCAATGAAGACCGATTGTTATATATGAATTCTACAGCCAAAATTGTAACCGCTTGTAGTGATGAGGATATGATAAATATGAATCCCTGGGACTTAGTGCATCCTGACTTCAGGGACCCTCTGCGCCAGGCTGGTATAGCTCGGAGAAAAGGTGAAATGGTACCGCCCTATGAAGCCAGGCTGATAGGCAAGAATGGATCTGAAATATGGGGATATCTATCGGCTGATATCATAGATTATGAAGGAAAGGAAGCTATTCTAGGAGTAGTTATTGATATTAGCGAACGCAAGAAAATGGAAGAGGACCTCCTACAAGCTACCAAACTGGAATCACTGGGTATTTTGGCCGGAGGCATTGCCCATGATTTTAATAATATCCTTACCGTAATCAGTGGAAATATTTCATTGGCTAAAATGATTATGGAGGCAGAAAACGATATATCAGAGCTTTTGAGCGAAGTGGAAAAGGCCGCTTTCCAGGCCCGGGATCTGACGCAACAATTACTCACTTTTTCTAAAGGCGGAGCCCCCATTAAAGAAACAGCTTCTATACAGGAGTTATTAATGGATTCAGCGAGTTTTGTTCTCAGGGGTTCCAATGTAAGCTGCAAATTTGCCATCTCGGATGATCTCTGGGCGGTTAGTATTGATAAAGGGCAAATCAGTCAGGTTGTTAATAATCTAATAATTAATGCTGACCAGGCTATGCCTGAAGGCGGATCTATAGAATTATCAGCAGAAAATATTGTGGCTCCGACGACTCATTCTCTGCCAGTTGGTAATTATATTAAGATATCCATTAAAGATCAGGGAATTGGAATATTGGAAAAACACCTGATAAAAGTTTTTGACCCATATTTTACAACTAAACAAAAGGGTCATGGACTAGGATTGGCTACCTGTTATTCTATAATAAAAAAACATGCTGGAGATATTAAAATTAGCTCCGAATTTGGAGTTGGGACCACCATTATTGTTTATCTGCCGGCCTGTCCGGAAGAGGTTGTAGTCAAAAAAGCCCCCTCCTCAAGAGCCTTATTAGGACAGGGGAAGATTCTTATAATGGATGACGAGGCGATAGTTAGAGAGACCCTGGGTAGGATGCTCAAGCATTTAGGTTATAATACCGTTTTTGCTTCGGATGGACAGGAAGCAATTGATTTGTATATAATTTCTCAAGAATTAGGCGAACCTTATGATGCGGTGATTATGGATTTAACTATTGCTGGAGGTATGGGCGGAAAAGAAGCGGTTAAGAGACTGTTGAGCATTGATTCCCAGGCCAAAGTACTGGTTTCCAGCGGTTATTCCAATGATCCGGTAATGGCTGATTTTAAAAAATATGGCTTTTGTGGAAGTATCCCTAAACCCTATGAAATCGCAGGGGTTAACCAAGTATTATATGAAGTCGTTGCTAATGACCAAAGAGATGTATCATTAGCCCTATAAGGGTAGTTGAAGTATGTTTATTAACGATCAATAGCTTAGGGTCTGACCAAAGACCTTGATTTCTTCATAAGTAATCGTCTATCTACCTGTCTTCACGAATCTTCAGCAGACCCGTCTATCTTGATTCATCGCTCATAGCAGATTAGGGCATTTTTTTAATAGAAAAAACTCAGACAATTATCTGCGAATTTGTCACTAGATTCTCTTTGCTTATTTTAATGCTTGTAGTAATAAACACCTTTCCTTCTATAATTAATCCAGACTCACGAGGTGCATAGATAATGGATAGATGGCTCTGGGGCACTTGTATGCTGATAGCAGAAAAGATCGAATAATTCTGGAAAAAATACAACATCACCGACAAAGAATAGCAAGATTCCCAAAGGGAATATATTGAAAGATGTCAAATGTTAGGTGAATGTACTTTTTGAGGAGTGACAAAGATGGATTTTGTAAACATAACTACGGAAGAACAGGATATCACCCAATGCAAAGAGGCTGAGGATGAGATTAATTATCGACTCAAATTAGAAGAAGCTATAGCCAGGGCTTCGCGGATTCTAATTGACCCTGGTGAGGCTGACATTGGAGATATTCTCAGGATTTTAGGGGAGGCTGTTTCTACCAACCGAACTTATATATTTTGCTTCCGAGAAGATGGTAGGACTTGTGATAATACCTATGAGTGGTGCGACCCGGAAACAGAACCGCTGATAAATAATCTGCAAGCTTGTGATGCTTATTCATATGCTTGGTCAATGGATAAATTAGTGAAAGGCGAAAATGTAATTATTACGGATATAAACACTCTTCCTCCTGAAGCGACTGCTGAAAAAAAAGGTTTTCAAGTCCAGGGTATATATTCATTGCTTATTGTTCCGATTAATTCGGCAAATGGGAAAATACAGGGGTATATGGGTTTTGATGATACTGAGAAATGTCGGCAATGGAGAAGTGAGGATATTAGATGTCTAAGTATGGTTGCTGAAATGCTGGGAACTTACTGGGAACGCCAACAAATGGAAAAGGCATTGCGGGAAAGTGAAGCAAAATTTCGCACTCTGGCCGGTACTGCTCCTGCCCTTATCTATGTACAGTCTCAGTCTGTTGAAGATGGTCCGCTAATCTATTTTAATTCTGGGTATAAATCAATCATCGGTTATAGCAGTGAAGAGGCCTTAAATATGAGTTGGCGGGATTTTGTGCATCCTGATTACCAGGAATTAGCTCAACAAGGAATTCAAGTACGACGGCAGAATGATTGTCATACTGTCCGTTATGAGGCCAAGTTTCTAACTAAAAGTGGCGAAGAACGCTGGGGAGATTTATCAGCCAGTTCAATTGAATGGGAGGGTAAACCAGCCATAATAGGAATAATTTATGACATTACCGAGCGTAAACAGATGGAGGAGGAACTGCGGCAAGCGCGCGATGAATTAGAAATGAGGGTTACAGAACGTATTGCAGAACTAAGCATAGTAAACGAAAAACTGCAGCAGGAAATCGTAGCCCACAAACAGGTGGAACAGGACTTGATGATAAGCGAGGCGCGTTATCGGGCCATTATTGAGAATCAAACCGAATTGGTCATACGCGCGCTGCCAGATACTACTCTTACTTTCGTAAATGAAGCTTTAGTTAGATTTTTTGGTAAGCAACCGGAATATTTCATTGGCAATAGTCTATTGGCTAGCATGGTCAAAGAAGATCAATCGGGGGTTCTGGAGAAGTTAACAGCACTGACTCCAGAAAATCCTGATACAGCTCATACCGTGCGAGTTGTCCAAAAAGGTGGAAGGATTAGCTGGCATGAGTGGACGTCCCGGGCGATATTTGATAATCAACAAATCGTGGAATACCAAGCGGTGGGGCGTGATGTGACTAAACGTAAGAAAGCCGAAGAAGCATTAAAACGAAACGAGGCCAATTTTAAAAAGCTGGCTGAGACCTCTCCTGCATTGATCTACGTTTTTAAGGAAGATCATTTAGTATATGCTAATTCTAGAGCGAAATTAGTAATGGGTTATATTGACGATGAGATTTGCCAATTAAATACTTGGGAGATAGTTCACCCTGATTACAGGGAATTTGTTCGTCATGCTAGTATAGCCCGGAGAAAAGGTGAACTGGTACCACCTTATGAAATAAAGTTGATAGGAAAGCAGGGACAGCAAATATGGGGATACCTATCGGCTGATATCATTGACTATGAAGGACAGGATGCAAATCTAGGAGTAATTATTGATATAACTGAACGCAAAAAACTGGAAGAGGATCTCCTGAAAGCCACCAAGTTGGAATCGCTGGGGATTTTGGCCGGAGGCATTGCCCATGACTTCAATAATATCCTTACCGTAATCAGTGGAAACATTTCGTTGGCTAAGATGATTATGGATTCAGAAAACGAAATATCTGAGCTTTTGAACGAAGTGGAAAAGGCTACATTTCAAGCCCGAGATCTGACTCAACAATTACTTACCTTTTCCAAAGGCGGAGCTCCCATTAAAGAAACAGCTTCTATCCAGGAGTTATTGTTGGATTCAGCCAGTTTTGTTCTGAGGGGTTCCAATGTAAGTTGTACGTTTACTCTCCCGGATGATCTCTGGGCGGTTAATATTGATAAAGGGCAAATCAGCCAGGTTGTTAATAATCTTATAATTAATGCTGATCAGGCTATGCCCGAAGGTGGATTAATACAATTAGCCGCGGAAAATATATTGACTGTGACAACTGGACTTTCTCTGCCCGCAGGCAAATATGTTAAGATATCCATTAAAGACCAGGGCATGGGAATACCGGAAAAACATCTCGCTAAAGTTTTTGACCCATACTTCACTACCAAACGAAAGGGTCATGGACTGGGATTGGCTACCTGTTATTCCATAATCAAAAAACACGCTGGAGATATCAGAATTCATTCCGAATTAGGAGTAGGGACCACCATTATTATTTACCTGCCTGCCTGTCGGGAAAAGGCTGTAGTTAAAAAGGATTTACCACCAACAGCATTATTCGGACAGGGAAAGATTCTTATAATGGATGATGAGGCAATCGTTAGAGAGACACTGGGAAGGATGCTCAGGCATTTAGGCTATAATACCGCTATTGCCTCGGATGGTCAGGAAGCAATTGAATTATATCTAATAGCTCAAGAAATAGGTGAGCCTTATGATGCGGTGATTATGGATTTGACCATTGCTGGAGGCATGGGGGGAAAAGAAGCAGTTAAAAGACTGCGGCGAATTGATTCCCAGGCTAAAGTATTGGTTTCCAGCGGTTATTCTAATGATCCGGTAATGGCTGATTTTAAGAAATACGGCTTTTGCGGAATTATCCCCAAACCCTATGAAATAGCAGGGGTTAACCAGGCATTATATGAAGTGATTGCCAATAACTAGAGAAATTTATCACTAGTACGCTAGGGCTGAATAACTTAGGTCGGAACCCAAGCAATTAATACCAGAAGCTAAGCAGCACCGATAAGGCCTAAGAACAGAACATTAGTATGAAAAACTTGGTATAAGAAAGATAGTCGGGTTACATTAGGATAGGATGCAATATGTTTGACGTTTGTTAGGTAATTTATCATATATTTAGATTTGTACAAGCTTTTCTAGTCGAGGGGAAAAGTTTACAGTACAATTAATATAAAGGTAAATTAATCATGAAAATAATTGAAAATTATTATAAAAGCTCGTTAATATCACTATCAAAAGCGGATGAAGAAAAATTCTCTAGTCTAATAACTGGTGTTAATATACAGCGTTTAAGAATTATTGCATTATTAACAGTAGTGATTATGTTTAGTATGATTTTTTTTGATATGGCTTCAATAGGGGCGGTTCGTACAGATAATGCCATTAGCATTAGACCCTATTTTATTGCCATACGCGTAGCATTTATTATGGGAGCAATGATTTTCTTAATAGTCACTAAAAGCCTCGGACAGCATGAAGGGTTATTGAAAAGATATAAACTCTACATAGATGTATTTGTTCTTTTTAGCCTTACATTACTTTCAGTTCTAACCGGATTTGTTCAGGCTATAAGAGATGATATTAGTCCATATTTAATGGGACTATTCATTGTAACATCCTTCATCTACCTGGACCGCAGGAAAGTTGTGTTTATTTTTGGGGCAGCCCTGGTAACTATGGGGGTTGGAACATGGCTGGTACAGGAAGACAAGGGAGTATTCGGGTATAATATGCTAAATGCATGCATCATGACCTTGGTTGCTTGGATTGCTACTCATATTCTCTATGCTAACCGTGCACGGGAGTTCCTAAACCAACAGCTAATAGAAAAGCAAGCGTTGCAATTGGCTGAATCCAATGAGCAACTGGAAGAGCTTTCTTATAGGGATGCACTCACAAACTTGCCCAATCGGCGCTATTTCGATGAACATATTCAGCGGGAGTGGAACCGGGCAATTGATGAAGAAAAACCAATATCTTTGATATTTATTGATATTGATCATTTTAAGGAACTGAATGATACCTTTGGACACCAGGTTGGGGACGAATGCCTCAAGCTGATTGGTTCATCTTTATGTTCGCAAACTGATATATCAGAAGCGGTTGTCGCTCGACTTGGGGGAGATGAATATGCAGTGCTCCTTCCCGACAAAGATATTAAGGCAGCTAAGGCGATTGCCAATCAAATGCTTCAGGCTGTGCAGGTATTAAATAATAGGTTAGCCGCTAAATACGGTGGGCAGATAAGTACTAGCATGGGTGTCGCTTGTAGGCAGCCCTTAGTGGAGGATTCCCCTTCAGTATTAATGCGGGAAGCAGACCTTGCTCTTTATAAAGCAAAGGATATGGGCCGAAACCAGGTGGCAGCTTTATGAAGGGAGAAAAGTGCTTATCCAAAACAAATTTAAAAAGAAGGCCATGAATGAAAGGTGAGGTACGATTATGAGTAAAGCGGATATAATATTTATTGCCATGTGTAAGGATATTCTTGAAAACGGTATTTCTTCACAAGGTGAGAGTGTAAGGGCTAAGTGGGAGGACGGTGCTCCAGCTCATACTATTAAGAAGTTTGGGGTTATTAATAGATATGATCTTGCCGAAGAGTTTCCGATCCTTACCTTAAGACCAACCAACTTGAAGGCAGCCATTGATGAACTGCTGTGGATATGGCAGAAAAAATCCAATAATATTAAGGAGCTAAATAGTCATATTTGGGATAGTTGGGCTAATGAAGACGGTTCGATCGGAAAAGCATACGGCTATCAGTTAGGTATTAAGCATAAGTACCCGGAGGGAGAATTTGATCAAGTCGATCGGGCCTTATATGATTTGAAGCATAATCCATATAGCAGAAGAATTATGGTCAATATGTATAATCACGATGATTTAAATGAGATGAACTTATATCCTTGCGCATATAGTATGACCTTCAATGTCACCGGCAGGAAACTTAATGCTATACTCAATCAGCGGTCGCAAGACATTCTGGTTGCCAATAACTGGAACGTATGCCAGTATGCAATTTTAGTACACATGCTAGCCCAAGAAAGTAATCTTGAAGTAGGAGAATTAATTCATGTTATTGCCGATGCCCATATATACGATAGGCATATACCGTTAATTGCAGACCTTATTCAAAGGACTGCTTACCCGGCTCCAAAGTTGCTAATTAATCCCGATAAAAAGGATTTTTATGATTTTAAAGTAGAAGATTTTGCAGTAGAGGGATATGAAAGTGGAGCGCAAATAATAAATATTCCTGTGGCCATTTGAAGGGGACGATAACATGAAAGCTATTGTGGCAGTTGATCTTAATTGGGGAATTGGTTGTAAGGGTAAGTTGCTGGAGAGAATTCCAGATGACATGAAGTTCTTCAAGCAGAAAACCGTGGGCAAAATTGTATTAATGGGACGGGAGACATTTGTCTCATTGCCGGGAGGAGAGCCATTAAAGGATAGACTTAATATTGTGCTATGTGAAGATAAGCAATTCAGTGATAAAAAAATTACTGTTTGTAGTTCATTAAATGAACTCTTTGGCGAATTAAAAAAGTATCCAACTGATGAGGTGTTCGTAATAGGGGGGGAAATAGTATACGCAGAGCTACTGCCATATTGTTCCGAAGCTTATGTCACTAAGATTGAAAACATCTATGAAGCGGATAAATATTTTGTTAATCTAGATGAAGATGAAAGATGGGAACTAATATCTACAGGCGAATCGAAAAGCTTTAATGGTATTCGTTACAGCTTAACAAAATATAAAAATAATGTGCTTCAGAAATAGTTTTAAGCTTTAATTCACCTGCAATGTTAGTCCGCAAAATTCTCCTTAATAGGATTTAAACAGGGTTAACATTAGCTATATCATAAGTATCGCGGGCGATAACTAGTTCCTCGTTGGTAGGAATGACGAAGATGCGCACTTTGGAATCATCAGCAGCCACGTCAACTTCCCTGCCCCGAACCTTGTTTTTATCTTTGTCAATTTTTATACCTAGGTAATCCATGTTTTCGCAGATCATCTCACGAATATTGACAGCATTTTCGCCCAAGCCGGCGGTGAAAACTATGCAATCACAGCCGTTGAGCGCTGCTATATAGGTTCCGATATAGCCTTTTACCCGGTTGACGTAGACCTGCAGCGTGAGTTGAGCGCGCGGGTTACCACCTTCAGCCGCCTCGCTGATGTCACGGAAGTCGTTGCTCACTCCCGACAACCCCAGAGCGCCTGTCTTATTATTTAAATAGCTGTTGATCTCAGTGGATCCCATGTTCAACTTTTCCATAAGGAAGATTACAATGTAGGGATCGATGTTACCGCAACGGGTTCCCATCACTAGGCCTTCCAATGGAGTATATCCCATAGAGGTATCGACAACGCTTCCCCCGTTTACCGCAGCTGCGCTAGCGCCGTTCCCCAGATGCAGGGTAATAATTTTAGTGTCTTTTAGCGGTTTGTTAAGCATTGCTGCGGCGCGCTGAGTTACGTAGTAGTGAGATGTACCATGGAATCCATAGCGGCGAATCTTATACTTTTCATAGACCTCGTATGGAAGTGCGTACATATAGTTGGCCGGTTTCATGGTCTGATGGAAGGCGGTGTCGAATACGGCCACATGGGGCACGTTAGGCATTAAAGCTTGGCAGGCCTCGATTCCCATCAGGTTGGGGGGATTGTGCAGCGGAGCTATGTTAAAGCAGTCGCGGATGGCCTGCTTGACTTCATCTGTGATGAGTACTGATCTGGAAAAATAATCTGCACCGTGGACTACTCGATGGCCCACTGCATTGATCTCCGATAGGTCTTTGATTACACCGTACTCTGCGTGGATTAATGTTTCTAAAACCAGCTTCATACCCACTGTATGATCAGGAAGGTCTTTTACAATAACAACGTCATCCGTTCCGTTGTTACGTTTGTGGGTAAGCACAGTCCCAAGAATACCTACTCGATCAACCAACCCTTGGGCAAGAACTCTTTCGTCAGTCATGTCGAAAACCTGATACTTAATAGAAGAACTTCCGCAGTTAACAACCAATACATTAAAACTCATTTAAAAACACCCTCTCTCGAAATATTATCCGTGGAATAGATGGCATGGGTCAAAGTTCCTGCTGTTGGTCTAAATCCTGCAAGTATTTGATGGTTTCTTCACACCAAGCAATTGTTGCATTGCAACTATGTCTTCCATAGCTGAGCACTGCCCACCAAAAGGGGGCTTCTTTCCTGTCCTTTAATCTGGTTTTCAGCATCTGTTCGATTATTTTGTGGTATTCCAGTATCTGCTGGTCGTTGTCCTTTTTCTTTTCAAGCTTTTCGATGAGGTTGGAGAGTGGAATATCAGCAGCGAAAAACATTTTAAGCAGCAACTCGGACCTGAACGAATAGGGCTCGACAGGAAGCAACAGCCAATCGTTAAGCTCAGCCCTTCCTTTTTCGGTTATGGAATAGACGTTTCTATAAGGTCTTCCTTCGTTATGTTCGGTCTTTTTAGTCACTAGCCCTTCAATTTCCATCTGCTTGAGGACCGGGTAAATGTGGCCGTAGTTTTCATTCCAGATGTGAGAAAGGTGATTATCGCAGAATTTCTTAATGTCGTATCCAGAACACGGCCTTAGTGTAAGTACCCCCAGTAATGCGAACTTGGTCTTGTTGGTTTTGGCCATCTTGGGTAACTCCTTCCCAGTATATGATATATACCACAGATATATATCATAGTGTCATATAAAATTACAGATGTCCAGATATAAATAACACTTTTTGCCAGCGGAATATTTGTTGAATATTTTGTTGACCCTAACGTTACGTCATAGACTATGATAACAATGGAGGTGATGAGATGCCCTACAAAGTTAAAGAAGTTGCCGATATGATAGGGGTAAGCGTACGTACCCTGCATCATTATGATAAAATCGGCCTTCTGAAACCTGAGTATATCAGCCCGGCCGGATATAGACTTTATACTGATAATGACCTGGAAAGACTACAGCAAATTCTATTCTTCAAGGAAATTGATTTTAACCTGCAGGAAATCAAGGATATTCTGGATAGTCCTGGATTTGATAGAAAGCGAGCACTGACGGCTCATAAAGAATTGCTGATTGAAAAAAGGGTCCGACTTAATAAAATAATCAAATCGGTAGAAAATACCTTATATTCAATTGAAGGAGATATAGAAATGAATAAGAATGAAATGTTTGATGCTTTTGATATGTCGGAAATTAAGAAACACCAGGAGAAGTATGCAGAAGAAGCCAGGCAGAAGTATGGCGATACTGATCCATATAAAGAGAGTCAAAAGAAAACATCTAGGTATACCAAAGAGGATTGGGCCGTAATAATGGCCGAACAAGACGAAAACTATAAAAAGATTAGGTCTTTAATGGATAAAGGGCCAGCAGACCCTGAGGTTCAAAAAGCCATACGAGATAAGAGGCAGCATATTACAGACTACTATTACAATTGTACACCTGAAATATTCCGAGGATTGGGAGAAATGTATGTTAATGACCCACGCTTTACCGCCAATATTGACAAATATGGGGTAGGTTTGGCAAAGTTCATGCAAGAAGCAATGCAAATCTACTGTGATAATTTAGAAAAATAATATCCCTGGGGGTACAGATATTGTGCCCCCCTAACCGTTTATTGCCGATTCTGGTCATAGTTGAACAAAACTGAGACCCGGAGGCCTAAATAACGTGATATGGCAAGAGCCGAGATTAGAATTATTACTAGTCCCACCAATCCTTCCAACCAGGTACCGTTTCCAGCTATAGGAACTAAAACGAATAAAAGACACAATGGTATTAGAAGTAATCGAAATACTGTAGTAATACCGTGTTGTAAATCCTCCCATCGAACCGGTAACATGCGCAAGAATATATCCTGGCTGTGTTCCTGCCACACCATTTGCATCATAAAGCCCAAAGCTGATAGGGCTCCAATCATAAAAACCAGTTTATACCAAAAGGGAACTGCTTCAACCAGTAAAAATCCCGCCAACAGATAGAATTGCCCACAGAGGAAGTAAAGACCACGTTTACGGAAAAAGTATTTGATAAAGAAGTAGGTATAGGTCGCTTTTTTATCAAAGGCTATTCCTAGACGGCTGCGACCCCACCAAGCCTTTCCTGCCTTTCCACTCACCTGTACCTGAGCTTGGTATCCTAGAAACATTCTCATCATACTCATATCATAGTTTTCTTCTGCTGCAGCCACCATGTCCCAATTATTAATTGGCAGCAGCTTTTTAATCAATATGAGCATAACTAACCATAGGCAGCCATTAAGGGCTAGGGATAGCTTGGCATCTTCGGGTTGAAGAACTGGTGCCAGCACAGTAAGCCATGACCAGAAAAAAGCCAGCGCCACCATCAGCTGAGCAGCTTTTAAAGTCCAGGAGGAAAGCCGATTGGCTAGGTGCCAGTTAATAATTAAAACCATTACCTTGATAGCCAGTACCCACAGGCTAAGCCAGAGCCAAGTATTAAGGTCAAATTGTTGAATATGGTGATAAAAGGGATAAGCAATAACTAAAACTATAATTATAGGTAGAGATTTTAATATAATACTAATAATCTGCCCGTAATTGACTATCTTCCTGAAATCGGATTTATGGTGATAGACAAAAATGAGATCGGCTCTGCTCATATAGGTGCGGGCGGGTCCCACCGCAACGCAAAGAGAGATTATTAACGGCCATAGAACTTGAAAACCTGGTGAATACCAAGCAGGCAGGCTTTGAATCAATTCGAGATAGAAAGACCCGGCTAGAATTAATCCCGGGACAATAATATATAGGGAAACCCAGAAATCAATGATCAGCGATAATAGCTCTTTAATAATATGTAAGCGATAGAACAAGCGCCGTTTTAATAGTGTTGTAATTAACATCTTATACATTATTACCTTTTTATTAATTTGGTAAATATATCAAATAAGCTGGCGTTGGGAAGTTGGACCTGGGCCTGTAAATGCTGCAGGGTGCCATGGGCCACCATCTCACCATGATTTATCATGATTAGACGATCACATATTCGTTCTGCAATATCCAGGGCATGGGTGCTGAGTAATATCCCTGCTCCCCTGGCTTTCTCGCTGCTGAATCGATGCAACAGTTCACTAATTGCAAAGGGATCCAAGCCATTGAACGGCTCATCAACCAAATAAAGTGCAGGCTGAATAAGACAAGCACACAAGACCATAACCTTTTGTTTCATACCCTTGGAAAAACCACCGGGAAATGAATACTGATTATCCATCATATCAAACTGTTTCAGCAGCATGCTGGCTTGTTGGTCAAAGACTATTTTCTCCATACCATGGGCCATGGCTACTATCTCTAAATGTTCCCATAAGGTTAGCTCATCATATAAAGCAGGCAGCTCTGGTATATAGGTATAGCCGGAAGAGTAGTGAGGAGGAAGCTTTACCTGCCCCTTAAATCTTTCGATAAGACCCAATATGGCTTTAATGGTAGTTGACTTTCCGGCGCCGTTGGGGCCAATTAAACCTACTATTTCCCCTGGTTTGATATAAAAGGATAAATCACGCACAGTAGGGGCGTCTTTTTTGTACCCTGCCCATAATTTATCGACCATTAATAGTAAATTAGAGTCAGGCCCCATCATTGGAAAAGTCTCTTTTTTACTATTCTCTGCTTCAGAAACCTTATTCGAATTAGACAGTTTATTCATTAGTTGACTAACCCTCTTTTTTAATATAAATACTCATTAGCTATTTAATGATATTATTTATTTATAGTATCATTTTTTGGGATTATGTAAAAATGAGTTATAATCAAGTGCGATAGAATCTCAACTACACATACTAGGCTTGATGATAAATATATTAATAATCCATACTACTAACAGATACCTGGGTTATGATAGACAGCAGCGTGATTTACTACGCTTGGCTATTTGACCATAAGAAAGGAAGAATTAAATGCAAGAAAAATTAGCCGGGGTAAATAGCATTATGGAAGCCCTGCGAGGCAAACGTAAGGTGCACAAAATATATGTGCAGGAAGGGCGGACTGGAAAAAAGATTGATGAATTACTAAGGTTTGCTCAAAAAAAAGCCGTGTTTGTACAGTATGTAGAGAAGCAGCGCCTTGACGAGATGTATACTGTAAGTAACCATCAAGGTATTATTGCCCAGGTAGACAGCTACGAGTATTCTGATGTGGATGAGATGCTGGAGAAGGCGGCAATGGCAGGTGAAGAACCTTTCCTGCTTATTCTGGATGGAATGGAAGACCCGCAGAATATGGGTTCTATTATACGTACAGCTGAATGTGCAGGGGTGCAAGGAGTTATTATCCCTCAGCATAACTCCTCGGAAATAACAGCAGCAGTGGCACGGGCTTCAGCCGGGGCGGTGGAACATATACTTGTCGCCAGAGAAACCAATCTGGTAAATTGTATAAAGCGTTTAAAGGATAAGGGATTATGGGTTATAGGTGCAGATATGGAAGGGACTAGCGACTATTTTAACTGCAAAATGCCTAGCCCTACCGTGCTAGTGATTGGCGGGGAAGGCCGGGGGATCAGGCGGCTGGTACGGGAGAACTGCGATTTATTAGTAAAAATACCCATGATGGGTTCGGTTCAGTCCCTGAACGCTTCAGTTGCTGCTGCTTTAGTTATGTATGAAGTACTTCGTCAGAGGAGAGATTAGGAGCTATCACCCTTCACCCTACGGGTACTCCCGATGTTCCCGATGGTCACGTATTAAGGTTGCGGGTACCACTGGTGTTCGCTAGCGCTTACTAATGATGTTGCAAGGAATAAACAATATCTTGACGATTCCAGCTTCAGTAGCTATAATAAACTAGTCTTATATTGCGATTAAATAATGGAGGCGATTGAATGCTTAGTTCTGTCGCTGCTAAAGAGTTCTATGTAACATACGCTGAGGTACCTGACGAGGAAACCGTAGAATTGGCTCAGCAAGGGGAACAATTTGCAGTAGAGTTTCTCGTCGATAAGTACAAGAATTTTGTCAGAGCTAAAGCACGGTCGTATTTTTTGATCGGGGCGGATCGCGAAGATATTATTCAAGAGGGTATGATTGGACTATTTAAAGCAATTCGCGATTTTCGGGTGGACAAGCTTACTTCATTCCGAGCTTTTGCCGAGCTTTGTATTACTCGGCAAATTATAACGGCAATTAAAACGGCTACCCGACAGAAACATATTCCTCTCAATTCTTATGTATCCCTGAACAAACCCATTTATGATGAAGAGTCAGACCGTACCCTTATGGATATAATAACAACCCACAGAATTACTAATCCTGAAGAAATTATCATCAGTAGGGAAGAGTTTGTATTTATCGAGAAAAAAATGGGGGAAATACTGAGTTCGCTGGAATGGAAAGTCTTAATGTCCTATTTGGAAGGAAAGTCTTACCAGGAGATATCAGTGGATCTTAAGCGCCATGTTAAATCGATAGATAATGCTCTGCAGAGAGTAAAAAGAAAACTGGAAAAATACCTGGAAGACCGAGAAGAAGGCAGGTAATGCGTTCGCGAGGTACGGATATGCAGCTATCTTGCAATCCTTTGCTTATTGAAAGTTGTTCTTGACTTTGCCCAGCCAACGATATAAAATATTATTTGCTAAGCCGAGCTAGCTCAGTTGGTAGAGCAGCTGATTTGTAATCAGCAGGTCGCGGGTTCAAGCCCTGTGCTCGGCTCCACTTAAAATACTACAAGTCATTATAAAGAGGGAGAAATTGTATTGTGATTTCTCCCTCTTATGTTGCCAATCTCATCCGATATTTCGGATCGGTTGAATCGTTTTGACTGGAGTCTGTATACGTTAGAATTATACGTTGTCATAATTATAAAACAATGACTTAAAAACTTAATAGTTTAACTTGACATTTGAACTTGAATGCCTATATAATACTAATTGCTGACACGAGGGACAATGAGCAAAACACCTTACTGAAAAATCAGCAGGTTGCAGGTTCAAGCCCTATGTTTGGCTCCCCTATAAACATGGAGGGATACCCAAGTGGCTAAAGGGGGCAGACTGTAAATCTGTTAGCGACGCTTTCGAAGGTTCGAATCCTTCTCCCTCCACCATTATTGACGCGGGATGGAGCAGTTGGTAGCTCGTCGGGCTCATAACCCGAAGGTTGTCGGTTCAAGTCCGGCTCCCGCAACCATAAAATTTTTTATAATTCCCAAGGGGAATTATTTATAACCGGTGGTCCCCGCAGGGGGCAACCATAAACTTTCATTCCCAAAGGGAATTCAAATGAGTAGTCCTCTAAGAGGGCAACCATGATTGATTATTCCCGCAGGGAATTAAAATAAGTAGTCCCTTCAGGGGGCAACCATAAAAAACTGCCCTTATAGCTCAGTGGTAGAGCGCATCCTTGGTAAGGATGAGGTCACCGGTTCAATCCCGGTCGTGGGCTCCACCTTGAAAG
>PHAA01000058.1 GCA_002840245.1 Firmicutes bacterium HGW-Firmicutes-15
TTGAGAGCTGTCGGAGCTATTACCGTTGATCCTGCTGTGGAGGTTGTCGGATCTGCTGCTAGTGCAGGATTGCCAACGGCCAAGAGAGCGCTGCATAAGGTTATAATCAGCATAATTCTGTACCAGGGTGCTTTGCCTGTACGGTAAGGGTTCATTTCATCCCGCCTTTCTTGCTTTTTACAACAATTGTATCTGCTTCACTTCCCGACCAATACAATTAAATGTTGTACAATGCAGGTCAAGTAATTATTTGGTATGAATTATATCATGAAAATGTTGGAATATATAGATTTTTATATCAACAATAAAACCTTATATAAATAATATAAGTTGCCAAAAAATAGGCCACTTTTTCGGATGCATATTGCCATTTAAACCTCCTTCAATTCCCCAGAAAATGTAAACAAGCGGATAATATTAATATTAATCCGCCTGTTCAGGTTAGATTGGTTAGTTTTAGTTTATGCTATTATTTAATTCCTGATTGATAAGACTGGATCATCTTCTTAACCATCTGGCCGCCTATGCTACCGGCCTGGGCAGAGGTCAGATCTCCGTTGTAACCCTGCTTTAAGTTTACTCCTACTTCACTGGCAGCTTCCATTTTGAAGGAATCCATAGCTGCTCTTGCCTGTGGAACCAAAATCTTATTTGCCATTTTAAATTCACCTCCTTTACTTGTGTAGTCTTATTCTTTCCTGTGTTGAAACTTATATGCTAGAAGTATTTTCAACTATTTTTATTATTTTCTTTGGGATATAGGCCCATTTCCTGTCCCACTTCAAACTTAAGCTTTTCAAGCATTACGGACTGTTGTGCGTTTTTCTCTTCCTTGGGACTATTTTGAGAACTCGGGGTGGTCTGCTTATTCAATCCATCATCTCCTTTACCATTAAATATTTACAACTACTTCCATTTTTTCACCAAACTAGAACAAAAAAATACTGCAGTTTTTTAAGCTGGCAGTATTATAATGAGCATTTTTTAAATTTTTATTTTAGTTTTTTAGTTTCGGGCTATCCCGGCAGATTTTTTAAATTTCTGGGTGATATAATAATCAATAGCTGTTTCTTGGCTTACTTCCAGTTTAAACTCTAAAGCGGCTTCTGAGGCCCAGTTTATAATTTTTTGGTCACGCAGCAGGTTGGCTACCTTCAGTTCATTAAGGCCGTGTTGCTTGACTCCCCAAAAATCTCCCGGTCCTCTAATCAAAAGATCTTCATTAGCAAGTTCAAATCCGTTACTGGTTTTCTCCATTGCCTGCAAACGTCTAGTAGCCTCATCCGTTTTGGGATCTCCTATCAAGAAACAGTATGACTGGGCAGACCCTCTGCCTACCCGGCCTCGCAATTGATGTAATTGGGATAATCCAAAACGCTCAGCGTGTTCAATGAGCATCACTGAGGCATTTCTTACATCTACCCCCACTTCCACAATGGTGGTGGCTACCAGAATATCTATCTGCCCTGTTTTGAAGGTTTCCATTACGAATTCCTTCTCACTGGCTTTCATCCTGCCATGCAGCAATCCTACTTTCAGGTCAGGATATATTCCCGTTTTCAATTCTTCGTAAAGTGTAACCGCTGCCTGTAAATCCTGTTTTTCGGATTCCTCCACCAGCGGACATACTACATAAGCCTGAAGGCCTTTTTCTATTTCAGCACGGATAAAGCGATATGCCTGGCGGCGGGACGACCTGGGTATGTATTTGGTTTTAACCATCCTGCGTCCGGGGGGAAGCTCATCGATGACAGATACATTTAAGTCCCCGTATAAGGTAAGGGCTAGTGTGCGTGGTATAGGTGTAGCCGTCATTACCAGTACATCAGGCATTTCCCCTTTGTTACTAAGTCCTGCCCGCTGTTTAACTCCAAAACGATGCTGCTCGTCAATTACGGCCAACCCAAGTTTTTTGAACCTGACTTCATCCTGGATAAGCGAGTGCGTACCTACTAAAATATCAATCTCCCCGTTGGCGGCAGCTTCCAGAACCATTCTGCGTTCACCTGCCGCTGTCCCACCGGTTAACCGAGCTACTACTGTAGGTGTTGAGGCAAAATACCTTTTCATGGAAGTAAAATGCTGGTCAGCCAGTATTTCTGTAGGAGCCATTATCGCTGCCTGGTATCCACTGGCAACTGCTTGGGCCATAGCTAAGGCTGCCACTACCGTTTTACCAGAGCCTACATCTCCCTGTAGCAAACGATTCATGGTATGAGGTGCCTCCATGTCGCTTAGTATTTCATTTACAACCTGCTGTTGAGCTGCGGTAAGAGTAAATGGAAGACCATCCATGACCCGTGCTGCTAAATCTGTTTGGGGCTGATGGATAATAGCACCCCGGCTGGTTTTTATATTTGCTTTATCTATCGTAAGACTCAGCTTGAATAGAAGCAATTCCTCAAAGGACAGTCTTCTCCGAGCCTGCAGATACGCTTCCCCACTAGCCGGAAAATGTATATTCTGCAGGGCCAACTGTATATCACAGAGATTATAGCGATTTTTCATTCCTTTATCCAATATTTCCGGATAGGATGGAAGGTAGTTATTTAGAGCATAGACCATTATTTTGCGCATAGTCTTCTGGTTTAAGCCTCCGGTAAGAGGGTAGATCGGCACTACCGAAATGTCTGCTTCTTCTCCGTCCATTATTTCGTACTCGGTAACACTAAATTCATTAAAGCCATAAACACTCTTCACTTTCCCGCTTAAAAATATTTCCTGTCCTATTTTCAGCTGTCGGGCCAGATAGGGCTGATTAAACCAGACCGCTGTTATCATTCCCGAATCATCTTCAATCATAGCTTTAACTATCTGAAAACCCCGCCTGGTTCGGTTAGTGCTGGTATTCACAACTCTGCCGCGAATACTGGCAACTGCCCCATCAGACAGGGTAGCGATTTTGTCCACCTTATTACGATTGAAATAGGCGCGAGGCACATTCCACAGCAAATCAAAGACGGTATCTATCTCCAATTTGCGCAGCAGTTTGCTGCGCTGGGGCCCCACACCCTTTATAAATTGTATTTCTTCAAAAAGTCTGTCCATTTCTTCCTCTTTAGTACTATTTTATTCCACCGATAGCAGGTAACTATAGTGGGGTTGCCCGCCATAGTGCATTTCCACTTCACTATCAGGATATTTGCCCATTAGTTTTCCCTTTAGCTGCATAGCCTGGTTCTCAATTATATCAGCCCCATAAAACAGGGTTATAAGTTCGCTGTTTTCCGCCTGTATTTCTTCCATTAACACTAAAACCACTGCCTCAACAGTCGTTCCCTTCAAACTTATCTTGCCATTAATAATCCCTATGATATCGCCTTCTTTTATATCCAAGCCATTTACTGCAGAATCTCGAACCGCATAAGTCACCTCTGCATAACGAACATTCTGCATTTCCTGGTTCATAGCACTCACTACTTCCGCCAGATCACCAGCTGAATTATAGGCAATAAGGGCGCTTATAGATTGCATAACCGACCGTGTCGGGACAATTTCTACCTGCTTTTCACACAAATGCTTGACCTGCTCAGCTGCCATAATCACATTGCCGTTATTAGGCAGGATTATTATCTGGTCGGCATCTACTTCATTGCAGGCATTAAACAAATCCTCAGTACTGGGATTCATGGTCTGACCGCCTTCTACCACCTCATCTACACCCAGATTCTTCAATATTTTTATAATCCCATCCCCAACTCCAACTGCTACCAGTCCTATCTTGTTCGGTTTCGGGGTCTTTTCCTCTTCCCAGTTGTTGCGTTGTTCATGTACCTCTTCCAACATATTGTTAACTTTAATATCGCTTAAACTGCCAAATTGCAGACAGGTCTCCAAGACCTTACCAGGATGATTGGAATGGATATGAACCTTAACTAAATCTTCGTCTCCTACCACTAGCATGGAATCGCCCAACGGGCTTAGGTGATCCTTGATGTCACCGACATCCAGACTCCCACCTTTCACCAGAACCTCCGTACAATAGTTGTAAGCCAACTCGATGGGTGCCTTATCAACTATGCCGCCCCCAAGAGAAGACATTTTTTCTTTATAAACATCCAGAATTATGTCTTTTTCATGAGCAAGCCCATCAACTAACCCTTCCAGGAAATATATTAAACCCCGGCCTCCAGCATCAACCACCCCGGCCTCCTTGAGAATGGGCAGCATGGTGGGGGTTTTTTCCAAGGTCCTGTATCCTACCTGTATTCCGGTCAGCAATGATGCCAGGATATCATTGTCTTCATTAGCCTCTTTCTCACAAGCCCCAGCTATCTCACGAATGACTGTTAATATCGTACCTTCTACCGGCTTCATGACTGCCTTGTAGGCAGTTTCAGAACCGGCTCGAAGAGCCTGGGCCACTTCTATAGCGTTGGCCTCTTCTTTACCTTCTAACACCTTGGCTATCCCGCGAAAGATTTGAGACATTATTACCCCGGAATTACCTCGAGCTCCCATTAGAGAACCCATGGAAATAGCCTTAGCAACCTTACCCAGTGGTTCCTGCTGGTGCTTTTCACCTTCCTTTACTGCTGCCAGCAAAGTTAAATACATGTTGGTTCCGGTATCTCCATCAGGCACCGGAAACACATTCAGCAAATCCACTTGTTCACGGTTATGTTCTAATCTTATACACCCTGCTTTAACACTTCTTATCAAATCATTCCCATTTATGCTAAGCAAACTCAAGCCGTTTATCCTCCCAACTATATATCTTTCAGAACTTTAACTCCCTTGACATTTACATTTACACTTGCTACAGGCAGTTCGGCATTATTTTCTAAAACATAGGTAACCTTCTGCATAACATTAAAAGCTACTTCCGATATTCTTATTCCATAACCAACAATAACATACACGTCAATAACCAGGCCATTCTCTGTACTGCTTACTTCGACCCCTCTACGGATAGAGTCTATACCTAAAATATTACTTATCTCACTCTGGATATTATGGGGTACCATGCCCACCAATCCATAACAATCCAAGGTAGCCAGACCTGCTAATGTTTCGACCAGTTCTCGGGTTACCATGATATCTCCTAGGTCATTGCTTCTAATTTTGTACATCCAATTCCCTCCTATCTAACATATTCATAATTCTACAAGACATTATTTATTCCTTTTTCTTGCCCTTTCCATTTGTTTTTGTTAAAATGTCTAAGTGCAACTGTTATAGAGAGGGGGCAAAAAAGTGGCAAATTGTGAAGTTTGCGGAAAAGGCGTATCTTTTGGCAAAAAGTACAGCCATTCCCATATAAGAACCAACCGGCAATGGAAGCCCAATGTCCAACGGGTTAGGGTAATAGTAGAAAAAACACCCACCAAATTATACGTATGTACTCGTTGCTTGCGTTCAGGCAAAGTACAAAGAGCTTTATAATTGGCATAGATTCAAGCCTTAGATTGATTTCTAAGGCTTATTGCTTTTTCTGGCTAGTATTTCCTGAGGCGTAAATGAGTAACGCTCCTGGCAGAAGTTGCAAAACACTTCAATATCCTCACTACTCTCACTTTCTATCTCGTCCATAGCAAGACCACTCAAGACTTTTCCTAGCTTTTCCCGACTGCAGTTGCAACGGAAAGCTATTTCTTGCTGTCCTACCACCGCGTATTCAATTCCATGCATGATTAGGGGCAGTATGTCTTCCAACCTATCGTAACTATCCAGCACCGCCGTTATAGGCCCTAATGCCAGGATGTTGTTCTCAATCATCTCCAATGCCTCATCCCCAGCTCCAGGCAGCGCTTGGACAAATAGTCCTCCAGCTGCTTGAATGCTCAAATCGGTACTGACCAGAACTCCTAGGGACACCAGAGATGGAATCTGTTCCGACAAAAGAAAATACTGAGCTAAATCCTCTGCTATTTCACCACTAAGCAATGCAACCCGCCCAGAAAAGGGTTGTTTCATACCCATATCCTTGATAACTTCAATTTCCCCATCCGTTCCCACTAGTTCTCCAACCGCTAGCTTACCAGAGCTATTGGATGGCAAATCCGCAAAAGGGTTAGAGATGAGGCCGCGCACCCCACCCTGGGAATCAGCCGTGGCCAAGACTGTACCGGCCGGGCCGTTTCCATTTACCCTCAGAGTCAATATGTCATCCTCACCCTTTAAATCACTGGCCATCATTATGGCTGCGGTCATAAGTCGACCCAAAGCTGCTGAAGCAGTGGCAGAAGTTCCATGTCGTCGATGAGCCTCCTCAACCAGAGAGGTTGTTCGAGCCAAATAGACTCTAAAATTCTTTTCGTGATCCATAATTTTTAATAAATAGTCTCTTTTCATAGCTTCTATCCTTCCTTGTTGCCATTGTCTTAATTATACCCCAAAAACACTCACCATACAGATTAATATGCCAATCCGATTCTTTTAACAGGTAACACCGATTGCGATATGCGGGGATTCAAAAGATTATTATAATTTATGACAGTATTAAAAAACACCGCAGCTTTTGGCCGCGGTGTATCTGCATTATAGATAAAATTAATTACTTTGCGCTTAACTGTTCCAGTTTGCGTTTTAGTTCGCGGGTAACCGCCGTAGGAACCATGCTGCTGACGTCACCACCCAGCATGGCAGCTTCTTTAACCCCGCTAGAACTCACACAAATATAATTGCTATCAGCCATTACAAAAATAGTATTCACTTCTGGGAGCAATTTTTTGTTGATCATCGACATGTGCGATTCATATTCAAAATCTGTCAAAGACCGCATGCCTCTTATTATTATAGAGGCATCTTTCTCTTTAAGATAATCAACCAACAAACCTTTAAAACACTCCACTTCAATATTACCCAAATGCCCTGTCGTCTCTTCTATTAGAGCTACTCTTTCCTCCGGAGTAAACAGAGCCTGCTTATATACGTTATGTACAACAGCTACTATAATCTTATCAAATAAGGGGCTAGTTCGTTCCAAGATATCAACATGACCATTGGTAATGGGATCAAAGCTACCTGGATAAACAGCAATCTTCAAGAAATGACTCCCCTTTCTATATGGGAACCCGCAATAATAACATCTTGCCCGTGAAAAAGATCTTTTAGTATTTTAACATGGAAATATATTTATACAACAATATTTTTTACTTCCCTGAACTTCTTCATGCATTTAGAAGATGTAGGGGAACAAAAAAAGGCGATCAAGGGGACGGTTCGAGACCACTGAAAAAGTCCTGTTAAAGCACAAAAAGCATACCCGCCAATGGTATAATTAAGTCACCACAACAAAACACATA
>PHAA01000023.1 GCA_002840245.1 Firmicutes bacterium HGW-Firmicutes-15
AGACTTAATCGAAAAACTCTAATAAGTCTAAAGACCTTTTCGGAGTATTATCCCACGGTGTATTTTAAGATAACAGGCACTCTGTTATTAAGCGCTTACCGAAGGTCCTAAACAATCCGGTTCGACCGCAGTTTGAATACTTCCCACCTCAAATAAAAAGCAAACTAAAAGGACTGAGTCCTGTAAACTACAGAATCCAATCCTTAGTTGCCTGAATTATTTTGTATAACTTTTTGAGGTCATATCCAGTAGGTGCTCATCACTTACAGATCCCTCAAAGATCTCTACATTTTATCTGCCATTAAATTGCATACTGAGTTTGAGAAGGAGACCGGATCATCTATGGCAATGCCCTCAATAAGAAGGGCCTGGGTATATAGAATTTCACTGTAGGTTTTTAACTTGTCTTTATCATCCTTAAATAACTTGTTAAGCATTTCAAAAATTGGATGATTCGCATTAATCTCTAATACTCTATCAGCCTTCACATTATTATCATTAGGTATGGCGTTTAATATCTTTTCCATTTCCAGCGATAATGCTCCATCGCTAGTTAAGCAGACCGGATGAGATTTAAGCCTGGGTGATAAACGTACTTCTTTAACTTTTCCATTAAGCGATTCTTTCATAAAGCTGAACAGCTCTTTATAGTCCTCAGCTTGTTTTTCGGCTGACTTTTTCTCTTCTTCACTTTCCAGACCTAAATCACCACTTGAAACAGATTTAAATTCTTTACCATCATATTCGTGTAAGATTTGCAGCGCAAACTCATCAACATCATCGGTGATATAGAGGATTTCAAAACCTTTGTCTTTTACCAGCTCAGTTTGAGGTAAGCCTTCTATCCTTTCAATACTTTCCCCAGCAGCGTAATAAATATATTTTTGCTCTTCTGGCATACGGCCAATATATTCTGCAAAAGTTACTAAGTTCTTCTCGCTTGAAGAATAGAACATAATAAGACTCTTCAAGAGTTCCTTGTTAGCACCGTAACCATTATAAATACCAAACTTCAATTGCAGACCGAAGCTTTTAAAGAACTCATTATATTTATCGCGATCTTTGTCTAGCATTTCCATTAGTTCGCTCTTTATCTTTTTCTCCAGGCTTTTAGATATCAACTTCAATTGGCGGTCATGCTGGAGTATCTCTCTTGAAATATTTAGTGATAAGTCCTGCGAATCCACCAGACCTCTAACAAAGCTGAAATGATCGGGCAATAGGTCGGAGCATTTATCCATTATTAAAACCCCGTTAGAATATAGCTGCAAACCTTTTTCATATTCTTTTGAATAATAGTTGTAGGGAGTCCTGGCTGGAATGAATAAAAGGGCATTATAAGTTGCTGTTCCCTCGGTACTGCTATGAATTATTCTAAGGGGACTTTCATAATCGTAAAACTTATCTTGATAAAAGTTGTTATAATCCTCATCAGTTAATTCATTTTTATTCTTACGCCATATTGGAACCATACTATTGAGTATTTCAGTCTCATTATAACTTTCATACTCTTTTTCAGAGCCTTCTTTAAGTCTTCGCTTTTCAATATCCATTCTAATTGGATAGCGAATGTAATCAGAGTACTTTTTTACCAGAGACTTGATTCTATACTCATCTAAAAATTCGTCGTAGTTTTCCTCGCCTACATTGTCCTTAATTTTGAGAATTATATCTGTCCCTATTGTATCCTTACTGCAATTTATTATTGAATAGCCTTCGGCTCCTTCTGATTCCCATTGAAAAGCCTGGTCTGAACCATAAGCCCTACTGACAACTGTAAGACAACTGCTTACCATAAAAGCAGAATAAAAGCCAACCCCAAACTGCCCAATTATATCAATATCCTCTTTAGCCTCATTTTCATTTTTGAATTCCAATGATCCACTCTGGGCTATTGTTCCCAGATTTGTTTCAAGTTCCTCTTTGCTCATACCACAGCCAGTATCTGATAATGTAATAGTTCTTTTTTCCTTATCAATTATAATACTTATACCAAAATCATCTCGATTCAACCCAACGGTTGGATCTGTTAAAGCGCGGTAATACAATTTGTCAATTGCATCGCTGGCATTAGAAATCAATTCTCTTAGAAAGATTTCTCTGTTGGTATAGACAGAATGGATCATCAGGTCTAGTAGCCGTTTCGACTCAGTTTTAAATTGAATTGCTGCCATAGTTTTACACCTCAACAAATATTTTTTAGCACTCTCTTGCATAGAGTGCTAAAATTATTTATAGCTCATATTTTGGAAAAAAGCAAGATTTCAATAAAAATAGGTGAAGTTTTAAATATAATATTGCCTATACTAACAAAAATAAAATGCTAAGATTATTGTTCTGTTAGGTGATTATACTGTATTCATAAATGAGATAATTCAACTTATTGACTTTATATGATAAACTTAATAAGTTTATTAGACATTTTCTTTTTCTAGTAGCTTAGAATGATAACTTAATATGGGAGGTAAAATATGCCACAACGAAGTGACATCAACAAAATCCTTATTATTGGATCAGGTCCGATTGTAATCGGACAGGCTTGCGAATTCGACTATTCTGGCACCCAGGCCTGCAAAGCCTTGCGAAAATTGGGTTACCAGATAGTATTAGTCAATTCCAATCCGGCCACAATTATGACTGATCCGGGAATCGCAGACGTAACCTACATTGAACCCCTGAATCTAAAATGTTTGACAGACATAATAGCTAAAGAACGGCCTGACGCAGTATTGCCAAATTTAGGCGGTCAGTCAGCTCTAAACTTATGTTCGGAACTAAGCAAGGCTGGTATTTTACAGAAATACGCAGTCAAAGTTATCGGTGTACAAATTGATGCTATTGAACGCGGTGAAGACCGTATTGCCTTCAAAGAAACGATGAATAAACTGGGCATTGAAATGCCCCGCAGCAAACCAGCCTATACTGTCGAGGAAGCTGAAAAAATAGCCGCGGAACTTGGATATCCGGTGGTTATACGCCCCGCATACACCATGGGAGGCACCGGCGGAGGTCTGGTATACAATATTGAAGAGTTAAAAACTATTGCTAATCGCGGGATCGCCGCCAGTTTGGTTGGACAAATCCTAGTTGAGGAATCAGTATTGGGTTGGGAAGAACTGGAACTGGAAGTTGTTCGCGATTCTAATAATAAAATGATTACGGTTTGTTTTATTGAAAACATTGATGCTATGGGTGTGCATACCGGTGATTCCTTTTGTGCTGCCCCGATGCTGACGATCAGCCCTGAACTTCAACAACGATTACAGAAATATTCTTATGCCGTTGTTGAAGCCATAGAAGTAGTAGGCGGAACTAATGTCCAGTTCGCCCACGATCCCAAAACAGGCCGAGTAGTTATTATTGAAATAAATCCTCGTACTTCCCGTTCCTCTGCTTTGGCTTCAAAAGCCACCGGCTTCCCCATCGCTATGGTTTCCACAATGCTGGCAGCAGGTCTGACACTGGACGAAATTCCTTACTGGCGGGATGGTACGCTCGATAAATATACTCCTTCAGGTGATTATGTAGTTATTAAATTCTCCCGCTGGGCTTTCGAGAAATTTCCTGGCTCCTTGGATAAACTTGGCACCCAGATGAGGGCTGTCGGTGAAGTGATGAGCATTGGCAAAAACTATAAGGAAGCTTTTCATAAGGCGATTCGCTCCCTGGAAATTAGTCGTTCCGGCTTAGGTTTCGCCAAGGATTTTAACCAGCGCTCCCTGGAAGACTTGTTATCAATGTTGGCCGAGCCATCAAGCGAACGCCAATTTATCATGTACGAGGCACTGCGCAAAGGTGCGGATGTTGAACAACTACACCGCCTGACTCATATCAAAGCCTGGTTTATTCAGCAAATGCAGGAACTGGTTGGCCTGGAAGAAGAGATACTTAAGTATAAAGAAGGTCAATTGCCGGACCAGCTACTAATACAAGCTAAGAAAGATGGGTTTGCTGACCGTTATTTAGCTATGATATTAAATCTGCCGGAAATAGAAATTCGTCAGCGCAGAACTGCTTTAGGAATGGTGGAAGGCTGGGAAGCCGTCAGGGTAAGCGGAGTTGAAAACGCAGCTTACTATTTCTCCACCTACAATGCTGCGGATACGACTAGTTCCAGCGACCGACCCAAAGTGATGATTCTGGGCGGAGGTCCGAATCGAATCGGCCAGGGAATTGAGTTTGACTACTGCTGCGTCCATGCAGCCTTTGCACTGCATGATTTGGGTTATGAGACTGTTATGGTCAACTGCAATCCAGAGACAGTTTCCACCGATTATGACACCTCGGATAAGCTGTACTTTGAACCACTGACTGTGGAAGATGTTCTAAGCATATACGAGAAGGAAAAACCACTGGGGGTAATTGTTCAGTTTGGAGGTCAGACTCCCTTGAATATCGCCGGAGAACTGGCTAAAGCTGGCGTGATAATTCTCGGCACTACCCCAGAAACGATAGACCTGGCCGAAGACCGCGACCGTTTCTGCCAGATCATGGAGAAACTTAATATTCCCATGCCTGAATCAGGCATGGCGGTTAATCTTGACGAAGCGCTTGCCATTGCTAACCGAATTGGCTATCCTTTGATGGTCAGGCCTTCATATGTCTTGGGCGGACGTGGCATGGAGGTTGTTCACGATGAGGAAATGCTCTGCCAGTACTTGGCTGCCGCGGTTGGAGTCACTCCCGAAAGACCAATTCTGATCGATAGATTCCTCAGCAACGCTATTGAAGCAGAAGCTGATGCCATCGCTGATGGAACCGACGCTTTTGTACCGACCGTGATGGAACATATTGAGTTGGCCGGTATCCACTCAGGAGACTCCGCCTGTGTGATTCCGCCGATTAGTATTCCTCCCCAGCATATTGCCACAATTGTGGAATATACTAAGAAGATTGCTAAAGAACTGAATGTAGTTGGTCTGATGAATATGCAGTACGCCATAGAGGGTGACCGGGTTTATGTTTTGGAAGCCAATCCAAGGGCTTCTCGAACAGTTCCCCTGGTGTCGAAAGTCTGTAATATCTCGATGGCTCGGATAGCCACAGAAATAATGATGGCGGCCAAAGCTGGTAAAAAATACTCTGTTAACAGTCTGGTCTCCCATAAGATACCTCATTTCGGGGTGAAAGAAGCGGTTTTCCCCTTTAATATGTTCCCGGAAGTTGACCCGATACTGGGACCGGAAATGCGTTCCACAGGAGAAGTATTAGGAATTGCTGATTCATTTGGACTGGCTTACTATAAAGCTCAAGAAGCCACCCAGTCGTGTCTGCCTACATCCGGAACTGTACTAATCAGTGTAAACGATAAAGATAAACCGGCTTCTCTGGAAACGGCCCGGGAATTTGCCAAAATCGGCTTCAAAATTAAAGCAACTGGAGGAACCCATAAATTCCTGCAGGAAAATGGAATTGTATGCGAAGAAATTAATAAAGTGTTTGAAGGCCGTCCCAACATAGTTGATGCCATCACAAATAAGGAAATAAACCTAGTGATCAATACGCCCTCCGGTAAACGCAGCAAATCTGATGGTTCTTATATTCGCAAGACGGCAATTAAATATAAAGTTCCGTATCTTACCACTATGGCTGCAGCCTTGGCTAGTGCCAAAGGTATAGCCGCCTATAAAGAAGATCTGTGTCCGGAAGCTAAGTTGAAATCCTTACAAGAATATCATGCGGATATTAGCTAGTAGATCTTAATAATAGTATTAAAGAAGCCATTGAAAAGTTTATACTGATCAATGGCTTCTTCAACTAATGCACTATCGTATTCGAACTACAGGCCTTTTTTCGCCAGTACCTCCTCAAGGAAAAATGATTTCATCCTCTCCATATATTTATGCGTGCTGGGCATTTACAGTCTCGCCATGATGTGAGATGACATAACGCGTCTCTTACAAGCTTAACTCCAGGTCAGCCTCTCCAGGGCAATATGGCTGCGATACCACTCATCTTTTTGCAAAAGCATTTCTGGTGATCCAGCATTTTTGACCCGGCCGTTTTCGAGAATAACGACTGTATCACTGGCAATCATAGAGGATAAGCGGTGAGATATCGACAATATGGTGTGCGCATTGCTGGCCTTTTGTAATACGGACACAACTTTTTCTTCGGTGATAGAATCAAGATTAGCTGTGATTTCATCCAGCAAGAGAATCGGTGGATTTGTCACAATTGCTCTGGCAATAGCAAGCAGTTGCCGTTGCCCTTGGGAAAAGAGAGTGTCATTATGTACCTGGGTATCCAGGCCGTTTTCCAAAGAGCCAACATAATCCGTCAGCCCTACAAAATCCAGGGCATTTTCAATTTGTTCTCTGGTGATACTCGTGTCCTGCAAACTAATTTGCTCGGCCACGGTACCCGGTATTGTATGAAAGCTTTGGTCTACATATCCGAATATCTTGCGCTTTTCGAGGTTCGGTATCTGATAAACATCAATTCCATTTATGGTGATACTGCCTTTGGTTGGTTTAAGCAAGCCCATCACCAGCTTAAACAAGGTCGATTTGCCAACCCCGGTTCTGCCGACAAATGTAACATTATCCTGAGGGTTCAATTGCACACTAATATCTTGTAAAACCTCTGTTCCCTGCTCATATTGAAAGGTCACGTCGTTAAAGGATAGGCTTAGTTCTTCACGTTTGGGAACAATACCATCCATATGCAGTGAGCTGTTTTTAACATCATCCTCTGGCTCATTGTAAAAATCATTCACCCTATGCATGCCTGATACTGCCTGCTGAATATTTTGCAGCTCCATGCCCAAATTTTCGATGGGTGTGAATAGATTGGAGATTAAGTCTATGGATGCAGCTACCATACCCAATGAAATACCTAAAATATTAAGCTGTTTGGATGATAATACTACAATAACTGCAATCACAACTGCACGAATAAGCAGAATGATGGGAGAGAATACCGAATCATAAAAATTTACTTTCTCAACCGTTTGGTAGTTGTCCAGTAAACGCTCAGTATAGCTCTGTTCCATGTAGCTTTCCTTGCTATAGACCTTAATCATCTGTATATTTTTTAAGCTTTCGGAAATATGGTTGTTTACCCTGGCAACGAGTATACGGTTTTCTATTTGTGCCTTAAGCATTTTCTTCTGAAATAGTCGAGTAATCGAGTAAATTATAGGCAATAAGATTAAAGTAATCATCCCCAGGGTTGCACTGAACATCCAGATAGAAACTACAATTCCGATAATTTTGAAGCAGTCAATCATCATGCCAACAATGCCATTTGTAAAAAGGGAGTTGATTGCATCAACATCATTGGTAAATCGTGATACAATGTTCCCCGATTCATTAGTGGAAAAGAACAGAGCATTTATGTTGGCAAGCTTTGCCATCATATCCAGCCTGATTTCCCGGGTGATTTTTTGACCTAAGACAGTAAGCACAGCTTCTTTCATACAATCAAAGACGCCGATAAATAGCAGTACACCCATGTAAGCCAGGGCTAAGCTAAGCAGTTTGTCGCTGCTTCCCGGCACCAGGTTGTGGTCAATGATATACCTCAACATTTGAGGAGGCACTAAGCTGGTTATAACAACACCGCAAATAGCAACAACTAACAATACATCTATGCCAATGTTTTGCTTAACTACATTCGTAATTGCCTTTTTCACCAAACTATTGCCCATCATTATTATCACCTGCTGTACATTGTAAATTAAATATTTCCGCATAAAGTTCAGCGCTATTCATCAATTCATTATGGGTACCATAAACGGCAGTTTTGTCATTATACAGCAGTATAATCTGGCTAATCCTGCTGAAAATAGTTAAGCGGTGAGAAATCAGAATAATTAAACTATTTTTATAATTATTTTTTACATTCTCAATGATTTGCTCTTCCGTCTTCATATCAACGGCGGCAAACGGATCATCTAAAATGATAATTTTGCTTTTATTAAGCAGGGTTCGGGCGAGTGCTATTCTGGCCTGTTGACCGCCGCTTAACCTGATTCCGCTATTACCAACCATGGTATTTATGCCGTCGGGCATAGCAGCCAGATCAGTTTCAAAGCAAACATCTCTTAAAACAGTCGTGATGTCTTGTTCATTTCCCATCGTTATATTGTTATAAATGGTATCCGAAAGGAGCTGGGGCTTATGACTTAAATAAGAAATCATCTGGCTGCGCTCATATTCAGTGAAATCCCGGAGTTCCTTATCATCTATCTTAATACTGCCTAGATAAGGATATAATCCGAGCAATGATAGCCCCAGGGTAGATTTCCCTGAGGCGATAGATCCTGTCACACCTATTATTTCTCCTTGTTTCCCTGTAAAGCTGATATTTTCAATGATGTTTTCCTTGCCGGTTGGATAGCAGAAGCTAAGATTTTTTACAGAAAGTCGGGTATTATTTAGATCAATATTTACCATAGTATCTTTACGCTGGTAGTCGGTAAGATAAGGCTTAATACGTTGCCATGATACCTGTGATTTTTGCACAGAATTAAAAAGCCGGGCTGCTTTGCTGGCCCGACTGGCCATGGCGGCAAACATGATGATGTAGGTGGAAAAATTACCTATTGTCCAACCACCATTAATAACCTTGGTCCCCCCCAGGTAAATCACCATGATTATTCCTAACATGGCGATAACATTGTAAATTGGCTCCATGGAGGTTTCCAAAATATTAGCTCTAATTGCCTTGTTTTGCAGATCTTCTAAATCATCATTATATTTGGCCCGGTTTTGTGTTTCCACGCCATTGGCCCGATAAAACATCGCGTTTTCAATGGCATCATAAGTAGTATTGGCAATATGGCTGCTTTGGGTACGAAAGGCAGCCGAGTACTTATAAATAATGTTTTTCAATTTTTCTGCCAGGACCATCGCAACCGGAATAAAAAGGCTGGCCAGAATCGTTATTTTGGTATCATAAACCAGCATGGTTATGAGGTAGGATGTCATGACCACACCTGTATCAAATATCTCGGTGGAGAATTTTCGCATACCCTCCACGCATAAATCAACATCAGAAATGGCTCTGGTCATTAAGTTGCCGGTACTTTCGTTGTCCAGCTCAGGGGTGGTTTCATGCATTATATGATTGTAAATCATAAGTCGCATGGTAGCGCTGGTACTGTTGGCAAAACGTCTTATGTAAAAACGCTTAAAATAGCGCATTAGTTGAATCGCGCCAATAAGGGCAATAAAAGTAAAGGCCAGTATTACTTCAGAAGATAAGCTGTCACCGCGAACAATAGAATCAATCAGCTTGCCTTGATAAATTGGGCCTAAAACAGTTGCAATATTATAAGCTAGGCCAAATATTACAATACATGCTACAACGAATTTTTCCTTTTTCCAATAGTTAATAATTCGATTGGGTTGTTCCATCGACTCAATCTTCAACTTGGCCACAATAGGTCATCTCTCTTCTATGCGAATGCAATATATTATAAAACTCTAAAAATTGATACTGTACGCTCTGCGCTATTTTATTATATCTATAAACAAACCCGCTGTAATCTCGAAATGCTTTTTATTGGCTCAACTCTTTACCCCTATAAAACGCCCCCATGATTTCCAGAGCGGCATATTTCCTATATGTTTAAGGAATAATAATCGGTACATAATAATTGTAGAGGGTGATTTAATGGAAATTAATCAATCTGAAACTTTTAGTCATTGGGAAAAATGGAAAGGGACTCTTGTTAAATCAGTATCACTAGCAGAAATGGTGGGTATGTCTGAAAAAACGATTGATAAGATAACATTGAAAATAGGAACTATGTTGTCTGCAACAATTGACCCAGAAAATAGAGAACAAAGACTCCTTCAGGAATTATGGAGGGTTGGAGATGATAATGATAGGGCCGTTTTGGCAAAATTGCTGGTAAATATGCTCCAAACAGATATAACCCATTAATCGTATGGATAACTATAAAAATAAAATGACAAGATGGTGGCTACGTACCTAGCAGAACTGTGTTTCCACAGTCGTTAGTTGAAAGCCACCATTATAATAACCTGTAAGATAAAATTGTGCAGGTGCATGCTGTGCCTGCTTTTTTGATTGATACTTTGTCAAAGTAAAGCCCATTTTTTTACACTAGCAGTAGTCCGAAAACACCATCCTGACCGCGCACTCCATGTATTCTCCTACCTGTTATGAGCAAATATATGAACAGCAATAATCAGTCGTTTCTTTCACAATTAGATTAAATTTGGATTCTGCTGATACCTCGAATGATTCTCCACTTGTAAAAGTGATCCATTCATTGCTGCCAGGTAATTTCACTTCAAGATTACCTTGGGTAATTTCCATGATTTCCTTATCGGAGGTGCCAAATTCATATTCGCCAGGCAGCATAATACCTAATGTTTTCTTTTCACCGTTTTCAAACAGAACCGTTCTGCTTGTCACTTTACCATCATAATAGATATTGGCTTTCTTGACTATTGTTACGTTTTCAAATATATCCATAACCATTCCTCCCTTAATACATATCTTTACCATTATAATAGATTTAATCACTCACCAGTTCATTGATTTTGTTTATAATGGAGAATAAGAAACAGGCAAGGTGGCTGTCCCCTTGTCCCTCGTATAGAACAAACCAGCAGCAAATGATACAATGAAGGTATCTAGTAATAATGAAAGAAGATAAATAATGAACAGTAGTTTTAAAAACCTGGGCATTTCGCCGCCCATTTTAAAGGCGCTGGAAGATATGGGCTTTGAGGCACCCACAGAGGTGCAAAGCCGATCAATTCCTTATATTCTAAATCATGAAGATCTAATTGTCATGTCTAAAACGGGCAGTGGCAAGACTGCTGTTTTTGGCGTTTCCATGCTGCAAATGACTGATCCCGGAGTGGCGGAACCCCAAGGTCTGATTCTCACCCCGACACGGGAACTGGCAGTCCAGGTAGACAGCGATCTCAAACAGATGTCAAAGCATCTTCAGCACAAGACAACGGCTGTATACGGGCAGCACAATATGAATGTTGAAATCCAGGCCCTTAATAAAGGCGTTTCCATTGTTAGTGGAACACCTGGCCGGGTATATGATCACATTAGTCACGGGAATCTAAAAACCAAACACATACGCTTTTTGGTACTTGATGAAGCGGACAGGATGCTGGACATGGGTTTTCTCGATCAGGTGGTGAGAATTATCAAAACACTACCGACAGATAGGGTAACTCTCCTTTTTTCAGCCACCATACCAGGTGAAATCCGTAAAATTTGCAGAGAGTATATGAAACATCCAGTAACTATTGAGATTGAATCTGAGACCATGACAGTGGATACTACCCAACAAGTATATTACCGTGTGAATAATGACGAAAAGAGAATGCAGTTGAACCGCCTGCTTCTGGTTGAGCAGCCGGAAAGCTGTATGATTTTCTGCAACACTCGAATCATGGTCGATAGGGTTCAAAGCTTTTTATCCCGAAAGGGTTATGCTTCTCAATCGCTGCACGGAGATATCCCCCAGATTAAACGGCTGAAGACACTTCAGCAGTTCAAGCAGGGAGAGTTTCATTTGCTGGTAGCCACAGATGTTGCAGCCCGCGGTATTCACATCGACGATTTGTCTTTGGTGATCAACTATGATGTTCCTATCGAGAAAGACAGCTATGTGCATAGGATCGGGCGTACAGGCAGAGCCGGGAACGGAGGCCGCGCCATCACTTTAGTTACAGGCGAGGATATAATGAGCCTCTATGAGATAGAAGAGCATATTGGAGCAATGATTACTGAAGCAGAATTGCCCTCGGAAGCTGTTTTCAATGAGCAAAGATCTTCGATCGATAAATGGATAAAGGCGAATTCACAGAAGATTAATTCGCCTCGAGTAACTTCTGAGTCAAACTTAAGGGAAACTCAAAACAAGCGCTCTCACACGAACCCTCCTCAGCGTAATGAGAAGCACAAAGATCGCCCGATCGTGGTAAATATGGATCATAAAACAATCCAGAGGGTCAATACAGTGTATACTGCCGAGCAGGCAAAACCGGTCCACGTAATCGCCATGCCCGTGCCTACCCATTCCACGGAAGCCGATGTGGTTCATGCCAAACTAAGCACAGGGATTGTGCAGAGTCAAGATTCCACAACTAAAAAACCATTCCTTCAGCGTGTAATACAGCGCATATTGGGTAAGTAAGGTACCTAGTTCCGTGCTTCCCCAAGCATAAATCGCTAGTTAAGGACGTGATATGTGCAATGGGTGACAATGGCGTTCCCGATTTCCTTGCTCCGGGGCTAAATATTGTCTTCGTGGGATTTAACCCCGGTATCCGCTCGGGCGAAACCGGACATCATTTTGCTAATCCTACCAACCGTTTTTGGAAGCTTCTGCATGAGGCGGGAATTACTCCGAGGAAATATAAACCTGAAGATGGTCGTCTTCTTCTGGAACTGGGCCTGGGCCTGACCAACATCGTTCCACGTACTACCAGAGCTGCTTCGGATATTAAACCGGAAGAATTTACAGAGGGCCGTCAACAGTTGCTGGATAAACTTCGTCATTACCGACCCCGAGTTGTATGTTTAGTGGGTAAAGGTGTGTATCAGGCCTATTCTGGCAAAAATCAAGCCACCTGGGGTTATCAACCCGATAGTATTGTCCCTGGTATTAGGGACTTTGTAGCACCAAACAGCAGCGGCCTGGTACGCATGAAATTAGATCAGCTTGTTTCTATATACCGGCTAATAACTTAATGTTCATATAAACTCACGTGTTATGGGTCTATTTCCAGCAAATACCCAAAGACGGCTTCCGATAAAATTCACTGCAATTCCCACCCCTGTAGCCGCAATCTTGGCAATCCAAAGATTCATCTGATTTATATCATGTAAGATATAAATCAGGCAGGATGATACCAGCAAGGAAAGACCGTTCACAATGATAAACTTCGCTACCTCAATAACGTTGGTGTTGTATGTCAACCTGAATGTCCACTTTCGATTGAGAATGAAACTGTTGACAATCCCGCTCGAATAGGAAATCATCTGTGCAAACAGGTACGGCACCCCAGCTAGATTCAGGAGAAAAAATACTGTAAAATCTACTGCCGTATTTCCTAATCCAACCAAACAAAAACTCAGGAACTGGATGATCTGGTGTTTTTTATTGGACACTCCATTTCACCTCTTTGAGTTTTACCTTTTCAATTTTTTGCTTGTTTCGCAGAATATATAGCGGTCGGTCTTTAGTTTCATCGTAAATCCTGCCGATATACTCTCCGATTATCCCAAAAAGGATGAGAATCACACCGTTTAGGAGCATCAGGCAAGCAATAAGGGAGGACCATCCAGCAGTTGTACTGGCAGTGAATATTTTCTCACCCAAGGATATCAGCAGATAGACAAAACTTGCAAACGAGACTACAAAACCAAGATATGTGGCCAGCTTTAACGGTTTATAAGAAAAGGAGGTAATTCCATCCATTGAGAAGCGAAGCATTTTCTTCAAGGGATATTTAGTCTCTCCTGCATATCGTTCCTCCCGAACATACTCGATAGCTGTTTGCCGAAAGCCTACCCAGCTTACCAGGCCACGGACAAAACGATTTTTCTCTCGAATGCTGTGCATGGCATCACACACTTTACGATCGATCAGACGGAAGTCACCGGTATCAGGGGGAATTTTCACTTCCGCCAATGCACCCAATAGACGATAGAAGAAAGCTGCTGTCCACTTTTTGAATAGGGTCTCCCCTTTCCTTTGGGAGCGCATCGCATAGACGACTTCATATCCTTCTTTCCATTTCTCAATCATCTGCGGGATTAGCTCGGGCGGATCCTGCAAATCAGCATCGATAATTACGATAGCGTCCCCGAGAGCATAATCCATGCCCGCGGTAATAGCTATTTGATGTCCGAAGTTGCGTGAGAAATCCAGCAGCTTTACACACTCGTCTCTTTCAGCGAATCCTTCGATAAATTCTGCCGTACGATCCCCGCTTCCATCGTTAATAAACAGCAATTCATAAGGTTCGCCAGTTGATTGCATAACCCGGGTTAATCGGTGATAGCTTTCTTGTATAACAGCTTCTTCGTTATAGACCGGAATAATAACTGTATAACGAACGTTTCTTTTCATCATGTGTCCTCCTCGTTACAGTGTTAGGTTTTTTAACTCTTGATTCCTTAATTTTTACCATCTTGACTCATACTGCTTCCGATACTCTGCCTTCTCTGAACTGTTGAATCGAGGTAGATCTCGAGGATATTTTGCCTAATAAATGGCAAACTATACATAAGTCTTAGAAAAATGTAGACTTTAGCAGCAGTACGAGAAGAGGAGAGTTTTTATGAAATCAGGGGAAAACACTATGAGATATTTGTGGGTAACTTTTGGATTGTTAGCATTGGGTATAATTGTTTATGTGCTTTTCCAATATCCCCAGCCTGGGGTTGCAGATCAAGGAGACTTTGATAGGGTAATGAATGTGTCCGGATTAGAATTAAAGGCAGAAAATGTTAATGACCCTAACTTTGTCAGGTTTTTAAATTACACCGTAACTGATTATAAAATCTCTGATATAAGCATGTTAGGGCTTTTAGCTAGATTGAAGGCAACCAGTATGTCGTATTTAATAACATTGGTAAGCTTAATATGTAAAGTATTCGGACAGGATACGTTCAAAACGGGATATTTAGCCATTGCCTACGTTATCATGTATGTGTTTGCCCTGTTTGTGATAATTAAATGTTTAAATATAAAAAATAAAGTAAAGCTTACTTTATTAGTTTTAATTACTTTATTTGTATTCTTAGATGGTAATTATTTAGTGTGGTTTAACAGTTTATATGGTGAGCCAATGATGATAACAACTCTAATGCTATATATTGCTGCGTGGTTTTACTATATTTATAATCGAAATGTATTGAAATCTGAAGAACAAGTATTTGCAAAGATCATAATTATTTTTATGGCTGCATTCTGGTTTTTAGGTTCTAAAATGCAGGTTTTATCGGCATTACCAATAATAATGTTTATGCTTGCTACGCTTTTTCGGGAAAATAGACGCCTATTAAAACAATATCAAATATGGCTATTAATCTTTTTGTCTTGTCTTTTGATCATATATCCTGTTAGATTTAATCTCATAAATAAAGATATAAGTAAGGATACACAATATAATTCCGTTTTTTATGGGATACTGAAGGATTCAAAAAGTCCAACTCAAGACCTAATAGATATGGGTTTAAACCCTGATATGGCAGTGGAAGCTGGAAAACATGCTTTTTTAGATAAGGGAGAATACCTAAGATATGTACCGCATAGTGAAATTACACAGGAGGAGTTTTATAATAAGATAAGCAATATTAAGCTGGTGAAATTCTACATTACTCATCCTTCAAGATTCATTCAGGGGATGAATTATACAGCAAGTCAGACATTTTTAACAACTACAGTTCTGGGCAAGTATCAGAGAAAATATAGTGAAACACCTGTGAGGGAGTTCAATAGATTTACTCTGTGGTCTTCATTCCGGGAGCATCACTTTCCAAAAAATTTATTGTTTTTGATTATGATGTATATTGTTATTTTAACAGTTTCAATAATTATATATGTGAAAAACAAGGGGTTTCAGGAGATTAAGGCCAAGATACAGCTCCTATGGGGAATAATGTTCATAGGCTTAATTCAATTTCCAATGCCATATTTGGGGAATGGACAGGCAGATACTTCAAAGCAACTCTATTTATTCAATTTTGTATTTGATGTAATAATAGTTGTCTCAGTTTCCTGGTGCTTTAATAAATTTATTGACTTTTGTTATATGAAAATGATTTTTAAGAAAGATAAATATTCTTTAAACCCTGTTCTTTAAAATAATAAGCACCCTCATTCGTTACCAGCAATTGTTTATACCTTAGCCGTTATACTCTCTTCCCTAACCGCCTTTTCCTTCTTATAAATCCATTTCTCGCACAAGAAAAAGCACCTACCCTTCGGCAGATGCAGCATGTTTCTTAAGTTCTCAATACTAATATGTTTTTTTCGGCTTTTTTGCTGGCGCTATTGAAGTAGATGTTGGATCAACAGTATTTTTTTCAGCCTTCTTCTTCTTTTCTTCCTTTTTCTTAGGACTTTTATCTGCCATAGTAACTACCTCCAATCACTCATTAGCTTAAGTATACTCTCTTGCAGATATTACCGCAATCAGCGGTATGGCGGTAAAACCTCGCGAATCGCTTAATAAGCATTAATTATTTTCATTGACACCACTTTACGATCCCTATAATGTATACCTAGTCTGGGAATAGACTTCTTACTATATCTTCTAAACGTGTATATAAAAGAGGATAGCATTCTTTTCCTTTTTCTAATGCTTCCACAATGCTCTCATAATACCACTTTTGCTTATCTCTACCACGTTCATAATGCTTCCATAAATTCTCTCCCTGTATTTTATATTCCGCTAGCATTGAAGATGCACTATGCACCTTGTCAGCACATGTTACTAACCAAGCTTCTGGAGAGGCTTCTTTTAAAACCCTTATTCTGTTGATTTTTCTATCTTCCCAATTAGATGACTCAGAACCAGCTGAACACTCCTTAATAATGTCTAGTACGCTCTGCCCAAACTGCGCTCTTATTTCATAAGGGGATACAATAGTTCCTCTTAGTATATGGTGAAGCAGCCCTGCTATAACTACATCCGGGGAAGCCCCTATTCTTGCTAATATAATTCCTACGCTCATAGGATGTGATGCAGAAGCTATTCCTGATCCTAATAACTTTTGGTACTTATGTCCCTCGGCTGCCATGCTTGAAGCTTTAAATATTTTCTCCATGTCCTCAATGCTGAAGTTATTAAGTAGATTGTCCATATAGTTCGTCTCACTTTTTCATTTTTTTATTTGCCTTCTGCCTACTTTAAATTCTCAGCAACTCTAAATTTAACTATATCGAGTATTAATTCATAAGGCAAAGACTTTTCTATTGTAAACTGCACTGACCCTTTTGCTCCTTTAACTCCGATAATTCATCGAAATGACTTTTCCAGGTCCCATATTATACTATTTTTTTGAAGATCGATAGTTGGCTGATCCACTTATTTGCTTCATTTGGATTTACATAGATTATAAACCAGACCGCTTAACATAGCACTCTTTTGATTAATTAGTTTAGAAGTTTCAATCCGTACTCCGGCACGATGTGCGACATCTTTACAAATCATGTAAAAAAGCACCTGCTTTTATTCAACAGATGCTCTTAAACATGACCTTACCACGCATTCGACGTATGTTTTGACAACAAGTGATAACCATCCGCGTAAATAGGGCTTTTGCCTAAAGGCGCCTCTGCATTTATTCTGCTGGCCATCAAACACAGGCGCACCATAACCTTCTAAATTCACCTATCCCCCCATAAGCAACAGACCTCACATTTGAATATTGAGACTTCAACTTATGCCAATGTTCTAACTGATTTTTCCCGTTCCCATTGGCGTGTCTTTGCTGCAGTGATAAAAGCATCTTTGTTGTTAGCATCCATGACGCCTAAATCTTGCCCAACCTTAGCTGTTTTCAAAAGCGCTTGGCCGCCTTTATCGGCTGCGATTGCCTTGAGATGACCGAAAGCGTCGCGCACAAAATCGATCGCGGCGCTTTCAGTCGAAAGTGCCTTGGCGCCTTTGTCGGATAGTATGACGGCAACTGCGTCGAAAAGTACGGAAGGGGTACCTGCCAGCTGTCCGTCAGCATTCATTATCGATCCATCGGCCAGCTTCGCACCTCCAACTTTAGGGGCTACGATTTTGACGCTGGCACCTGCATCCATTGCGGCCTTTTTAAGCGTCTCAATAACAGCACCGTCTGAACCATCCGTGATAAGAATACCAATTGAGCGCCCCATGAGTGTGTCTTTCATCTTGCCAATGATCTGCAATGCGGGCGAAGGTGCCATCACCTGTACGGGCCTTGCGGCCACCGGTGCATCTGGCATTTTGTCCAATGCAAGACCTTGGGCGACCCGTTTGGCGAGGTCTTCTTCAATATGTCGAAGGTGACCTACTATCCTTTCACGTACATGCACATGTTCGACTTTGGAAAGCTCAAACACTAACGCCGAGGCAATGTGGGCCTGCTCATACGCGGTTTGACTGATATAAAACTGCCGAGCCTGGCTGTAGTGATCAGCGAAGCTCTCGGCACGAATGCGGTCTTTATCACCGTTTTCAGTTATCACAGCACTATGAAAGCCGTTGACCGGCATTTCGCGTGGCGAGTTTTCAGATAAGGAGTTGGGCTCATACGCAACGCGGCCTGTAGGTTGCTCCATCTGCATGTGTCCATCGCGTTGTTGGTTGGTGAAAGCGCACTTGGGTGTATTGATCGGGATCTGATGAAAATTAGGCGAACCCAGACGCAAAAGCTGCGTATCTTGATAGGAAAATAAACGGCCCTGCAATAGAGGATCATTCGAGAAATCTATCCCTGGCACTACATTAGCAACACAGTAAGCAACCTGTTCAGTTTCAGCAAAGAAATTATTCGGCCAGCGATTTAGCACCATTCGGCCAATAACCTTCAAAGGCACCAGTTCTTCGGGAATCAGCTTAGTCGCATCCAAATGATCGAACGGAAATCTATCCGCTTCCTCCTGCGTGAAAAGCTGAACCGCAAATTCCCACTCGGGGAATTTACCTGCCGAGATGGCATCGAACATATCGCGGCGGTGGAAATCTGGATCAGCACCAGATATCTTGACTGTTTCATCCCAAATTGTTGACTGCAAGCCGAGCTTGGGACGCCAATGGAATTTGACGAAGGTTGATTTGCCGGAAGCGTTAATCAACCGGAAACTATGCACACCAAAGCCTTCGATCATCCCTAGTGAACGCGGTATGGTCCGATCTGACATGATCCACATCACCATATGCATGGATTCTGGCGTGAGCGAAATGTAATCCCAGAACGTGTCGTGTGCAGTTGCTGCCTGAGGAAAGGCGCGGTCGGGTTCCATTTTTACAGCATGGATGAGATCGGGGAATTTGATGGCATCTTGGATAAAGAAAACTGGAATGTTGTTGCCGACCAAATCCCAGTTACCTTCCTTAGTGTAAAACTTGACAGCAAATCCGCGGACGTCACGAGGAGTATCTATCGAACCAGCACCACCTGCTACGGTTGAGAGACGGGTAAAAACAGGAGTCTTCTCACCTACCTCAGTAAGTATCTTAGCGGTGGTATATTTCTGCAATGATTCGGTCAGTTCGAAGAATCCATGCACGCCCGTCCCTCGCGCGTGAACGATACGCTCAGGAATACGCTCGTGATCGAAATGTGTTATTTTTTCACGAAAGATGAAATCCTCCATTAGCGTGGGGCCGCGCTGATTGGCCCTGAGTGAGTTTTGATTATCAGATATAGGAACTCCCAGGTTCGTGGTGAGCGCGGGGTGCTGTCCGCCTACAATCTGATGAAGCTCGCCGCCGTCAACCACTTGTGATTCTCCATTGGGATCTAAGTTCTTTTCTTGTTTGCTTTTGCCAGAATTTTTCGTCGTATTATTTTTCATTATCGATCCTCCTTAGTTTATAACGCCAGCCTGGCGTTGATTGTCGTGTGCTGTCTATTTCAACGGGCGGCACCGGTGCGATGGGCAGCGTCATTTCTATACCTTATAATTGTTCCCGGAAAATTAAAAAGTATTTAAGGTTCTGATAGTCCCAGCACGGCTATGAAGAAATGTATTCATTTATTATTAAATGGCTGCAAACAAATACCGGCATCCTTTGCGATGCCGGTATTTGTTACCTTGCTTTAATAAGTATAATTAGCTGCCCTGTGAAAAGCGGCCTAATGTGCTTCATCTACTCAGTTACTTTTACCACTGTTTTAATACCCATCCCTCTCAGAATCCTTAATAAAGTACGCAAGCGTTCTCCAAAAATCTCATTCCTACCCCATAAATTTCTTTCCTGCTTTCGCACTAATATACGACAACATTATGAATAAATAGCTGTTATTTTACAATATTTCACTATTAATTTTTATTCTACTATCAATAATTTAGCTGAAAGGAATGCAATAATGAAAATTAGAATATTTCGCCATATCAGTACAGCATTATTTATTGTGCTGGCACTCTTAATGAATTCATCAGTGGCTTATGCAAATGCAAGCTATTACCCAAGTTCATGGTCTTCCGATAAAATAGCAGCTTCCGTATCCGCCGGCATCACCACAGAAGGCTTTGATGCCTATCCGTTTATAAATAGCATCACCCGCAAGGATTTTTGCGAATTGTTAATAAACACTTGTCGTGTCTTCGGAACCACATTACCCACGCCACCTATGTCCCATCCGTTTACCGATACAAACGACATCAATGCAGAAAAGGCGTATGGGTTGGGTCTGACTCAAGGCACAGCCACCGGCATCTTTAGTCCAGATCTGCCACTTACAAGGGAGATGGCCGCTGTCATGCTCTCCAAATTATTAATGCTCTTTCAATCCACCTCTGATAATAACAACGAAAATATCGATGCTAATAATGTCGGAAACATGCAAGATTATCAAGGAGATAGATATTATCATAACAAAAGTAACCGTGATGCCTTACAAAACAGCTATGGTACTGTGTCTACAACATCTGCAGGCTCGCTCACCTACACTCAGCCTATGGACAAGCAGCAGGCAGCCAAAATACTTTCAGAATATTCTACAGATAGCCATCTGGTATCTGACTGGGCAAAGACTTATATGGCGGATGTTTATACCCATGGTATTCTCTTAGGTGCTGGGGATGGCAGGCTAGATCCTAAGAGCTATCTAACACGTGAACAGGCCGTAATATTATCACTTAATCTACTGACCTACTGTAATGATCCGCAAATCCGAGCTGCAGGAGCAAAAAAATTCATTCTGCCAATGCCAACAGTAAGTAGGGGCACCAAAAATGAAAGGTTTTTTGGTGACTCTGTCAAGACTGTCTTTGCAAGTATAAATGAAGCAAACCCGATTATGACAAATATTAATGTTAATATATGGAACCTGACTGCCTCAGGCATGAAAACAACATCCACTCTCACTCTTACTGTCAACAAAAACGTTGCTGAAAATGTAATAAAGATATTCGCGGACATATACAACGGGCAGGAGAAGTTTCCTATAAAAAGCTGCAGCGCTTACTCCTTCAGAAGCGGCAAATCAGAGCACAATAACGGTACTGCTATTGATATAAACCCTGAAGAAAATTATTTTGTCGAATGGGGAGGGGCGATCAAGGCAGGTTCATTATGGAAACCTGGTGAAAATCCGTATTCCATACCATCAGATGGCGATGTAGTCCGAGCCTTTAACCGATATGGCTGGCACTGGAGTCCCGACATGCTTTGGTCAAACGGTGCTGATTATATGCACTTCAGTCTTGGTGGGACATGATGACCATAAAACTACCCTCTTTTGGGATTTGAGCCATCGTTGCATTATCCAAGCCAACGCAGCATCTGTTTTTATATTTTGTATCACAAAACCATGTAGGCTTCAATACATATCATTCAATATAAGGAAAAACCATCTACCTTTCAGCAGATGCTCTATATGTCATACTGTCTTTATAATCTCTTGAACTCTTCCAATTCGCCCATCCGCAAGTCTTACCTTAATTCCTCTCGGATGCTTCTGTGAATTTGTTAAGATATCTTTGACGGTACCACGCGTCCTTTTTCCTGTTCTTTGGTCTTCTTTCAAAACAATATCTACTGTAATTCCAGCATGAATATTGCTCCTTATTTGACTATCCATATTCAAAATCCTCCCTCTCGCACTATGAAATCTATTTGAAAATTTATTTATTACTGACAAAGGATATGCTCATCTTGTGTATGATTACTCCAATCCATATGTCTTAAAAAGATTTATAATATTGGCGTTCGTCATTTTATTAACCATCAATTCTCTAAATCTAACCGTTTTTGTTTTCCCCTCATTTCGAAGTTTTTCTAATTCTTTGGGTATTTGAATTTGGCTGGCTATTAAATCTTCATAGATATTTTCAAACTTTGCCAATCTAGTTATGGCTTCTCCGGTATATCCATTAAGATCATGATTTACTGTTAAATTATCTACGATATAAAAGTCATTATTACCCAGCACCCTTGTTAATCTTTCCATGCAATTACTCCTTTTTCATTATCATACTACTAAAGATAGGATTAATATTAGTTTTGCATAGAAGGGCACCCTCTCATTCATTTATTCACTTTTCTTCCGATAATATGGCACTGCTAATACCATTTCTAGATGCAATTTAGTTAATCATTGTGATCCGTATAATATACTGATACAATTACTGGGCTAGGCCATTAAACCTGCAAACTTGATGTATTTAAAAAGCACGGTGGTTTTTATGATACTTATTTTCTTGTCTGCTCTTGCAGTAGGTTTCTCGGGTGCAATGATGCCCGGATCTCTGCTTACATATACGATCCGACAATCGTTATCCTCCGGACCTCGATCTGGGTTTATCATAACCTCGGGGCATGCGATTTTGGAACTGATTTTAATTATCCTGATATTTATGGGTTTTGACACCGTCTTGCAATCCCATACAGCGCAGTTTAGTATCAGCATAATTGGCGGAGCTTTGCTTTTTTATATGGGCATCGACATGATTATAGGTTCAATACGTAATACTGTTAAAGTTAGTACAGATGGTGACAGCTCAAACACAAGGGGTATGTTTCTGTCTGGCATTGTTATAAGTGCGACAAACCCATATTTCCTTTTATGGTGGGCTGTTATTGGTCTGGGTTTTATTATGCAGTCTTACAATACTTTTGGTCTTGTAGGAGTTATACTCTACTATTTTGGACATCTATCCGCTGATTTTATATGGTATGGTTTCGTGTCGACAGTTGTTGGAACAACAAAAAATTTCATCAAAGAAAAACCTTACCGGATTATCATTGCTGTGCTCGGTTTGCTTCTGATAGTCTTTGGCGGAGGATTTGTGTACACGGCGGTATTTTAATTTGTTAATACTATAATGCAGTACCGAATCCAACCGATAGGAGAAATGATACACTATGAATATTCGACAGCAATGCCTATTTCCCTTTGAATACGCATAAAGATTCACACGCTTATTACATAGTTTGAATCTTTTAGAGCCCTACACTCAGGGTTACAGGTCCGCCAATGCACTCGGTGCCTTTCTCTTTGTCATTTGTCTATCTCCCCATATATTTAGAGCACCTGACTATCAGCAGATGCTCTAAATATATGTTTAAGTTTTTAGTCAATTATCGATTGCGTGCTAATTTAAGCCCAACTAGGACAAATATCAATCCCATCGTAGTTAATGCTGGATTTCCAAAATCCCAGTCTAGAAGATACCTCAATGCATTAATCAAGATTAGAATGAATCCTATTCCTGCCATTATATAGCCTTGAATTGCTTTCTTATTCATTGCTCAATTCCTTTATTTGTTCAAATACGTGCGTCTGAGGAACGAGTGCTGTACCTTTAAAAGCTCAATGTTATCGGGTCTTCTAGCATGCAAAACTCTCAATATTCTCAGAGACTCTCTCTCCAAATTCGGTGAGTGCGATGCTGCCAAGCTCAATCTCTGCTGTATCAAACAGAAAACTCGGATTTCTCTTCCCCTCATTAACCGTTTCTTTGAAGTATGAAAAAAGAGCAGATTTTGTATGCTGTGTGTAGTCATAGTCCTGCAGGGGGATATCATAATCCAGAGATATCAACCCCTTTTTCTCAAGCTCAGACAAAACCGTTCTAATCTCCTTCACTGTTTCCATGCTGTCATCGATAGAATTTATATAAACCGGAGCAAGAGACTCAAGCCAAGCCTCTTCCTCAATACTGCTGCTCATAATAAAGCGGCTGACAGGCAGATAGCTGCACTTCACCAGTTTCTTTAAAAAAGATATTTCTTTACTATTGATTGTTAGAGATTCCAGAGTATGAGCGCAACAATCACCGCAGCAGCTATGCGAGTGATTCTGATCCTTGTGGATTGCTTGGGTTTTATTTGGATCATTGTTCATTTGTTTTCTCCCATTCTATAAATATCTTTTCGTGTATTAGCCGAGTCGATTTCTGCGCAAAGGTACGACTCTCGAAAAAACAATTCTAAACTTCAGTCTGAGGGAACACAGTTTAATTATTCATAAACAGTAGTACTAGCGGTCTTTTCCTTCCGATATATCCTTACCACGCACTCCACGTGGCTCGTCTGCGGAAACATATCCACCGGTTGAATTTCCCGGGTTTCAAAACCTTCTTTTTCAAAGAGTGCCAAATCCCGTGCCAGGGTGGCGGGATTACAGGATACATAGACAATTCTTCTTGGAGATATGGCGGCTATTGCTTCAATCAGATCTTCGGTACAACCTGCCCGGGGAGGATCTAGCACCACCAGATCAAACTCATCTATAAGCTGAGGTATTATGATCTCGCAGGGACCGGTTAGAAAGTCGCAATTAAATATCTTGTTTTTGTATTTATTATTAGTTGCATCTTTTATGGCTGGAGCATAGCTTTCTACGCCCAGAACTTTCCGTGCGGTCTTAGCTAGCAGCAGTGATATACTACCCATACCGCAGTAGGCATCTAAGACTCGGTTACTGGGCCTCGCATGAGCATATTCCTTTACTAAGTCATATAGTTTACTGGTTTGGCCAGAGTTTACCTGAAAGAAAGATAACGCGGATATGTCGTAATGTAGTCCATTTATTTCTTCCTCCAGATAAGGCTCTCCATGCAGCAGAGTATAAAAGTCATTATTAATGGTGTAGATTGATTCTAGTTCTGGATAATCCAGCAAGCTATTAATACTCACGTTTTCCATCCCATCTCCACGGAAAACCAGCATAAGCTTCCGGTTTAGTGAAGACTGGCGGATTACTATCTCACCATGATCTGGTAGATTTAGTTCATCTAGTTTGGCCTTTATATATAAACTCAAGTTTTCCATTTCTACCGAAATTAGCTTACATGTAGTAATATCAATTATCTTATGGCTGTCGTTTTGATAGTAACCCATTTTTAACTGGCCATTTATTCTATCCACATGCCATGCAACCTTATTACGATAACGCCAGGGCTCTTCCATTCCCAATACTGGATTAACCTCTAGATCTATTTTTCCTATTCTATTTATGCTCTCCTGTACCACTCGTTGCTTTAATTCCAATTGTTTAGGGTAACTCACATGCTGATAGGCGCACCCACCACACTCATAAAAATGTGGGCAAAGAGGCGTTATTCTATCTTCTGAGCTATCTTTGATTTCTGTCAGGCGGGCACGACGAAACCTCTTCTTTTCTTCGGTAATTTCCACTTCTACGGTTTCTCCCGGAATAGCATAAGGTATGAAGGTAGCTTTTCCTTCTATTCTGGCTACCCCTTCCCCTATATGGGTGATTCCATCAATATAACAGCGCATGCTTTTCCCCCTCTTCAATAAGAAAGCGGAAAGTACTATCCTTTCCGCTCCCCCTAAATCCTAGTATGTCTCAGGAAGCAAAAAGAACGTTCTCTTGCCCCCACCTGTAGGTTGATTTAAACTGTTTGCTCCAATAATTTACGTCCTTCTCTGAAGGCTTCTTGATTTACCTCTAAAGCCTTGCCCGGTACAATAGCCCGAATGGCTTTTTCCACCTCTTCCACCGGTAAGCCTATCGCCTGACTCAATATGCCTACCAGAACTACGTTAGCAGCCTTAACATTTCCGCAACGGGCAGCAATATCGGTAGCATCTACCACCACGGTTTTCTCCACCAGAGCGGCCACCTTTTCATGGATGTCTTCCGGGTATTTAGCTTTACCGCTCATTACTGGCAAAGGATTTACTCGTTCATTGTTTATTATGACCATACCATCTGCTTTTAAGTAGTCCAACCAGCGAGCAGCTTCGATTTTCTCAAAAGCTAATATCACGTCAGCCTCTCCCTTTTTAATGATGGGAGAGTATATCTTCTTCCCGTATCTAACTTGAGTAACTACGCTTCCTCCCCTTTGAGCCATGCCGTGAACCTCAGATACTTTTACATCATACCCCAGTTGCACTGCCACCTGAGCAATAATACGGCTAGTCAAAAGAGTTCCTTGGCCCCCAACGCCTACTATTAGAATATCCGTTGTCTGGCTTTGCATGTATTATCCCTCCACTTTCTTGATGGCATCAAATGTACATATCTGAGGACAAAGGCCGCATGCCACACAACTTGCATGCATTACTGCCTTTTTATCTTCTTCAATAAAGTAAATTCCTGAACAGCCGACTTTCAAGCACAGCTTACAGCCTTTGCATAGTTCTTCGTCAACGTAATACTTGACTGTATTAGGTATTTTATCTAATAAAACGCAAGGCCTTTTGGTGATAATTACTGAAGGCTCGCGGCGATTCAATTCTTCCTTTAGAGTCGCTTCCAATTCAACTAGGTTCAGAGGATCAACAATTCTTATATTCTTAACACCTACCGCTTTTACCAAACCTTCAATATCAAGTTTGTTAGTAGCCTGTTGGCGAATGGTCATGCCTGTACCCGGATGCTCCTGGTGTCCGGTCATAGCTGTGGTATCATTGTCTAATATCATTACAGTTGAGGTTCCCTGGTTATATACGACGTCTATAAGAGCAGTAATCCCTGAATGGACAAAGGTAGAATCTCCGATAACCGCTACCGTCTTACTGGCAAAATCCTCTCCCCTGGCTTTTTCCATCCCCATGGCTGAGCCAATACTAGCCCCCATACAAATACAGGCATCCATTCCATCTAGAGGGCTCAATGCTCCCAGAGTATAACAGCCAATGTCACCCATGACCGCCAGCTTCATTTTATGCAAGGTGTGAAAAACGCCCCGATGCGGACAACCGGGACACATTAGAGGCGGCCGAGCGGGGATTTCCTTATCCAGACCATAACTACGAACGGGTTTGGCTTGCCCCAGCTTTGCTTCTATCATTTCGGGGCTGTATTCACCCAGAAGGCTAAACAGTTCTTTTCCTTCGACCTTAATTCCCCAGGACTTGACTTGTTCCTCTATAACTGGCTCTAATTCCTCAATTATAATCAGCCTGTCCACCTGCTCTGCAAAGCTCTTGATAAGATTCTGCGGCAATGGATTGGTCATACCTAGCTTTAAAACTGATACTTCCGGCAATACTTCTTTTACATACTGATAAACCACCCCACTGGTGATAATCCCCACTTCTTTACTTCCCCACTCGATACTGTTAAGCGGAGTAGTTTCTGCGTATTCGCCTAGCTTTAACATTCTTTTTTCCACTTCTATGTGCCGCATCCGGGCGTGACCAGGTAACATAACGTACTTGGCTGCATTTTTTTCATAGTCTTTCAGGGGTAAATCTGTTCTTTCTCCTTCTTCCACCATGGTTTGTGAATGAGCCAGTCTAGTTGTAACCCTCAGCATAACTGGGGTATCATATTCTTCACTCAAGTTAAAAGCCATACGAGTAAAATCTAGAGCTTCCTGGGAATCGGCTGGCTCTAACACGGGTAGTTTGGCAAAACGTCCATACCCCCGGTTATCCTGTTCATTCTGAGAGGAATGCATTCCAGGATCATCACCAGAAACAATGACCAGTCCCCCATTTACACCAGTGTAAGCAAAAGTATATAGGGGATCCGCGGCTACGTTAACTCCCACATGTTTCATTGCCACCAGAGTCCTGGCACCGCCGATGGAAGCGCCTGCCCCTACCTCCATAGCCACTTTCTCGTTAGGTGACCATTCAGCATACACTCCCTCGTATTGTGCGAAATTGCTTACGATTTCCGTACTGGGAGTGCCCGGATAAGCAGTGGCCACTGTTGCCCCTGCCTCATAAGCTCCTCGGGCAATGGCTGCGTTGCCTATCATTAACTTCTTCATCAAAATCCTCCTATTCTAAACCCGAATGTTTTCCGTGGTGCCAGTCGCCTATTGCTTCACTTAATAATTTCGCCATATGGTAGACGTGTCCTAAACCGGGACGTTTATTAACTCTAGCTCCTTGACTATTAAGCCTGATATCGACTACTCCGGTAATAGAGTACTGCCCAACTGGGGGCAGGTTTTTAGCGAAAGCCTTGCCTGGCAACAAACTCCCCTGGCGCAATTGGATTATTCCTATTTCCTCTTCATTTCCTACTGATGCATCAATGGCAATCTCTATTTTATCAGCATGAAGCTTCTTAATTCCCCTTATTTCTTTAATCAGGTTTTGGGCATGCAACGGGTGCTCCAAAGTACCAAATACCGGCAGATCAGGTGCAGCCGCCGCTAACATCGTGCCTGACAAAGGACCAAAACAATCTAGTAAATGATGGTCAGAGCCAATAAAAATAAAGATCGGTTCTGCCTCTAGATTATTCAGCAAATCAGCTAAGGCTCTATTTAGTATATACCTGGCTGCATGCTCATGATAATGGGTTTTAGCTATAATCATGCCCAAGTGCCTAAAGGGCTAAAACCTGTGTTAGACCCTGGATAAACCTCTCATTCTCTGCGGCAGTTCCTACCGTAACCCTAATAAAATTTGGATAGCCAAAAATGTCTCCGGTGCGAATAATTATTCCCATTTGCAGAAGGGCCTTGAATACTTCCTGGCAGTTCTTGGCGACATCAACAAATATAAAATTAGCGTCGGTGGGCACATAATATAAACCTAGTTTATCAAATTCGCTATATAAATATTTTTTGCCTAAGGAATTTACTTCCCGGCTTTTTTGAACATGTTCCGTATCATCCAAAGCCGCTAAAGCAGCAACCTGGGCTAGCATGTTTACATTAAAAGGTTCCGTCACCTTTTCTACCGCTTGCGCAATTGCAGGTGTGGTAATCCCGTAACCTACACGCAAGGCCGCCAGTCCGTAAATCTTTGAAAAGGTCCTTAGTACCACAACATTACGACCTGCCTGCACATACTTGAGCCCGCTTATAAAATCCTCGCGTTCCACATATTCGCAATAGGCTTCATCAAAAACAACTAGCACATCATCTGGCACTTTGCTCATAAAGCTTTCAATTTCCGAAGCGCTGACTATAGTTCCGGTAGGATTATTAGGATTGCATATTATGACCATTTTGGTTTTATCATTTATTGAATTCAATATAGCCTCTAAGTCGTGAGTAAAATTACTCAAGGAGACTTCTATACATTCCGCGCCCATGATTCTAGCCACAAAACCGTACTCTGAAAAAGAAGGCTGGGCATATACGATCTGATCCCCCCGATTAAGAAAGGTTTCGGCCAGCAGTTTCAGAAGTTCATCAGAGCCATTGCCTACCAGAATGCCCGCCGCGTCCATATCATTAAATGAAGCCAGTCTCTCCTTTAAATAAAAGCAGTTACTATCCGGATACAGGTGCATATTGCGCACATTATTTTCGACTGCCTCAATTGCCTTGGGTGAGGAACCCAAAGGATTTTCATTGGAAGCCAACTTGATAATATCGTTAAGTCCCAATTCCCTTTTCACTTCTTCGATGGGTTTACCCGCTACATAGGGTTTGAGGGTGAATATTTCTGGTCTAGCCTTATTTTTAATAAAATCCCCCATAATTCAACACTCCTATCCGCCTTTATTTGTCCCTATTATCTATAACCCTTATCGCTTTACCAGGGCTTCTCTCTATACTAAAAGGCTCCACCAGCCTTACTTTAGGGTTCATTGAAAGTGTTTTATATAGCTGTTGTTTGAGCTTGTGCTCAATTGCTTCCAGTTTCCCATAATTATCAGTAAAAGCTTCCTCAGAAAGCTCTACCCTAATTTCTAAGTCATCCAGGAAACCCTTTTTGTAAAGGATAATTTGATAATGAGGTGCCAGTTCTTCCATTTTTACCAGTACACTTTCAATTTGTGATGGGAACACATTTACGCCCCTTATAACCATCATATCATCACTTCGGCCGGTGATCTTACTCAAGCGCGCTGTTGTCCTACCGCAATCGCAAGGCTCATAATTCAATGAGGAAATATCTTTGGTACGGTACCTGATTACCGGCACGGCTTCTCTGGAGAGGCTGGTTATAACCACTTCGCCCTTCTCCCCGGGGGCAACCGGCTGCAAGGTTTCAGTATCTAATATTTCTACAAAATAGTGGTCTTCTGCTATATGCTGGCCACAAATCAGTTCACATTCACCTGAAAAACCAGGCCCGCCTAATTCGCTTAAGCCATAATTATCCGTTGCTAACATGCCCCAGCGGTTCTGTATTTCCTGGCGGTATTCCTCAGAAAAGGCTTCCCCACCAAAAAGGCCGACTTTTACCTTTAAATCGGTGCGGGGATCAATCCCTAATTTCATCGCTACTTCCGCTAAGTGTAAGGCATATGTTGGAGTGCAGACCAAAGCGGTCGTACCAAAATCCTTCATAACCATGAGCTGTTTCTCAGAATTACCACCAGAAATTGGTATAACCGTAGCTCCTACCCGTTCCATACCGTATTGCAGGCCATGAGCGCCTGTAAATAGGCCATAACCGAAGGCGATTTGCGTAACATCTGAGGAATTGACCCCAGTCATAGTAATCATACGCGCCAGTACCTCAGTCCAATTTTCCATGTCATTTTTGGTGCAACCCACTACGGTTAGCTTGCCGGTGGTCCCTGATGAGGCATGTAATCGCACCACCTGTTCCATTGGCACCACAAACATGCCGAAGGGATAACCATCCCGAAAGTCATCTTTTATCGTTAAAGGCAATTTGCTTAAATCCTGCAAACTCTTTAGATCATCAGGTTTAAAACCAATTCCATCAAACTTCTTTTTATAAATATCAGAACGATCATAGACATAATGCAGGATTTTTTTTAGTTTTCTCAGTTGTAGGGCTTCCATTTCCTCCCTGGGCATACACTCCATAGCTTTGTTCCATATTTGCATCTTTGGCATCATTTTCCTCCCCATCCTACTGTTCTACTAGGTTGTTGATTAGCTATCCTTCAACTCATTATTATACCTTATTAGGCCACGAATAATCTCCATATTTTTTATAACAGATGCTGGTTTTTTGAAATCAACACTCATTAAGGTAGCTTTTATTATTTCATTAATCTCGGGTTCCAGTTCACTGGCCTGCCACTCCCTTAACAAGGCTATAAAGTTGGTATCACTCTTCCCCATCAAAGTATAATCAAGTACTGAAAGAAGACAATACATCTCCTCATGGCTCAATTTCCCCTTTTGCAAATGCAGATTGGAGATCATGCTGCCCATTGAATCATATAACTTTTTCAACCTGATATCTTTTGTTGCCATTATATAGTTACCCTTTTTACATCCTTCATGATTTGCCTTTGCAAATCAAAATATATGGGTATACGAATCCCGCTTTGACCATCGCGGTTCTTATCAATAAATATAGCGTAGTTGGGCATAGTATCAAACTTTTTCAGTTCTTCGCTTTCTTCCAATTCTTCTTTCGGAATGGGACTGAGCTTCAACATTAGATCACATTCGTTCTTCATCCTTTTGGCTCCTTGTAAAGAACCGTCTGGATTCAATTGAACCAAGCACATAACCACGATTTGCAGGTTCTGGGCCAGCATCTTCTGGGTTTTAACAATCTGCTCCAGTACCTGCCATTCCTGCAATCGGGAATCTTGTTTATCCATACGCCCAATATAATCTATTATCATCATATCTATTTGCTTTTGCGCCTTGAACTTGCGAGCTATAGAAATAGTTTTCTCCGGGGTTAAGTTCGGACAAGGATAAGAATAGAAGCCGCTGTCCTCAAGCTGCGAATAGCCATGTAATATACGCGACAATTCGGACTCATTTATTTCTCCGCTGCGGACTCTTTCGTGTTCAATGCCTGACAGGATTGAACCCCAACGCAATGCTATCTGGGGCCGACTCATCTCGGTATTAAGGTACAAAAGATTTTTTTTGCTTCTTATGGCAACTGCATTGGCAGTATGCAGCGCAAAGGAAGTCTTACCGTGTCCAGTCTGAGCCCCGAGTATTATTAAATCCCCCGGTTTATACCCTAAGGTTACTTTGTTAAGATTATAAAATCCGGTGGGAAGCCCATCTAATGGGATAACCCCTTGATGTAATTCCTTAATATCCTTGTATCGTAAAAATCTGCGTTCTACCTCTTCATATCCTAACTTGGCCAAATCCCCTGGAGTGTCAACATGATCATCAATCTCCAAGGCGGTCATATTCGTGAGTTCTTCCTCAGCCGACATTAATATCTGTTCCACGTCTTGGTCAATATCTTCCTGTAGCATTTGATAACTTTTTCGCAAAAAACTCTCAAATTTTCGCAAACGACTTTTATCCCGAACTTTTTTAATCCAGTATTTAATGTTACCGTCATCAATATAGTGTTCAGCAATATATTTTAAATCTTCAATATCCCGCGAGTTAGTAAGCATCCCCAAGGTGTGAGCTTCTTTAATTAATTCGACATATGTAGGCCTTATTTCCCGCTCATATAGGGAACTGGTCAATTCAAAAACAGTACCATGCTGAGGAGAATAGAAGTCAGTAACCTGCAATGAATTATAGGCCTCTATACAAGCATCCTCAGAATGTAACATTGAAGATATCACCCGGCGTTCACTCTCCAGGTCAAAAAGCTGATTTTTAAAATCCATTTCCTCTACATTCATACATATACCCTCCATTATAAAAGCCGGGGTTCACCCCGGCACAGACCGTCAAAAAAGGCCAATAGCCGCGTTAATTCGGAAGACCCACTCAATCGACGTACCCCGTGTACGCCTCAATCACGGGCCTCCCGATTGCCTTGCTCTTAACCTTTTTTGCTCGCTCTGAATTACACTTTGCTTTTCAATTCGGCTAGAATTTCAGGCGGAACATAATATTCTAATTCTTCACCGCTACGTTTTCCGGGTAGGTTTTTCGCCGTTACAGGAAGGTTTTTGCCGGTTTTAGGACGATTTTTAAAGGCGACAATTTCCTTATCAACATCAGTCAACGACCTTATTTCTTTAGTCATCCAATTATTTAAAACGCTATCGATATATTCCAAGCCACCATTTTTGGTGCGCTGGCACATAAGCTCTCCGGCTTTCATGATCATATTATGAGTAAAGCCCCAATCGTATCTCCATTTATAATAAACCTTTTTACGCGCTTCGGCATTCATATCCACACCGGTGAAATTTCCAAACTCATTGATATCTGGATCGAACTGATTCAGACGCGAAACCCGATTTTTTTCCTGATCTACATAGTTTTTGAAATATACATTCAATCCATCTACATTATTAATAGAATACTCTTTTAAGTCTCGAACAATCTTAGTTATATCGCGAGGATTGGTAATATTGCGTTCCAAAGCCAACTCAAGCATACACAATAAAAATTCTGGCGTAAATCCTAATTCACCTAACCAATTTCTCAGTTCATTTTCCATTTTCACACTGAGCAGGTTACCAGTTTTCTTAGATATAAAATCGGCAACTCGTTTAAAACTTACATCCGAGACAGTAAATAAGTCTGGAGATTGAGGTCTCCTTTCGTCATCTACCTGTAATTCCAGCTGTAGTTGAAGTTCTGCTATCCTGGTCTGGTATTCTTGAATATGTTGTTCTGTTAAGCTATCGTTATTAGTTGCATTTAATTTGCGAGCAGGCATAATCTGAGTATGATCTCGCATGACCAATTGTTCAAGCTTACGCATTAATGGTTCCAACTGGATAAGCTTGTCCCCAAAATTTTTATTGCTGCCCTCACCCATCTCAATAATTTCCTGTTTAGATAGCTTTGCTAATTTCCGAGACAGCTTATGGGTGGTTAAACTCGAACAGCTCTGTAAAATCTGTCCAGCCCTTACCCCTGATTGAAACAAGGGCTTGGTATTTTCAAAAGCATAAAATATAGCAGACAATATCCCGATATCTTCCATATCAAGATCCAATTCTTTGGCATAGAAAAAGATAGCTCCAGGTAAATGAGCATATCCCCAACGCATGATTTCGAGTGAAGCAGATTCATGTTGCATTATTCTTCCAACTCCTGACGTGAAGTTAGCAAATTATATCACTTAAATTCAGCAGGTAACAAATACGCAATCAAGAGATTTAGCTAAGAATAGTTATCATGAATACAAAAAACCATACTCTTAACTTCTAATAGGGTGCAACATAAAATATGGACACTATTCAGGACTTGACTAGATAAGATTCCCGATATGTCTACAACTCTGTTTCCAGCTTCTTTAATTTCTCAATTAACTCGTCATACTGTGCGTTGTTATAGCTTTCTTGATATAAGCCGTTTAGCCTGCTCCTGATTTTCAGATATAGTTCTTCTGCTGCCAAGGCTTTATTTAATGTCTCGGATTGAATCTCCGGGACAACTGAGATGACTTGTACAGGCTGCAGAACTTCTACCGGTTTCAGCTCGATTTCATCCAGCCAGTTAGGAATAACCACGTTGAGACCCAACTCTTTCCGAACTAGGTCAGCCAATACCTGTTGGGACTTCTCTTCTCCATGCACCAGGAAAAGCGTTTTCAATTCCTTATTAAAATTCTTCAGCCAGGACATCAAACCATTTTGGTCAGCATGAGCTGAATATGCATCTATATTTTGAATATTAGCCTTAACAGCCACATTTTCACTATGTATTTTTACACATTTCTCGCCCTCAAGTATTCTCCTCCCCAGAGTACCAACAGCCTGATAACCTACAAATAATATGGTACATTCGGGACGCCATAGGTTGTACTTCAAGTGATATTTAATTCTTCCCGCATCACACATCCCGCTGGCTGAAATTATGATAGCATTTTTTTGTATCTTATTCAGTTCCATGGACTCCTGCTGGGTTCTGGAATATTTAAGGTTGGGCAGTTTTAATGGATGATGCCCGCTGTTCACCATTTCCATGGTTTCCTGATCATAATAAGCCGTGCTTTTCTTAAATATTTCCGTGGCAGCAATAGCCAGAGGACTGTCAATATATATATCGATGCTGGGATCAAGTTGCCCTTGAGTCTGTAAAACGCTTAAATCGTACAGCAGATCCTGGGTTCTTTCCACTGCGAAAGATGGTATCACCAGGTTGCCGCCTCGCTTCATGGTATCATCAATTACCTTCTTGAGCTGTTCAGCTCGCTTAGAGACTTCTTTATGATTTCTGTCCCCGTAGGTCGACTCCATTAAAAGGTAATCAGCGTCTTCAATAATAGTCGGGTCTTTTATTATAGGCTGGTTGGGCTGACCTAGATCACCACTAAAGACAACCTTTACTTTCTCTCCATTCTCTTCCACCCATAACTCAATTATACTTGAGCCTAAAATGTGTCCCGCATCCCTGAGCCTTATCTCTACTCCCGGGGCTAAACCAATTACCTCGTCATAATTCAAAGACCTGAGTTGCGGTAAACATTGAACCGCATCTTCAACCGTGTAAATCGGTTCCAGAGTTTTATTGCCCGCCCGGCTTAACTTACGATTTTTTCTTTCCACTTCTGATTCCTGGATATGACCAGCGTCAGGAAACATTACCTGGCAAAGTTCATTAGTCGGTGGGCTGCAGTAGATGGGCCCTGTAAATCCAGCTTTACATAGTTTGGGTGTTAACCCGGAATGGTCGATGTGGGCATGTGTAAGCACCAGAAATTCAATTGATTTCGGATCTACAGAAAAATCAGCATAATTTTTTTCCTTCAGTTCCCTAGTTCCCTGAAAAAGGCCGCAATCAACCGCAAACCTTACCTTATCCGTATCAATTACGTAAAATGAACCGGTAACGGTCTTAGCGGCTCCCAAGAATTTTATTTTCATTATATTAAGCTCCCATCTTCTACTTTCATTGTTACTATTATACTGCAAAAATTGAGGGACTATCAAGAAATAACCTAGTCATTTACTACGGTCTTTTCCGCACTATACAACGTCATCAAAGCTAGCAATCCACCATTAAATGACTGCGCTTTAGTGCCTTGTCTAACACGAAAAATCCTCAGTGTATTCTGCCCAGTTTATTCCCTGACAGCCCCATATCGCTATACTGCAATTATTTATACTGCAACGATTTTTCTAGCATCCTTCTTTTGGGCCAACTTATAATAACCTTCATAAAACTCTACGATTTCCATGCGTATCAGGATACGATTTCCAATCTTGCAGGCCCTATTAATACTATCAAAACTATTGCTGCCAAATTCTTTAACTAATTCACTGCTGTCCAACCCGTCCACCAGTTCACTGTATTTAATGTGTATCTTTTCAAAAATGCCAAAATAGAGTTCCTTAATTTGACTCAGCCTTTTCTCAATTAGCTGGATTTGAAACTCATCCCGCTCTACAATATGCAAAAGACTTTGTAGCAAACTATGTAAGAGTTGGTTATGAAATATTGCAGACATTAATTCTTTCTTATATTGCTTACATAATAAATACCGCAGGTAATCCTTAAACTCCTTCTGAGCTGAAGAAGTAAGGTTACTAAATGCATTAAGGAGTTCGATATCACCAGTAGAAATATCCCCAAACATAGCAAAACCTCCTAATCGCTTTTAATTAAGAGGTTCAACTTCTATGTGTAAAATCCTTTAGTTAAATACCATTATTATTTCTAGTATTTCCATCAGTTTCGATCTCATTACCTAGTAATTATCGAATGTTTTTGCATATTATTGGTTATCGTGTCGCCCAACTAATCTACCCATTCTCTCCACAGCTTTTTCAATATTCGAAACACTGGCTGCATAACAACACCTAATATGACCTTCGCCAGTATCGCCAAATGCATTACCCGGCACCACCGCTACTTGTTCTTCAGTTAAAAGTCTTTCGCAGAACTCCTCACTGCTCAATCCAGTTTTTTGAATGGAAGGATAACAGTAAAAAGCACCCCGTGGCTCAAAACATTCCAAGCCAATTTGTCTCAGGCCATTTACAATCAGTTTGCGCCGATAATTATAATCTTCAACCATCTTTCTCATCTGATCTTCCCCATGACGCAGAGCTTCTATAGCAGCCTTTTGAGCCATAATTGGAGCACACATAATGGTATATTGGTGTATCTTGGTCATAGCACCAATAATATCCGGATGCCCACAGGCATATCCTATTCTCCATCCCGTCATGGCAAAGGCCTTGGAAAAACCGTTCATAACTATAGTTCGGTCTTTCATACCTGGTAATGAAGCAATAGAAACGTGTTGACCATCATAAGTCAATTCCGAATAGATTTCGTCACTGATCACAATAAGGTCGTTCTTGATAATAATATCAGTTAGAGCCTCGAGATCCTCACGGTACATTATGCCGCCGGTAGGGTTATTGGGATAAGCCAGAATTAGAACCTTGCTGCGAGGACTAATCTTGGCAGCCAATGAATCCGGTCGCAGACGGTACTGATCCTGATCATAAGTCTCTACCGACACCGCCTTACCATAAGCCAAGGCTGCACCTGGAGCATATGAAACATAGCATGGTTCAGGTACCAGCACCTCGTCCCCTGGCTGCAACAAGGCTCGTAGTGCTATATCAATTGCTTCACTGACACCTACCGTTACCAGTATCTGATCCTTTGGTTCATAATCAACTCCGATTTTGCGTTTTTGGTACAAAGCAATTTCTTCCCTTAATTCAGGGAGTCCCAGATTAGATGTATACATGGTATAGCCTTTTTCCAGTGAATATAGACAGGCTTCCCGTATATGCCAAGGGGTTACAAAATCAGGCTCCCCTACCCCCAGGGAAATAATACCCCCCTCGGCTTGGGCTACCAAATCAAAAAACTTTCTAATGCCCGATGGAGCAATCGATTTCACCACATCAGAAATGTAGGCTTCCATTCCGCTCATAAGCTTACCACCAGCCTTTTATCCACTTCGGCTTCTTCAAAGATGAAGTGATCCTGTTTATAGCGCTTAAGAACAAAATGCGTAACTGTGCTCTGGACGTGCTCCAAGGTAGATAGCTTATGAGATACAAAACGGGCTACGTCTTTCATATTGTCACCTTCAACTACCACCGATAGGTCATAAGTCCCACTCATTAAATATACGCAGCGAACTTCCGGGAAGCGATAAATCCTTTCAGCTATACTATTAAAGCCTAGCTCTCGTTCAGGAGATACTTTTACATCAATCATAGCTGTTACCCCATCACAGCCTATGTTTTCCCAATTTATTACCGTATTATAGCCTAATATTGTTTTGTCCTGCTCCATGTTGCTGATTATTTTTTGAATTTTATCTTCGTCTTCCTCAAGCATAGTCGCAAGGGTTTTAGCGCTCAACCTCGCGTCATGCTCAATCAATTCCAGAATCCTCTTTTGTAAATCCATTTGAGCCCCTCCTCTTATTTATTTTTAAATACAAAAAACCCTCATCCCTAGAAGGGACGAGAGTTATTTCCCGCGGTACCACCCTATTTGGCCGAAGCCCAGCTTAATTCTATAACGGCAGTTACCGGCTGGATTGTGCTCGCGCATTAGAACCAGCGCTCCCAGGTGGCGTTCATTGTAAACCTGCTACCGGTTTTCATCATTTCCGGCTCTCTGTGGAACAGATGTGCAACTACTCTCCTGATCATAGCTTTTGATGATATTACATTTCCGATTATACTATCATCATAATTATATTCCGTCAAGAAGTAATAAGTTCATGTAATACTGTATTAATCCAAATTAACCTTTAGAATTGATTTTTGCAATAATTTCTTTTAAGACATCATCCGCCTTAGCGGTCTCTATTTGGCAGGTTCCGGCATTGGCATGTCCTCCACCACTGTACTCCAGCATTAATTCCCCGATATTGGTCTGCGAGGTCTTATTAAAAATAGATTTCCCGACCGTAAACACGGTATTTTGTTTATTTAGACCCCACATGGCATGGATAGAAATATTGCATTGCGGGAATAAAACATAAATCATAAAACGATTACCGCAATAAATAATATCCTCATTTCTTAAGTCCAGAACCACCAAATTCTTATAAACAGTGGCACACTTTTTAATCTGATTCTTAAAATTCTCCTGCTGCTCATTATACAAATTAGTTCTATCTTTGACATCGGGCAATTCTAAAATTTCGTCAATCGAATGACTCTTGCAATAGCTAATTAAATTCATCATCAATTCGTAATTCGATACCCCGAAATCTTTAAAGCGACCCAAGCCAGTTCTAGCATCCATAACAAACGACAAGAGATCCCAACCCTGAGGATTTAAAACGTCATCCAAGGAAAACTGAGCCGAGTCTGCTTTATCTACCGAAGCCATCATTTCCTCAGAAATATTCGGCAGGGCTTTTTTTCCTCCATAATAATTGTAAACCACCCGGGCAGCCGAAGGAGCGTGGGGGTCAATTATATTGTTGTCTCTAGGCCCATTTAATCGAATTATTTCGCTTTCATGGTGATCAAAAGACAAACTAACTCCTTCTACATAAGGAAGGTTAGTGGTAATATCCCGCCCCGTTATTTCTATTTTTCCATCCTGCATATCTTTAGGGTGAACGAACTTGATTTCATCAATAAGGCCAAGTTCCCTCAGTATTACTGCACATACCAAGCCATCAAAATCACTTCTGGTAACTAATCTAAACTTTTTCTTTACGTCTGACATTAATCAACCTCCTAAAATTAATGTTTGCTTTCCCTCCCATTGGCGGCAATATCTTATAATTGGATAGTTCTACCTTTAGGTCATTTCTCCTGCATCATAACTATAATTTTTTCGTAAAATATTAAAAAATCCCGGTCGGAGTCCTATCCTAGACCGGGATTTCATCTTGATATTCTCTTCTATTTGAACAACAGGAATTTCTTTTTCAAAAGCACATATTCCAGCACATACCCTGCCAGCATAACAACCACAAATCCGCACCAAGCCGCTCTCTCCACTGTAATTTTGCTTTTCAACCCAATTATTAACTGTTCCCTCTCGCCGGCAAAGTCGAAAACGCTTTGCTTTTCCTCCTTAATAGAGGACATTTGCCGAATTGTCCTAGATAGTTCATCTTCCAGGCGGAAATTCATGTTCCAGTTAGCCTGCCGATCCTTCTGTAAGTCCTTGATCCAAGTACTGGCTAGGTTCTGCCTTTCCTCTTCACTAAGCTGAAGTGATCCGTAGATCGGGATTCCCCTGGAACTAGCAGGAGCTTCCAAGCCGATCAGTCGGCAGATTGTGGAAGCGACATCTATAGTCATGGCACCACTCATACCGGAATTAACATTACACCCTGGTCCATAGATGATTAATGGAACTAGATTACTGGGGGATGTACTTCGTGCGGAAGTCACTATTATTAAGGATTTATCATAGAGTCCACTGTCCTTTAGGCGTTTCACGAAGATGCCCAGTTGTGTATCAAAGTTCCTTATAGCATGATAATAGGCATCCTGGTCCTGCCTTAATAAGGCATCAGTACAATCATCAATGTAGAAATAAGAGAAGAATGGTTTGTTCTGGCTAAAGCTTTTATAGGCTTCATCCATGATTTGCTGGCTCGAGCTCCGTGCCTCTAGTTGCTTATATTCCTTTTCACCATAAGCAAAGGAACTGAGTTTTCCACCAGTCCCATCAACAACCAGTATCGATCTCCCGTTTCTTTTTAAGACATCAAAGATTGATTCAACTTCCACCTTATCATTAGCGGTCAAATGTTTGTGCGCATCAGCCAGGGCACCGGTCAATAGAGAAGTCTCAGCAGCCTCCATGGTATCGGATCGAATTGCCAGGGTTTTATCACTGGCTGCTCCTTCCATCATTAAATATTTCATATTGGGTGCAGAGTTACTCACAAATCCTTCCCGATTCAAGCCTCCTACGCTGATTAAAAAGACATGATTTATTGGTTTACGCTCGGCGGTGACTGCCCCTGAGGCTGAACCCAACCCTAAAATGGCCAAAAAAATCGCTAAACCAAATATTGTTTTAAAATACTTCATCCCATCCATAATAACCCCCCTAAATATCCCTTATCCATCTATATTTTGGGGAGGTATTAATTATTCCAAGAGCAAAGATAACCCTTAGTATTTACCGCTTTTGATTATTGAATAAGCAAGAAACAAGCCTAAAATCATGGCTATAATAAACCCTAATTCTACCACTGGGACAGTGCTGATAATTTTGCTATTCATCTTCTCAGCAATCAAGGATGTACCTATGATAATACTAGCTACAATGATAGCTAGGGAAAGGCGATTGGACATGATATCAAACTTTGCTGTCATCTTATTCAAATTGACATCTTCCATTTTTATTTTAAATTCGCCCTCGCTAATAAGGCTCAGTATGTTTTCCAAATCACGCGGAAAATCCTTAACAACTCGTGCATAATCAAGGATTACGCGCTGCAATCCAGATTTAATATGGGAAGGCGAATAACGCCTTAGCATTACCCGCCGACCATAAGGCTCTGCTATATCTACAATACTTAATTGTGGATCTAATTGCGATATAATACTCTCTATGGTCATCAGCATTTTGACCAGCAGTGAAAGTTCAGCGGGAATGCGTACCTGATAACGAGTACTTAATTCAAGCAGTTCCGCTAGCGCTACACCGAGCCTAATTTGCGCTAGAGGTAACCCGTAATACTTTTGCTCCAACCTGGCGACATCACGCTTAAGCTCCTCGCGGTTCACGTACTGAGAACTAATGCCAATAGACAGAAGCGCCCGTGTCACACCATTCACATCATACTGTACCATACTGAGCAGTAAGTCTATGCAGTGTTCTTTGAGAACTTCGTCTATTACTCCAACCTGACCGAAATCATAAAAAATGATCTGCTGGCTGGAACTTATAGCAATATTCCCAGGATGAGGGTCAGCGTGAAAGAAACCCTCTTCATAAATTTGTTTAAATAATGCTTCCAGTAAATTTTTAGCAATTTGAGCAGTGCTGTAATGAGCCTTTTTCAAACCTGCAAAATCGGAAATCTTGATACCATCCAGGTATTCCAGGGTTAATACTCGCTGGGACGAATAGTCCCAGTAAACCTTAGGAATTTGCACATTACGATCATGTTGATAATTGCTTCTGAATAAGTCGGCATTACGAGCTTCTTGTTCAAAATTCAATTCCTTACGGAGAGCTCCACCTAACTCATCCACTATTTTGCTTAGCTGGTAGAGTCTACCCCAAGAAGTGCGCCTTTCCAGTAATCTGCCCATATCAGCCAAGATCATCAGATCGGTGTCGATTATCTTTTCTATACCCGGCCTTTGCACCTTTAAAACCACTTTTTCGCCATTGTTGAGCACCGCCTCATGAACCTGGGCAATAGATGCGGCAGCGAGAGGTACAGGGTTGATAGACTGGAAGTCACGTTCTAAGTAAAGACCGCTTTCCTTACACACCTCCAAAACTTCATTAAAAGTGAAAGCGGGTACTTCGTTTTGCAGCTTCTCCAATTCCGTGATATAGTCAGGTCCCAATAAATCCGGTCGAATACTCAACAACTGTCCCAGCTTAACGTAGGTGGGACCTAACTCTTCCAATGCACAGCGCAATCGCTGAGGACTGCCAAAACCCTCAACGCCTATATCCCATCCCACCGGTTTCCAGATTCCCATGATCTTTCTCAAGCTGAATCTATCAAACAGAAACCCGAAGCCATGTTTTATTAATATATTCGCTACTTCGCGATACCTTGATATATGGTTCAGATGTGCAATGCCATTTCGCAAACTCAAATACGATTCCTCATAAAGTAGTATCTATACATAACAAAATACTTTTGCTCCATATACCATATGATTTCCATAATTGTTACATTTAATCATTGATGTATAAATAATTAGGACTGGCATACTTTCATGAGTAAATATTGCTGTTCTTTAAAATGTCGACATCCTTTAATAAGACAATAACCAGAATGGCTCGATCTCTCCCGAACTACTATTGGGTATCGAAAGATGATATCGCCCAAGCACAGTAGATATGCCCTGATTGATGCGGATGAGTATGATAATATTTAAATAGGGAAATTAACAACTAGCGGGCTAGTATCTACGGGTTTGAAAGGCACCATCAAAGGGGATTGGGCAGAATTTCAAAACTTCACCACCCCTTCCCCAGCGGCATAAATAGCTTTCAGCTAATACGGTAGGTTGCAGATCGATTAAATTGGCCATGAGGAGGCCTAATGATGCATTAGTAACTAACTAGCCTGCGATGAAACACCTCTTTTATATACTACTAAAGCATTTGTGGTTTGGTATTCTGCCAAAATGCTGTTTTGGATTTCAATTATAAGCTGCTCGATTCCTTTTTCAAGAATAAAGGCTTTCATCACATGTTTGTGTTCAGGATGTCCCTTTGATTCTTGGCTGGCTCTTTCATGAGCATTGCTTTTTACGCTAACCAGTCTTTCCAGTATTTGTATATTGTCCACGCAGATACCTCCCATTATGTAATGGCTAAACCTTCAGTTTCCAAATTCAATAAGATGATAGGCTGGTGATGGCCAAACGCCATCACCCCAGCCTATTATTACGTTTAGCCCGAATACTTAAACTATTTTATTGCTCCTAACCCAGATGTTCATCTGGTCAGCTTCTTTAATCAACTCATCCCTAAGGTCGGGATGGGCAATGTTTATCAATGCTTCTGCCCTCTGCCAGGTTGATTTGGATTTTAACATAGCTATACCATACTCGGTAACTACATAGAAATTGATGCTGCGGGGTACGGTTACAATAGCCCCGGGGGTAAGTATCGGACGTATTCTTGATTTCAGACTGCCGTCCTTACCCGTAAAAGTGGAGGTCAGACAAATCAAGCCTTTGCCTCCTACAGAATCATAAGATCCCGTGATAAAATCGAGCTGTCCGCCGGTTCCGGAGATGTGCCTGACTCCTGAAGACTCCGAAGCCACTTGCCCGTACAGATCTACCTCGATAGCATTATTGATACCGATAACCTTGTTATTCTGGCTTATCACTTTGGGATGATTGGTATACTCTACCGGATAAATAGCGCAGCAGGGGTTCCCATCCAGGAAGTTGTATAGCTTGTTGGTTCCCATAGCAAAGGTATAGACCATCTTGCGTTTGTCCAACTGTTTGTGCTTACCGGTAATTCGCCCGGCTTCATACATATCGACAAAGGAGTCGCACATCATTTCCGTGTGTACTCCCAGATCCTTTAAATCCGACTGGGCTATCATAGCACCTACTACGTTGGGCATACCTCCGATGCCTAACTGCAGACATGCTCCATCCTCTATTTCTCCCATTACGATAGAGGCTATTTGTTTATCAATATCCGTTACCGGTACCTCCGGAAGCTGAATCAAAGGTTGATTATCGCCTTCCACGATGTAATCTATTTCGGAGATATGAATAGACTCACGGTTACCACCCAAACAAATCGGCACGCTGCTATTCACTTCAACAATAACAATTTTGGCTGCATCGCAGACGTTAGGAGTGAATGAAACGGAGGTTCCAAAATTGAAATAACCATGTTTATCCATCGGTGCAACCTTTATCAATGCCACATCCGGTTCAACATAACCGCGATCATAAAAGCTGTTGCCTTCATGATAAGTTAAGGGCACATAGTTACAAAGATTCTTATCGTGTAATTTGCGGCTGGCACCACTCATATGGATATCATTATAGATAAAGTGTTTTCTCTCCGGATCAGCCAGAACCGCTTTGGGCGGAAACGGGCAGGTTGTTGTCCGAATATTCACATTGGTAAGCTCCTCAACCCGCTTGGCCAGAGCCGCATCCAAGTAAGCAGAATTCATGACAAACTCACCGTAGTGTACCAGGTCACCTGATTTAACCACTTTTATGGCTTCATCAACGGGGGTTAATTTACGTTGATATTCGGCATTGTAATCCACCAACAACGCCCTCCTTTTATTCTAGTATTCAAAGACAGCCGTAGGAACATCAATGGCAGAGGTGTCGGCGTCAATTACGATTTCAGCAACCGCCCATACGTTAGGCACCACATTGCGTACATAGTACTTGGCAGTAGCTACTTTGCCGCTGTAGAAGTCGTAGTCGAAGTGTTCTGCTCCCACTTCTTTGGCTCTCTTGTCAGCCACCAGGCCTTGATCGAGAATCTGACGTCCGCAGAAGAGCTGCGAAGTAGCAGTCAGGATGCGGCGTGAATAAAGGGGAATCAGGCTCGGGTTTGTTTTGGAATTTTCGCCCAAAATCTTCAACATTTCCTTATATGCATTCAGAGCTTTATCCATGTTGGCAAATTCTTTGGTGAAGGTAGCATTGCCCTTATTAGCCTCACAGAAGTCAACCATTTCCTGTACCCAGGCTGCGAATACGCTGCCGCCCTTCATGTTCATCTTGCGGCCTACCAGGTCAAGGGACTGAATGAAGTTGGTGCCTTCCCAGATGGAGTAGATTTTCATGTCTGTGGCCAGCTGACCGACGGGATATTCTGAGCAGAAGCCATAACCGCCATAGGTCTGGATTGCTTCCCCAATCAGCCACCAGCCTTCATCGGAAGGATAAGCCTTGCAAAGCGGGGTGGTCATTTCGATCAGATCATTGGCTGCTTTTCTAACTGCCGGATCGGGATCACGGTGTCTCTGGTCAAATGCCAGATATAACCGATACATCATAGCTCGAATAGCTTCAATATGGGCTTTGCCCATCATCAGGGTACGCTTGATGTCCTCATGGTTGATAATAGCTACCCTGCCTGCCCTGGGATCAGTGAACGGGCGGCCCTGGACTCTTTCTTTAGCATTGTCACGAGCATTGGCAAATGCGTTAATGATGCAGGACAAGGCCATATGGCCGGTCTCCATGCGGGCCAGATTCATCATCTGGAACATCTGCGGCATACCTTCGCCCTTACCTTCGTTGTTACGTGGGTCTATCCCCAGCAGCCAACCGCGGCAGTTGCCTTCTTCGCCGGCAGCCAGAGATGCAGTTACCGAGCCGTGCAGGCCCATTTTATGTTCTACCCCGGTGGTCTGGAAATCGTTGTCTTCAAAACTACCGTCTTCGTTGACCCAGTACTTGGGAACTACAAACAGTGAAATACCGCCGGTACCGGGTTTGGAACCTTCGACCCGAGCCAGATAGAGGTGGATGATGTTTTCCGTAAAGTCATTATCCCCACCAGTTATGAATATCTTATTACCTTTGATCTTGAATATCCGGGGATCATCGGTCGGATAAGCCTTGGAAAGAATGTCGCCTACATCAGATCCGGCGCTGGGCTCAGTCAGACACATAGTGCCCGCCCAGGTTCCGTCCATCATCTTGGGCAGGAACATGGCCTTCAACTTTTCATCGCCATAACTTTGAATTAAATCGGCAGCTCCACTGGTCAACAGCACATAGGGCATAAAGGCGGGGTTGGCGGAAGCGATCAGTTCCCATACCGCCGCATACAACATTTCCGGCAATACCATAGCATCAGGGCTATTGTCTATATTGCTGGTACCCCATCCTTCGCTCTGCAGCTTATGAAAAAGAGGACCGAAGCTTTTCGGGGTGATTACTTTGCCGTCAACAAAACTAATCGGGTTGTTCTCACCATCGTCATTGGTGGGTTCGATTACTTCCTTACACATCTTCAGGATAGGTCCGAGAACTGATTTGATATCATCTTTGGAATAATAATCAGCAAACTGCGGGTAATTAAAAACTCCCTCAGTAGGAAGCCATTCTTGAATAATAAACTCAAAATCTCTAATATTATTTACCGCAAAATTAGCAGCCATGTTTTTATTCCCTCCATTTTACCTTTTTTATTTATTTCTACTTCTTGACCTTTTTTGTTAAAAGAGGTAGGCGATGGTCTCTAGGAAGATCATCACCTACAATATAGATTATAGAGAGGAGGCTCTATATATCCCTAGTCCATAAAGAACACAAAGCTGGTCCACCGCCTACACAAAGTGAAGCTCCACCAATGTTCTTACCCTGTTTTTCCAGCTCATAGTACAAAGAGACTACTATACGTAAAGCAGTGCATCCTACCGGGTGACCCAGACCAATACCGGAACCATTAACGTTTACCTTGCTCAGGTCCATGTCAATGCCGAAGTCTTCTTTGATCATTCTGCCCACACCAATGAACTGTGAAGCAAAAGCTTCGTTGATTTCCCAGTAATCCACATCTTCATACTTCATGCCAGCTTGAGCTAAGCATTTGGGAATGACAACTGCCGGGCCCAGACCCATAACTTCGGGTGCTACGCCTTCCGCGCAGATGTTGATTAGTTTCATTAACGGTTTTAAACCTAATTCCAGAGCCTTAGCTTTGGACATGATTATTACTGCAGCGGCAGCATCATTTACTCCAGATGCATTAGCAGCTGTAACTACTCCATCCTTTTTGAAGGCGGCAGGTAATTTGGCCATTGATTCAACACTGGCATCGGGAATCATATGCTCGTCTTTTTCAAATAATTTGATACCCTTTTTGGACTTAAGTTCGACTGGGACTATTTCCCGTGTAAAGGTTCCATCCTGTGTAGCACGGGTAGCGCGTTGATGGCTTAAAAGAGCGAGTTCGTCACATTCTATACGGGTAATGCCGTATTTCTCAGCGATATTTTCGGCAGTCATGCCCATATGACCAGGTACCAAGCGATCTACCAGACCGTCATGAAGCATAGCATCTTCAACTTTTCCAGGGCCCATGCGATATCCCATTCTGGCTTTAGGAAGCATATAAGGAGCATTGGTCATGCTTTCTACACCTACAACCAAGCCTATATCGGTTTTGCCCAGTTGAATGTTATGAATAGCTACTTCCAGAGCACGCATCCCGGAAGCGCAGTTCTGGTTAACATTACAAGCATTACTTCTGACAGGGAGACCAGCTGCCATACCAACCTGGCGGGCAGGCAGAGATCCCTGCATATGTGGATATACTTCGCCCATTACTATTTCGTCGATAGTATCTGCAGCTATACCTGCTCTTTTAATGGCTTCTTTAGCTACGGTAACGGCCAGTTCAATAGCCTGTATATCTTTGAGGGTGCCTTGGAATCTAGCGATAGGCGTTCTACACGCACTTACTATAACAACATCTTGTATTTCTTTCATCATTTTGAAATATCCCCCTAATAATTTATTTTATTATTTACCTTGAAATGATGGTTTTCTCTTTTCCAGAAATGCTCCCATGCCTTCCTTTTGATCAAAAGTGGAGGAGCACATGCCGAACATATCCGATTCTATACTCATAGCAGTATCCAGATCGGCCTGCATACCTTTACCAATGGCAAATTTAGCATATCCTACCGCTAGGGGTGCCTTTTTAGCAATCTTCGCAGCCATTTTCTTAGCTTCATTCATTACTTGATCAACAGGATATACATGGTTGACTAGCCCCAAGCGATAGGCTTCGTCTGCCTTTATGGTATCAGCTGTATAGGTAAGCTCCTTAGCTCGTCCTTCGCCAATCAAACGCGGTAAACGTTGAGTGCCCCCAAAGCCAGGGATAACCCCCAGACCCACTTCGGGTTGCGCAAATAGCGCATTATCGGCAGCCAACCTTATGTCACAGGCCATTGCCAGTTCGCACCCTCCACCCAGGGCAAAACCTATAATTGCGGCAATAACTGGTTTCTCCATGATTTCGATCATACGCATTGTTTTCTCGCCATAGTCGGAAAACTCACGTGCTTCAACAGCGGACAAGGGCTGCATGTAAGCAATATCAGCACCGGCCACAAATGCTTTATCTCCCGTGCCGGTGATTATCATCACTTTAATAGACTTGTCTGTGGCAACATCCTCTATAACACTTCTTATTTCTGCCAGAGTATCTTTATTAAGTGCGTTTAGAGCTTTGGGTCGGTTAATGGATAAAATCGCTATACCGTCTGATTTGTCCAACAGAACATTTTCATATGCCATTACTATATCCCCCTTCCCCCAGTAGTACTAAAACAATTAATTATTTTTGCAAGGTTTTAAACTACATAATTACTATTTACTATAGTCGTAGAAGCCTTTGCCGGTCTTCATGCCTAGGTGTCCAGCACGAACTTTTTGTCTGAATGCTAACGAAGGACGGTATTTGGAATCGGCAAATTCTTTAACGAAGAATTCACATACTGCCAGAACGATATCTATTCCAACCATGTCAGCTAAAGCTAATGGGCCCATAGGCATTCCTGCGCCAAGTTTCATAGCCTTATCTATTTCTGCCGCTGAAGCAACTCCTTCTTGAAAAACGATAGCAGCTTCATTCATATACGGAACCAGGATGCGGTTAACGATGAAACCAGGGCTTTCTTTAACGGGCACTGGTTCTTTGCCAATTTTCTTAGACATTTCTACGACTGCCTGTACAGCTTCATCGGATGTTACTGCGCCTGGAATTACTTCTACTAATTTCATCATAACTACTGGATTAAAGAAGTGCATCCCCAAGAGTCTATCGGGACGGTTGGTAGCTGCTGCGATCTCAGTAATGCTTAGAGCTGAGGTATTGGTTGCCAATATAGCATCAGCCTTACAAATCTCACTCAGTTGTTTTTGAACTTTTTTCTTGATATCAATGTTCTCGATAATTGCTTCGATTACAATGTCTACATCTTTAAAGTCGTTAATATCTGTACTGCTAGTTAACAGAGCATTAAATCCGCTCACGTCGTCAGCAGTTCTCTTACCCTTTTCAACTGCTTTACCCCAAGCCTTGTTTAAACCCTTAACTGCCTTTTCAACTATTTCTGGTACTACATCTATTAAAACCACACTATATCCTGCTTCAACACTAACTTGAGCAATTCCCGCACCCATGGTGCCAGCACCCAATACTCCGATTTTTTTAATTTCCACCATTATTCCTCCTCATTTAATGAATATATTACCAATCTAAAAATGTGACCCTTGAATAAATCTTCTCACCTCCTTCCAATGCATTAAGACTTCTTAGATTATTTGTATAAAAAGATAGTAAATTGTCTTTTTCTCTATATATAGCAAAAACTATGCCAACCGATAAAAGTGGACAAGTAAAACACGCAAAAAGGCGACATGCCGGTTCTTACAGCATGTCGCCAATATTTTAATAACACTAATTGTATTTTACTGGTGTCCCAAAAATAGATATTTGATAAAATCACTAAATGGCCAAATAGTATTATTTAATACAGTTATAGCAGTATATCAAAATAGGAGGATTAACATATTCAATAATATTTACATCATTAAAATTACAGTATTTTGAGCTAACAACCCGGTAATATTGTGCAAAGGTAATCGAAGTGCAGATATTTAATTTTTTATTGTATCCCAAAACGGGAGGGTTCTACCCCGTCTTAACCCGAATGAGTTAAGAAAATGATCCCTATATTTATTCCAATCCATACTTTTCTAGTTTTCGATACAATGCCGAGGTATGGATACCCAGCAGTTTAGCAGTTCGGACTTTATTGCCATTGGTATTTTCCAAAGCTTGAAAGATTATTTTTTTCTCCAGTTGCTCAATGGCATCTCCAAGTGAGGTCGGAAGAGCATTTACATCTTCATCCTTGAAATGAACCTTTTCCACTAAAACCGGAAAGTGTTTTATAGTGATACTGTTTTCACGGTTCATATCAGCCAGATTGAGAGCTCGCTCCAATAAATTTTCTAATTCCCTTGCATTACCAGGCCAAGTATAATTTTGCATTAGTTCTATGGTTTTACTAGATATTTTAGTAATTTTCATACCTAAGCCACGATTTATTTTGTGCATGAGAGCTTCCACCAGTTGGGGAATATCATCAGTCCTTTCTCTTAAAGAGGGAATATTAATCCTTACTACATTTAAGCGGTAATAAAGATCCTGGCGAAATTTCCCTTCTTCTACCATTTGCTCTAAATCGCGGTTTGTAGCCGCTATAACTCGGACATTAATATAGATAGGCTTGGTTCCTCCGACTCTCTCCACCATTCTTTCCTGCAATACGGATAATAGCTTGGTTTGCATGGTCAATGGCATGTCACCTATTTCATCCAGGAAAATGGTCCCGCCCATAGCTAGTTCGAATTTACCAGGTTTTCCGCCTTTCATGGCTCCGGTAAAGGCGCCTTCTTCATAGCCAAATAGTTCAGACTCCAGTAGATTTTCGGGTAAGGCAGCACAGTTTATCCTTACAAAGGGATGTGAACTCCGGTTACTAGAGTTATGAATAGCATGAGCAAACAATTCCTTACCTGTGCCACTTTCACCGGTAATTAGTAAAGTTGATACGGTATGAGAAACTTGTTCAGCCATGGATTTAACCTTAACAAAGGCAGAACTTTCACCAATCAAATCTTTAAATTGCCATTTAGCCCGATAGCCCTGGCGAACTTCTTCTTTATATATATTTAATTCTTTTTCGGTCTCCTGCAATTTCTTCATCAGTATTTTAGCACCGGACATATCCATAAACAGGCTTCTGGCACAAGCGCCGATGATTGTACCGTCTTTAATAATGGGCAGACGGGTTATAATGTATTGCTGTCCGTTGATAAAATGTATATCTGCCTGATCTATGCGTCCAGTATTAATAATTTGAATCAACTGGGAAGTAGGTGTAATTGCCAGAATGTGTTTCCCCACCACTTGACTTTTTTCCAAACCCAGTGCGTCAAGGTAGGTCTGATTCATAGCTGTTATTATGCCGTCCTTATCTACTATTACATAGACCATATATGGGCTTTCAATCAAGGCTTCTGAGATAGCCTGGAATTCCTGCTCCGTTTCTTGGAGTTTTTGCATCAGAATCTTAGCCCCAGACATATCTAAGAAAAGACTTTTGGCGATGGCTCCTATAATTTCTCCATCCTTAATAACTGGCATTCGGCTCATAATAGTATCTCGCCCATTTATGGGCCAAATGACGGCTTCGTCTATTCGACCGGTTTTAAGGATGGTAGGCAGCTCGGAATTCGGTACGATTTCTAGAATGTGTTTACCCAGCACTTCTTCCTTCTTTAAGCCATACGCATCTAGATAAGTCTGGTTCATGGTAGTAATAAAGCCATCCTTATCCACAATAACATAAATCATGTAAGGGCTTTCGGTGAGAGCTTCCGACAGAGCCTGAAATTCCTTCTCAGTTTCATGTAATTTATTCATCATAATTTTAGCCCCGGACATATCTAAAAATAGGCTTTTACCAACTGCTCCGATGATTTCTCCGTTCTTTACAATGGGAATGCGGGTTACGATCGTATCCCGATCATTTATAGTCCAGATATCGGCTTTGTCTATCCGCCCGGTACGTAATACTTCAGGAAGTTTGGAATTGGGGGTTACATCTAATATGTATTTCCCTATTACATCCTTTTTCTCCAGGCCGATTTCATCCAGGTAGGTTTGATTCATCATAGTAATTAAGCCCTCTTTGTTTACGGTCACATAAACCATATAAGGGCTTTCGATGAGCGCGTCAGAATAAGCTCTGAATTCTTCTTCGGTTTCCTGGAGTTTCTGCATTAAAATCCTGGCCCCAGACATATCCAAAAAATAGCTCTGGCCAATTGCGCCAACAATTTCCCCGTCTTTAATAATGGGTAGTCGAGTTACCACTGTGTCAATGCCATTAAGGGGCCATATATCTGCTTTGTCAATTCTACCAGTTTTGAGCACTTCCGGAAGTTCAGAATTTGGTAAGACATCAAGCACATATTTCCCGATGGCCTGATCCTTCCTTAACCCCAGCAAATCTAAAAAGGTCTGATTCATTACAGTTATATAACCGTCCTTATCCACAATGACCAATGCCATGTAGGGACTTTCAACCAGAATTTCATTTATATCTTGGGTGTTGAATTTTGACAAAGCAAACTGCCCCCTTTTATCTTCCTATGCTCATATTATCAGGAAAATCAAGCGCTGTGTATCCATACTTGTAATTCTCTTAAAACTCACTTTAGGATTTTAATAACATAACAAGCAGTGCAAGCAATATCAGCCCTTAAATATTATTGACTTAGTTAATAGTATACTTTAGACTGAAAAACAATTTATATATAGCAGATAGGCATTATAACTAAAAATGCGATATTTTAATTATTAATTCATAATATAAGCTGGCCATATTGGTACAAAAGTATTATTGAGCTTGAAAGGGAAGTAAAGGATATTAGGAGGTAGAACATTGGGCTTTAACAGGAAAAGAGAAGCTTTTAAACATATGCCCTGGCAGGAACAATACCGGGCCAAGTTATGTTCTCCCGGTGAAGCAGCGGTAGTAGTACGCAATAATGATATTGTCTCTTTGTGCGGTGGATGCTGCATACCAGACGGCTTTGTTGGAGCACTGGCTACAAGGGGCAAGGAATTAGATGAGGTTACTCTACTAGCAGGCTTTGCCTTAAAAGAATATAACTATATGGACCCTGGGTTAAAAGGCCATTTTAATTTAGAATCAGTTTTCGTCGGTCCTATGGAGCGCAAATCTATAAAAGAGGGGATTACTTCTTATGTTCCCGCTCACCTGCAGCAGATGGGCAAATGGTTGGAAAATCGGCGGCCCAATGTGGTAGCAAATGCTGTAAGTCCGCCTGATGAGAGAGGGTATATGAGCCGCTCCCTTTTTGCTGGACTAAGTCATAAAATAGCCTTTGATTCGGCTGAAAATGTGATTGTGGAAGTCAATTCGCAGCTTCCCCGCTTAAATGGAGGCGCTCTGGATATACATGTATCAGAAGTGGACTATATAATTGAGAATGATTATGAACTGACCCAGATTGAAGATATTCCAATCAGCGCAACGGAGAAAGCTATTGCTGGCCATGTAGTTGAACTTATACCGAATGGTGCAACGGTTCAATTGGGTTTGGGTGGCCTGCCTAATGCGGTAGGATATTTTCTGCGTGACAAGAAGAATCTAGGGTGTCATGCGGAAGTAGTCTCTAATTCTATTATGGAACTTATGAAAGTCGGTGCAGTGAACGGCTCGTGCAAAAACTTTTATCCTGGGAAAGTACTGGGTTGCTTTTGTGTAGGGAATAAAGAATTATGGAATTTTGTTCACGAAAACACAGATTTCCTCTTTTATGAAGTAGATTACATAAATAACCCGGAGATTATAGGCCGCAATGATAACCTGATATCGGTCAATAATAGCTTGATGATGGATCTAACTGGGCAAGCAGCATCGGAATCTATTGGCCCGGTACAGTACAGTGGTACTGGCGGGCAGGTGAATTTTGTGCATGGAGCAGCCCGATCTCAAGGTGGCAAAAGCATTCTTGCCTTTAGCTCTACCTACAGTGATAATGATGGGAATCTGCATTCCCGTATTTTGCCGGTGCTTTCAGAAGGCACAGTAATTAGTACTTCACGCAATGATGTGCAATTAGTGGTAACTGAATTCGGGATTGCCGATCTCCGCTGGAAAAGCATTCGGGAGCGGGTTAAAGCCCTCCTTAAGATTGCCCATCCTGATTTTCGGGATACCCTTGCTTTCCAAGCCAGGAAATACCGCTGGTTATAAATATGGCCACAAAATCGACCAACCCAGCCTCATAAGGGGATATATCATTGTTATTACCCTGAGTTTTGATTGGATTATAGGATTATTAGGCATTTCAACCCTTAAACCAGAAGAATGAATGGACTTAAATAGCAACTGCCGGGTATACCCCGGCAGCGATGGTCATAAATATTTACAGATTATTAGGGCAACTTACTTTCCAAATCTTTTATCCGCTGCTCTAGCTTTTCATAGTCATCTCTACTTACTACTCCGAATTTACCTTTCCAACTATCTATTTCGTCACGAATCAGGTTGCGAACTTCCTCCTTATGTTCTTCGCCCTTTTTCATAACGTCTTCCAGGGTCTGCTTGGCATCTTCCTTACTGATTTCTCCTTTTTCAACCATTTCATCAATAAAGTTTTCCGCTTTTTCCTTGGTCAGACTGATAGCTCCCAATCCTAAATTTATTGCCTTTACCATAAACCTCATAGTAATCCCCCTTCGCTATAAAGTAGTATCTATCTATAGCATAGCATAATATTTATGCTCCTTATACCATATGATTTCCATTACTGTATTATTTAATCATTAATGTTTGAATAATTATTACATCTGAATAATCTTCAATGTTCTATCATATTACCTATATTCTATTTTTAGATTATTAAGACCCAAATACCCTGAGGAACAAATAATTGCGGCGGAAACTTTAATGGTAATATAGGGTTAAATGTTTTTGCCATTATTAGAAAAAGGTTTTTATTAGCGTTTTAAAGAACATTTGTAATATAAATTTGTTTTATGTAAATCTTATACTTTGGTACATCGAAACCTACCTATAGGCAAGATGTACTTGCCAACATATTTTGCCATTAAAACAAAGAGAAAGAGTGAGTAAGGTGCGAAACGTTATCATTCCAATAAAACAGCTTTTTTTGTTGGTTTTTTTATTCCTTTGTATAACTACATCCCAATCTGTGGCATCGGAAAGCCCGGCTATAGAGTGGGCAAGAATATTTGGCGGACCCTCACGGGACTGGAACTATGATATCCAGGCAACATCAGACGGTGGATATGCTTTGCTAGGGTGCACGGAATCATACGGTGCGGGCAATTCCGATATATATTTGATAAAAGTTGATAGGAATGGAAAAGAGGAATGGGAAAAAACTTTTGGCGGAAAGTATGATGATGCGGGTGCTTCCCTGCAAAAATCAAAGGACGGCGGCTATTTAATTGCTGGCGGCTTTAATGCTATCTTCTCGCACATAGGCGTTAAAGCATTTATCAACGGTGGAGATACTTGCCTGATTAAGCTCGACTCTAATATCAAACCAATGGAAGAACATCTATTTCTCGGTTCGGGAGGAAATTGGGGTAATTCCCTTCAGCCAACAAGTGATAGCAACTTCCTCATTGCTGGCTGGAAATACGCCGATCGTACCATGGAAAGTTTTTCTGATGTTTACCTGGTTAAGACAGATATTTTAGGGAACCGTCTCTGGGAAAAAACATTTGGTGGAAATAAAGATGATTTTGCTTATTCCCTCCAATGTACAACGGATGCCGGATCTATAGTATGCGGTCAAACTGACTCCGATATTTCACTAAGTGTGGATGCCTATCTCCTCAAGGTGGATATTGATGGCAATAAGATGTGGGACAAGATAATTGGCGGAAGCGGTTATGATCGGGGAGATTCAGTTCAGCAGACTAGTAACGGTGGTTATATAATGGCAGGTTCTACTAACTCATATGGAGCAGGTGGACTGGATTTTTATCTGGTTAAAACAGACGCAAACGGAGATATCGTTTGGAAGAATACCTTTGGCGGTGCTGCGGATGATTGGGCAAACTCCGTTCGCGAAACGGCAGATGGCGGCTACATTCTGGTCGGTTGTACTAGATCTTACGGATCCGGTGGAATAGACATATATGTGATAAAAACTGATTCTCAAGGAAATAAACAATGGGAGAAAACATTAGGCGGAAGCTACGATGATAATGGCGAATGTATTCGCCAAGATGGTGATGGTGGTTATATCATTTCCGGTTCAATAGGTTCCCGATACGATCCCAGCGATGTTTTCCTGGCCAAGCTAAAAGCTGAAAAAAGTAAGCCAATCGCGCAAGACGTTATTCCAGTCTTTATTAATGACAATCCCCTTTTAACTCAGCCAATTCCATTTATAAGCAACAATCGTCTATTTGTCCCTATTAAGAATCTGGCAGATGCTGTCGCAGGTAAACTGGATTGGGATACTGAAGCACAAGTAACCACTTTAACCTGCAGAGGTAACAGTGTGCGAATGAAGATCGGTTCATGTAACGTAATAGCCAATAAGCAATATGCATATATGGATACATGTGCTCAAATTATCAATGGGCATATTTTCATCCCCTTACGATTTGCATGTGAGTCGCTTGGATTTTCTGTTAATTGGGATAACTCTTCACAAACCATCTATGTTGTTACAAAATAGCAAATTCTTACATTTAAAATGAATAACATATTTTTTTAAATTATATAAATTTGACATGCTTTTCACTCAATTATTATATATAATAAACACAACTTCCTCCCTTGTCATCATTTACCTTTTCGACATTAAGCTTAAGTATAAGGTGACAAATGCAGGGAGAGAATATGTTTTTATTTTATCAAGGAGGTGTATTGAGTGAAAAAACCAGTTCTATCAGTTGTTCTTGCTATTGCGCTAATGTTTATGTTCGGTTCCACGCTATCATTCTACTTCGCACTGGCT
>PHAA01000083.1 GCA_002840245.1 Firmicutes bacterium HGW-Firmicutes-15
TTTCGCTGGTCTTTTTGTTACTTTTCACCTTGCGATGTTTCATAACTGTAATTCGCACTTCTCGTTTCTCTTTGTTCAGTTTTATCAAGATCTTCGCCGCTTCACTTCTGTTCGGCGGCAAGGAGTATCTTATCATCCTAAGCACTACCCTGTCAACGCTATTTGCTAATTTTTTTAAATTGGCACACTAGGCAGCGTGTAGGTTAGTTAGGCATATTGGCGGGCCTACCGTTTGTAATTTCGACAAATTTTCACTTCATTTAATTGCTGATTTTGAACGCTTCAGACTTCTTCGACTAATTATTTATCTAATTAAAATCCCATTAGTTTTTTTACATTATTACAATTTTCTATCGAGGTCAGCGTTTCCAATAATTTAAAAGCAACGTCTAATGCGGTAGAGGGTGAATAAGAAGTTATTATATTTTTATCTACAACTATGGGAGTATTAATAATATTCACTCCGTATTCAGCTAATTGTTGTTGTCTATTGCCATTATTTAGATGATATGTTGTTCCATTTCTTCCTTTCAGGACCCCACTTTTCCCAATAGGTAAAGCCCCTACGCATATTGAAGCAATCGTTTTTCCTTTTTTATTAAATTGTCTAATTACATTTAAAAACTCTTCATTAAAAGCGTCTTCGTAAAATCCGGCTTCCTCAAACCCGCCTGGAATTGCTAGTGCATCATACTCATCAACATTCAAGTTGTAAATTTGGATTTCCGGAATCACCGTAAAGTTCCAAGTACATTTTAAACTAGGCCTCATTCCTGCTGTCACCAATTCAGTCGTTCCATCTCCCTCTAGTCTATTCCATCCAAAAACATCTGTGAAAACACTTGCCTCAAAAGCTTCAAATCCGTTAGCTAATAGTAATAAGACTTTTTTCATAATCTTTCCTCCTTAATAAGGCATCTGTTAGTCTTATTATAATCTAACATATCCACTTTTGATGTTGCGACATCGGCAGTTTACGCACAAAAAAAGCTCTCCGTAGCGACATTAGCCGCGACCGCTAGGGAGCACCAGTGGTACCCGTAGGGTGGGAGAACTTCTAGTTAACAAATAAATTCCTGGCAACGACCTACTCTCCCACAGTAAACTGCAGTACCATCGGCGCTGGAGGGCTTAACTGCCGTGTTCGGGATGGGAACGGGTGTGG
>PHAA01000084.1 GCA_002840245.1 Firmicutes bacterium HGW-Firmicutes-15
TAAAAATAGAATTATTTACGGTAGAGAATTACAAAGGGGGGTGGTCATTTGCTTTAGGGGAGAAGTGGGGTCTTCACAACTTCACATTTTCTTGTTCTGTTTTCGCTTTACATTTTGTGAAGTTGTGAAGCTTGACCCCAGGAATTACAGGAATTAAAAACACTTGGAAAATAAGTTCAAAGATTTAGAAAGATAAAAAAATCCCGCTAGCATTAAACAAAGAAGAGGTCGAAAAAATTCTTAATTCAGCATATAATATTAAGCATAAAGCAATACTAATAATTATTTATTCTTCTATGATAAGAGTTGGAGAAGCAGTAAAATTAAATGATTTTGATAGTCGAAGGATGCTAATTCATATAAAAGAAGCTAAAAGTAGTATAACCGAACCAGATTTCTCTATACTACCAATATGAAAAGATAACTGACCTGGGTTCGGGAATAAACAAGATAAGCGAAAGTTCAAAAAAAAGAGCAACAAAAATGAAAGGCAAACATTATTAATGATAAATAGAACTAATTATAGACCCTGGCTAAACCCAGGTAAAAATGAGGAGAAAACGAGGAGGATATTTTGCTTACTGGCCCTTGTGGTTGTTATCCTGGCCTTTCCCGCCGCAGGGACGTGCAATGTAACAGCGGCGGTAAAACTGGGCAACGAGGGCTTACTGGAAAGTTATTACCACCTTATCGACGGCAAGAATGTGGGATTGGTTACCAATCAAACGGGTGTAGACAGCCGGGGGATTAGTTTTATCGATATTTTAGCCGCCACCGAGGGAACGAAACTGGTCGCCCTTTATGGTCCTGAGCACGGTATCGACGGGACTATCAGAGCCGGGGCGTGGGTGGAGTCCTACATACACCCCCGGTTCTGTATCCCTGTTTACAGTCTCTACGGCAACACCAGGATACCCACGCAGGCGATGTTGCAGGGAATCGACGTACTCCTTTTCGATATCCAGGATATCGGCGCCCGTAGTTATACCTATATGTCCACTCTGCAGTACTGCTTGGTAGCGGCGGAGAAGTACAACAAACCGCTAATTGTCCTCGATCGCCCCAACCCCCTGGGAGGGATGATCGTGGAAGGACCTGTGCTGGAAGACCCTTATAAATCCTTTATGGGGGTGGACAATCTGCCCATGGCCCACGGCATGAC
>PHAA01000024.1 GCA_002840245.1 Firmicutes bacterium HGW-Firmicutes-15
GCCCCCAGTGTCAGGGAGCCGGTCAGGTTCGTTCCGTACAGAGCACACCATTTGGACGTTTTGAGACGGTTCGGCCGTGCGGCCAATGTAACGGCGAAGGTAAAATAATTGAGAAACCCTGTACAGCCTGTAAAGGCCAAGGGAAAGTTAAAAAGAAACGTCATATTAGTGTGCGTATTCCAGCGGGGATTGATACCGGTTCTCGCCTGAGAATCCAGTCTGAGGGAGAAGTAGGGTTAATGGGTGGGCCACCGGGGGATTTGTTCATTGTTATTGTAGTAAAACCCCATGCCAGGTTCCAAAGAGATGGCTATACCCTAATATGCAGCCAGGAAATTGATTTTATTCAGGCAACCTTGGGGGCGGAGATAGACATACCGCTGCTGGGAGGGAGCGAACATAAGCTGATTGTTCCTGAAGGTACTCAGCCCGGCGACATTATTACTGTTAAAAATAAAGGAATACCTCACCTTCATAGTCATCGCAGTGGTGATTTAAAGGTACTAATAAATGTTAAAATTCCTACTCGTCTTAGTAAGAGACAAAAAGAACTACTAGCCGGGTTCTTTAATGAGAGCGAAGATAAGGAAGCCAACAAAAAAGGCTTGTTTGATAAGTTGAAGGATGCAATGGGCTAAGAGGAGATGCATTGATGGAGTGGAAAGAGTATAGTGTCTTAACTGATGGAATATGTGTTGAAGCAATTGCCGGGGTACTTCATAGTATGGGCTCAGGTGGGGTTGTGATTGAAGATCCCCAGGCAGCTAGGAAGTATGTCAATAAGGATGGCTGGAAGCCGGAATCGGTTTCCCCTGATTTTCTTAACCATGAATTTGTAGTGGTTAAGGCTTATTTTCTGGCTGACAAACAAATAATGGAGGAGCTTAACAAATCCATTAAACTAGTGGAAAACACCTTTGGGGTTAAGTGTAAGGTCTTTGTGGAAGAGATGAGAAGCGAGGACTGGGAAGACACTTGGAAAAAGTATTATCATACCTTTAAGATAGGGGAAAGACTAATAATTAAACCCTCGTGGGAGGAATACGTGCCAATTGAACATGAAGTGGTCGTTAATATCGATCCAGGTATGGCATTTGGTACGGGCATACACGCCTCGACTCGTTTTTGTCTAAGATTTATAGACCAGTACGTTAAGGGTGGAGAGAGAATTGTTGATGCCGGCTGTGGATCGGGAATACTATCTATAGCCGCGGCTAAACTGGGTGCTGCCTCAATATTCGCGATGGATGTCGATGACCTAGCGGTTCGTATCGCCCATGAAAATGTCACTTTAAATAAGTTGAATGATGTAATCCAGGTAGAAGAGGGCGATATTGTAGAAGCAATGCAGGGCCGGGAAGTCGATATTGTGCTGGCTAATATCACCGCCGATGTGGTTGTTATGCTGATACCTGAGGCAGCCAAAGTACTTTGTACTGGGGGTTACCTGTTCGGGTCCGGCATAGTTGACAGCCGTTGGCCAGGGGTCAAAAAGCAGTTGGAAGCACATGGTTTTGAGATTGAACAAGTCTTGCAGGATGTCGACTGGATAGGCGTAGCCGCGCGCAAATTATAAGCGTGACAAAAGAAATCTTCTCATGTCAATCTTATTATTTATTAATGAGTAAGGAAGTAAACTGTGAGAAAAATAGCATTTCATACCCTGGGCTGTAAGGTCAATCAGGTAGAAACTGAACAAATGATAGAGGAATTTACCAAGCGGGGTTACCGGATTGTAGAATTTGGTGACCCTGCTGATGTTTGTATCATAAATACTTGCACTGTAACCCATATTAGCGACCGTAAATCACGAGCTATGCTCAGGAGAGCTGTCAGGGCTAATCCAGATGCGCTGGTCGTAGCAACTGGTTGCGTGGCTCAGGTGGATGCAGATCAACTTACTAAAATTGAAGGCATTGGTCTGATTGTAGGTAACCATGATAAAGATCATATTGCGGATATAGTTGATGATTTCATTATGGAAAAAGAAGCAGGCCAACAGGTTTGGGTAGAGCCAATATGCTTGACCGATAGCTTGCGGCCAGTCCTGTATTCTCAATCGCACCTGCGAACCCGTGCTTTTGTTAAAATACAGGATGGGTGCCAGAGTTTTTGTTCCTATTGTATCGTACCTTTCGCTCGGGGGCCAGTTCGTAGTAAGGCTCCTGATGACGTGATAGCTGAGATAAGTCAATTAATCTGTTTGGGCTACCGAGAGATAGTTTTGACCGGGATTCATACTGGTTTATATGGAGTGGATTTACCAGGGTGGAATATCACCAGACTTTTAGAAAAAATCCTCTGGAATATCTCTGGAGATTATCGCATTCGCCTCAGCTCCATAGAACCGCTGGAATTAAATGATCAACTAATTGCGCTGATGGCAGGTGATAAGCGCCTCTGCCGGCATTTTCATATACCCTTACAGAGTGGCAGTGATCGTATTCTTACCTCCATGCGCCGGAGATATAACCGAGAATACTACCGGGATCTGGTTCTCAAAACTGCTGCATTAATTCCGGGCGCAGCCTTTACTGCAGATGTTATGGTAGGCTATCCTACTGAAACCGAATTGGATTTCCAGGATACCTATGATCTGATTAAGGACTTGCCCCTCTATGAATTGCACGTATTTAAGTATTCCCCGCGTGCCGGCACCAGTGCCGCCATCTTGGTTCCCCAGATAGCACCAGCGGAAAAACAGAGCCGAAGTGAAGCCTTGTTGGATTTGGGAAGGAAGAAGAAAAAACATTTCCTGCAAGAATTCGTAGGACAAGATTTGTCGGTACTGGTGGAACGGAAATTATCCCGTGGCATCTATGCCGGGATCAGTGACAATTATATCGAAGTGCATTTTTCCTCTTCGGAGGAATTAATAGGGGAGTTTGTGCAAGTCACACTTAGCGAAGTAGGAGAGAATCATGGGAATGGTGTTATGCATTCTAGGGACTAGATTAAACCAAGGGACAGCCCATTTACTCCTATCGGTTGACAAACACATAGGATTTTTTATAATTAAAACAAGGAAACAAAGAAAGCGGTATATCTTTGCGAACGAATGCATATGATAAGGAGGGAACAGTATGGAACGGGTTACCGTAAGGAGTGAAGCGAATATGAAAAGAAAGATTATTAGTGTTTCCATCAAACGGCAAGTGACAATTCCGCAGAAGTATTTTGAAGCCCTCGGCTTTCATAATGAAGCAGAATGCATTCTTCAGGAAGACGGCATCCTGATCAGACCAGTTCGGGATATAAACAGCGGAGAATTCTCCGAGCAAATACTGGCCGATCTCATTTCTCAGGGACTTTCGGGTCAGGAACTACTGGAACACTTCAAGGAGCAGAGCAAAAAGGTACGTCCCGCCGTAAAGAAACTCATTGCACAAGCGGATGCCCTGGTAAAAAGCGGTGAGGGTAAGATATCGCTGGATGAGGTGTTTGGAGCGGAGGATCATTAGATGTATGAACTCCGCTTCACCAAAGCAGCAGAAAAGTATTTCAAAAAGATCAGAGAAAAGAGGTTGAAATCGGCATTTCGGAGTGCTCTCTAAGTGCAATCAGCCGTGACCCGTATGCCGGAGGTCTTAAAACAGGGGATCTAGCAGGAATCTATTGTTATGATGTTTATTACAACGGGACAAATTACGAAATTGCCTATCGGATCTATGAGGATGACGATAAAATCATAGTGATTATTCTTGCCGGAACAAGGGAAAATTTCTATGTTGAACTTAAACGCTATATGAAGTAAGAATCGAGTCGAAAAGGAAGCAAAAGCCGTCACTGCTGTTATAATATCGCCAGAAGAAAAGTTGAGGACTACTGAAACAAGCGTGAACGCATTTGTGAATTCTTAAAGTATAATATTAGCTCTGAATCCATCGGAAATATGTCATGTTGGAATGAACAAGCAGGGTTGGCGAATATATTAAAGGAATTGGCTTTCAGAAATCATTGAAATATCATGTCTAGGTGAACTGAACCAACAAAAATGGACATTGAGAAAATACCCCCAATCGTAGGATAATAAAACAAAGATTGGGGGTATCATTATGTCGATTTATAGCATGCTTAAAATGGTTTTATGTATGTATTTATCAACTTTGTTTTGCAGCCAATACAACCAACCAAATAAAAACCTCACTATTATAAATGCTAAGAGAAACTCCATCTTTCACGCGTAGTAGTTTATGAAAGGGATTTGAAGGGAGGTGGAGGCTTTGGAATATTCTCAGGTTGAGTTTGTTCGGGGGATAAGAAACAAGGATTCAGCCGCTTATGAGTACATGATAGGCAAGTATACGAAGACGATTTACTGCCTGGCGTACAATATTCTGTCGGAATCGCACAGCAAGGAAGACATAGAGGAATGCGTAGCCGATGTTTTTCTCGATGCCTGGATTAAGATTGCCGAGTTCAATGAAGAGCGGGCGAACTTCAGAACATGGCTGCTTATTTTGACTAAGTACAAGGCACTAACATACAGACGCAAGAAACGCCTGGGCAATATCGTAGATATGGCGGATGTCGAGATAAAGGACGACATTAATCTGGAAAAGCAGGTAATTCTGAGACAGGATCAGGAACAGGTGATGGAAATAATTAGTTCCTTTCAAAAGACCGACCGGGAGATATTTGTCAGAAGATTTTTTCTGGGTGAAAAGATCAATGACCTCGCGAGAGTCTTCAATCTATCCCGGGCTGCCATCGATAACAGGCTGCACCGGGGAAGAAAGATCATAAAGGAGGGTTTGCACTATGAATGAAGACAAAATGATCGTTATGCTGAGCAATCTTGACGATGATCTGATAGAGAAGGAGATAGACAATCTGATGGACGGAGTTGAATGCGATATGGAATCGATAAACAGAAAAGCAAATCAAAAACTTGAAAAGTACAACAGGAAAATGAAATTCAGAAAGATCCTGCCGTATGCAGCAGCGGTTTGCTTATGCTTCATATGTATCAATACGGTGTATGCAGATGAGATATCCCAGGCGCTTAGGAGCTTTTTCAACAAGACCCCTGTATATTCAACCATGGTGGACGGCGGGGCATATTACCTGAAGGGTAGCCTGGTACTGGATGACAACCTGGCTATCGATAGCTTTATGGTTTCCGAAGGCAGACTCGATATGGAATTAGCTTCGAAGCTAGGCATTGAAGTCCTTGACGATATGAAAATAATACCGAAGGATGTTCCGGATGCTCAATATGTCATGGGCGGCTATTCTGAGGATGGCAACAACAAGTATTTTTTCAGTTTTATGAATGGCAAGGAAAACAACAATAATATCAAACCATTCAAAGCCTTTGATTTGCTGGTGGGCGGCAAAACATATGCGGTCACTCTTGATGAGGCAAAGAGCCTTGACCGCGCCCAAAAGCTGTCAGCCAGCGAAGCAACATCAAACAACATTGACATGGTCACTGTTGGTGCGAATAGCATAGAGAAAAATGGCAAGCAGGCTGTTCAGCTAATTGCATCTTTCAAGAATAAAGATATGAAACTCAGTAGATTCGGCCAGCCGGTCGATACAACCGTCAAGAATGTAGTTGAGAATGTGGGTAACGGCATTGAAGCGACCGGAACCGGATCAAGGACAGAAGATATCTATGCGACTGATAAAAGCGGTACCAAGTACAAATTGGAAGTTCCGGCTGATGCCAAGGCTGCGCCCGTAACTACCTTTGAGACAGGCGCGTCAAAAGACAGCCAGCTTACGATTAATCTGCCTGCTCTGCTGGCGACTTATCAAAAGTCCGTCGATAATTTTAGAGTAGACATTCCCAAGGATGGCGAAACAATCCTCAATCATGAGGTGGATCTAATCGCTCAGAAGGCAGTAGCCAAGAGCATTAAAAGGCTTTCTCCGAAATCCGCAGAGCTCGTATTCCAGCTCAACACAGGAGACGAGAAATATGTCGGCATCAGATCCTTCCAGGTGCACGACAAGGACATGAAGAAGATTTCTTCAGAATTTAGCGGTGACACGGCTGTCATGACTATTGAGTTCGACAAGGCTGTCGATGCTCTTGATCTGGAAATATCCTGGCCCAGTTTCGTTATGAACGGTAACTGGACGATCAATATGAAATAAACGATAAGGGAAGCAGGAGGAAGTAAGGCAGTGTGAAAAGCCTTGGTACTAGAAACTACAAATATTGATTTTAAATTGGTTCAAAAACAATAAATAGCGGGCTGGATTCGGCTTTAATATGCTCCCCCTTAAAATAGACAGGTAATTAGAATTATAACTGTTACGGAAGGGGGAGCATATCAATATTAACTGATTCAGTTCAAATTTATAGGAGGGCTACTTTTACTGGCCTTTTAAATAAAAAAGCACATCATAGTCGAGAGCTGACAGAGGAATGTTCATTTTGTGGGCTCTTTTTGATTAGTTTGATATAATGGTAAAAAATAACTGGAGTATTTGTAAGATGAGGTTACCTAGAGAGAAGAATAAAAGTGGATTGCCACTTTGTTTTATGAGAAATCAAACGGCAGGAAACGTAATATATTATTTTCCTTTATGTATCCTGCTAATCGGGATTATAATACATATTGTAGGTTTGTTTAATTTAATAAATAAAGAAATTTATTCATTGTGGAATGTCTGGGTGGATGTTTCGATGTTATTCATCGACATTTCAGCTTTTTATGGCCTCTTGACTAATAAAAAGTGGGGTTATTATGAATCAATTGCAATTTTTATAATTTTCGGGTTAGTACAGTTGTTCCTAGGTGTTTTTTCTATTGCAACGCGGGGTAATATACCCTTTGAGATTCAGAATCTGGGAGCCCTTATTGTTTGTGTTATTGCAGCCATATGTTTATGTTTAAATAACGATAAATAGGTTAATAGGTCATTTGATAAGGAAATAATTTAGTATTTGGGGTTTAATAAAATGAATAGAACAGTATTAATAACTGGCGGGGCCAAAGGAATAGGAAAAGCAATATCGGAGGTTTTTGCCCAAAATCACTACAATGTAGTGATAAACTATTTTAGCTCAGAGAAAGCTGCCCAAAAGTTAGAAAAAGATCTGCTAGAACGAGGGTTTTCTGCGCTTGCAATTTGTGCTGATGTAACCAAAAGAGGTGAAATAGAGAAACTGATTGATACTGTTCATTGGGCTTTTGGTTCAATTGATGTTTTAGTAAATAATGCAGGTATCTCTCAAAATAAACTTTTCACTGATACTACTGAGGAAGAATGGGACTCAATGATAAATGTCCATTTGAAAGGTATGTATAATTGCAGTCAAATGGTTGTTCCTGAAATGGTTAGAAAAAAGCAAGGCAAAATCATTAATATTTCATCCATATGGGGTATGGTGGGTGCTTCATGCGAGGTCAGCTATTCAACTGCAAAAGCCGGAATGATTGGTTTCACTAAAGCTTTAGCAAAAGAATTAGGCCCTTCAAATATTCAAGTAAATTGTGTTGCACCAGGTGTAATTGAAACTGAAATGATGGATTCCTTCACAGAAGAAGAGAAGGGCATGATGATAGAACAAACACCACTAATGAGGTTTGGTAAAGCCGAAGAAATAGCAAATTTGGTATTCTATCTGGCCCAACCTGGAGCTGATTTCATTACCGGTCAAGTGATTAGCTCGAATGGAGGATTAGTTATTTAAATGTCTTATATATTGATATTTTAACGGCGACTTTTTGGTAGGCTGGTTGAAAATGTGATTATCAGGTCATTGATTGATACGAAAATGTAATAAAAAACCTCCGATCAAGGTGTAGATTACCTCTTGGCTGGAGGTATTTTAATTTTGTAAATAAAAGTAAATATCTGTTGACACTTGGAGGTTACAGATGTAAACTGTAGCAAGGTTACATCTGTAACTTTAAAGGAGGGGTTAGATATGAAGTTGTTAATTTCAAAGATAACTGATTCGGAAGTTGAAGTATTGCGTGTATTATGGGAAGCAGGCCGTGAGCTTCCTATTGCTGATATTAGAAAAACACTGGAGCGGACAAGCAATTGGGAAACCTCTACAATAAAAACCTTGCTGCGCAGACTCTGTGAAAAGGGTGTGGTTTTAGCGACTAAAAAAGAAGTGTTCTATTACCGACCTGCGGTTAGCGAGGCAGAGTATAACGATCATACTACCCAAAACTTAATTGACCGTTTGTACTCTGGCAGTGCCAAAAATCTTGTGGCGTCTCTCTTAGGGAGTAAAAAGCTTAATGATCTAGACATTGAAGAACTGCGTACTCTATTTAAGGTAGGTGATAGAGATGAATGAAACGATTAAGCTAATACTTTCGCTTTCCTTGTCAGGCAGTATTCTAGCGGTATTGATATTTGCTCTGAAGCCTCTTATAAGGCACGAATTATCCAAGTCGATACAATACTACATATGGATTGTGGTCTTACTAAGATTTATAATCCCCTTTTCCTTTGAAGGGAGCATTATGAACGATGTGTTTTATAGCAGCAGTCCGGTGGAGATAAGCTCTCCAGGAAATATTCAGCTAATGCCTGGTGCAGGGGAGAATGCTAAAAGTTCATTTATATTGCCGAATGTTCGGAAAAACGTAACTAATGGTGACTATAATGGTGATGTTGACCACAGTAGATATTTCACAGACTTATTATATCAGTATGCTTTATACCTTTGGCTGCTTGGCATAATAATAGCGTTTACTGCTAATTTAATTGGATATGTTCGGTTTTTAAAATACCTAAAACCGGCCAATAAGCCTGCAACTGATGAACAAAACAGAGTTTTAACTGCTCTGTTGAATGGGCGAAATAATGTGAGACTGGTACGTAATCGTTTTGTCACCACCCCAATGCTTATAGGAATACTAAAGCCTTTCATCATAATTCCAGATATTAATTTTGATGGAGAGCAGCTTAAAAACATTTTGCTTCATGAGGTTTCACATCTTAGACGATTTGATATAGCGGTAAAATGGCTGACGATGTTAGCTGCATCAATCCACTGGTTTAACCCAATTATGTATTTTGTTAAAAAAGAAATTAATCATGCGTGTGAATTGTCTTGTGATGAAGCGATTATTAAAAACTTTAATCCAGCAGAAAAACAAGCTTATGGTAATACATTAATAGCTGTTGTAGCAGAGCATAAATATCCTGTTGGGGTGTTGCAGGCAACAATGTGTGAAGAGAAAGAAACTCTTACAGAAAGGCTTTTGGCTATTATGAAGTATAGTAAAAAGTCTAAAGCTATTATGCTAATGTCAATAGCGCTAGTTGTTGCAGTAATCAGTGGCGCTGTAATGCTGGGCGGATATAATGGTAAAATCAACTCAAAGGTTTCTAACGAGCAGGAACATATCAGGGATAATTTTTATCAATCGATAAATTATGATTCCGGCCAAGATTTACTAAGCTTCACCATACCTAAAACAATACCGGAAGGCTATAAGTTCTATCTCCACGTTAGCGGACGTATGTTCATGGGAGATAAATCTAACGGTATGAGCTTTCATGCTTTTGATGAAGAAACTCAAAACTACAGCTGGGAAGAGGGAAAAACCTATACCTACTCTTTGAAATCGGAAAATTTGGATGAGTGCATGTTGGTCTTTGGTTTAATAGACGTGAATAATCAGGAGTTTTTATATGCTATACATATTTCTCCTGATGGAACAAAAAGACTTGATAACACAGCTACATCGAACCTTAAAATTAATGATTTGCTTTCTCAAATAATGTCCTCGCCCAAGGAATCTTCAAATCCTGCAGACTATATTGATGCACATAAAGTGGAATATGAGCTTATTTTAAAAATGGATATAGAAGCACTGCCGTATCTTTTTTCGGAGTTTGAAAAAGGCGGCCAAACGGGGCTGAAAGGTCATATAATGGAAAACCTATGCAGAAATATTTTAGGAGAAGAAGACATAAAATATGCCAGCCAAGATCCACAGGACTGGTATGATACTTACAAGGCGAATATAATAAGAGGTCTAGAGGAAAACTCTTCTGAATTTGTGAAGAAAAACAATCCCAAGGGCTCGATTGTGCTGGATTTAAAATCAAACTACGAAGTAGTGAACTTTGCCGACGGGCAGGTGGAAATTACAGGTCGAAAGCTTGCGTATAAGGCCACGAATATATCTCCTGTACATATAAAAGTAGGTACATCACTAGATGAACAAATGATGTACCGTGCAGTTGTTTTTTACGAAGCAGTGTTTGCCCGAGATCTTGACACCGTAAATAGAATGGCAAATGAGCGATTAAATGATCAGCTGAAAAGATGGGCAGATAATGCGCCTGAAAAGGATGATTATTCGGCAATGACTATAATGAAGCTTGACACCTATACAGGTGTTGCCTTCCCAACTGGAATCTCAGCGCCCAAGCCGCATCCTGAAAAGTCCGGTAAATATATGGTTGCGCTTATTATATCAAAGGATATCGAGGTTGAAGTATATTTTGATATATCCTCAGACGGGAATCCACTTGTAGAAGGATTTACACTAGTCAAGGGAGGAATAGTTCAAAATATTGTTCCTAGCTATTAACGGAAAAGAAGTTATGAAATTCCTTGAGGAGAAGGGTTTGTAATATAGAATGTGGAGCGAAATTTATATACCCAGCTTTTGGTGTAATATTAAGACAAAACCAGAGGTTACGAGTCCGGCTTTCTATCCGGGCTTTTTTATTGGATTGAATAGGTATTTGAAATGGTTGCTGTGGTAAATTAACTAGCAAACATTAGTTCTGGTTTCTTGATGACAAATTCTCATTTATGGAATAAAATAGGAGGAAAGGTTTGGGGAGGGTAGTAAATGCAACGGAAGGAGTATCTTGGCCTGTAGGTAATTGGGAAATAATGCAAATAGGTGCAATAAGGAGGGGCATTTTAAATGGCTGATATTAAATTTACTATTACCAAACCCCTGGGTGTTTTATCTGAAGGTTCCAAGGGATGGCAGAAGGAAATCAACATGGTAAGCTGGAACGACCGCAAGCCTAAGATAGACATCCGCGACTGGGGACCGGATCATGAAAAAATGGGTAAGGGTATTACCTTGAATAATGAAGAGTTGAAGAATCTGAAAGAGCTTTTGGACGGCATTAATATGGAGACCTTGGAAATTGAGTAACTCTAAGAAGGAGTTTGAAGACTTAATTAGTTTGGCAGTAGTCACGAAGTTAAAGCTGAATGAGATTTAATAGAAGTTGCCAAAGGCCAGTGAGGAATAATCCTTACTGGCCTTCGTATTTAGGTAGCACTTTTTCTGTAGGTTGACCAACCCATTAAAGAATATAATGGTCAGTATCCCGTGGCTGCAGTTAATAGCATGATAGCAGCTACGACCCAGACTAATCCCTGCCATAAGGGCGGTAAGGCGACTAATAGACTTAGCCCCACTAGAAACAGCCCGAATACCAGTCTGACTATGCGATCAGTTTCTCCCAGGTTTTTGGCAATTGTTGGCACTAGTTAACACCACCATTTCGTTAAAACTATTTGCAGGTTTACCATTGGCAAGTTTGAGAAAATGCAAAAACACTATTTGTATTAGTTCTATTATTTGATAAAATAGAAAATATATTGCTAAATATAATTTTAACTCTTAAATCGTCGTTGTAGATATACCATTGAGGAGGTGAACGTTGTGATCGTATCCGATTGCTTATTTTGTAAAATCATCTCTAAAGAAATAAAATCAGACATAATATACGAAGATGATAGTCTATTAGCCATAAAAGATATTAATCCGGCAGCACCGGTACATCTACTAATTATTCCTAAGATTCATGTAGCTTCGCTAAATGAAGTTGCTATAGGGGATGTAGAAATATTGGGGCATATACAGCTCTTGGCGTCGCGTTTGGCCGAAGAATCAGGTGTTAGCGAGCGGGGTTATCGACTAGTGAATAACTGCGGAGAATGGGGAGGACAGTCTGTTTTTCACCTGCATTATCATTTGCTAGGCGGAAAACAAATGGGTTGGCCCCCCGAATAATCTTGACTTGGAGCTATTAGGAATTGTACAATATAATGGTGTTTATACAGCCCGGTCAGGTGAGGGGAGGGATATAATGAGCGAAGTGAAAGTAGGAAAAAACGAATCCCTGGACAGTGCTCTGAAGAGGTTTAAGCGTACCTGTCAGAAATCTGGGGTTATGCAGGATATTAGAAAACATGATCACTATGAAAAACCCAGTATAAAAAAGAAGAAGAAATCAGAAGCTGCCCGTAAAAAGAAAAAGTTTTAACTTAAGGTAGGGGTGTTATCAGATGACTTTTATGAACCGAGGCATGCAGAATAAAAGGCAAAGAATAACCGTTCTCATAATTATAGGGGTTGTTCTGGGAACATTCTTGGTTAGTATCGTAGCTCTGTCCATAGGCTAGCATAACCTGATCCCATAATATCATTATAAATCAAATGAATGAAAATGACGTGCGAAAGCACGTCATTTATCTTGTCGGCAAAGTCGGCAAGATACCAGGCTGATGAGAGAAGTCAGCGGTCTGAGACGTGCGAGAGCAGGTCTTTTTTTATGCCCAGGTGTGTGACCAGGGGATGTGTTACGGAGCAACGTACCCTATCACAGCTGGTCTCGTCCATATTTGCGAATGCAGTGGGGATATTGTGCATATATTTGAACAGCAAGGGATTACAGTATTTTTCGTGGCGGGAGGGGCTGGATATGAATAAACGAAGAGAGATCATAAGCAAGGCAATGGCTGACTTTTTAGAGATCCCTGGGGATCTGGTTCTGGATATCCCTAAGCTGACCATAACCGGTAGGGACGAACTATATCTGGAAAACCACAAGGGAATTATCGAGTATTCAACTGTGCGGATGCGCATAAATCTTAGTCGGGGCTTTCTGGAAATTATCGGAGACAACCTGGAAATACAAGCTCTGATGCCCGATGAGATGAGGGTGTTAGGTGATATTAACAGCATAAAATTTATCGATTAGACCGGAGGTAAGTATGGCTAATAAGTTTTCGGATCAGATGGGTGGATTTATTTCTCTAAGCCTCAAAGGTGAAAACTATGAAAAAGTAATCAACCTGGCACTGGCCCGAGGCATCTATATCTGGGACATAAAACGAAATAATAATTTAATCTATTTAAAGGTGAGAACTAGTGGCTATGAGGCCTTTAAAAGCATTGCTGACGAGAATAATTATGAAATAAAGCTGCTGAAAAGGCAGGGTATGCCCTTTTGGAAAACGGTTATGAAGAGACGTATAGGCCTCTTGGGAGGAGCGCTTATATTTATCGCTGCGCTGTATCTGATGTCATCTTTCGTGTGGTTGGTTCAGGTGAGCGGAAATAATAAGGTGGATCAAAAAAGGATATTGATGACCGCAGCCATCCATGGAATTTACCCTGGGGCTGCTAAATGGAATTTTAGTCGTATTGAGGTTGAAGAAGCTATGCTCAGGGATATGAGCGAACTGTCCTACATTCAATGTGATGTTAGGGGAGTTAAAGTTCATATTAAGGTCGTGGAGAAAATATTGCCTGACAAGGAGATTACAGGTCCTTGTCATATTGTAGCGGCTCAGGACGGCGTGGTGGAAGAGGTTCTGGTTCTGGAAGGCCAAGCCAACGTTAAGTCTGGCAGCGTGGTGGCCAAGGGTGATATTCTTATATCAGGGATTGTTTTTCCGCCTGTGCCGTATGCAATGGCAGAAAACCCAGTCCCAAGCGGAGAGCCTTACCATGTCAGGGCACGGGGTAAAGTTATGGCTCGAACCTGGTATGAAGGATATGGTGAATGCAGTCTAATATCGGAAAAAAAGGTTTTTACGGAAAAAGAACTTAATAAGTTATATCTAATTACTCCATGGAAAAATCTCTTATTAAAAGGTTGGGGTGATAATAAGTTTATCTTTTATGAAGAGAATGCTAAGGAGCAGGTGTGGCATAGCCCGATTGGAAATTGGGGCTTATCCAGCTTAAGTATAAAAGAACAACAAATAAATACAACTAAATATAGCGAGAAAGAGGCGGTAGAAATCGCCCGGGAAAAAGCTTTGCAAAGCCTGAATCAAAAAATGGAGGCAAATCTTAAAGTAAGCGACTCTCATTTTGTCGTCTTATCTTCGCCCAGTGATTCTATCGTAAGAATTAAAGTTTCTGTGGAAAGCATCCAAGATATTTCCCAAGTACATCCGATTAATGCGGGTGAAATTAGCAATTAGAGCATTTATTATGCTATAATTAGCGGAAATCGTGTTCGGAATGGAGAGTATTGATTTTTGGCCGTAAAAGAAAGCAAAGTTGAAATTAAGGATAACCAGAAAGCAGCAGTATTGTTTGGCGCTGGGGATGATAATTTCCGTTATTTGCAGGGAATTTGTGACGCTGAAATTTCGGCTCGGGGGGCCGATATTTATATTCGTGGCGAGGAAGAACAAGTAAATTACGCCGCACAGCTAATCCAGGATTTGATGGTGATTGTAGAAGCCGAAGGGTTTTTAAACATCAATGATATCACCTACATGGACAAACTCCTTAAAAAGGGAGATAGACCGGGATACCAGGACATTGTATCCGGAACCCTTTTGACCACATTCCACGGAAAGGCAATCAAGGCTAGAACGATGGGTCAAAAAAGGTATGTTGAATCTATATTGCGGGATGATGTGGTTTTTGGCATTGGCCCGGCGGGAACGGGCAAAACTTACCTGGCAGTGGTGATGGCGGTTAGAGCCTTACGTAATAAAGAGGTGGAACGTATTATATTGGTACGACCGGCAGTAGAGGCCGGAGAGAAGTTGGGTTTTCTTCCGGGAGATTTTATCGAAAAGGTAAACCCCTATTTAAGGCCCTTATATGACAGTCTTTTTGATATATTAGGTGTAGATGTAACGCAACGTTATTTAGAAAAGAATACTATTGAAATTGCTCCCTTGGCTTATATGCGGGGCAGAACCTTAAATAGCGCCTTTATTATTCTGGATGAGGCTCAAAATACTACACCCCAACAGATGAAGATGTTTTTAACCCGTCTGGGGTTTGGTTCTCAGGCGGTTATTACCGGTGATGTTACTCAAGTAGATTTGCCCAGGGAAGATCATTCCGGCTTGATTGAGATTCAGAAGATACTAGGTATCATCAAGGGTATTTCCTTTGAGTATATGACTAAGGAAGATGTCGTTCGGCATCCTTTGGTACAGAAAATCATAAACGCTTACGAAGTTTTCCTGGCTCAACAATAAACAATGTACTCTTTAAGGAGATTGAATATGAGACTGGCAAATATCCTCCAATACTTTTGGGGGGAAAGAATGCGCCGTTTCTGGAAAGATTCTCACACGAAAAAAATACTGGCGGCATTTTCTTTTTTCGCTATAATAATAGCCATTATATTTAGTAATATTAGCCCGCAGCAGGTTATGCTGCGCACCGATGAAGTGGCTAAACGTAATATTGTGTCCAATATTACTGCAGTGGTCGTAGACGAAAAACAGACCGCGGATCTTAAGCAACAGGCTACTGCCCGCGTACAGAAGGTATTTCTGGCGGATAAATATGCTTTAGCAAATGCTCAGACTGAAGTTAATAATTTTTATATGAATTTAAGAGGTATTTTGCAGTCCACCAGCACTGATAAAAAGACACCCATAACAGTTTTGTTAAATGATACGGTTCGTCAGAAAAATATCAGCCCGGGCATTAATAGTACATCATCGGCCAATTACCTACTGGTTACTAAACCCCAGGATATAGATAAGATGGAGATGGCTACCTTAAGCATGGTGGAATTGGCTATGAGCAAACCCATTACAGAAGAGGCCATGGTGGGAGTCTACAATGATGTAAGTCAACAGGTCACTAAGCTTGGTTTTATCTCTTCAGCGGAGGAGATAATTAAAACGGTAACCATAAACGCGATTCGTCCCAATATGATTTATAATCAGGATGCTACTACCAGGGCTATTAAGGAGGCTCAGGATGCAGTTGAACCGGTACATAAAACTGTAAAAACAGGGGAAATAATTGTGCGGGAAGGAGATCGCGTAACCGCAGAACAGATATCTGTCCTAGAACAACTAGGTATCCAGAGAACCAAGAGCTATCCTATCACCCTGGTTGGGGCGGCGGCCTTTGTTCTCATCAGTTTCTGGCTAATGTTGGAATATCTGAGACGCTATCATAAAGACCTCTATGAAAATGATATGCAAATGTTACTGCTGGGAATTATTATTATTATAGTTCTGTTGCTGGCCAGGTTTGTAACGATCATTCAAATCGCTGACCGGCCAGAGATAAATGCCATGTCTGGATACCTCGCGCCTGTAGCCGCAGGTTCTATGTTGATTGCCATTTTACTTGATAATAGGTTGGCGTATTTTATCACCATGGTTATGGCTTTATATGTAGGCCTGTTGAATGGCGGCAACCAATTAGCCTTTGTCATTGTTGCTTTTATCAGTGGTACTGTAGGGGTCTATAGGGTATCGCGATTAAGTCAGACTTCAGATTTAGCTATATCTGGATTATATATTGCCGGGGCTAATGTAGCAACAATATTGGCGATGGCCTTTATTTATAGCAGCAATATAACCATCAGTATTGTTCTGGTTGGAACAATGATTGGGGTTATTAGCGGAATATTATCTGCGGTTTTAATGATTGGAGCATTACCTTACCTGGAAAACGGCTTTTACATAACCAGTATGATAAAATTATTGGAGCTATCGAATCCTAACCATGAGCTCCTTAAAAAGTTACTGATTGAGGCGCCAGGAACTTATCATCATAGTTTAATGGTCGGGAACTTGGCTGAGGCCTCTGCACAGTCTATAGGCGCTAATCCCTTACTGGTAAGGGTAGGCGCTTATTATCATGATATTGGTAAGATCAAAAGATCGGAATATTTCGTGGAAAATCAGCGTGGCTTTGATGATCCGCATGATAAGATTGCTCCGGCTCTAAGCGCTTTAATTATTATTTCTCATGTCAAGGAGGGCCTGGAACTAGCTCGGGATGCCCGCCTGCCTCAAGTTATTATTGATTTTATTGCTGAGCATCATGGCACCAGTCTGGCTAAGTATTTTTACAGCCGAGCCTTGGAGGAAGAAGGCGAGGGAATGGTTAACGAAGATAGTTTCAGGTACGAAGGACCCAAACCTCATAGCAAGGAAGTGGCATTAGTGATGCTGGCTGATTCTGTGGAGGCTGCAGTTCGATCATTGTCTGCTCCCAGCCTGGAAAAAATTCGTACCATGGTTCGCAAAATATTGCGTGATAAGTTAAATGATCGGCAATTGGAGGAATGCGACCTAACTTTTAAGGATGTGGATGTGATTGCCAATACCTTCTGCAGGGTTTTGGAAGGAGTTTATCATAAAAGGATTGAATACCCGGATATAGTACAAGAGCTTACAAAAAGGAGTGGGCACTATGGAGACGATGATAATAGATCAACAAAACAAGGTTAGCTACAATAAAGAATTGCAAAAGATAATCACTAGCGTGGCTAGCGCTGCCGCGAAGATGCAAAACTTGCCTAAAAAGTCGGAGGTAAGTTTTCTGCTAGTTGACGATAGTTATATACAGGAATTGAATATGATTTATCGAAATCAAAACAAGGCCACGGACGTTTTATCCTTTGCCATGAACGAATTATCCGAGGATGAACCCGATTTTGACTTTTCCAATGAACTTAACGTTCTGGGAGACATCGTGATTTCTCTTCAGAGAGCTCAGTCCCAAAGTGAGGAATACGGCCACAGTATTAACCGGGAGCTTGGTTTCCTGGTAGCCCATGGGATGCTTCATTTAATGGGATTTGACCATGATACTGAGGCCGAGGAAAAAGTGATGCGCGAATTGGAAGAAAAGATATTGCAGAGTGTGAAACTGGAAAGGTAGAATGTCCAGATGGAGAGGTTCAGGCGGAGTTTCTCCTGCGCGATACAGGGGATAGTCTACTCGATAACCAGCGGCAGAAATATGAAGATTCACCTGCTGGCAGCAATAATTGCGATAAGCATAGCTTTTGTCCTGGGGGTAAATAGGATAGAATGGACTTTATTAATGCTTGCGATATTTATGGTTCTATCCGCAGAAACCATTAATACTGCCATCGAGAGAACCGTAGACCTGATTACCGAAGAGAATCATCCGCTGGCTAAGCTGGCCAAAGACCTAGCTGCTGGAGGCGTGCTCCTGACGGCCATCAACGCTGTTGTTATTGCGGTACTGGTTTTTGGCCCTTATCTGATAAAATTAATCTAATTATTAATGAGGGGAAATGCGGATATGAACCTGGTTGATCTGGTTACGATGGCTAGGGAAGCACAAAGATTGGCTTATGCTCCTTATTCTGGGTTCAGAGTGGGAGCCGCCTTGTTAACCGAAGAGGGGCACATTTATACCGGGGCTAATGTGGAAAATGCCTCCTACGGCCTAACGGTTTGTGCTGAACGAATTGCTGTATTTAAGGCCGTTACTGCCGGTGAATGCCGATTTCAATCTATTGCAATAGCAGGTAGCGGGCTAGATTATATATATCCATGTGGAGCTTGTCTGCAGGTCTTGGCCGAATTCTCCACTAATATTAAAATAATTGCTGTCAATGAAAATGATGATTTAAGGGAATATTATCTGGGTGAGATGCTGCCACAGGTTTTTTCTTTAGACACTTCGAGCAGGAGGGTAAAATAATAGTGAAATCTGGATTTGTAAGTATTGTGGGTAGGCCCAATGTGGGCAAATCCACTTTAATTAATACACTTGTTGGCGCAAAAATAGCCATCGTTTCGGAAAAACCCCAGACCACCAGAACTAGAATCCAGGGGATTATTACTTCTGAAGAGGGGCAGATTATTTTTGTGGATACTCCTGGTATGCACAAGCCCAAACACTTATTGGGCGAGTATATGTTGAAAGTCTCAACCCGTAGTATGAATGAAGTCGACATTATCTATTATATGACCGATGCCACCAAGCCTTTTGGCGGGGGGGAGCAGTTCATCATTGAACAGTTGAGGAAGTCTGAAGTTCCGGTATTCCTGATAGTAAACAAGATTGATCTGGTTGGGGAAAAAGAGATTAAGGAATTTATTCAACCTTTTTATAACCAGATGAATTTTACTGAACTTATACCTATTTCAGCAGCTCAGGGTACTAATCTGGATGGGTTGCTGGATAAAACCTTTAAGTATTTACCGGAAGGGCCGCTTTATTACTCCGAAGACGACCTCACCGACCAGCCGGTATCATTTATTGTGGCTGAGTTAATAAGAGAAAAAGCCTTGATCCTTACCCGTGATGAAGTCCCGCATTCAATAGCGGTGGAAGTTGAAGAGTTTAAAAATCAGGGGACAGGCAAGGTATATGTCAGAGCCGTTATTTATACCGAGAGGGATTCCCAGAAAGGTATTATAATCGGTAAAAGCGGGTCGATGCTTAAACAGATTGGCGAGCAATCGCGAGTTGATATAGAAAAAATGCTTGATGCTTCGGTTTATTTAGATTTGTGGGTCAAAGTAAAAAAGAACTGGCGTGACAGCGAATCCAACCTCAGCCAACTAGGCTATCACCTATAAAACAGGGGGACATTGCTTCATACCCAGGGACATTCCTCGCAGAAGGTGTGTCCCTGTACCTTGCCGGTGTGTCCCCTGAGTGTACCTTGGATGGAGCGTGAAAACCATAGATATAGCTTCCTATTTAGACAGCACAAACTTAAGGCCGGAGGCCAGTGAAAGTGATATACGGCATTTATGCATGGAGGCAGCCAGGTACAAAATGGCTGCCGTTTGTGTTAATCCAGCGCGACTGTCCCTGGCGGAGAAATTGCTATCTGGCAGTGAGGTGAATCTTTGTACTGTGATAGGGTTTCCACTAGGTGCAGATGGCTTATCGAGGAAAATATATTCTGCCGCGAAAGCATTGGATGATAGTGCGGATGAACTTGATATGGTCATCAACATAGGGGCTGTAAAAGACCAGGATCTGATAACGGTAGGCCGAGAAATTGATGGACTGCTGGCTCTTAAAAAGGAACGAGATTTCATAGCTAAGATTATAGTTGAGACTGCCTTACTGACCGTCAATGAGCTAATTATGCTAATTCGGTTAATAAATGATTCTGGGGCGGATTTTATCAAAACGTCTACCGGGTTTTCTACTCGGGGGGTAAATTTAGAGGATATACATATTATAAATGCTCATAAATCTAAGGAATTGAAGGTGAAAGCTTCCGGTGGCATAAAAAGCCTTGGTTTTGCCTTGGAATTACTTGGCTTAGGTGTAAATCGACTGGGTACCAGTAGTGCGGGGATGCTGATAGATGAGTATAAGGAGAATTAATGTATTACCAAAGTCGTTCTATCATATTAAAAAATAGGGATTTGCGCGAAAGCGACCAATTGCTTACGATATTTTCTGAAAAAGAGGGCAAAATAACGGCAGTTGCCAAAGGGGTAAAAAAGGCTAAGAGCAGCCTGCGGGGTTGTGTCCAACCCTTCTGTCATTCTTTATTGTTTTTTAACCAGGGCCGGGACATGGATTTAATCACCCAGGGAAAAATAATTGAATTTTTCGGGAATTCGCGGGAGGATATCAATAGGACCCTGTACTCGATGTATATGATGGAACTGATAGATAAAAGCCTGCTGGAACGGGCACCCCTGCCGAATTTGTACGCTACGCTGGTAGCGGTTCTGGAACTTATTAATGAGCAGGGATTAAATCTGATGCTGGTTAGGTATTTTGAAAGCAGGCTGTTGGTAAACCTAGGCTACAAACCGGTTATGGATCATTGCGTCCTTTGCGGTTCCCAAGAATTGAGCAAATTCAAATTCAGTCTCTCTGAAGGCGGTTTGTTATGCAGCTCTTGTGCAGGAGCAGGAGATTCAGTGATATTACTGGGGGGAGAAAGCGTAGCTCTTATCAAATTACTTTGTAATGGCAAGCTTCAGACTGTGCAGCGGGTTAAGGCTTCGCCCATAGCTATGCAGCAGGTAGAGTTTTTCTTGGAAAGATACCTGGAATACCACTTGGAAAGACGGTTTAAGGTGAAGAATACTATCCGTTGGTTGAAACAAGTTGTACTGCTTTCCAATTGACAAGGCCCGGTTGGGTTGCTAAACTAACTATGAATTTCATAACTAAACAATGATGAAGAGTAGTAAGATAAATCGCCTTTTAGGGACTGTAAAGGAATGAATAAGGCAGAATACGCCGAGGATATTTTGTGTTAGACAAGGCGTCACCCTTCGGGTACTACTAGTGCTCCCTAGCGGTCGCCAATAATGTTGCAAAACGTGGTAATACTGGGGTACTACAGCGTTTTGAGAACGAAGTATAACGCGAAAAAGATCGGTGTAAATGACTAGATTTATTTCTTTACAGTCCCTGACAGAGAGCTGGGAGGATGGGAACCGGTAAAGGTAATGTCTGAAGGCGCTTCGGAGTATAAAGGTATTCAAGAGGTGGGCTACGTGCCAATCAGGGTGGAACCGCGGGTTAATCCCGTCCCTGTTAGGTTACGGGCTTTTTTTATTTTAAATAGGAGGTTGGTTGAGATGAATTTTCAAGAAATGTTAATGAACCTGCAGGAATTTTGGAGCAAACAGGGTTGTATTATTCAACAGCCCTATGATATGGAGAAAGGCGCAGGAACCATGAATCCAGCCACATTTTTACGTTCCCTGGGTCCGGAACCATGGAAAGTAGCTTATGTAGAGCCTTCGCGTCGTCCCACGGACGGCAGGTACGGGGAAAATCCCAACCGCTTGCAGCATTATTATCAGTTCCAGGTGATACTTAAGCCCTCCCCGGATAATGTGATTGAGCTTTATCTGGAAAGCTTGCGTAATCTGGGTATTGAACCGGAAAAACATGATATAAGGTTGGTAGAGGATAACTGGGAATCACCCACCCTGGGTGCATGGGGATTGGGTTGGGAAGTATGGCTGGATGGGATGGAAATCACCCAGTTCACCTATTTCCAGCAGTGCGGAAGCTTTGATTGCTATCCGGTCAGTGCAGAAATTACTTATGGTATTGAGCGCATTGCCATGTATATTCAGAATAAGGAAAGCATCTATGACGTTGAATGGGTAGATGGTATTAGTTATGCTGACGTTCACCACCAATCTGAGGTGGATTATTCGCACTATAATTTTACAGTAGCCGATGTAGCTACTTTGACCACCATGTTTAACCTCTGTGAGGAGGAAGCCCGGAGAGTAGCAGCCCTGCAACTGCCACAACCGGCTTACGATTATGTGTTGAAATGCTCGCATCTTTTTAATCTCCTGGATGCCAGGGGAGCTATAAGTGTTACAGAACGTACTGGGTATATTGGCAGGGTGCGTAACCTGGCCCGTACAGTTGCAAAGGAGTACCTGGATCAAAGGGAAAGACTGGGATATCCTCTAATAAAGGATGATAACTTGAGAAAAGAACTCTTAAAAGCTGAGGAGGTAGAGGGATAATGAACAAAGATTTTCTTTTGGAAATAGGCGTGGAAGAAATGCCTTCAGCTTTCATGGGTAGGTCACTGGAGGATTTCAAAACGATTACCGCTCAAAAATTACAGGAGAAGAGAATTAAATATATAAGTGTTGATACTCTGGGAACTCCTCGTCGTTTGGTCTTGCATATTAAGGGTCTAGAGGAGAATCAAGATGATGCTTTGATTGAAAACAAGGGACCCAAAAAGAGCAGTGCTTTTGATCAAGATGGTAGCCCCAGCAAAGCTGCCATGGGGTTTGCACGTGGTCAAGGAATAGAAGTATCGGATTTGGAAATCCGGGAAGTAGCCGGGGTGGAATATGTATTTGCCATTAAGAAAGAAGTCGGAGGCCAAACCGAGGACTTATTATCCGGTATTTTGCTGGATATTATTAATTCCTTGAGCTTTCCTAAATCCATGCGCTGGGGTTATTATCATACCCGCTTTGCCCGTCCCATAAGGTGGCTTCTGGCTTTGTACGGGGATAAAGCTATAAACCTGCAGGTGGAAAATGTGCTGAGCTCAAATTACACTTCCGGGCACCGCTTTCTGGCCCCCGAGCCGATTTTAGTAGAAAGTATAGATGGTTATTTTACCGCACTGCGTGATCATTATGTGATAGTCGATCAAGTTGAGAGAAAAAAAATGATTTGGCAGCAGGTTCAGGATGTGGCCAAGAATGCAGGCGGCAGGGCTATGGACAATGAGGACTTATTAAATGAAGTTAGCTTTTTGCTGGAATACCCGACTGCCTTTTATGGTGAATTTTCCGTGTCTTACCTGGATGTTCCCCCTGAGGTTTTGACTACCAGTATGATTGAGCACCAGCGGTATTTCCCGCTTTTTGATGATGAGAACAAGTTGCTGCCTGCATTTATTGGAGTCAGAAATGGCACCGATTTTCGACTGGATCTGGTTAAAGCCGGTAATGAAAGGGTTCTGAAGGCTCGCCTTGAGGATGCCCTGTTTTTCTGGAAGGAAGATACCCAGAAGCCTTTAGCAGAAATGGTGCCGGGTCTTAAAGAAGTCTTGTTCCATGAACGCCTAGGTAGTCTTCTGGATAAAGTTGGAAGGCTGCGGGATATGGCAGTTTACGTTGGTCAAGAGAACGGGCTGTCTACTCCTGAAAAGCTGGATCGGGCGGCTTTCCTATGCAAAGCTGACCTGCGCAGCAACATGGTATACGAGTTCCCTGAGCTACAGGGAATTATGGGCCGTTATTATGCCAATGAGGGTGGAGAAGACAGCGAGGTTGCCGATGCCATTCTGGAACATTATCTACCCAGATTTGCGGGTGACAGTTTACCTGCTTCGGAAACGGGGATAGTTCTGTCCCTGGCAGAAAAGCTCTGTAATCTGACAGCATTTTTTGCTATTGGCATTAAACCATCCGGTTCTCAGGACCCTTATGCTTTAAGGCGTCAGGCCCTGGGGATTGTTAATATTATCATAGATCTTGGTTTGAAATCTGATTTGCGCCAATTGATAGGGCAGGCTTATGAAGGTCTGCAAATGTTGAGTCCGGACAGAAATCGCGAAGATACAGTTAATGATCTGATGGATTTTATCCTGCAAAGAATGCGGGGAATAATGTTGGATCGGGGTCTGTCGTATGATGTAATAGATGGGGTACTATATCAGGCCGGGGGCGATTTGAGCGAAATTATGCTAAGAGCTGAAGTGCTCCGTAAGTTCAAAATGGCTTCCCAGTGGGAAGATTTCCAGGTAGTATTTAACCGCTCCTATAATCTCTCCCGGAAGTGGGAAAGCGCAGCAGTGCGGACTGAACTTTTGGAGGATGCCAGCGAAAAAGCTCTCTACCAGCACTATCTTCAGTTAAGGCCCATGGTAGAGATTGCGGTTAAGGAAAAGCGTTATGAAGCAGCCCTGGAAATGCTGGCAGGCATGCGAACGGATATTGATCAATTCTTCGAGGCGGTAATGGTAATGGTCGAAGATGAAGAACTGAAAGCGGCTCGGCTTGGAATATTAAAGGCCATTGTCGGTTTATGTAATTTCCTGGCAGATTTCAGTAAAGTTATGCCATAAAAATCTTTTTTCCCAATAGGATTTTTTTAGTGTATATAGTATAATAATTAGAGCTATTTTACCCAAATAGTATAGCATAATTGGGTGGTGAAAATAATCGAACTAAATGAACGCCAGGGAAAGATACTAGATATCGTCAAAAACCAGGGGCCTATTACCGGTGAAAATATAGCTGATTTGTTAGAAGTCACTCGGGCAGCTCTACGTCCTGATTTGGCTGTTTTAACTATGTCAGGTTACTTGGAAGCTAAACCGCGGGTGGGTTATACTTACAAAAATGATGGAACTCACAATGAAATCAAGAAAATTCTGAACCATTATCGGGTTAAGGATATCATGTCAATGGCCGTGGTGGTGAAGGAAAAGTGCAGCATTTATGATGCGATTGTAACATTGTTTATGGAGGACACCGGAACGATTTTTGTGGTTGATAATGATAATTACTTAGCAGGTCTGGTATCAAGAAAAGATTTATTGAAGACCACTCTGGGGCAAGCCGACATCCATAAAGTACCGGTAAGCGTTATAATGACTCGTATGCCTAATGTAATTACTGCTGCCGGAGAGGATACTGTAGTAGCAGCAGTGAAGACGATTGTGGAGCATGAGGTTGATTGCCTGCCGGTTGTAAAATGCTTCATAGGTGTTCCAGGCGACGAAAAGTTCGAGGTGGTGGGCAGAATTACCAAGACGAACATTGCCAGGCTGTTTTTAGATCTGGCCCATAAATAGACTAAAGGGGGTTTTTAGATTTTGACAAATCATTTACCAGGAGTTTTTATTGTATCTGATTCTATTGGCGAGACGGCAGAGATGGTGGTTAGAGCCGCAGCCAGTCAGTTTAACTCCGGGGCTATGGAGATAAGGCAAATTCCTAATATATCTGATGAAGCCACTTTAGAAGAAGTTGTACACCAGGCAGTAGAGAACCATTTTATGATTGCCTATACCCTGGTTCTAGATGACCTGGCACTATTTCTTAGACAGGAGGCTGCCAAGGCGGGGGTAGTCTGTGTTGATATATTAGGACCCATTATTTCTGCTTTTGAGCAGGCTAGCCATTTGGTGCCAAAACGAGAGCCCGGGTTGTTGCGAAAAGTTGATGAGATGTATTATCGCCGGGTTGAGGCGGTAGAATTTGCAGTACGTTATGACGATGGCAAAGACCCGCGGGGAATTGTCCAGGCGGATATTGTGCTAGTAGGTGTTTCGAGAACTTCCAAAACGCCGCTATCCATGTACCTGGCCCACAAGCGAATAAAAGTAGCTAATGTACCTCTGGTACCTGAAGTTGCACCTCCGGAGGAGCTTTTCAAGGTGGAGCGAGGCAAGGTAATTGGGCTGGTTATTAAGCCGGAGTTATTAAATAATATCCGTACCGAACGTCTAAAAACTTTGGGTTTAACTGGACAGGCAAATTATGCTAATTTTGAACGCATCTTGGAAGAGTTGGAATTTGCAGACAAATTGATGAAGAGACTTGGTTGTCCCGTTATTGATGTAACTAATCGTGCTGTTGAAGAGACGGCCAGCAAAATACTTGAAATCTACTATAGGAGGTTAAGCAATGTCTAAAAAGAAATTTATTTATTTGTTCGAAGAAGGAAGTTCAGACATGCGTATGGTCTTGGGAGGTAAGGGAGCTAATCTGGCTGAAATGACCAGAATAGGATTGCCCGTTCCTCCTGGCTTTACCATAACCGCCGAAGCTTGTAATGAATATTTGGCTCTAAACCAGGAGTTCCCACCCGGAATGCTGGAAGACACATTTAGCGCTTTAGATCAAGTGGAGCAAAAAACCGGCAAGAAATTTGGGGATAAAGATAACCCCTTACTGGTTTCAGTAAGGTCTGGAGCTGCTGTTTCCATGCCAGGCATGATGGATACAGTATTAAACTTGGGTCTGAATGATGAATCTGTGCAGGGATTGGCCAATCTATCAGGAGATGAAAGATTCGCGTACGATTGCTATCGCCGCTTTATCCAGATGTTTGGCAATGTAGTTCTAGACATGGAACATTCCAGCTTTGAAGAAATCGTTGAAAAATACAAACGCAAATTAGGATTAATATTTGATTATGAAATACCGGCTGCTGAGCTCAGAGAAATTATCAGAGAATACAAGGCCTTAGTGGAGCACGAGAAAGGTTTTAACTTTCCTCAGGATGTGAGAGAACAACTCATCATGGCTATTAAGGCAGTGTTTAGTTCTTGGAATAACCAGAGGGCTATCGTTTACCGGCGCATAAGTAAAATACCAGACGATCTGGGGACAGCGGTAAACATTCAATGTATGGCCTTTGGAAATCTAGGAGAAGATTGCGGAACCGGCGTGGCTTTCACTCGCAGTCCCTCAACCGGGGAACGGGAATTATATGGAGAGTTTTTGGTTAACGCCCAGGGCGAGGATGTAGTAGCGGGAATTAGAACCCCCTTACCGATTTATCAATTAAAAGAAGGCTTGCCTGCGGTGTATCAACAGTTTGTGGATACATGTAACAACCTGGAGAATCACTACCGGGATATGCAAGATATTGAGTTTACTGTTGAAAAGAGCAAACTGTATATGCTGCAGACCAGAACTGGAAAAAGGACTGCCAAAGCGGCCGTTAAAATCGCGGTGGACATGGTAAACGAAGGGCTGATTAGTAAAGAAGAAGCTTTAATGCGAGTTGACCCCGAGCAGATTGATCAGCTTTTACATAGACAAATTGATAATTCAGTCCAATTAAAGCCTATTGCTCAGGGCTTGCCTGCTTCTCCAGGGGCAGCTTGCGGCAAAGTGGTGTTTGAATCTGATTTGGCTGAAAAGATGGCAGAAGCCGGGGAAAAAGTGGTCTTGGTGCGCAATGAGACTGCTCCTGATGATATACATGGAATTGTACACTCGCAAGGGGTGCTTACCGCTCGGGGGGGCATGACTTCTCATGCTGCTGTCGTTGCTCGAGGTATGGGCAAGCCTTGTGTTTGTGGCTGCGAAAGCATTAAGATAGATTCCGCTGGCAAAACGTTCAGTGTAAACGGGGTGTTAGTTAAAGAAGGTGATATTATAACCTTGGACGGAGCTACTGGTAAAGTAATGCTAGGCGAAGTAGCCATGATAGAACCTACTCTGTCAGATGAATTTGAGACCCTTCTTATCTGGGCCAATGATATAAAGAGGTTGGCGGTGAGGGCCAATGCGGATACACCTGAGGATGCAGTCAAGGCTAGGGAGTTTGGAGCGGAAGGTATCGGCCTATGCCGTACCGAGCATATGTTTATGGCTCAAGAACGCTTGCCTATCATGCAGGAAATGATATTGGCAGAAAATCTGGCTGACCGGGAAATTGCCCTAGCCAAACTCTTGCCCTTCCAGCGGGACGATTTTTATGGAATATTAAAAGCGATGGCGCCATTCCCTGTTACCATCCGTCTACTGGATCCTCCTCTGCATGAATTCTTACCTGATCATGAAGCATTAATGCTGGAAATTGCAGAAATGAAACATCGTAATTCCAACAAATACGATATGTTTGAAAAAGAAGAACTTCTTAAGAAGATAAATAAACTTTCGGAAGCTAACCCCATGCTTGGTCATCGTGGATGTCGTCTAGGTTTAACCTACCCAGAGATATATATCATGCAGGCTCGGGCGATCTTTGAAGCGATGTGTCTTTTAAAAGCTGAAGGAGTAGAAGCTTTTGCAGAAATTGAAATTCCATTAGTAATGGATCTGATGGAATTCTCCTTGCTCAGAGAAGATATTTTGGCGGTCTATGAAGACGTCAAGAAAACCTGTGGGCATGAACTGGATTTTGTTCTGGGAACGATGCTGGAACTTCCCCGAGCCTGTGTTATGGCGGATGAAATTGCCCAGCAGGCTGAATTCTTTTCCTTTGGAACCAATGATTTAACCCAAACCACACTGGGTTTCAGCCGGGATGATGCTGAAAGCAAGTTTATTCCCGTTTATTTAGAAAAAAAGGTCATAAAAGATAATCCCTTTGCAGTACTTGACCGCAAGGGTGTGGGGTACTTAATGAAAATGGCCGTAGAAAAGGCACGGGGGACGAAACCGGGTATACTTATGGGAATATGCGGGGAGCATGGGGGTGAGCCCAGCTCGATAGAATTCTGTCATCTACTAGGCTTGGATTATGTAAGTTGTTCCCCATATAGAATTCCCATTGCTCGCCTGGCAGCAGCCCAAGCACAAATTAAAAACCGCTAGTCAATTATTTAGGGAATTATTGAGGAGCTCTGTAAAAACAGGGCTCCTTTATTTTTTGATAGCCCCTTCTGCCCGGGAATAATATGCCATCTATGTTTAACTGGAAAGAATTAAACCAAATCTTATGAGGACTACCAGCTAATGCTTAATTAGGTAGGGACAAGCCGGGGAAACGCTACATAGGCAATTTGTCTATTGATTGTCGAAAAAGATAAACTTTAACTGGGAGAAATTATATTTTGGAAGGGAAGTGATTTATAGGTGAGAATTAAAAGAGGCAAGGGGTCAGCCTTTATATTGCTGGCAGCTGCAATTTTATGTCTAAGCATAGTCGCCATGGGTGGTGATTTGATGGCTAGCAGCGCTAGAAACCTGGATTGGGGCTGTAGGGGAGACGATGTAAGAAGTCTACAGGCGGATTTGGGCACTCTGGGTTATGACACATATGGTTTAGATGGCATTTTTGGTCAGAATACATACAATGCCGTGCTGGGGTTTCAAAAGGCTAAAGGGCTTCCTGCGGATGGGGTCGTAGGGGAAAGTACCAGAATAGTTCTGAATGAAGAACTAAACGGGGTTAGTTATGTGCTCCAATGGGGAGATAGCCTTGAGGCTGTAGCCTTAAAGTATGACACGACAGTACAGGCTATTATGCAAAAAAACGGAATTAGCTCTTGGATCTTGCCGCCCGGTCTTCGCTTGCTCATTCCTGATAGAGTTAATGCAGTAGAGCCTTCCAGGGGGAGCAATCGTTATGGAGAGATGGCCGATTGGTGGACGGTAGCAAGTAAGGTATTTGCGCTTGGTGACGTGGCTACTATAACTGATCTGGATACGGGTTTGAAATACCAGGTAGTCCGCAAAGGAGGCAGCAGTCATGCTGATTGTCAGCCCTTAACAGCTGCTGATACCGCCACTATGCTGAAGATTTATGGGGGAGAATGGAGTTGGGCTCGCAGAGCTATTCTGGTATCAGTTAACGGTCGGGTGTTTGCAGCTTCGCAAAATGGTATGCCTCATGGAGGCCAGAGCATTTGGGACAACAATTTCCCGGGGCATTTTTGCATTCATTTTCTTAACAGTAGAACTCACGGAACTGACAATCTCGACCCTGCTCATCAGGCAGCGGTTCATAAAGCGGCAGGTTTAGCGAAATAGAATAATAGGTCTGCACAAGAATATTACGCCCGGTACTTTTTAGGTACCGGGTTTTTTGCGGTGTAAATAGAATTTTTAATATTTATTTGATATTTAGAGGAATTAAGGGGTGCGTTGTAGTATAAGAATACAATAAGGAATTCTTAACCTTACAGGCTAAGGATTTTTTTATTCATAGGCGAGGTGATGAAGATGACGATCCGGGAAGAAATTGAAGCGAGAGAAATAGCAGCACTTAATCCCCAGGCTACTCTGGCCAGCAAGTCCAAGGGGAGGCAGGTGAGAGAAGAAGCAGATCTTATCCGTACCTGTTTTATGATCGATAGGGATAGGGTGGTTCATTCTAAGTCTTTTCGCCGACTTAAACATAAGACCCAGGTTTTCGTAGCTCCACCGGGGGATCATTACCGTACTCGACTTACCCATACCCTGGAAGTCAACCAAATAGCTAAAACGATTGGAGCAGGGTTGAATTTAAATCTTGATCTGATTGAGGCAATAGCCCTTGCTCATGATGTGGGTCATACCCCTTTTGCCCATGCTGGTGAACAAATACTAGATGAATTGACTTCAGGTCATTTCCGTCACAATGAAAACAGCATCCGGGTTTTGACCCGGGTTGAACAACACCGGGTTAGAAGTGGCTTAAATCTTAGTGCCGAGGTTTTAGATGGGGTCTTGCATCATAGCGGCTATGGAAAAGGAGAACAGCGCGCGTATACTCTGGAAGGGCAAGTCATTCGTATAAGTGACAAAATTGCTTATGTTCAACATGATATCGATGATTCCATTCGCGCCGGACTGTTAACCCTAGAACAAATTCCCCGAGAATTCCTTGATATTTTAGGGGATACCCATAGTCAGCGAATTACAACCCTGGTAACCGATACTATTTATCATACCCGCCAACTAATGGCAGTCAGCTCGGTTCCTATGGTAGAGCCGGGCCCGGAAATAGAACGAGCCTTATGGGGGTTGCGGGAGTTCATGTTTGAAAACATCTATCGAGGTTCGGTTTGTCAGGCCGAGAGAACCCGGGCCATGTTTATTATTGAGCATCTTTTTGACTACTATAAGAAATTTCCGGACAAGATGAGTCCGGTGTATCAGCAAATTGCAGCGGAAGAAGGCCTTGAAAGAGCTGTGGTTGACTATATCTCCGGGATGAGTGATGCCTATTGTGTAACTCTCTTTAAAGATATATTCATTCCTAAATCCCTGGTACCGGATGCTGGCAGGATATTTGGGGCATCTGAAGATGTGTGACTAGATAAAAATAAAAGTTATTTAGACATTTTTTGTGAATTAAAAAGGGATTTTCCAATCAATATAGAATAGTAGGTGGAAGCCATGGCAAAATATGAGGATGAACAGAATATTCGTGAGATTGAGTCCCGGATTGATATTGTGGAACTCGTCTCCGAGACTGTTAACCTCAGCCGTAAAGGCAATAATTACTGGGGCTTATGCCCGTTTCACCAGGAAAAAACCCCTTCTTTCAGCGTGAATCAGGACAAGCAGATGTATTATTGTTTTGGCTGCCATGTTGGCGGCAATATTTTTTCATTTCTTATGAAAAAGGATGGCTTGGAATTCAAGGAGGCCTTGGAAATACTGGCTGCAAAAGCTGGAATTGAAATTGCGCGTCCCCAGGACAGGAAAATAATTGACCAGCGCAAACAGATTATTGCGGTTAACAATGCCGCCACCCAATACTACCAAGAGATGCTTATAAGTCCGCAGGGAAAGACCGCCCGTGATTATTTGGAAAAACGGGGGATGATAGCAGAAACTATAAGCAATTTTAAGCTGGGTTATGCCCCGGACGAGTGGAACAGCATTGAAGAGTACTTGCTTAAAAAGGGTTTTACTGCCGAAATAGTGAAATTATCTGGGTTGATCAAGCGTAGTGATAATCAGAATCGGTTCTATGATTTGTTTCGAAACCGGATTATTTTTCCAATATTTCAATATCGGCAGGATGTTGTGGGATTCGGAGGCAGAAGCCTCGGAGAAGCTCTTCCCAAATACCTAAATACTGCTGAAACCGAATTATTTTCTAAAAGGAAAAACCTTTATGGTTTGTCTCAAGCACGTGAAAGTATTAGAGAGGCTAACACTGCTTATCTGGTAGAAGGTTATATGGACTGCATAAAACTACAACAGTCAGGAATAAAAAATGTGGTGGCTTCACTTGGAACCGCTCTAACAGAAGACCAGGCCCACATATTACGCAGATATACGGAAAAAGTAATAGTGCTATATGATGGTGATGAGGCCGGTCAACGTGAAACCATACGCGCCATAAACGTTCTTTTGGGTGCGAATTTGAAAGCAGAGGTGGTTAGCCTACCCGCGGGGAAGGACCCTGACGAATATTTGGACAATTATGGAAAAGAGGGATTTTTACAGTTTATACAGAATAATAAATATAGTGATATAGAATTCAAATTAAATCGGCATCTATTAGCAACTCCGACACTTGATTTGGATTCAAAGATAAATATCATTAATCGGCTCAAAGACGAAATTATGGGTTTAGCTAGCGCAATGGAAAAAGATTTCTATATAAAGCTCCTGGCGCAAAAGCTTAAGGTGGAGGAAAACATAGTTTACCAGGAATTACAACCAAGGCATAATCATCAGCATATAAGCCACAATAGGAATAATATTGAAATATTACGGGATAATAATAAGTACGGTAAATATGGTATCCAGGAGAAAATTTTAGCGGCGATGCTAAAGGATGATGAAGTGTTTACTACGATAAAAAATAGAATTGGGATAAAATTCTTTGTTAACCCCGATTACCAAGCTTTGGTGGAGATTTATGACCAATTACTGGGGGAGCAGGCAGAAAAGGCGCGCGACATACGGTATATGGCCTCCTCTGAAGGTTTAGATGCAGCTTATGCCCGGGTAGCCATGCTTATGGATGAAGCTAATCTCGACGAGGCTAGGGAAGTGGAAGAATTTATTAGGCGGGTGGAGCAAAAAAAAGCAGAGGCCCTCTGGCAAAGAGTTTTTGAACAATTAGATATTCTTGGTGATACAGGAGATTTTGATTCTGTACTATCCTTTATCCTCAAGTTAGATAAATTTACTAATGCAACCCGGGAAGGGGGGATACAATGAAACTAGATCGTAAAATGGCTGAAACTATTGGCGCTTTGGCTGAAAAAGGCAAGAAGAAGAAAAATTTGACCTATGACGAAATCATAGAAGAACTTCAGATGTACAATCTGGAACCTGATGCTATAGAGGATATTTTCGAGCATTTACAGAGCTTGGGCATTACTGTGGGGCCTGATGGGGAAGGCGATGGTGAGCTTGACGAAAGTGAACCTGAAACTATAGAAACCGAAAAAATTGTCGTTCCTGATGGCGTGGAAATAGATGACCCGGTAAGGATGTATCTGAAAGAAATAGGCCGGGTAAGATTACTTACGGCGGACGAAGAAATAGCATTAGCTCAGCAAATTGAAGCTGGCGAAGAAGAAGCTAAAAGGAAATTGGTTGAGGCGAATCTTAGGCTAGTTGTCAGTATAGCCAAGAGGTATGTTGGTAGGGGAATGCTTTTTCTGGATTTGATTCAAGAAGGCAATCTGGGCTTAATGAAAGCAGTGGAAAAGTTTGACTATCGTAAGGGGTATAAATTCAGTACCTATGCTACATGGTGGATCAGACAGGCCATTACTAGAGCGATTGCAGACCAGGCCCGCACTATAAGGATACCGGTACACATGGTAGAGACCATAAATAAGCTCTCCAGGGTGCAGCGCAGCCTTCTGCAAACGTTGGGAAAGGAGCCTACCCCTAGCGAAGTAGCTCAAGAGATGGATATTCCAGTGGAACGAGTTATTGAAATAATGAAGGTGGCTCAGGAACCGGTTTCTCTTGAGACTCCTATCGGTGAAGAAGATGACAGTCATCTGGGTGATTTTATTACTGATGAGGATGCCGAATCACCGGAAGAATCAGCCTCCTTTGTACTCTTGCGTGAGCACATGGACGGTATATTGAATACCTTGACAGAGAGAGAAGAGAAGGTGCTGCGATTAAGGTTTGGCTTGGATGATGGAAGGCCTAGAACTCTGGAAGAAGTAGGCCAAGAATTTGGAGTTACCAGGGAAAGAATCAGGCAGATTGAAGCTAAAGCTCTGCGAAAGTTACGGCATCCATCTCGAAGCAAAAAACTTAAAGACTATATTGAGTAAGAAGCCATGACTTAGCTTAGTAAACAGATGCCTCAAATAACAAAAGGGTTATTGACAGGAGTTCCTAATGAATATATAATAAGTTTCGTTGAGTCTTTCCTCGATAGCTCAATGGTAGAGCATCCGGCTGTTAACCGGAGGGTTGTAGGTTCGAGTCCTACTCGGGGAGCCATTGATAATAAAAGCGGTAATTAATCGTTTTACCGCTTTTTTATTTTGCAAGAAATAAAATGCTTTTACTATTGATTTTTAAAGGCATTTTATATATACTAACTCTTGCGGGGTTTTCAAAGAACTCCGGGCCTATAGCTCAGTTGGTAGAGCTACCGGCTCATAACCGGTTGGTCCCAGGTTCGAGTCCTGGTAGGCCCACCATATTTGGCCCCTTGGTCAAGCGGTCTAAGACACCGCCCTTTCACGGCGGTAACAGGGGTTCGAGTCCCCTAGGGGTCACCATAATTAGGGCGATTAGCTCAGCTGGGAGAGCGCCTGCCTTACAAGCAGGATGTCGGCGGTTCGAGCCCGTCATCGCCCACCAGAATATCAGGGGTTCCGATTTTCGGAACCCTTTTTATTTTTATAAAATAATTACCATTAGTATAGCCGTGGTGCAATAGGGATTCCCAATTATATGGGAGTCTTTTTTTGTGTGGAAGTCGTTTTTATTTTCATTACTAAAGTATAATTAAACCATATATAAATAAAGAAGGTAATAATACTGCGATAAGGAGAGGTGAATTATGATCAAGCTAACAGAAAACGTTATGCGACTAGGTAATCGACATTTTAATTTTTTTGTAGTGGGCCAAAAAGAAGCAGCTATAGTTGAATGCGGTGTTACCGGCGGCGTTACCAGTTTAAGTAAGCAATGGCTTCAAATGGAGGGAAAGCCTGCTATTCGTTATCTAATCACTTCTCACGCTCATTTTGACCACGTCTGTGGTATTCCTGCTTTACGTGATTTATATCCTCAGGCGCAGGTCTTAGCCAGTAAAGAAGCCCAAAAAGTATTGAGCAAAACCAAAATAATAAACAATTTCTTTCAGCAGGATGAAAAGATGTCTGCTGTTTTACTTGCAGAAGGATTGGTAGCAGACAAAATTACATCTCCGTCGATAGAAGCAATTGTAGTTGATCAAACTCTTGAGGAAGGGGATTCTATTGATTTGCGAGATGGTTTGCGACTGCAGGTTATTGCTTCTCCAGGTCATAGCCCCTGTAGTTTGGCATACTATTTTCCGACTGACCAGGTTATGTTTTTGTCTGATGCTGGCGGTTTTCAAATATCAGATGAGGATTTGTTTCCAGTGTTTTTTCAGGGATATGAGATGTATATTGAAACGATAAAAAGGCTAATGGGTTTCCCGACTCGAATTTTAGGTATTGCTCATGAGAGATTATGCGTGAAATCTGAAATAGAGAGCTTTTATATGCGTGCTTTGGAATCTGCCCGATCTGCTTTTAGGAATATTGAGACCATGCTGAATAATGGAATGAATGAAGATGAGATGAAACAGGTATTGTTTTCTACTTATTACCAGGGAAACCTGAGGATTTATACTCCTGAAAATATTAATGCCTGCATAGAACTACTCATTCGCAGGGTAAAGGAGTCTTTGTAGGCTTAGATTTTATTCATAAGCAATCTAGCTGCAAATCAATAATTATCCAATGTCCTCCTTTTTGTTCTGCGCTAATAAGATAGAGGTACTGGTCGCCCATCTCATAACAATCTGTATATATCCGCTTCAGTAAAACTTTGTTTGTGGATTGCCACTCGATATTCAGGTATGGTTTATCTGCCTCGGTTATTATCGGAATTGAATCTGTAGGGATAACTGACATTTTGTTGAACTCCGGCAGCCACTGCAGGTAACAAGCAGTTATCGTACTGGCAAGGGGCTTATCAAATCCCTCTGAGAGATAGGCAATAGCGGAATCAGGGCTGTTTGCGTGTGTCGATACCCGATATTGGTTCAAGGGATATATATCGTATAACAATGATGTGTATAGGGCATAATCAGCAACGATGTCGGTAATTACTTGGTCAGAGGCATACTGACTCGTATTGCCAGTCCTAGTTGGTGCCAGGACTGGTGCTGATAGGAGAAGCACAATTAAAATAGAACTTAGCAGGATGGAGGTGGTTTTGAGCATTTGTTGGTCTCCTTATACTTAATGAGACCATTATAACAAAATGGTAAATAAATACAAACAAAAAAATCCCCTTTCTTCCGCGTTTACTGGCCTTCGAGCGGCAAATGGGCATAAAAAAAGACAGGTTTCCCGTCTAGCCCGATGAAAAAAGCACCCTTCGGGCACCACTGATGTTCGCTTGCTGACCAATAATGTTGCGAATCGCAGCTCTTTGCCGTCCATGGCACTGCTGCACTAGCCCATCCCTGGACGTCGAAGCCCTGGTTGCACTTATACTGAAAGTGCAAAAAGCCCGTTCAATCGACGTACATTATATGGGGACATTCCCGGTAAGGGGTGTGTCCCCATACATTATGCCGGGGACGTGGCCTTACTGCGGAGCAGACGGTCCGTCCCCATACCTTAGTCGCCTCAATCACCCTACGGGTACTCCCGATGTTCACTTCGTTCACATAATAATGTTGCACGGGCTTTTCTCATGCCTTGATCTTCACTTCTGTCATCAGCCTGGTAGCTGGTTATACTTCGTGGAAACAAAGTGCAATCAAACCTGGTCCGGTGTGGACTCCCAAAACCGGGCTGATGTCGGAAAAAATGAGTTCCCTGACATTAGGCAGTTTGCTCAGCTTGGCAAATACTTTTTCGCCTTCAACTTTTGCTCCGCCATGCAAAACCGCCAAGTTGAAGGGTTTATTGGCAACTTGTTCTTCGATAACCCCCATTAGTCGATCAATTGACTTGTGGTATCCTCTTACTTTGGCATAGGTATAGTATATTCCTTCTGTATTTACAGATATAATCGGTTTTAAATTAAGTAAGTCCCCTAACATTCCAGCTACTTTGCCAATTCGGCCACCCTTGCGCAGGTATTCCAGGGTTTCAATTACATAGAAGGCTTTTACGCGGGGTTGCAAGCTTGCAAGTTTTTTCATGACGCTGTCAAAACTGAGTCCATTGGCAATATTGCGAGCGGCATCTAGGACCATCCAGCCGGTACCCATACATAAGGTGAGAGAGTCAAAGACTTCAATGACTATATCATCAAAATCTTTAGCGGCCAGTTTCATGGCCTGGTAGGTGCCGGATAAGCCGCTAGATAAGGTTATAGCCAGCACGTGGGTAAAACCTTCTTGGCGTGCACTTTCCATAGCATCCTTTATTTCTTGCAGGTTAGGCATGGACGTAGTGGGAATCTCTGCGGGCATACGATTATAGACATCCATAGGCTGTATGTCTATACGATCAGAATACTGCCGATCTGGGTAAATTACTTTCAGGGGCAGGATTCTAATGCCCAGTTCATTAATAAAGCTCTGAGGAAGGTCACATGCGCTGTCGGCAATTAAAGCAATTTTTTCTTTCAATATCAACACTCCTTTGTAAACAAGGTGTTGTTAAAGGATTAACAACATCAATTATCATTTTAGAGGATTAACCTTGATTAGGCAAAAAAAATTAACGTTTATAAACTCAAGTGTCGCAGTTAATGGATACTGCGACATAAGAGTTGTCATTCTGAACGAAGTGAAGAATCTTCCCCACGCTTAGGGGAAAGATCCTTCGCTGATCCTCACCGTCAACTGCGAACATTGGGTTAAAAATTACTTCGAAAAATTGCTAATGCATTGACAAGGTCGATTGGAACAGATACAATAGCCATGTAAAGTAAATATACTTTACGCGAGGAGAATGAACTGCTATGCTGGAGAAAATAAGCCGTGTAGTATTGCTTAAGGATTTTTATGGACCCTTGCTTACTGAGAAACAGCAGAATGTTCTAAACTTGCATTATGAAAATGATTTATCTCTTTCCGAAATTGCTGATGATATGAATACTAGTCGGCAGGCGGTTTATGATATGGTAAAAAAGGCGGAAAGTCTTTTAGAGCAATATGAGCAAAAGCTGGGCTTAGTGGAGAGGTTTCAAATAATGCGTGAGCGTTTAAATGAATTATCCTCACTGCTAGAGGGAACAGAAGTTAATCAGCGTACGGTAAGCCAGTCAGTGGAAATTTTACGAGAGCTTTCCCGGCTGCTGTAAGAAAAGGAGAGGTATTGTGGCGTTTGAAGGATTGTCAGACCGACTGCAAGAGGTCTTTAGAAAACTGCGCGGTAAAGGTAAAATATCAGAAGATGATGTGAAAGTTGCCATGCGTGAAGTCAGGCTGGCTCTATTGGAGGCAGACGTTAATTATAAGGTTGTTAAAAAGTTTGTTGCGACTGTCAGTGATAGAGCGATAGGCCAGGAAGTACTGCAGAGTGTGACCCCTGGGCAGCAGATTGTCAAGATAGTTTACGACGAGATGAGCAACCTGATGGGAGAATCTGAAAATAAATTACTTATGTCATCCAAGCCACCCACTGTTTTTATGGCAGTGGGGTTGCAGGGTGCCGGTAAGACTACAACCGTAGCTAAGCTAGCCAAGAGCTTAATTAAGCTTGGAAGGCGTCCCCTGCTGGTGGCATGTGATGTTTATCGACCCGCGGCTATTAAACAACTGCAGGTGCTGGGGGAGCAGGTAGGTGTCCCGGTATTTTCCCAGGGTCAGGTCAATCCAGTTGATATTGCCCGCGACTCTTTGGAGTTTGCAAGGATGAATAACCGGGATGTTGTGATAATAGATACAGCTGGTAGACTGCATATCAATGAAGAGTTAATGGGTGAATTAAAGCAGATTAAAACATCGGTAGAACCACATGAAATACTTCTGGTGGTGGATGCCATGACCGGTCAGGATGCGGTTAATGTGGCAGAGGCTTTCAACAATGATCTGGGTTTGACCGGAGTTATACTAACCAAGCTTGATGGTGACACTCGAGGTGGAGCAGCCCTGTCGGTCAAGGCGGTTACCGGTTGCCCAATTAAAATGGTGGGCATGGGGGAGAAGTTGGATGCTCTGGAGACCTTTCACCCAGAAAGAATGGCCTCGCGTATACTAGGCATGGGAGATATTTTGACTTTGGTGGAAAAAGCCCAGTCTAGTTTTGACCAGAAGCAAGCTAAGGAAATGGAAAGGAAGATCCGCCAGCAAGAGTTTACTTTGGAAGATTTTCTGGAACAAATGCAGAAGGTCAGATCTATGGGTCCGCTGGAAGATTTGCTGGGCATGATACCAGGTATGGGGAAACAAATGAAGGCAATGAAGGGCGAGATAGATGAGAAAGAACTCGGCCATGTGGAAGCCATAATTAAGTCCATGACCTTGGAGGAAAGACGTAATCCGGTCATATTGAACGGCAGCCGCAAGAAAAGGATTGCCCGGGGGAGTGGAACCAAAGTTCAGGAAGTAAATAGATTACTTAAACAATTTGAAGATTCTCGGAAGCTAATGAAGCAGTTTGCCGATATGGGTGGCAAAAAGGGTAAACGGGGCGGGATGCCCAATATGAAACTGCCGTTTTAATTAGTTGAGACTTACATCACCTGTACTTGCCGTGAGTGACAAAATAACCATCCCCTTGACACGGTGCAGGTTAATATAAGTGGATATTTAGGGTCTATCAAGGAATATACAAGACAGAATACACTGAAGGTTTTACTTGAATTTTTGATAGTCTCTTAAACAAGGAGGTGACAATATGGCAACAAAGATCAGGCTAAAAAGGATGGGAGCTAAGAAAAATCCTTTCTACAGAGTAGTGGTAGCAGATTCCAGAGCACCAAGAGATGGTCGTTTTATTGAGGAAATAGGTTATTATGACCCCGCGACCAATCCCGCAACTATTAAAATAGATGAAGAAAAAGCGCTCAAATGGTTGACGACCGGTGCTAAACCTTCTGATACGGCAAAATCTCTCTTGCAGAAACAAGGGATCATGAGTAAATTCGCGGAAAGCCGCAAGTAGAGGCTTGGGGGTGAAACATAAGTGAAAAAACTAGTTGAAATGATCGCCCGCTCACTGGTAGATAATCCGGATGAAGTTCAAGTTAATGAGACCGAGAATGAAACATCAGTATTGCTTGAACTCCGGGTAGCTCCCGACGATATGGGTAAGGTAATAGGCAAGCAAGGCAAAATTGCCAAATCGATTCGTACCCTTACCAAGGCTGCAGCCGCTAAGGAAGGCAAAAGAGTAGCAGTGGAGATCATGAGATAGGCCAACTTGGAGGTATTAATTGGTGGAGTCCCAGGAATTAATTAAAATTGGAAAAATAAACGGTACCCATGGTTACAAAGGGGCAGTCAAGGTAGAATTGTTGACTGATTTTCCTCAACGTTTTAAGAATTTGCAGAAGGTAAAGATAAGTCAGAAGAATACCGTGGTAGAGTTGACGATTGAGTCCTGCAATTCGCACCAGGGAAAACTTTTGATTAAATTCAAAGGCATAGATAGTATCGAAGAGGCGGTTAAATACCGAAACGCCTATTTAAATGTTTCTGCTGATGAAATATACCCTTTGCCCGAAGGTTCATTTTATCATTTCCAGTTGATTGGTATGAAGGTATATGATTTGGAAATAGGATATCTGGGGCAATTGATCGATATCATTGAAACTGGAGCCAATGATGTATATGTGATAAAGTCGGATGTTTACGAAGAAATCCTCATACCTGCCATCAAAGAGGTAATTCGTGAGGTTGATTTGGCTAGTATGAGCATGCATGTCAAACTGCTGCCTGGATTGTTAGAAGTTAAACGGGAAAGGTGAGCGTAGGATCAATGAAAATCGATATACTGACGCTTTTTCCTGCCATGTTTGCTTCGCCTTTTAACGAGAGCATCATTGAAAGGGCGCGGACCCGAAAGCTTGTGGAAATAAACACTGTAAATATTAGAGATTATGCCTTGGGCAGGCACCAACAGGTGGATGATTACCCTTATGGGGGCGGAGCAGGGATGGTTATGAAGTTTGATGTGCTATCCCGAGCTATAGGAAGCCTAAAAGGGGAAAATTCACGCGTTATTTACCTATCACCCCAAGGGAAACCACTCGATCAGGATACCGTTGTTCGTGTGGCCAGGCAGGAGCATTTAATATTGCTCTGTGGGCACTACGAAGGCATTGACGAACGGATAATGAATCTTGTGGATGAAGAGCTTTCCATAGGTGATTATGTATTGAGCGGAGGAGAATTAGCCGCTATGGTGGTTGTGGACGCGGTTACTCGCTTAATTCCCGGAGTGTTGGGTGATGATAATTCTTCTCAAGAGGAATCTTTCGTCGGTGGCCTGCTGGAATATCCGCATTACACCCGACCCAGGATTTATCAGGGCGAGGAAGTGCCGGAAACACTTCTCTCGGGACACCATGAGCAGATACGTTTATGGCGAAAAAAGCTGAGTTTAAAGCGTACCCTTATAAAAAGACCAGATCTGTTGTTGAAAAGAGAATACGATCAAGAAGAAAGAAAACTGCTTGAGGAAATTCTATTTAACGGGGAGAAAAAAACTAAGTGAGAAAAGCCCGAGTATACATAGCACTGCTACATTATCCTATGTATAATAAAAGAATGGACACAGTAACCACCTCGATTACCAACCTGGACTTGCATGATATTGCTCGTGCTGCGCGGACCTACAATGTGGACGGCTTTTATGTAGTTCATCCATCCGCCAACCAGCAGAAGTTGATCGGGGAGATTCTGGCCTACTGGCAGGAGGGCTATGGAGGACGTTATAATCCCGACCGACAGGAAGCTTTTAAGCAACTCAAACTTGTGGAAAATCTTAGTGAGGTAGTTGATGGGATTGAGCAAGAAACCGGACAGAGGGTCTATACGGTTGCTACGGATGCCCGCCTCTATCCGAATACCATAAGTTACAGCCAGTTAAAAACGGAAATATTTAATGACAATAGGATTTATTTGTTGCTTTTTGGTACTGGCTGGGGTATGGTGCAGGAGTTGGTGGATGGATGTGATTATATCTTGGAACCTGTAGCTGGGGCCGGCGATTATAACCACCTATCCGTTCGAAGTGCGGTTTCCATAATTTTGGATCGCTTATTGGGCGAATTCTGGTTTAATAGATAGTTTTTTCTTGAGCTTGCTTATGTGCTGTGGTAAAATAGGCTTGTTCTGTAATAAAGGTGGTAGTTACATTTTTATGGATGTATCTCTGCCTGCTGGAAGGAGGTAGGAATCATGCAAGACATAATCAGGTCAGTTGAAGAAGAACATTACAAAAAAGACATACCGGTTTTTGGACCTGGGGACACACTCAAAGTTCACTGTAAGGTGGTTGAGGGAACCAGAGAAAGAATTCAGGTATATGAAGGAATTGTTATGAAGGTCAGAGGCGGCGGTCTTTCTAAGAACTTTACCGTAAGAAGAGTAACTTACGGGGTTGCCGTTGAAAGGACATTCCTTATAAATTCACCGAAAATAGCTCGGATTGAAGTTACCAGGAAGGGTAAAGTTCGCAGAGCCAGGCTCTTCTACCTACGGGGCTTAACTGGTAAAAAAGCTCGGGTTAAGGAAAAGAGCAGATTTAGATAAAGATTTAAGGGGATACCGAGGGGTATTCTCTTTTTTTCTATTGGTACGGATGCGACTGGGGGAGGGGGTGCGACAGAGGACGGTTCAGGGTGTCGCACCTTAGGGACCATCTAAAAATAAACAAGTCATTTACACCGGGATTTTTCGCACTAGACTGCGTTGTCGTCAATCGCAATACGTCGAGTATTACTCATTCCTCCGCCTTGTCTAGCACGAAAAATCCTCGGCGTATTCTGCCTTATTTATTCCTTGATGGTCCCCATTGTCGTGTTGTCTAAGAAAATGTTCGAAGGAGGTAGCAATCGTGGCGATTAACTGGTATCCCGGTCATATGGTGAAGGCCAAACGGGAAATAGAAGAGAATATGAAGCTCGTTGATATTGTGGCTATGCTGCTTGATGCCCGAGCTCCCTTTTCCTGCCGTAATTCTGATCTGGAAAAGATATGTAGAAGAAAACAGCTGCTATTTGTGTTAAATAAAATAGATCTGGCTTCGCCGGATGCCACTCAGTATTACCTTTCTCGATTGCGGAAGGAAGGTGAAATGGTAACCTCCATTGATTCCACCAGCGGTAAAGGGCTGACAGAAGTAATCCAGGCTATTAAAGCCGCCTATCAGCCGCAGGTGGAAGAGATGCTGCGTAAAGGCCGCAGAATTAGACCCGCCCGAGTTATGGTCGTAGGGGTTCCCAACATAGGCAAATCTACTTTTTTAAACTGCTTGGTGGGTAAAAAGATGGCTCAAACCGGTGCTAAGCCAGGTATTACTAGGGGTAAACAGTGGGTGCGGGTAAGAGAAGATATAGAATTAATGGATACCCCCGGTCTTATGTGGCCCAAAGTCGAAGCAGAGGAGCAGGGCTTGAAACTAGCTCTTTTAAATATAGTAGGAGAAAATGCCTATAATGAGGAAGAGGTAGCCATGTACTTGTTAAAAACCCTGCAAGAAAAATCTCCGGAAACTCTTACTGAGAAACTAAAAGTAAGCAGCCCAGACCAAAGTACTGAGGAACTTTTGGGAGAAATTGCTCTTAGGCGAGGACACCTTCTAAAGGCTGGAGCGCTCGATACCGGCAAAACTTGCACCTCGCTTCTACACGATTTTCGCAAGGGCAAACTTTGCCGCATCAGCTTGGATTGAGATAATTCTATAACTGATATTTGTAGAGCTCGTAACCGCCACTGATATTTTTCGCATTATAGCCCTTCTGGCGAAGAATGCGGTTGACGATATAACTTCGCAGCCCTTGCCCGCAGTAGACCAGGATTTCTTGATCTTGTGGAATTTCATCAAGGCGGTCACGAATTTCATCCACTGGAATATTATAAGCGCTGTATGCAGCACCATGTTTGAACTCCTGAGGAGTTCGGGCATCGATCAGGAAAGCTCCCTGGGCCAAGTGCTCAGGTACTTCGGGCCAGTGAACTATTTCTATATCTTTTAGGACAACATTGGAAGCGGCGTAGGCAAGCATGTTAACCGGATCCTTGGCAGAAGAAAATGGTGGAGCGTAAGCCAGTTCTAATTCCTGTAGGTCAAAAACTGTCATTCCTGCCCGAATAGCAGTAGCAAGCACATCGATTCGTTTGTCTACTCCATCCCAACCTACAATCTGAGCGCCAAAGACTTTGCCATCCTCTGGAGAAAAAATTAATTTTGCCATCATCTGAGTAGCTCCCGGGTAATAAGTTGCATGAGAATTAGGCTGAGCATGACAAGTCTGGTAAACCCAACCCAACTTGCGAAGAGCCTTTTCATTCTTGCCGGTTACGGCTACTGTCATATCCATAATCTTTACTATCGCTGTACCTTGAGCACCGCTATATTTACTGGGACGTCCACAAAGGTTATTGGCGATTAACCACCCCTGACGATTGGCTGGGGACGCTAGGGGCAACAGTATATCCTGCCCAGTGATGAAATCCTTTACTTGTATGGCATCTCCCGCAGCATATATATAGGGGTCAGAAGTTCTCAGGTACTCGTCTACAAGGATACCCCCAGTGGAACCAATGGCTAGACCTGCCTCTGCTGCCAACCAGGCTTCAGGCTTAACTCCGATTCCCAGCACCACCATATCAGTTTGAATTGACTTGCCACTATCCAGAATGACTGTCTCCACGCTGGAAGAGCCTTCAAAGGATACGGCTCGATCCGACAGGCATAGCTCGATACCTTGGTTCTGCAAATAATTATGGACAATTGCTGCCATTTCCGAATCCAATACCCCAATTAACTGATTGGAAGCTTCAACTAAGGTAACCTTGATATCCCTTTTGTTAAGCATTTCCGCCATTTCCAGACCGATAAACCCCCCGCCCAGGATTACTGCAGCAGCCGGTCGCTTTACTTCTATATGTTGTTTGATCACATCACTGTCGGGCACGTTTCTTACTGTAAATACATTAGGCTGGTGTACGCCCGGGATGTCAGGGATGATCGGGGAGGCACCAGGACAAAGCACTAGGTAATCATAGCTTTCCCGGTAGCTTTGATCTGAGAGGGTATTATTGATAATGACTACTTTCTCGTCAGGGATAATGCGCTGAACCTCGCTATTAGTTTTTACATCGATATTGAAACGACGATGCATGGAGGTTGGCGTCTGTACTAGCAGGCGCTTTCTTTGCTCAATAACGCCTCCCACATAGTAGGGCAGACCGCAATTAGCAAAGGAGATATATTCACCGCGTTCCACCATAATGATTTCAGCTTCTTCATCCATTCTCCTTAAACGGGCTGCGGTACTGGCGCCTGCGGCAACGCCCCCAACAATTATGATCTTTTTACCCATTATTACCAGCCTGCCTTTCTTAATTAATATAGGGTTCAGTTCTCAGTGTGCAATGCATAAACACATTAAAATTGATGCAAAAATGCATCGTAATGCTATTGATATTATAATCCGAATCTAATACTAATATTAATGCATGTTGGTCTTTGGGGATTTGCTGCCTTTCCCAGCAAAATACAAAACTCAGGCACGTTTCTTGCGTATTTTTTTTAATATTATTCATCTATTATAATCGCTTATGTCTCTCCTAATCTTATTTTACAGTATTTTCAGTTTGGATACGACCTTAAACAGTTGGCCTAGATATGGAAATAAATATTGCTTATATAACCATGCTGTTTTAAAGTTTTATCCAAATACTTTTTTATAGAGGAAATGGACCAGTAGTCTTTGAGGACAGACAAGAAAGGAGGTGTTTGGGAAACAGGGGGAATAAGATCAGTAACAAAAGCAAACTATATAGAGAAATAATATTGAGGAGGCTATTTCGTGAGTTATTTAGAAGATTATAAAGGTAAATTAATATCTGCGGCAGAGGCAGCTAAGAAAGTTAATTCCGGAGATTGGGTCGATTACGGCTGGTGCGCTGCCCATACCGTGGCTTTTGACAAAGCTCTGGCGGCCAGAGCCAGTGAACTAACCGATGTTAAAATCAGAGGCGGCGTGGCCCTGTGGATGCCGGCAGTATTCCAAGTCGAAAATCCTGGGGATCACTTCAGCTGGCATTCCTGGCATATGACCGGTGCAGGCCGGAAATTAGCCGAAGCAGGCATAGGATATTATGCTTCCATCCGTTATTCGGAAGTGCCCAGATATTATAGAGAAAATGTTGATCCGATTGGCGTTGCAGTTTGCCAGGTTACTCCGATGGATAAGCATGGTTATTTCAACTTTGGCCCATCGCCTTCACACGCTCGGGCTACTTTTGAAGTGTCCAAGATAAAGATAGTAGAAGTCAACCAGAACCAGCCCGTATGCCTGGGTGGTACTGAAAACACTATCCATATTTCTGAGGTGGACTTTGTAATCGAAGGAGAAAATCCTCCTATGGCTCAATTGGGAGCCGCTGCACCCAACGATGTAGATGCAGCCGTAGCTAAATTGATTGTGGATGAAATCCCCAATGGCGCCTGCCTCCAGCTCGGTATCGGCGGAATGCCGAATGCCGTTGGCATGATGATAGCTCAATCCGACCTCAAAGACTTGGGTGTACATACAGAAATGTATGTAGATGCTTTTGTTGATATCTCCAATCAGGGCAAGATCAATGGCTCGAAGAAAAATATAGATAAGGGCCGCCAGAGTTTTGCCTTTGCTGCCGGCACTAATAAAACCTACGAATTCCTCGACAACAATCCAGGCTGTATGGCGTGCACGGTTGACTATACCAATGACCCCTGTGTAGTGGGACAGATAGACAACTTCATGTCCATCAACAATGGGGTCGAGATCGACCTGTTCGGCCAGATTAACTCCGAGTCGGCCGGATACAGACATATCAGCGGCACTGGCGGACAGCTGGACTTCGTCATGGGCGCTTATCGTTCTAAAGGCGGCAAGAGTTTTATGTGTATGTCCTCGACTTATGGCAAAGCCGGTGCACCTAAATCCCGTATTATTCCTACATTGGAACCTGGCACCATAGTAACCGACTCCCGTTCCGTTGTACAATGGGTCGTTACTGAATATGGCAAGGTCAATCTGAAAGGTATGACCTCCTGGGAGAGAGCTGAGAAGCTCATCTCTATTGCTAATCCAATTTTCCAAGATGAATTGATCAAAGCAGCGGATTCGATGAGAATTTGGCGCAAGAGCAACAAGAAATAGAGAACATTGAAATATTGAACCAAGAGCTTTCACTATATTAATTAATATATATTTAATAAAAACGGCGGATGACTTTCCGCCGTTTTTTTGTCTGGGAATAGGTTTCGTGCTCCATTCACGTTCAAGTTCTAAACAGTCGTAATGGGATTCGTACTTCTTTCCCTTATGATATAATAAAGAGAACTATTAAAAAGGTGGTTTAAAATATGAATGATTATTTTCCTGAACTTTTTAGACCTGGTTATATTGGCAACCTTTGGGTGCGGAACCGAATTGTAATGGCACCTATGGCTACCCATTTGGCCTATATTAATGGTGAAGTAAGTGAAGCCCTTATCGCTCACTACGCTGCCCGGGCGCGGGGAGGAGTGGGATTGGTGATAGTCGAAGCGGCCTGCGTAGCTCCATTGGTTGCTAACGAGGGTTTTGGGCAGTTGTACATATCTCATCCTCGCTTTGTTTTGGGTTTGAATAGACTTAACGAAGCTATCCGGGCCAATGGCAGCCGGACTTTTATTCAGCTTTTCCATGCTGGCAGGCAGACCTCTCGCCTGGTATGTGGAGGTGAACAGCCCGTAGCACCCTCTGCAATTCCCTGTACTATTATGAAGGAAATGCCCCGTGAGTTGACTAATCTGGAAGTAAAACAGGTTATAAATGAATTCATAGCATCAGCTCAGTATGCCCACTTAGCAGGATTTGATGGGATTGAACTACATGCAGCCCATGGATATTTGATAAACCAGTTTCTATCACCCCATACCAACCTACGCAGCGATGAATACGGGGGCAGCCTGCAAAATCGGCAGCGCTTCTTGATGGAGATAGTTACCGAAATTAAAGAGGTTTTACCTGAATTGACTATTTCAGTTCGCCTTAATATTGATGATTTCATTCAGGGAGGATTGGAATTAGAAGAAAGTCTAGAGATTTGCAAGTGCTTGGAAAAATCCGGGGTAGATATTATAAACTGTTCCAGCGGTACCTATGAGTCAGGTTTGAAAAGTATAGAGCCAGCTTCTTATGAGGAAGGTTGGCGGGTATACCTGGCAGAAGCGGTGAAAAAGGTTGTTGAAATTCCAGTCATTTCTGGAGGAATGATACGTAATCCCGATTTTGCTAATCAGGTACTGGTAGATAAGAAAGCTGATTTTATATTTCTGGGTCGCAGCCTGTTGGCGGATCCTGAATGGGTTAATAAAGTGCGCCACAATGAATTGGCAGATATTCGTCCGTGTATAAGTTGTAACAACTGTATAGCTAACGGTTTTAAAGGTCTGGGGATTCGCTGTACGGTGAATCCATTTAGCGGTCGTGAAACTATGTTAAACCAAGAAAAAATGGTTGAGAAGCAGGCCAGAGTGGTGATAGTTGGCGGCGGACCAGCTGGAATGCAGGCTGCCGTATCGCTGCGGCGGCATGGGCTTGAAGTGATTCTATATGAAAAAGAAGCTGAACTAGGAGGATTCATGGGTTTAGCCGGAGTTCCACCCCATAAGGAGCAGGTTTTGGCTTTGCGCAATCATATGGTTAGAGAGTTATATAAATCGGAAGTCGAGCTGGTACTTAACCATGAATTTACGCGGGATATTCTTGGGGCAACCAAGCCCGATGTTTTGGTCCTGGCAACCGGATCAAAAGCGATCCGGCCCGCACTTGCAGGCAGTAATCAGAGCAATTGCGTAGAGGCAGTTGAGGTTCTGGGGGGAAAGGTAGAGATATCTGGGCAGAAGGTAGTGGTAATCGGAGGTGGCACTACCGGGTGTGAGGTAGCGGATTATTTACTGCCTAGAGGTAATCAGGTGACTATCCTGGAAGCGGGGTCCTCTATGGCTGCGGAAATGGAGAGGAAAAACCGCCGTGCCTTGATGAACAGCTTGGAGGATGCCGGGGTAGAGAAGAGAACTGGAGCCCGAGTGGTGGAGATTATGCCGGACAGTGTGCGGATAGAAGTTGCTGGAGTTGAAGAACGATTATCTGCTGACTGGGTGGTTTGGGCTACTGGTTTTAAACCGCAGAATGAACTTTTTAGTATGGTTCAGGAAGAGGTACCTTTTGTTTTTCTCATCGGTGATGCCTTAAAAGTTAGGGGATTTAAAGAAGCCATACTGGAAGGCGAAATGTTAGGTAATACTATCGCCGGGTTAATGAAATAAAGGGTTATTTTATGATAGTTCCTAAGTTGGGTGGTGGGACATAAATGGGGTTGAAAAATCCTTCACTGGACGTGGAAAGGGATCGTATCGAAAAGCTGAAATGTTTCGAAAAAGAAGCCTACCAGGAGGGTTACAAACAGGTCGCAGGAATCGACGAAGTGGGCCGGGGTTGTATCGCTGGACCGGTAGCGGCAGCAGCGGTTATTTTGCCCCGGGATTTTTTTCTGGCAGGTGTAAACGACTCCAAGTTGCTTAGTGAGAAAAAAAGGCTAAAAATGGTGGTGGAAATTAAGCGGGAGGCTTTGGCTTGGTCAGTAGTGATGATTTCTCCTCAGCGCATTGACCAGCAAAATATTCTGCTGGTGACCAAAGAGGCTATGCGTACTGCTGTAAATGAGCTCCTGCCAGTTCCTGATTTTCTACTCATTGATGCTGTGAAAATCCCCGATATAAATATTAGACAATATCCCATTATTAGGGGTGATAGCTTGAGTATTTCGATTGCCTGTGCATCCATCCTAGCTAAGGTGGAGAGGGATCAGTCTATGCAGGCGTATGATAGCATGTATCCTGGTTATGGTTTTGCCAGGCACAAAGGCTATGCTACTCGTGAGCATATCATAGCTCTGGATAATATTGGAGTTAGTCCTATTCACCGATGCAGTTTTGAACCAGTCAAATCAATACTTGGAGGTGCTTATGGAGCCCAGCCAAATCTCTTTAAATAAAGTCACCCTAAATGTCAGTTCTCCCAAAGATGGCGGGGTCAGCCTGAACAAGGGGGAAATGGTTAAAGGAACGGTGCAAGAGGTAAGACCGGATGGCCTGGTAATGATAGTTATTAAGGGCAAACTAGTCGAAGCGGTGGCTGAAGTACCGGTCAAGCCTGGTCAGGAGTTGTATCTCATGGTGGATGATTTTCGCAATGGCAAGACCTATCTAAAGCTAGTAAGCCCAGAAATGATGGGGAAGATAGAAAATGCCAATATAAAGGCTAATCTTCAACAAATGGGTATAACGGCCAAGGAGGAAACCGTTCTCTTGGCTAGTAAACTGGTACAGCATAATCTGCCGGTAACCCCTGATAGCCTCAATGAGCTAGCCCGAGTCGTAAAACTAATAGGTGGAAGCAACCCCAGAAATCTTGAAATAGCAGCTTTCGCTCTTTCTCGGGGAATAGTAACCCGGGAAGCACTTACAGCTCTAGCCAGCTTTTTAGCGCCAGAAACGAATAAGGCTCAACTAATGACAGTGCTCAATCGATTGCTGAATATATTAACAATCCAGCTTACTCCATCATTGTCGGCAGAAACGTTGCCGCTTCAAATGTCGTCAACTTCGGCTATACCTTCTGCCCTCAATATTGCTGCTGAATCAGTGCTCTCTGGGAATATACCGACTGCATCGACAATAGTAGCATCCGGTCCGGAATCCTTGCTAAGCTCAGTGAAAGGGGAAGCCGCTCCGATTGCCAGTAATGCCCAGGAGACCGTCGCAGCCACCCCGGTAAAGGGCGAAGTAGCTCAGTCAGCAACTCCGACCGCATCGGGTAGAGGGGAACTAACACAACAGGCAGCTAGCCTCAGTCCGGAGGGGGCTCCAGTAGCCCCAGTGAAAGCTGAGCCAGTGTCTTTGGCATTGAATATTGCTAAGGAGGTTGCTGCGGCGAATCAAGTGAAGAGTGAAGCAGCTCTTACCGCATCGGGCAGAGGGGAACTCGCATCGCAGGCAACTAGTGTTAGTCTGGAGGGGACTCCAGCAGCCCCGCTGAAAGCGGATCCAGTGCTTATAGCATCGAATACTGCTAAGGAGATGGTTAACCCTAATCAAGGTAAAGGGGAGCCAACAGCTACCAATACCAGTCTTAATCAAGAGACAGTCCTGGCTGCCCCCGTAAAGGGCGAAGCAGCATCTCATGCGAGTAATGCTGCACCGGGTACCAATACAGTCAGTCCAGCGAGGGATGTGAGTACAGGTATTTATCAGCACATCCTACCTGATGGTGAGGCAGAAGTTCCAGCTCAGAATGCTGCGAGAGCAACTGGTTCCGAAACACAGCGGGTTATGATGGAAAACCTTTTAAAGCTTTTGCCTGCTAGTGCTGGAACAGCTGAACCGGACGGGAATGTCGCTCTGAAAACAGGCGAAACCGATAGGAGCCAGGTTTTGTCAGGACAAACCCCTTTGGTTCAAACCCATAATGATTCCGGACTACCCCAGGATAACCTGACTCAACGGGTCGTGAATCTTTTGCAGACATTAGTAGACATCGTGGAGCTTGACCTCGCCACTTCTCCTGATAAAATCGCTGAGAAAATTCAGAACAGCACCCAGTCGGAACGAGAAATTATAAAGGCCTTACTTTTGTTGGAAGATCTGACCTCCGATCAGCGAGTAGGGGATAAAATTGGCTCGGTAAAAGATTTTTCGCTAAGATTAGAAAATATGGAGAAAGAAATATCCGGTCAGAGATTGTTTAATCTGTCATCTCGGACCCCAGGCGAGAATATAACCAGTTATTATTTTTCCTTTCCGGTGAAAATGGATAATGGGTACAGTATGTGCCAGTTGAAGATAAACAAAGATAGCCGCCAAAAGCTGAAAGATTTAGATAACCTTAATTTTGTGGTCTCGCTGAACACAAGTAAATTGGGGATCGTTCTTTTTCATGTAAACTGGCATCGTCAGGGGACTCTTAAGCTGCAGGGAGTTGTAGAAAGTCAGTCTACCTGCAATTACATGAACAAGAACATTGGCGAACTGGTGGCTAAACTTCAAGGACTGGGTTTCAAAGTGTCCAATCTGGGAGTCAAGGTAAGCATATCCCCAGTGGAGATTAACTGTGTAAAACCTGTATTTGAGGATGTATCCCAAAAGATTAGACCTCTTGGAATAGATGTAACCGTTTAGGAGGTTGCAGGTGAGTAAGAATATTATTTCAATGATTACGATGGAAAGAATTGTAGATTTAGGAGTTTTTATTTTGGATAAGAACATACGCAACCAAAAAGCAGTAGCACTGCGTTACCAGCGCGACAAGGATGACGTGCCGGTCGTTGTAGCTAAGGGCCGGGGATTGCTGGCTGAGCGGATTCGTGAAGTGGCTGCAGAGAGCGGGGTACCCGTAAAAGAGGATAAAGAGCTAGCAGATTACCTGATGGCCTTGGACTTATACGAAGAGATACCACCGGAGCTTTATGCGGTAGTGGCGGAGATATTATCGCATATCTATAGCATGGATAAAAAGTACATTTAGGAGAAGCTATGAAAAAAGAGCTTGGCAACCGGGGTGAGGAAATAGCCTCTCGCTATCTTAAAGAGCAGGGCTACAGGATATTAACCCGCAATTATCGGAGTCGGTACGGCGAAGTGGACATCATCTGCACCTTTGGGGAGAGTATTGTGTTTGTTGAGGTGAAAACCCGCACCAGTACAAGCTTCGGCTCTCCTGAAGAGTCCATTACCAGAAGCAAGCGAGAACATATCCGTAAAGTTGCCCTCATATATCTTGAGTCGTACCAACATCCCTTTAAAGAAATGCGCTTTGATGTAATTGGTATTCTTATGAACGGAAATGAGCCCCGCATTAACCACCTGGTGGCTGCGTTTTAATTCGGAAATAAAGGTGCATGGAATTCGTTATTCTGATAATATAGCTTTACAGTCATGTAACTTAGGGACATATACGAGGATATTATTATACGGGGACATTATCATACGGGGACATTATCATACGGGGACATTCCCCGAAGGGGTGTGTACCCATACCTTAAACGGGGTGTGTACCATACCTAAACGGAGGATATCCCCATACCGTAAAGGGGTTTGTCCTCGTACATTAAAAGACATATTTTGATTTCTGGGAGGATAATAAATGTTAATTTATGGTAAAGAGATAAGGGAAAGTGTAAAAGAGGAAGTTAAAAGGGCAGCGCAGGAGCACCAGATGAAAATGACCATTATCCAAGTGGGGGAAGAGGGGCCTTCTGCCGCTTATATAAACGGAATAAGAAACTTTGCCCGGGATGTAGGAATCGATGTAACAGTACTAAATTTTGCTTCTGAGATAAGTGAAGCTGAGCTTCTAGCAAAGATTGATGACCTAAACCGGGATCCTGGGCTGACTGGAATAATGCTTCAAAAACCGTTGCCAGTTCATATCAACGCAGACCTAGTGGTGAATGCCATAGACTATCATAAAGATGTTGAAGGAATTCACCCCTTTAACCTGGGGCGGCTCTTAACCAAAGAACATGGAGTGAAACCAACTACCCCCAAAGCAGTTATTCGTATGTTAAAGGCGCATGATATTGATATAGAAGGCCAGAAGGTAACAATTGTAGGGCGTAGTACGATTTTAGGCGGACCGCTGGCGGTTATGATGATTGCTGAGAATGGAACCGTTACCGTGTGCCACACTCGCACTCGCGACCTTATCCAGGAGATAAGAAATGCTGATATAGTTGTTGCTGCAATGGGAAAAATGAATTTTATCACTGCCGACATGGTTAAAGAAAACAGCGTCATAATAGATGCAGGTATTAATTTTGACGAAAATGGCAAGATGATGGGTGACGTCCATCCCGAGGCCCGGGCTAAAGCCAGAGTAGCCAGCGCGGTTCCGGGAGGGGTTGGAGTCATTACTGTTGCAGAGCTTTTTGATAACCTGCGGATTTTAGCGGAGCGAAACCAGGGCCGTTAGTGGCCTTTTTACCCATTATCGTTGGAATGGTAACAACTTTAACTTTCCTTGGTATTAGCTCACGGTACTTAGTATTGGCCAAAATCGTGATTTCATAAATATAAACGGCATGAGAGTAATTTTACACAAATAAATGCTATAATAAACAACAACAAATTAAATAGTGCATCGGGGAGCTGATTATTTCGGCTGAGAAAGATATTAGATCTGACCCGTTAACCTGATCTGGGTAATGCCAGCGTAGGAATTGCTTTATGCGAAAGTTCGCTATTGCCTTTTTACACCTGTCAGGAGTAAAAAGGCTTTTTTATTGTATGATTAATTCCTTGTCATATATGGAAAAAGCTTAGAAATGAAGTGCGGAGGTGAAAATAGATGATTGTTAGGAAAGCATTAACAATTGCTGGGTCAGATTCGGGAGGTGGAGCTGGAATTCAAGCTGATCTGAAGACCTTTGCTGCTATGGGTGTCTATGGCAGCAGTGTAATTACGGCGATTACAGCTCAGAATACCCTTGGAGTTTTAAAATCCGCCGGAATATCAGCGACATTGGTGGGTGAACAACTAGATGCGGTTCTCAGCGATATTGGTGCTGATGCTATTAAGACAGGGATGTTATACGACGACGATATTATTGAGGTTATTACCAACCGGTTGAATTTTTATCAAATTCCCTCATTGGTGGTAGATCCAGTTATGATATCGACCAGTGGAGATACCTTACTGAATTACAGCGGTGTAAATACATTACGCGAAATGCTTTTGCCTATGGCAGATTTTATAACCCCCAATATTGATGAAGCTTCGGCTTTATGTGGTTTTAATATTGAAAAAGAAAGAGACCTCAATAAAGCCGCCAGAGAACTTCACCATTTAGGCGCCGATTTTGTGATTATTACGGGAATACAACGGGATAAACAGTCCATAGATTTTTGCTACGATGGTTACGAGTTTCGAGAATTAAAGGTACCGTTTATTGATACCCTTAATACCCATGGAACTGGATGCTCTTTTTCAGCTGCGTTGACTGCTTGTATGGCGCGAGGTGCTTCGCCATGGTCTGCGGTAACCATGGCGAAACAATATGTGACTAGTGGACTCCGCTACACGTATCAGGTTGGAAAAGGTAGAGGCCCGTTAAACCACATGGCTTCTTTCTTTCCGGGTAACTTGGGAGATATGAATATATTGGAGACTCGCACCGACGCTTTTCGAGACTGGGGAAATAAACCTGAATTAAACCATTTACCCTTGCTTAATGTGATTATTGGCGGTCCTTTGTGTAATGGAAAAGATTATGCGGAACTAGCCAGACTAGCGGTTAAGAACGGGGTGCGGTTGATTCAATTTCGGGAGAAAGAGGGCGATACCCGAGAACTGGTTGAAACGGCCCGGAAAATGTGCTCAGTGTGTCATGAGTATGGTGCCCTTTTTGTTGTTAATGACCGCGTGGATGTAGCTGTAGCATCTGGGGCTGACGGAGTTCATATTGGCCAAGATGATCTAACGCCACAAATGGCCCGTGCATTACTGGGCCCTGAGAAAATTATCGGAGTATCGGCAGTAAATATGGCTGAAGCTGAAGCTGCTGTGGAAGCTGGTGCTGACTATTTAGGAGTAGGGCCTGTTTATCCTACTGTGAGTAAGGAATGTAGAGTTGATGCTTGTGGTTCGGGACTTTTGGCAGAGATTGTGGCGAGGGTTAATATTCCGGTGGTCGCTATCGGTGGTATAACGCCGGAAAATACCCTTCCAATTCTAAAGGCAGGGGCTTCGGGAGTTGCTGTTATATCGTCCATTTTGGGAGCCCCAGACCCGGCCCAGGTATTACGGCAGTTTATGACCGTGTTAACGCAATTTGGGTACGGTTCTTGATGTGCCAAAATATCTTGACATGGTGTGGAGAAGGCCCTTTCAGCTGAAAAAGCGAGTGATTAAGCCATTTTGAGAAAGCCAAAAATATATTTAATATTTAGGGAGGACATTACTTTGACCCAATTGGAAAGTGCAAAACGTGGAGAAATAACCCCGCAAATGCAGGAAGTAGCCTTACATGAAGGAATTCCGGCAGAAACTATTAGGGAGCGGGTAGCCAGCGGATTGGCTGTTATTCCTTTTAATGAACGACATCAGGGACTAAAAGCCTGTGGCATAGGGTTTGGTTTGCGTACTAAGGTAAATGCTAATCTAGGAACTTCTCAAGTTTTTCCCGAATGGGAAAATGAGATAGAAAAAATGGAGGCAGCCCTTGGGGCCGGGGCGGATGCCATTATGGACTTAAGTACCGGGGGTGAGCTCAAGGCCTGCCGCCGGGAAGTCCTGGCGAGATGTCCCGTACCTGTAGGTACTGTGCCAGTTTATGAAGCTGCTATAAGAACACGTTTAAAGAATAAACTGGTGGTGGAAATGGAAGCCGATGAATTGTTCCAGGTTATCGAAGAACATGCTGCTGAAGGGGTAGATTTTGTTACGGTTCACTGTGGGGTTACCCGTAATATTGTAGAGAAAATGAAAAAGCGGCCCCGCTTGTTGGGGATCGTAAGTCGGGGTGGGGCAATGATGGCTGGATGGATGCTTCACCGGGGTGAAGAAAATCCATTATATGCTCAATTCGACCGACTTCTTGATATTTGTAAAACCTATGATGTTACTTTAAGTTTGGGCGATGGTTTGAGACCGGGATGTCTTGCAGATGCAACCGACCGTGCCCAGATTGAGGAATTAATAGTATTGGGCGAACTGGTTGAGCGTGCTCGGGAGGCTCAGGTACAGGTTATGGTAGAGGGCCCGGGTCATGTTCCCTTTGACCAGATTGAAGCCAATGTTAAGCTGCAGAAGCGACTTTGTCATAACGCACCCTTTTATGTGCTGGGTCCATTGGTTACTGATATTGCTGCTGGATATGACCACATAGCCGGAGCCATCGGCGGTACTCTAGCCGCAGTGGCGGGAGCAGATTTCTTATGTTATGTAACGCCATCCGAGCATCTGGGCTTGCCCACCGCAGAAGATGTTCGTGAGGGAACCATCGCTTCACGAATAGCGGCTCATGCAGCTGATATAGTTAAAGGGATACCCGGAGCATGGGCACGGGATTTGGCTATGGCTGAAGCACGCAGGGATTTGAACTGGGAAAAACAAATGGAGTTAGCTCTAGATCCCCAGAGAGCACGGAAGGTACGAGCAGATCGAAATCCTGTTCTCCAGGAGGTATGCTCTATGTGTGGGGAGTTTTGTGCTATAGATCTGGTTAATAAATATCTAGGGAATTCAGGTGAAAAATAAGGTGTGGAGACACACCATAACTCGCCACATTAAGGTAAGGGTACACACCATAACTTGCCAACCCTGGCGGGCGTCAAGTTAAGGAATGTCCCCGTATAAGGTGACGACTTAAGGAATATCCCAGTATGAGGAGGTTTTATTGATGGCGGAAGCAAATTTAAGCTTGCAGATATTGCCGGTAGTGGATGAAGACAAGATATATGGAATTGTTGACAAAGTTATCAGCGTTATTAAGGATTCACAGTTAAAATATGTGGTGGGGCCTATGGAAACTACTATAGAAGGTGACTTGGATACCCTTTTAGGTCTGGTCAAGAAGGCCCTAGAGGTCTGTACGGAAGCAGAAGTGGCGCGAGTCATAGCAGTAGTGAAAATCGATTATAAACCTAGTGGAGTGACTATTGATGAAAAGATTGGCAAGTATCGGTAATAAGCTGGCTCCGTATATAACCGCCTTTCTGCTGCTATCAATATGGGAAGTGGCAGTGAGATTAAACCATTTGCCATCATATATATTACCGAGCCCCCTTCAGATTATAAAAACGCTGGCGGGAACATTTCCCTTATTGTTAATGCATACTGCCAGCACATTGGAAGAAGCAATGCTGGGATTTATACTGGCCATTCTCATAGCATTCCTGACGGCATTTGTGCTTGACTATTTTTATTGGCTAAACCAGGCGGTATACCCCTTACTCATTGTTTCCCAGACAATACCTATTATTACCCTGGCACCGCTGTTTCTGATATGGTTTGGATGGGGTTTACTTCCGAAAATAATAGTAGTAATTCTGGTTTGCTTTTTCCCTATAGTTATAAGTCTTTTGAATGGCCTTAATTCGGTTGACCCGGATCTGATCAACCTTTTCCGTTCCATGGGAGCCAGCAGGATAGCAATTTTCAAGATGGTCAAGCTACCCTCGGCCCTGTCGGTATTTTTCTCGGGTTTGAAGATATCCGCATCGTACAGTATAATGGCCGCGGTAATAGGAGAATGGCTGGGGGCAGAGCAGGGATTAGGATACTTCATGACCATTGCCCAGAAATCTTTCAGGGTGGATCGCGTTCTGGCAGCGGTGGTGGTTATTGCGTTATTAAGTTTGTTGGTAGTAAAAGCTATAGACTTGGCTGAATGGTTGGTGGTGCCATGGAAGCGAAAGCAGGAAGAAAGAGAAATCAATTAAGAATAAAGAAAAACCGGCTTGCGCCTAGCTTCTGGCGACGGCGGAACCGTGGTTGCACTTATACTATCCATCTTATAAAAAATTATAATTTCTGATAGTAAAAAATATTTGTGGAGGTAGTAAGTAATGTTAAGAAAATGTGTGGAAATCTGGGATGAGGTCAGGTTAAAGACTCCATTAGTTCAATGCATAACTAATTATGTAACTATAAATGATGTAGCTAATATTGTTTTAGCTAGTGGCGCCTCACCGGCTATGGTTGAGAATCCAAAAGAGGCCGGCGATTTTGCCCGTATTAGCAGTGCGCTCTATTTGAATCTAGGTACTCTTACTGGTGAACAAGAACTGGCGATGCTCGAAGCAGTTAAAGGAGCATCATTCGCAGGGGTGCCGGTAATAGTAGACCCGGTAGCCTGTGGGGTAATACCGCGTAAAGTAGAGATGTTAGAAAGGCTTATTGAAAATAGCAAGATTGCTTGCATTAAAGGGAATAGCGCCGAGATCAAAAGCCTGGCAGGAGTAGAAGCCAGCGCCCGGGGGGTTGATTCGCTAGATCAGGGCGAGGGACTAGAACAAGCCTGCCAAGCCCTAGCGAAAAAGGAACAGACGGTAGTAGCTGCTACCGGAGCCGTTGATGTGGTGGCAGATTACCAACGCTTGGCTTTTATTAAAAATGGAACTTTTTTATATGCCTCGATTACTGGGGCTGGATGCATGGTTGGAGGAGTTGTAGCTGCATGTATCGGAATAGCTCCTCAAGAACCGTGGCTGGCAACCATAACCGGCTTAATTGCATTTAATATCGCCGGTGAGCGGACAGCCAGAGTATCTGGAGAAAATCCCGGTAGTTTCCGTAGTTTGTTATTCGATAATTTATATCATATGCGGGGAGAGGATATCCTTAAAGAAGCACAGGTAGAGTGGAGAAGCTAAAGCGAGGTGATAAGACTTGTCTAAGAAAATAATGTTCTTTATTGATTTTGACGGAACCATTTCCAAAGAAGATGTCTGTTCGACTATGGTGAAGAAATTTGCCTTAGAGGGATGGGAGGAAATTAACAACTTGTGGGAGGAAGGGGCGCTATCTACCGAAGAATGTGCCAGTCGTACCTTGGAACTTATCGAGGTGAAACCCGAGGAATTGGAAGCGTTTTTTAAAACGGTAGATATTGACGACAGTTTTACGCCTTTTGTCAATTGGACGGAGCATAAACAATTTCCACTGTATATACTGAGTGACGGATATGATAATTACATAAAAGAGGTTCTAATGCGGCATGGACTAAAACTTACCTATTATGCAAATCATCTGGAATATGAAGAGGGCTGGCAGATAAAATGTCTGCATTTGGATAAGGAGTGTAAAAAATGTGGGGTATGTAAGACTGGGTTGGTTGAAGAATTGCTGAAACCTGGGTATATAAGCGTTTACATAGGTGATGGTTATTCAGATATATGCCCGGCAGAGTATTGCAATATTGTATTCGCCAAAGATCACCTGGCCCGTTTATGCCAAGAAAAAGGAATACCTTTTTATCATTATGATGATTTTACTGATGTACAAAGAATGGTAGAGAAACTTATTAGGGGCTAAGAAAAAATCCAATTGAGAGGATGTTGATTATGAAGAAGATTGTAGTAGTGGCATTGATTATGAGTATCTTGGCAATGGGATTGGCAGGTTGCTCAACCAAAACGAGTGTAAAAAATGACGTTCCCTTACAGAAAGTTACAGTAATGTTAGACTGGTTTCCCAATACCAACCATAGTGGATTATATGTTGCCAAAGACCAGGGTTATTATGCCGAGGAAGGTCTGGATGTGAACATAATTCAAGCAGCAGAAGGCGGTAATCCTCAGCTTATTGCCGCGGGCAAAACCGATTTTGCCATCAGCTATCAGGAAGAAGTTACCATAGCCCGTTCACAGGACATTCCGGTTGTTGCCATAGCAGCAGTTATCCAGCATAATACTTCCGGTTTTGCATCGCCGGTGAGTAAAAACATAAAAACTCCCAAGGATTTTGAAGGCAAAACATATGGGGGATGGGGTTCCCCAGCGGAGACAGCTGTATTAAAAGTATTGATGGATAAGTACGGAGCTGATATAAACAAAGTAAAAATGGTGAATGTAGGCTCGGCCGACTTTTTTGCCAGTATGGAGAAAGGCATAGATTTTTCCTGGATATTCGAAGGCTGGACAGGAATTGAGGCAAAGACCAAAGGAATAGACTTGAACTTTATAAAACCTAAGGATGTATATAATATTCTAGACTATTATACCCCGGTTATCATTGCCGGTGAGAACATAATATCGCAGGATCCAGAATTGGTTAAAAAGTTTATGAAGGCTACTACCAAAGGTTATAATTTTGCCATAGATAATCCGGATAAAACCGCCGCTATTCTTATAAAGAGCGTTCCAGAGCTAAATAAGGATCTGGTCATTGCGAGTCAAACCTATCTCTCTAAAGAATATAAATCAGATGCCCCGCGCTGGGGAGAAATGAAGTCGGAAGTATGGAAGGACTACGCAGTTTTCATGTTTGTTTACAAGTTGATTGATAAGAACATTCAGGTTGAGCAGGCTTTTACTAATAAGTTTCTGCCGGAATAGGAGAAAAGACCGTGGCCGGGATAAACGTTTGTAATGTCACTAAAAGCCTGGACAGGGTAGTTACCCTGTCTAATATCTCATTAAGCGTAGAATGCCACGAATTTGTTGTCATTATTGGTCCGAGCGGTTGTGGTAAGAGTACCCTCTTAAATATTGTATCGGGATTAATCGTACCAGATCATGGGCGTATTGAGATAGGCAGCGAAGATTGGACGGGGCGTACCGGTAGGATAAGCTATATGCAGCAAAAGGACCTGCTTTTGCCTTCCCGGAATGTCATGGACAATGTTTGCATCCCTTTACTGCTTAAGGGTATAGATAAAATGCGAGCTAATGAAACCGCCCAGGCCTATCTTAAAGATTTCGGCCTGGAAGGGTTTGAAAACTACTATCCTCGCCAGCTTTCGGGAGGAATGCGGCAGCGGGCAGCTCTTTTACGTACCTATTTGTTTACCAGCGACATAATGCTCATGGATGAACCCTTCGCTGGATTGGATGCCATCACCCGGAGGAAGATGCAGTTGTGGTTAAGAGAACTGTGTAGTACTTACCGACCTTCGGTCCTATTTGTGACCCATGACATTGATGAAGCCTTGCTTCTGGCCGACACCATCTATGTATTTTCACCTCGCCCTGCGCAGATAAGCCTTCATATTAAGGTGCAGCCGGGAGTAGGTAGCAAAAACGAAGAATTGAAGCAGGAGATTATGGCAGCTATGGAGGCAGATGAAGATGGAACACAGTTATGATGGAAGCAAAGTGATAGGCGGGCTCTGAAGATTAGAGAATTGAGAAATCAACTGTTGGTTTATTCGGTCGGGGAAAAATGAACCAGAACGTTCACTATCTCCGGCCGATTGCCGATACGGATGGGAGGACCCCAGGTTCCGAAACCGCAGGATACGATTGCTTGGAAGTTATTTTTGCGAAGATAGCCCCAATCTTGTTCGTAAATCGCTCGGGTTATATAATTATTGGGGAATAATTGCCCCAGGTGGGTGTGGCCTGAAAACTGAAGGTCAACACCCTCTTTTTCGGATACATCCAGGTTGAAGGGCTCGTGATCCATCAATATGACAGGCAGCTTATGCTTATCAATATCTGCCATTAGGGCGGACAACTCCAGGCGTTCACTCCCATTAAAACGATGACGGGAAGCGTCGTCTCTTCCTACAACATAAAAACCGTCTCCTACTTCAGTCCATTGATCACGCAGAACCGTAATCCCAGCCCGATTTAGGAAGCCTATAGTTGCCTCCGCATTGCCGCTAATATATTCGTGGTTGCCCATAGCCGCAAAGGTCCCAAAGCGGGGGTGTAAGCTGCGCAAGGCTTCGGGGAGCTCTTGCTCTGTTTCCAGGTCTACGCCTTCATCGACAATATCTCCCGGCAGAAGTACCAGGTCTGGTTCCAGAGAGTTAATAATATTGGTCATTTGCTTCAGGCGATCGATGCCTACAATCCACCCCAGGTGAATATCGGATGCTGCGACTACTCGCATCGTATCCAAAGAGCTGGATTTTTTACTTATAGTAATTTCGTAATTGCGAATTACAGGATGCAGGGAGTTCCAGGTACCTACCAGCATTATTATGAAAACCAAGGCCATAACTGCCAGCGTAACGATACTAAAGGAGCCCTGTAAGCTTGAGGGGAGGAGACCTGTCCATCGATTAATCACACGCAGCAGGTCACAGGCGAGAAGAATTAAAAATAAGTAATACATGGCGGCCAACCAGTAGGAACCGATGAAGATGACAATCCTGCCCAGGTCATGGGGTAGGAATTGAGCGATAAAACGTCCCAAGGGAAAAGAGAGGGAGAGTAAAACGACTCCCCCGGTCCAGTACCAGGCCAGTCTCATTGTGATGGGAATATTGTTAAAGGCCTGCCATCCTCTCAAACCGATGTAATAGTTGCATAGGCCGTATAGTAGAAAAAAGATGCCGAAAAAAATAGTGAACTTCAGATTCATAAACTTTATTTTCTCTCCTTGCGGTAGACTTCCGGGAAAAAGACCGTAATTATGGGGATAGCACCCATAGCTATTTTACCCCTTGCGCTATGCTTATATTTATCTCAAAACACAATATAATATTGACAATTATTTATCATAATACATCCAATAAATGTGCCCTGTTTCATTTTGGACATAAGGAGGATTTTCTTGAAAGGGGGTGAAATAATATAAGTCTTTTCTTCTGCTATACAGGTATTATAATGAGTGTTGATTATTAAATCCATAGTTGGGTGAAATTCAGGTTAATTATTGGTGCCAATGCCATGTTTAGTAAACATAACGTGGTAGTATCAATACTGCCTTTCTATTTAGATGATATGAATAAGTACAAAGCCAAAATTACTGGCAACGGTAACACAGCAATCCGCCCGTAAGAGGGACTGCTCAAGCCGTTAGAAAAACCAAATCGCAGCTCTTTGCCGTCCATGGCACTGGCAGCTCTTTGCCATCCATGGCACTGCTGCACTAGCCCATCCGTGGGCGTCGCTGCACTAGCACATCCCTGGACGTCGCTCAGCGTTATCTCAAAAAGCCCGTTCAATCAACGAATTATACGGGGACATTCCCAGCTAGGGGTGTGTCCCCATACATGTGCCGGGGACATTCCCATTAAAGGGTGTGTCTCCATACATTATGCCGGGGACGTGACCTTAATGCGAAGCAGAAGGCCGGTTTCCCTACCTTATACGCCTCAATCACCCTACGGGTACTCCCGATGTTCACTTCGTTTACATAATAAGGTTGCACGGGCTTTTCTCATACCTTGAACTTCACTTCTGTCATCAGCCCACGAGTTATGTCACAGATAACTACAAAATATTACAACCTGCTATCAATAAGCTTACTATGTCAGGGTATTTCCTCTAAACAATATCTGCAAATAAAGGGTTTTGCTAAGTTTTTGTGGTATTTATTAATGTAGAAAATTGAAGTAACTCCTTTAATTACTGGGGATTCAAGCACTGTAAAAGGATGGATATAGATGCAGCGAAATATACTTATGAAATTAGAGCGGGTCAGCAAAACCTACGATATGGGTGAAGTCAAGGTGGAAGCTTTGAAGGAAAGTTCTCTGGATATCTATGCGGGTGAATTACTGGTGATCTTGGGCCCAAGCGGCTCCGGTAAAAGCACTTTACTGAATATTATGGGGGGTATGGATTTACCCAGTAGTGGAGAGATATTTTTCGGCGATGAGAATTTGAGCCAGGCAAGTGAGGAAATACTGACCCGTTATCGGCGCAACCAGGTTGGATTTGTTTTCCAATTCTATAATTTAATCCAGGATTTAACAGCCCGAGAAAATGTGGAATTGGCAGCCCATCTGGTGAAAAATCCTTTATCAATTGAGGGAATATTGAGAGAAGTAGGGCTGGCAGAAAGAATAGATCATTTTCCTTCCCAAATGAGCGGAGGAGAACAGCAGCGGGTTTCTATTGCCCGAGCAGTTGTGAAAAATCCCCGCCTGCTCTTATGTGATGAACCTACGGGTGCGTTGGATTACCAGACAGGTATACTTATCTTAGGTCTGCTGCGCAAAATCAACCAGGATAAGGGCTGTACTGTAGTTTTAATCACCCATAATACCGCCATTGGAGAAATGGGTGACCGGGTGGTACGGATGCGCAGCGGGGAGATTTTTAGTATCACCGAAAACCAGAATCCCCTGTCTCCCGAAAGGATTGAATGGTAATGGGAATCCTGGGCAAAAAACTTTGGCGCCATATAAGGCATAACAAAGGACAGTTCCTGGCAGTGGCAGCGGTGGTTATGGTTGGCATTATCGCCTATATTGCCATGAGCAGCAGCTATTATAATTTAAGTCAGTCCCAGGAAAATTTCTATCGGGAAAACAATTTTGCTGATTATTATTTCCAGGTGGTAAAAGCTCCCCAGGAGGTCATGAAACAGGTGGAAATACTCCCTGGAGTGAAGCGGGTTACCGGAAGAATTCAGCGTGATCTACCCATTATTAAGAAGAGCGGGGAGCGAGCCACAGCCCGAGTGGTTAGTTATACACTACCAATGGAAAACGAACTAAACAACCTATCCCTGGTGCAAGGGAGGATGTTTGCTGATAATCAGCGTGGCAGCGATGTCGAAGTGCTTTTGGATCCTAAGTTTGCTTCTGCTAATAACCTGGTCTGGGGAGACCGAGTCACCGTTGTAGTGGAAGGCAAAGAAACATTTTTAAATGCAGTAGGGTCGGCGATTAGCCCAGAGTTTATCTATACCATGAAAGATAGTGCGGACATGTTACCCGATCCACAAAAATTCGGCATTTTCATGTTGGAAAGCCGCCAGGCCCAGCAGGTATTAAATATGCCTGACCAAATAAACCAGGTCTTGATTGAATTCTCTTCCGGAGCTGACCAGACCCAGATTATAGCCGCGGTTAAAGATATTCTCAAACCTTATGGCCTTTTAGCTTCTTATCCCCGCAAAGATCAACTGAGTCATGCTGTATTGCAGGCGGAACTGGATAGCCTACGCTCTGTAACATTATTTTTGCCGCTGATATTCCTAGGTATAGCTGCTGCCATACAATTTGTCATCCTCCGGCGCATGGTTAAGGCCCAGCGTTCTCAAATTGGAGTGATGAAAGCGATGGGTTATGATAATTATCGGATTATGGTACACTATGCCTCCTATGCTTTAGCGGTAAGCATCCTGGGAGCGGTATTGGGAACGTTTCTGGGTCTAATCCTGGCGGGAAGCATTTCGCAAATGTATGCCCAGTTTTTTAACCTGCCGGGTGGTATGCAGGGTTATAATATGAAGGCGATTTTCTATGGTTTTATTCTAAGCTTAAGTGTGGGGGTAGCGGCAGGTCTGACTGCTTCTCGCAGTGTAGCACGTATTCACCCAGCGGAAGCCATGCGTCCCGAGCCTCCCCAGAACAGTGGAAAAAGCCTTTTGGAGAAATTGCCCCTTCTATGGAAGGAGTTGAACCCAGGCTGGAAGATGACCTTAAGAAATATTGGGCGCAATCGAGGCCGCTTTATGCTCACTTTGATGGGGGTGGTGTTCGCGGTAGCGCTTTTAATTATAGCGTTTTTTACCAATGATGCGGTTGACTATATAATGCAGCGATATTTTTATGTGGGACAGACTTATGATTTATCAATTCGTTTTAATTCTCTGATACAGGAAAAAGAACTCCTAGATATTAACCGAATGGATGGGGTGCAAAAGGTGGAAGGATTCTTGGAACTACCTGTTAAAATACATTATCAGGGCAAGACCCAAGATGAAGTTTTGCTGGCTTATCCCTCCGACCTGAGTATGAAAACAATGGAAAGTGGAACTGGGCAGCCCATACAGGTACCGCCAGATGGTATTCTTATTAATCAGAGGACAGCTGCTAAACTAGGAGTTAAAGAGGGCGATGAGGTGGAATTGGAAACCCTTCTTCCGATTGGGCCGGTTCATCGTGACACCGTCAAGATTATGGGTGAAACCCGACAATTAATAGGAGGAGGTTCATATATAAACCTGCAGCGAGCTAACCGCATTCTCCAAGAAAGAAACCTAGTATCTGGGGCTATGCTCAAAGTTGAAACCGGCAAGGTTGGCTTCGTGGAAAGCGAAATCAATAAGATGTTAGGAGTATCTTCGGTTTTAAGCCGACAAAAGGAACTGCAAAACTTCCAAAAGAATATGGCTAGCATGACTTATTCAGTCTCCCTCATGATATTATTTGCCGTTGTACTAGGATTTGCAATCGTCTATAATTCCTCGGTAATGAATTTTGCCGAAAGGCAGCGGGAAATTGCTTCCTTACGGGTTGTAGGTTATAGCACCCAGGAAGTATCCTCCTTATTACTCAAGGAAAACCTGCTCCAGTCATTGTTCGGAGTGCTTTTAGGTTTACCTTTCGGGCGCTTAGTAGCTGGAGCTTATGTTAAGTCGGTGAGCACGGATTTATATACCCTGCCGGTCATAATTTATCCATTAACCTATCTATTTTCAGCGCTGGGAGGTATTATTTTTATAATGCTGGCTCATCGTTTCGCGATTAAGGGCATAAAAGACTTGGATCTAGTAGCAACCTTAAAAAATAGTGATTAACTGTCACCTCGTCACACTTAAACAAGGAGGTTGATTTAAGAAATGGGTAAAAAAGTCTATTGGGCAATTGGTTCTGTAGTGGTTCTGTTAGCCCTGCTATATATGTTAAATACTTCAACTGAAGTGGAGACTATCACAGCGGGGAAGGGTAATATTCAGCACACGGTGGTGGATACGGGCTATGTTCAGGCGGCGGAGCGCTATGATTTGTATGCTGAGCAAGGAGCTCGGGTTAGTAAGATTTCAGTAAGCGTTGGTCAGGGTATACAAAAAGGGCAGGTCATGATGGTTTTAGAAAACCTGGATATATCCATGAGTTCTAAACAACTGGTAATTTCGTTAAACCAGGCAAAGAGCCTAATAACGGCTGCCCAAGCGGCGGTAGACCGCAGTAGTTTAGACCTGCGGGATGCCCAGGACAAGTTTGCTCGGGTGAAGGAATTATTTGCAGCCGGTGCTATCAGTAAGACTGAATATGATGAAACCCGCTCTCTGGTGGATAAATATCAGACTAATTTTAAAGAACAGACCGAGAGCTTGAAATCAGCTCAGAATCAAGTTAATACATATGAAGAATTATTAAGCCAATCTCAGCAAAAAGAAGAGCAGCTCGTGGTGAAAAGCCCGATCGCCGGAACCCTCATGCAGTTGCCGGTACAACAGGAGCAGGTGGTTCAATCGGGAACCTTGCTGGCACGGGTGGCTCTGGTCAGTGACCTAGAGATTAAGGCTGATCTGCTAAGTGATGATTTGGGAGAAGTAAAAGTAGGGCAAAAAGTCCAGGTGAGCGCACCGGTAATGGGTGAAACAGTTCTGAACGGGGAAATAATAAAGATATATCCGCAGGCTGAAGAAAAGCAATCGGCCCTTGGGGTTATTCAACGACGAGTACCGGTTATGATAGCCATGGAAGGCACTGGTAATCTAAAACCTGGTTATGAAACCAGGGTAAGTATTGCTACCGCCAGCAGAGAAGACGTCTTGATCGTGCCCCGTGGAGCAGTCCTCAGCGCTAGTGATGAACAGCAACAAGTGATGGTTATTAGCAATGGTCGGATGACGCTTCGGAATGTTAAAATCGGACTGTTTGACAGCAAGAACATAGAAATTATTGAAGGGTTAAAAGCAGGCGATCAGATTATAAAAGATGCCAGCATAAACCTCAAGGATAACGCCCGTGTTAAGACGAAAAAGGTTTGATAACTGGGTGTAAAGCGCGGGTAAATAAATCGGGTTGTGGCCTCCAATTATGAGTAACGGGTGGCAGCCATAAACTAAGGATATAATTTCTAAATGACGATATTTATATCATAATAACGATTGCGTTTTTCAATTACGTTCGTACAAAAGGTTAAGTGAGATAGAGGTGATTAATTTGAAGCGCATATGCTTGGCATTTATTATAATGTTTATGTTTTTGCCCACGGCTATAGCTGCCGATAAGTTCGAGATATATACTCAAGCAGACGAGGCCCAGCAATTAGCTCAGATTAGCTGGAGGCTATCCGGGCTGGGGAAGCTGAGCGGAGAAATGATGCTGGCACCTAATGGCAAGCTATTGTTGCCGCTGGGTAATAAAATGGTTTGCGTTGATTTACAGGGGAAAGTGCTATGGGAAACGAAAGGAGCTTCCTCTGGTGCTATGGGTCAACCGATTATTGGTGAAAATGATTCGATTTATGCCGCCAATGCCTCATCAGTTCAGGAAACCAAGCTGAATGGGACCAATGCTTGGAGCTTTTCCGTTTATTCTGGAGCGAAGGGGAGTAAGGTACCCCTGTTGGCGAGCGGCCTTGATGAGATCCTGTATTTGCCTTTGCCGAATGCACTATATGCGGTAAATCTCTCTGGTCACTATGTATGGATGCTATCGCCATGGGATTCTTCAGAAGCCTATAATACAAAACTGATTACTACTAGGGAATTTCTAGCCTGTGCTGCCGATAAACAGGCCTTTTATGTGGTTTATGGGGAAAAGAAAGGCGGCTATCGGTTAGCGGCCATTAGTAAGCAAGGGAAATTCTTATGGACTTATTGGTTGGGCGATATAACTGAAGCAAGTATCTTACCTGCTGAGGATGGCAAAATCTTTGCTATCGTGAACTTTAATAAAAGTTCTTCCCGTAGCGGGCAATCCACTAAATTAAAGACGGGGAAAGTATATAGTTTTCAAATTGAAAACGGAAGGTCTCCAAAATGGCAGTATACATTGAATACCACGACTGAGTTAAGCGCACCGGTTCTATATAATATGATCCTTTATCTAACCGGAGGTAATAAGCTTTATGCCCTCAATGCGGATAACGGCTCGATAATCTGGGAGGATCCCCTATTGAATTTGGTATCCCCGCCAGTAGTAGACCCGCAAACGGAGCGCATCTATGCTGGCAGCAGCGATGGAGATCTCTTTGCAGTAAATCAATCTGGGCGTATGGTGTGGGATCGAACTTTGGATAGTGCTATAGACCGAGCTCCATTGGTCGGTCCGGATGGTTTTCTTTATGTATTTACCCAAAAAGGCAGTCTATATAAAATTCGAGACACTATGAAATGAGAGGTGGGCTATGTCCTACGTTAAATATGCCCGACTATTAGTAACAACATTAATAATATTCGCGATAACCGGCCTGTTTTGTGGGGGTATATCTGAAGGAGCGGCTATGCCATTGAACGACCTTCAAGGTCACTGGGTCAGACAGGCAGTATCCCGTGCAGTGGCTTTAGACCTTATCAGTGGTTATCCCGATGGTCAATTTAAACCTGAGCAGGAAATTTCACAGATTGAAGCTCTGGTTTTATTTATGCGGGCAGAAGGTTTCAATTATGATAAGGCCGCTGCTCAGAAAAAAACTGGGAAGGTACCCGCCCAACAGGTGAAAACGCCGCAAATTCCTTGGGGGCAGAACTATTTGGATGCGGCGGCTGAGAAACAGTTTTTATCAGTTGAAGAAGTGGCTGCATTTAGCCCTCAGGTATCTATAACCAGAGCTCAGGTAGCTGCCCTACTAACTCGGATACTGCAGCTCCCGCTAGTGGATCAGACCGTTGATGCCTCGGAGAGCAAAGCTTTTACGGATCTAGCATCAACTCCTCAGGCTTACCTTCCTTATGTACTGTCTATTAGCAATGCAGGAATCATGTCGGGGTATCAGGACGGAAGCTTTGGCCCCAACATGGGACTTAAAAGGAGTGAAGCCGCAGCGTTGCTGTCGAAGCTGATCGAGCAGCGTTGGGCCAAGGTTGCTGATGATAGGAGATTGGTGGGCTGGGTTAAGAATTTGAGCCAACCGAAAGGCGCATTAGAGATTGAACTAGTCTCTCTTCAGGGCACGGAAGAGGTGAAATTAGATCCGAACGTAGTATGTTTTAAAGGTGCCCAAGAGTGCCTGCCGCGGGAGTCTATAGACTATCAGGTGGAAATTTTGTTAAATAGCAAGAAACAGGCTGCCTGTATCTCTCTGTTGGAAAGGCGTAACCTGGTGGCGAATGATCAACAAATAATTGGTACGGTAAAATCGGTGGCGGTAGGTAAAGACAGCTTGCTAGTAATAAGCGACCTTAACTGTCAGGAAAGGCAATTGCCATTGTCATGGGACGCGGTTATGGATGGTACCATCAAGGGAGGAAACGCCAAGGGATTTCAATCCTTAAAACCATTAACCTTTGTCAAGGTTTTCCTGAAGGATGGTCAAGTTTCCAGAGTTACCGGGTTGGAAACGAAAAACATTTCTGGAACGGTTAAAAGTTTATCCGATCTTCGCTTAGATCTGGATGGTAAGGCTTCCAAAATTGGAATTCCGGGATGGTTTAATTACTGGGATAGGGCGCGAGTAGTAGATAAAGATGGGAATAAAGCAGGTGGTGTAATGCGTGGTGACAAGGTGAAAATTACCTACCTGGATACTATTCCGGGCGAAATCGAAGATGAAATCCCTTTGGAGATAATGATTAGCAGCACATCAAAGTTGAAAAAAGTAACTGGGGAGGTCCAGGCTAGCAGTAGTTCACAACAAATCACCTTGAAGAAGGACAAAGTATATCAGATTGACCCGTCTGCTAGTGTATACCTGTCAGATGGGACCAAGACAACCTTCGGTACCATTAGAGCTGTGGATAAGGTTGAGTTGCAGGTGGACGGAGCTGGTGTGGTCATGAAGATAACGATCGTATTGAAAAAGATAAGCGGAGAGGTACAGAGTACCAATGGTGCGAACCAGATTACCTTAAAGACTGACAAAGTCTATCAAATCGACCCGACAGCTGCTGTATATCAGGCGGATGGTACACAGACCACTTTCGCCACTATTTTAGCTGCAGATAAGGTTGAGATGCAAGTGGATGGTGCTGGTATAGTAATGAAGTTGACCATTCTATAACTAGGCTGCTATTTACACAAACATCATTGTTAAGATAGATGAAACAATGGTATAACTGAGACATAAACGTAGCTTATAGTTTCAACTTGTTGATGTGAGGCGATGAATGATATGGATGCTAGTTTTGATTCTGAAATCTATAAAGCTTGGGAGGCTTTTATTAGAAAAGGTATTGTCTTAGAGGGAGCAAGGAGTGCCGAAATTTCTGGATCTTGGCAAAGAAGTCGGGGTATTGACCCCTTTTCTAGGCACCGGCATCAGTTGCCCAATCGGATGCTCCAGGCCAAATTGGCGGAGAATGTGCAGCTTATATCATTTGCCAGGCCGATTATGCGGGATATCAGTGAAATAGAGGGGCATGATTTTGTTGCTTTGTCAGATCAAGATGGCTACATTTTAGAGATAGCTGGGGATCCTAAATATAATCCACTCTTAGGTCTTTGCTGTAGTGAAAAAGACATTGGCACCAATGCCATTGGTACAGCCCTGGTTGAGAATAGGGAGCTCGAAGTAAAAGGCCCGGAACATTATGCTCATTGTTACCATTCTGCTCATGGCGCAGCGATTCCTATACACAACAATCAAGCTGCCATTGTCGGAATATTGGCAGCTTATAATGTTGCGGAACCTCTCCCGGACGGAGTATTACAGGTGCTAAATCTGGGCGTCAAAGTAATTGAAAACCAATTGCATTATAAATCAGAAGTGTCCCAAATCACTCGGATTTATCACCGCACCTGCTCGTCAATTATCGACTGCTTCCAGGATGGAGTTTTAGTTGTTGATGCTTATCACAATATTAGCAATGTCAATCAGAGGTGCTTAAATTTACTGGGAGTTAGTGACCGAAAATCTCTAATTGGAAAATTTCTTGGCAACCTCGTGCTAGATGAAACAGGGGTAATGAAAAGTCTGCTATCTAATAATCCTAATGAATTTTTAAATAAATTCTTTTTGAAGGGGGCAGAGGGCTTAATTCCCTGTTCACTGGTACGGAGGCGTATCACCAGAAATCCTGATGGTTCCCAGCAAACTGTCCTCGGATTTGTGGTGGAGGGTGAAAGCCAGGAATTAGATAAACCGTATGTCTTTACTGGTGCGGATGGGGATGATATTTCTAGTATTAGCAGCCTTATTGGCCACAGCGAAAAATGGAACGAGATTAAGAAACTGTCCATGAGAGCAGCTCAGGTTAGTTCCAGTGTTCTTATCGAAGGAGAAAGTGGAACAGGTAAAGAACTGGTGGCACGAGCTATACATGAAGAAAGCGGGCTTAAGGGGCCCTTTGTGGCGATTAATTGCGGAGCTATACCAAAGGAATTGCTGCAGAGTGAACTATTTGGTTATGAAGATGGGTCATTTACAGGTGCTAGGAAAGGCGGAGGTATTGGAAAACTGGAAGTGGGTGACGGTGGAACCGTATTCCTAGATGAAATTGGGGAGATGCCCTTTGATATGCAGGTTAATTTGCTCAGATTCCTGCAGGATAAAATGATTACGCGTATTGGTAGTTCCGTACCTAAGAAGGTGGATGTAAGAATTATTGCAGCAACGAACCGGAAGCTAAAAAATGAGGTGCAGCTGGGACGTTTCCGGGAAGACCTGTTTTACCGGTTAAATGTAATTAATATTGAATTGCCTTCTCTAAGGGAGAGAAAGCTAGATATACCACCCATTACTAGATTTTTTATCCAGACATTATGCCTTCAGTTCAAACGAGATCTATTGAGTATAAGTGATGTTGCTATGAATATGCTTTGTGACTATAACTGGCCGGGAAATGTAAGAGAGCTTAGAAATGTAATGGAAAACGCTATTGTATTTGCCGAAGGGAGTATAATTACGGAAGATATTCTTCCATCCTATTTCCGAGGAGATTCTGCACGACAAAAGGAACAGCTCCGTGATAAAGAGTCGTTCGACTCAATCATTTCTGATGTAAATATGCGGGGCTTAACTATTGAAGAAGCTAGAAAATTGAACCAGAAAGCTACTGCCGATATGGAACGTGATAAAATCATAAAATTGTTGGATGAATATGGAGGAAATGTTAGTGATGTAGCTCGAACTATGGGGATTTCACGTAATACTATTTATCGTAAAATGAAAACCTACAAAATTGAGGTGTAATAAATTGTTAACAGCTGTACCACCTCGTTAATGAGTGGTGCAGCATGATACACATAATTACAATGTGTATCATGTAATGCAATTATAATTTTAATTATAAAATCTATAAGTAATCATCCTAAGGGCCGCTTTTTCAAGGTGGTTCTTATTTTTTGTGATGATTTCAAATGGCTGGCATGATATTTGCTTTACTATGTGGACATGATGAATATTTTCGTGAACCTAGTTGACATCTAGCTGCTCAGAATGAAAGGACAGGCATTTGCATTAATACTGCTGTTGATTAGTTAGTAGTATGAGATAGGGGGAGATACTATAGAATACATCAGGTGCAAAGGGCTAACCGGAGTAAATGACTGGTTTATTTCTTGAAAGTACCTAGGTACTGGTTAATGTGAAATTATTTATTAGAAGGGATGGATATATATAATGACTTTTTTAGAAGAATACAAACAAAAATTGATTAGCGCCGAAAAGGCTGCTCAAATGGTGAAGTCAGGAGATTTAGTAGGTTACGGATATTTCGGCAATCCCCCCTATGATTTTGATATTGCTTTGGGAAATCGGGCCGATGATGAAAGCCTTAAGGACGTTACTGTTCAGGTTGCTGGCAGTGTCAGAATGTGGAATTTTTTAAAAACCGATCCCACCGGACAAAAGTTCACTATGATCAGTGATCATTTCAGCGGACTTGACCGCATGCTGGGAGATAAAGGCAGAGCGGTTTATGGGCCCGTCTCATACCACGAATTCCATCGCATGCGGCTGGAACTCCACCAGTCTTTTATTCAGCGGGATGTGATGTGCGTGACCACAGCCCCCATGGACGCTCATGGCAATTTCAACTTTGGGCTGACCGCCTCTTGTACCTATGCAGAGCTGATTAATGCCAAAATCGTTATCGTGGAAACCAACCCTAATATGCCTTACGTTATGGGTGGAGCCCTGGAATGCATAAACATTAAAGATGTTGATTTCATCATTGAAAGCAATGCACCAATTTTTGCGATGCCGCCAGCGGGACAACCCAACGAGGCAGAAAAGAAAATTGGTGAGTATATTATGCCGCTCATCCCCGATGGAGCCTGCCTGCAACTGGGAATCGGCGGAGTGCCTAATACCATTGGACACTTAATCGCCCAATCTGAACTTAAGGATCTGGGTATCCAAACGGAAATGTATTGTGATGCCATTACGGAAATGTATGAGGCGGGCAAGATTACCAACAAACGTAAAGTTCGCGACAAGGGACGCAGTATCTTTACCTTCTGTTTTGGCAACCCGAAAACCCATGAGTTCCTGAATAAAAACCCGCAAGTAGCGGCCTATGACTGTGACTATACCAACAATCCCAAGTACATTCAGATGGAAGACAATGTTATTTCCATTAATAATTGTGTGGAGATTGACCTGCTATCCCAGGTTTGCTCGGAGAGCAGCGGTCTGCGGCAAATATCCGGGACCGGGGGATCTCTGGATTATCATATTGGTGCTTTTGAATCCAGAGGCGGCAAAGGCATCGTGGCTTTGGAATCTACCTACACTGATAAAGCAGGGAAGATGCATTCTCGTATTAAACCCTTTCTGACCCCAGGCGCTGTTGTTACCGTACCTCGGGTAATGGTACACTATGTGGCTACGGAATGGGGCATTGTCAATATGAAAATGCGCTCCGTTTGGGGCCGGGCTGAGCAGATGATCAATCTGGCCCACCCGGATTTCCGTGATGAGCTATTGAAAAATGCTAAGGAAATGGGCCTGTGGTCTCCGACTAATAGGATTCCTTTCTAGAGTGTAAGTTGATTAGCGTCACTGTTTTTTGTTTAAAACAGTGACGCTATTATCATAAGGAGGGTAAAAAATGGCATCGAATTTTGCATATAAAAACACCCGGGATTTTAAATTCATCTTAAAGGAATGGCTGCCATTGGAAAAGGTCCTGGCATATCCACGTTATCGTGACAACTACAGCGTAGATGATGTGGACATGCTAATGGACACAGTTATAAAGATGACCAAGGATATTATTGAACCTAGCTGTGATAGTGCAGATCAATTTGGGGTCAAATTCGAAAACGGTCAGGTATTGGTGGCTCCCTCCATTCCCCCTGTTTACAAGAAGTTACAGTCGGAGGGCTGGTGTGCCAGCAACGTGGATAAGAGTGAAGGGGCTGTAGTTTTACCCCAGGTATTGATGTTCCCACTTTGGGAAATGTTTTCGGCGGCCAACCCCGCCCTGGTTCCCCCCTTCCTATGTATGGCTCAGGGATCTTCCATGCTGGTGCAGGAATTTGCCCCTGAAGATGTTAAACAAAAGTACCTGCCCAAGATGTGGACGGGCGATTATACTGGAACCATGTGTCTGACCGAGCCCCAAGCTGGATCTGATGTTGGGGAGCTTAGCACCAAGGCTTATCCCACAGATGATGTCCGGGTTTTCAAAATCAAAGGTCAGAAAATATTTATCAGTAACGGTGATAATGATTTTGCGGAAAATATTGTTCACTTGGTGTTGGCCAGAATGGAAGGAGCCCTTCCGGGTACCAGAGGCATATCATTGTTTATTGTACCCAAGTACTGGATTAACGATGATGGCAGCCAAGAGTTTAACGATGTAACCCCCACCGGAGTGGAAGAGAAAATGGGTCAGCATGCCAATCCCACTGTGGCCCTGAGCTTTGGCGACAATAGTAACTGTCGAGGCTATTTGTTGGGGATCAACCCACTTCAGAATGAGGGCAAAGGCGATGGTATGGCCTTAATGTTCAACATGATGAACGAAGAGCGTCTGGTTATTGGCTGCCATTCTGCAGGTTTGATTGCGAACGCTTTCTATAATGCGAAAGACTATGCCCGAGAGAGGGTACAGGGAATATCTTTTAGCAATCCCAAGAAGGGGCGGGTCCCCATAATAGAACACGAGGATATTAAGAGGGCTCTATTAAGAGGAAAATCTATTGTGGAAGCTATAAGAGCAATGACCTACAAATCATATCTGGACATTGATATAAACCACTGGGATCCCGATCCGGCTGAAAGAAAGAAGGCTGGAGATGAGCTGGCAGTAAATATTCCCATTATAAAGGGTTATTCCAGCGAAATTGGTTGGGATTTAATCGGTACTGAAGCCCTGCAGATTTATGGTGGTTATGGCTACTGTTCCGATTATCCGGCTGAACAACTGGCCCGGGATCTTAAAATAAACACCCTTTACGAAGGCACTACCTTTATCCAGGCTATGGATCTGGTAGGGCGTAAGTGGCCACAGGAAAAGGGTGCCGTATTTGCCCGCTGGATGCAAGGTATTAGAGATTTTTGGGCAAGCAATCAAGATTACCCTGGATTTAAAAAAGAATTTGAACAGTTGGGCAAAGCTATCCAAGCCTATGTAGAAATCCAGGAGACTATGGCTGGATTTGCCCAGGATAAGGACACGATGGGGTTAATACCGACCTTTGCTAAACGTATTTTAATGGCTAGTGGTGAGCTTATCGGCGGTAAAATGCTCCTGGAGCAAGCGCTGTTGGCTGATAAAAAAGCTAAAGAACTTGGTGAAGATCACTATGATTATAACTTCTATCTGGGAAAAATCATGGCGACCAGGTATTACCTTCTGAATGAGGTGCCCCATGTGGCCAATTTAGCGGAAATAATTAAGCTTGCCGACACCTCAGTTCTTAAGATCAATGATCTATGTTTTGATTATTAACTAATTGGGTTGCTGATTTAAAAGGGAGGAAAGAACATGGAGTTTTCATTAAGCAAGGAACAGCTTTTAATCCAAAAAATGGCTAAGGAATTTGGGGAAAAGTACATTGAGCCCGTGGCTGACCAGATAGACCGGGAAAGTAAAATTCCTGACGAAATTATGCAAGGTCTCGCCGAGCTGGAACTTTTTGGACTACCATTCAAAGAGGAATACGGGGGAGCTAATGCAGGCTATGATTGCTATGTTCTGGCTATGGAGCAACTAGCTAAGATATCCAGCGGACCGGCTATTGCGATATCGGTTAATTGTCTGGGACTGGGTGCTATAGACAAATTTGGCACAACCGAACAAAAGAACAAGTACATGCCAAAAGCGTGTAAAGGTGAACACCTGGCCTCCTTTGCTTTTACTGAGCCGTCAACTGGGTCAGACCCGAAACAAATTACTACCCATGCAGTAAAAGAGGGTGACTACTATATAATAAATGGTACCAAGCGTTTCATAACCAATGCCGGTTATCCTGGACCGATGGTGCTTTTCGCTACAGATATTGAAAGTGGCAAACCAACCGCTTTTATAGTGGACAAATTCTGTGAGGGTTATACTATTTCGAAACCCTGGGAGAAGATAGGATATCATGGCGGCGAGCTTCTGGACGTGTATTTTAAAGATGTAAAGGTACCGGTAGAGAGTATTCTGGGGAAAATAGGGGGAGGCTTCCCGGTTTTAACCTATGGCATTGCCTTTGGTAAAGTAGGGGTGAGTTCATTGGCTCTGGGACAGATACTATCAGCTTACGAGGAGTCAGTAAAATATGCTAAAGAGAAAACCCATCGGGGAGCACCCATTGCAAAATTCCAGGCTATACAATTAAGAATTGCTGATCTGGCCATGAAATACGAAGCATGCCGCTGGCTGACTTATCGCTTAGGTTGCTTAGCCAATGATGCCAAAGATCCAGTAATATTTGCTAAAGAAGCGGCACTGACCAAAACTTTTGTTTGTGAAACTTCTGTTGAAGCGGCCCGTATTGCTGTAGATGTACACGGCTCCTACGGTTTAATGACAGATTATAAAGTAACCCGCTTGTATCGCGACGCTATTATGGGTCCACAAGTTGAGGGAGTAGCAGATATGCAGAAGATGATTATCGCAGGAGTTGTCTTAAGCTGATAAGGCCGAAGGCCAGTGTGCAGGAGAGATTATTAGGAGGGCAAATAGCCCTCCTAATAAATAAGCCGATAAGGTACGGGAATACACCTTGGAGCAGTGTCCCCGGTTGTCTTGATATCATGGGGGTTATGACAACTGACTTGAGAAACAAAAGTAACGATTGTAATAGGGAGGTTATTAAAGTGAAAACCAAAATAACTGAAATGCTGGGTATTAAATACCCGATAATTTGTGGTGGCATGTTGTGGCTTGCTAAACCGGAACTGGCTGCAGCCATATCTAATGCTGGTGGACTAGGCAATGTTACTGCTGGTAACTACGACAGCGGGGACGAACTGCGGGCAGCCCTTAAGAAGACTAAGGAATTAACTGAGAAGCCCTTTGGAGTAAATATTACCCTTTTACCTTCTTTCCGTATAACTATGGAGACTTATGATGATTTTTTCCGGGTCTGTTGTGAAGAAAAAGTGGCAGCCATAGAAGTATCCGGTTCACCGGCTACCAAATATTTGGATATGGTACACCACGCAGGAGTGAAAATATTCCATAAAGTAGGTGCCGTACGCCATGCTATTAATATTGAAAAGCTCGGATACGATGGTATCTTCGCGGCAGGCATAGAAGAGGGCGGTCATCCATTAAATGATGATGTTACTACTATGGTATTAACTCCCCGTATTGCAGAGTCTGTTAAAATTCCCGTTGTAGCTACCGGAGGAATAGCAGATGGAAGAGGACTCGCTGCTGCTTTGTGTCTGGGGGCCGAGGGGGTAATGATGGCCACCAGATTTATTAACACTGAAGAATGCAATGTACATAAAAACATTTATGAAGAAATAATTCGCAGGCAGGAACAGGATACAACCCTTATCTGTAAAAGCGTAAAACTGCAGGGCAGGGCATTAATCAATGACCTTACCAAAGAGATACTTGATCTAGAAACCAAAGGTGCCAAAATGGAGGAACTCTTCCCATTCTTGAGTGGGCAAAGAGTGAAAACAGCCTGGCAAAATGGAGATGTAAATTATGCTGCCCTTATGGTGGGACAGTCAATAGGTCTAATAAAGGATGTTCTTTCATGCAGAGAACTACTTGATAATATGGTTGTAGATGCTGATAAAATCATAAGGCAAAAGAGCGCTTATTTCTAAAATAATGCTTTCTTACCTTCTTATGATTTTTTGACTTTTATCCTAGCCCTGATAGCATCGGTTTCCTCCATAGTAAGTCGCCTTATGATAGTTATATCTTTGTTTTTACGGAAATCAATCTCAAACGGCGTATTTTCAAAATTACCATCCTTGTCTAAGATAACTCGTACCACCGGTTGACGGGGATTTATTTTGGTGATATCGGTTACAACAGCTATTTGACCGGTATTTAGCAACAATAAAATTCCTATTGGGTATATGGCTATATTGGAAACAAAAGCTTCAACCACCTCGGGATCGAAATAGCTTCCCGACAGTTTACGCAGTACAATTACCCCATCGATGGTCGAATATCCTTTACGGTAAGGTCGATCAGAGACCAGCGCATCGTATGTATCCGCTACAGCAGCAATCTTACCAAATATAATAATCTGTTTCCCCAGAAACTGGCGGGGATAACCAGAACCATCTACTCGTTCGTGATGTTGAAAGGATATATGGGCTGCAGTTGTAGACAATTCTCGATATGATCGCAATATATTAAACCCGATTTCGGGGTGACGTTCGACTATTTCATTTTCCTGCGCAGATAAAGGCCCCGGTTTATTCAGGATAGAGGGGTCTATGGCGATCATACCTATATCGTGCAATAAGGCACCCACACCGAGTTCCGTCAGAGTTCCCTCCCCATATCCCATGGATAGACCGGTCATTATAGAAAAAACAGCTACATTAACCGAATGAAACAGGAGATAGTCGTTGTAGGTGCGTATGTCTTCCAATTGGATGGGAATATTTCGGTTGGACATAATGTCTTCAATAAGTAATTTAACGCCTTTATACATCATTTCCATGTCGATTTTTTTGTTGCTGGTAAAATTATTTATTGAATTTCTAAGCGTTGAAGAAACAGCAGTCATTACCTGGGCAGAAATAATTTCTGGGATTTCAATATCAGATAAATTATCCTTGATGTAAAGTGAGCCAAGTCCCATGGTACGAAGCTTAAATATATAATCGGTGTTGAGAATGCTGTTCTTAGTTAGCAATATTCTGCCATCGACTGAGAGAACATCGCGGGCAATCATCATTCCGGGTTCAAGTCCATCTATAGGCAATCTACGCAAGTAATATCCCTCCTTGATCATAAGCGCTAAAACATTTAATCGTGTCCATAATGGTGTTGTGCCTTGGTGTCTAGCTGGAGAACACCGAAAAATAGGATTCGATTTATTATACTATTCTCCAATGAGTATAAATATCCTGCAAAAAGACATGAAGCAGAGGTATGCTCATTTTTATATGCTTTACAACATTGCGGTTTCATTCTAAATAGATTAGTGAGTTGGTAGAAAATATATATAACTAAGACTATATTTCAATCTCCAAGAGCTTAATTTGACAATTATAACAAATACTCCAATATAATATGCAACTATAATTATATGTTATAATAAATACAATAAGGTTAAACAAAGTGTCAGTTTTTATTTTCAACAAGCTGACACTTTTTATTGGGCATAATTGCCGGGCATTTCGTAAATGGCTGTATAACTGATTTTAAAATATTATTCTAATGTTGGCACAAACTTGCATTATTATAGTGCGAACAGTAATTAAATTTTTTATTTATAAAATATGAACATAATAATTACCGGAGTTGAAAAAGTTCTATAAGGAGATGTTACTAAATGCCCAGAGAAAAATACAGCGATAATAATGATGGTCTATATAAAGAGGTTGATACTTATAACCTGGTAGAAAACCTGGAAAGCTGTCTAGCCTGTGGTAAATGTGTGGGAAATTGCCCGGTGGCGAGTCTCAGCCCTTCATATAATCCCCGGCAAATAATTAGCGATGTTTTATCCGGGAATTCGGAAAAATGGTTAAAGAGCGAGGAAATCTGGCGCTGTTTCTGGTGTGCGGGTTGCGCGACCGTTTGCCCTAATGATATTCAATTTCCACTTTTGATGATGCAGTTACGTTACCGGGCTGTAGAAAAAAACTATGGACTAAAACATATAATGCCGTTCAAGCGCTTTGCTCTAAGAGCCCGGGAGGACGGCCTTACATTTGCACCTTCAGAAAAGGGGCGGGAAAAGATAAAGAGATATCGTAGTAATCTGGGTACTTCCCCTTGGCCAGAGATATCTGACCGGGCTAAAGCAGAGTACAAAGAACTTTTTAACCTTACAGGAGCGACTGAACATCTGGAGAAGCTTAGCGATGAGGCTGAAAAACCTGTGAGCTTTAGCTATACAGAGGGGAGGATTACTAATGACTGAACAACGGGTGGTAACACCTGAGGAATTATTCCCGGAGGTACCTGAATCTATCTTCTTATTCCGTAGTTGTACTGGAAGCATGGAGTACCCAGGTACAGAAAATGCTATCAAAGAAGTTATGAATAAATTGGGAGTTAAAATAGTGATGGACCCTGATCAGACCTGCTGCTCGGGTTATCTTTTAACTTGTTCCGTATATAAACCAGAATTATCACTGGCCGTTACGGCTCGCAACTTAGCTATAGTTGAAAAGCAAGACCTGGATACCTATGTGTTTTGCAATGGCTGTTATGGCTATAATCGGGAATTAGCCCATATTATGAAGCACAATCCTGCCTATATGCAGATGGCTAATGATGTTATTGCCAAACAGGGATATAAGTACGAAGGCAAAACCGAAATACATCACGTTCAAGAACTCTGGTGCCGGCTCAAGGACGAGATTGCAGCTAAGGTTGTACATTCACTTAAAGGTCTCAAAGTGGGGGTACACTATGGCTGCCACTACTTGGCCCAGCAATATCATATCCTGGACGATGGAGGATATCCAACATTTCATGAGGAGATTATTGAAGCAATAGGTGGAACTCCAGTGTTCTATAAAGAAAGACAACTTTGCTGTGGGTATTCGGTGGGGAGAGGTATCACTCATAAAGAAGAAATGGTACAACCGCACCTGTACAAAAAATTTATGAGTGCCAAAGATGCAGGGGTACAATTGATGACTACCGTTTGTCCTGGATGCAATGTAGGCTTGGATAGAGAACAACCTAATATAAACAAGCGTTATGAGGATGAATTTAACATCCCGGTTATTGACCTTTCCCAATTAATTGCTCTAGCGCTGGGTGTACCAGTAAAAAAACTAGGATTTGAAGCTAATACTATCTCTCTGAACGGGATATTAACCAAACTGGGAATTGAGAGGGGAGAGTAAGATCATGAAAGATAAAGCAAAGTCTGCATTGGTAATTGGGGGAGGACTTGCTGGTATGGAGGCAGCTCTGAAGATTGGCCAGGCTGGTTATAATGTCTTTTTGGTAGAAAAGGAAACTGTTTTGGGGGGAGTTCTAGGACAATTATACAGCAGCTTCCCGCGCTGGGAAAACCCTCAGGATTTATTAAATAATAAAGTCCAAAAAATAGAAAAGTCTAGAGAAATAAGCGTACTGACAGGCATGACGGTGAGAAACGCCAACCGCGACGGTAACAGATTCATTGTTGATTTGCAGGCTGAGAAGGGCGATGGAAAACAGATAGTAGTAGATGCAGTGGTGCTTGCTACTGGTTTTGAACTCTTCGATGCATCCGTGTATGGGGAATATGGTTATGGAGTATATCCTAATGTTATGAATTCCCTGGAATTTGAGGCCAAGTTGAAAGAATGGGGTTCTGGTGCAGAAAATCCACAACCACCGCAGTCGGTTGCCTTTATTAAATGTGTGGGTTCCAGGGATCGTTCCAAAGGACATCCTTATTGCTCTAAGATTTGCTGTATGTACACTGCCAAACAGGCGGGTGTGATAAAAGATATGTTCCCGGCTGCAAAATCTTATGTGTTCTATATGGACTACCGTGCAGCTGGGAAAGACTATGAAGAGTTTGTCCGCTCAGTTATTGAAACTAAACATGTCAGGTATGTAAGAGGTCGTCCTTCCAAGGTATTACCCGAAAATGGAAGGCTAATTGTAAGAGCCGAAGACACCCTGATGGGTGTGCCTATTGAGGTTGAGGCTGATATGGTAGTTCTAGCGGCTGCTATCATACCCCGTCCAGAAACTAAGCAGTTGGCAGTGTTATTTGGTGCCAAAACTGACGAGTATGGTTTTATTGAGCATGAGAACTATAACCCTACTAAAGCTGGAGATAGAGTGTTTTTTGCTGGGGCATGTGGTTTTGCGGTTGAGACCCAGGGCGCGCAATATCAAGGTGCAGCAGCAGCTTCAGAGGTAGTTGCTCTGTTCAACCAGGATCAGGGAGGCAAATAGATGATTGAGAATATTTATAGGCCAATGCGGCTAAATAATACTAGCAGCTCACTTCAGGAGGAAGTGAAAGAAACTTGTAATATTGATGTGGAACTATGTATGGAATGTGGTAAGTGCACTGGCGGTTGCTCTAATGCTCATATATTTGATTACACTCCTAGAAAAATAGTGCAGCTGGTTAAGATGGGAGCAGAAGATACCTTGTTAAATATGGATGCGCTGTGGACTTGCGTTTCTTGCCAGCTATGTGTAGACCGCTGTCCATCAGGGATTAATATCCCTCGCATTATGGATTACATGCGGGAGAAGGCCTATAACAAAGGCATAAAGGCACGACGCAGCAATGTGGAATTATTCCACGAGCTAATGTTGGATTCGATTCGTAAAACTGGCCGGGTAGCTGAAACCCCACTGCTGTTAAAATTTAATCTTCGTAGCGGACAATATATGAAGGATGCCGCTCTGGGCGGCAGGATGTTTTTAAAGGGCAAGTTAAATCCCCTGTCCCCTAGGGTTAAGAAGATCGACCAGGTACGGCGGATGTTTAAAAAAAGCTCAGTAAGCAAGGAGGGATGATAATAATGGATATCGCATATTATCCGGGATGTTCTTTGCACTCGATGGCTAAAGAATACGACATATCCACCAAATTAGTCTGTCAGCGTTTAGGTATTAATTTGCATGAAGTCCCAGATTGGAATTGTTGTGGAGCTACCGCTGCTCATAGCTTGGATCATAAATTATCGGTCAGCCTAAGTGGGCGTAACTTGAGCCTGGTTGATGATATGAAGCTTAAACAGGTTACTACCCCCTGTGCTGGTTGTTTTAATCGGCTTAAAACGGCTTCTATTGAAATGAAGAGTGATTCAAAGGCTGCCGAAATGGAAAAGCGATTAGGTGTTTCCTTGGCTGGGGCTAGAAAGGTAGAGGTTGCTCATATCCTGCAAGTAATGATTGAGGAGATTGGTCTACAGATCATAAAGGAGAAGGTTGTAAAACCACTTAAGGGGATGAAAGTCGCATCTTATTCAGGTTGCCTTCTTACCCGTCCGCGCTCGATTGTCCAGTTTGACGATTCTGAACAACCAATGGTATTGGACAATATCCTGGACGCCTTGGGTGCGGAGCCAGTTAAATGGTCACATAAAGCAGAATGTTGTGGCGGAGGATTTGCAGCATCAGATACCGATATAGTAGTGGATTTAGGGGGACAGGTTCTGGAAGCAGCCCGGCAAGCGGGTGCTGACGTAATAGTGACTGCTTGCCCAATGTGCCAGGCAAACCTTGATACTAGACAGGAGATAATTGAAAAGGAAAGGGGTATCAAGTACAACCTTCCCATAGTTTATTATACCCAGTTAATGGGTTTAGCTTTTGGTTATTCGGCTAGGCAGATGGGATTTAACCGCTTGCTTACCAGGCCTTCAGCCTTATTAGCGACGTGGGGTCTGGCTTAATAATCGGTATAAACAGTCCGGATTGATGGAGCGGTCGATATACAAAGGATATCAAATCAGTTTGGAGTTATTGCAGCTTAAAGATAGGACCCTGCCAACTGGTTGAACAATTATTACGGGAGGTGAAAAAAAGAGACTGTATTCCATGCAGGTAATGGCTGTGTCATTGCTAAAGCTCCAGTTACCAATAAAATTATTGCTGCGTCAGGATTTAAGTCTGCTTTCGTAATGTGCTTGGTTACTCTAATAATTGCTTTAGCTTTCTTTGCTACCCAGAAGGAAAAGACCGCCGATTAAGGTCTATTTTTAGCAAACAGTATGATTATGACTGGTTATAAGTCTAATTAAATAAAGGAGGGTATTGAAATGCAAAAGAAATTGATGTCACTGTCACAAGCAACTGAACTGATTAAAGATGATATGTTGCTGGCATTTGGCGGTAATGCAATGCATCGGAACCCAGTTCTGTTTTCACTAGCCCTATCCCAAAAGCCGTTGAAAGGCCTTAAACTATGCGGTGCTGCACCGGGTATAGCAACAGACATCATGATGCCCCAAGCTGACACTGCCTATTTTGGCTTTTTTGGGTTGGAAAATGAAGCTGGTCTGGCACCTGGAATGCGTAAAGCTATGGAGGGAGAGGGCCAGGTTAAAGCAATTGAAGGCTCCTGAACCGCTATGATTAACGCTCTCCGTGCGGGAGCATACGGGATTCCTTTTATGCCAGTAGCTGGAATGTGGGGAAGCGATTTGGTAGAGATTCGTCCGGAATTCTACAGTGTAATGAAAAGCCCATTTGATGGAACCGATGTTGTTTGCGTAAAAGCTTTGGTTCCTGATTATGCCATAATTCATGTTCAAGAAGCCGATATTTATGGAAACTGTCGTATTCTGGGACCCAGCTACCAGGATCTTTTGTTGGCCAGAGCGGCTAAGAAAACAATAATAACCACCGAACGTATAGTAGGGACCTATCGTATGCAGGAAGAACCTAAACTTACGGCCATTCCTCATTTCCTGGTAGAAGCGGTTGTGGAACTGTCGGGTGGAGCTAAGCCAGGTATCTGTTATCCGGAATACTTGACTGTAGACTGGGCCGATCATAAAGCTTATCAGAAGGCGGTCAAAGCTGGCGAAGTACCGCAATTTGCGGGAAAAATGTTAGAAGGGAGGCTATAATAATGGAATATGGCAAACCAGAAATGATGGCAGTAGCTATTATTCGCGAGATAAAAACAGGAGACGTAGTATTCCATGGCCTTGCTTCATCAACTCCCATGGTGGCTATGAAAGCGGCTAAGGCATTAGGTATTGAGTATACCTATGTAACCTTAAGTGATGGGGTAGACCATGATTGGAGAAATCCTGCTTATGTAGCATCTACTCTTACTGAGAACACTTATACAGGTTCGGTTGCAGCTTTTGGTTTGGATGAAATATTCGATCTTTTTGCTTCCGGCAAAGGTGATATTGCCTTCCTGTCCTGCCTGCAGATGGATAAGGAAGGCAGAATAGCTATGTCATATCTGGGTGGAGATTACGAACATCCTAAGCTTAGAGGGCCGGGCGGTGCAGGCAGTGCTACCCTGACCCCAATAACTCCGAGAACTACTATCTGGAAACCACAGCATGACAAAAAGACCTTCGTTGAACATGTGGACTTTGCTACTACCTCGCCGGCTCTTGACAAAGAGTTTACGTTGATTACACCTCTCTGTATTTTCCGGAAACCTGTAGGGGAAAAATATCTGAAATTGGACTGCATTTTCCCCTATACAAGCATAGAAGAAGTCAAAGAAAATACTGGCTGGGTAATTGATGAAACAGAAGTACCGATTATGGATCCTCCTACTGAAGCAGAATTGGCAGCACTGAAGCGAGTTGACCCCAACAACATCCTTGCTTTCGAGTTTAAATAGACTTAAACAGGTGAGAGCTAATAATCTAAGATGCCTAAAACGGGGTGGTAAAACACTCCGTTTTTATTAGTGATTAGACTCTGCACTCACGATAGCTATTTAAGATTATTTGCATAACTACATAATAGAGCATAGCCGGCCAATGAATTTATAACCAGGCCAAGTTAGAAAAGCCTGAGTTAAATGTAGGCTTCTTATGGCAAGGGCAACACTATTGCCTTTTGACCTTCGTATTCTTCGGGGAGCTGCCCAATACCCCATCCTTTAGCGGTTGTTTCTACGTAGTAGTATCTTACTCCGTTGACCATGTAATAAGTGCCGGGCAGCGTATCAGCCCCTTTTAAGCCAACAGCACAGTGATCATCAAAAAAGATCAGCGCGGTCCCATAACCCAATTCTCGAATTAATGTAGCTACAAGAATGGCCGTATCTTCACAGTCTCCTTCTCGGTCAAATAAGGTTTCTAATGGATATCGCGGATATTCATCAAAGCCTGTTGAAGCCGAGTCCGAAATATAGGTGAAACTTTGGACAAAAGCAATCACATTGCAAACTATATCATAGTTATCATAGCTAGAATCAGATTCACCATTCTTGAAACAATTTGCCACTGTTGATAATAATTCCTTTTCACTGGGGGTTGTGTTTATACAATAAGTGTTCAAATAATCCATTCGACTATGATGGGGATGAGCCATATCATGATAACTAGCCAATAGGTCAGTAATGTCTTTTGTAGAAAATTTGGGATCCCATTTCCAATGCTGCGATTTGTAATTCCATTCGTAAGCAGGTATTATTCCATCGGCTTCAGTTGTATTATTTACTGGTTTAGACAAGGTATTGTCAAGTATCGAAGGAGTAGTCGGGGGATCGTTTGAGATAATAATTGTCTGAGCTACAGGGTCCCATTTAGCGCTGGCACCAAATGCTTGAGCCACAAATGCGGCTGGTAACATGGTTCGGTTGGAAGGACCTACTTCCGGAGCTACATCCATCGTAATTGTGGCGCCGTTAATAAGAATTAACTTACTGCCAATCTTTAGTTGAACAACTTTGTTGCCCTTCATCAAGGTAACGGTACTATTGGCTCCATCCCAAATGATATTACTATCGTTAATTCCTAATGCATAGGCAATATAACGAATCGGCATATAGGTTCGATTATCCTTGGCATAAGGAGCTGTATCCATAGTATATGTATTGACGTCAATAGAATAAGAGGTTGAACCTAGTGCGAAAACACTAGTGGACGCAAGTGCAATACTAGGTAAAGCGGCAAGCATTATAAGTGTTACTACGATCAGTGGCACCAACCGCCAATTGCTGAATTTTTTATGTATCATATTTTAAACCCTCTTTAAGTATTGAAGAAGCTAAGTTCGAAAAAATTCTGGAATTGTAAATACTAAAACATACCTTATATTTAATTGGGGAACATGTCTAATGTTACATCTTAGGCAGGGAAAAATAAACCCACCGGCTCATAGAAAAAATAATGCTGAATTAATGTGTTTATATAATATCAGAAAGTGTTTACAGGTTCCTCCAGTATTTCCGATCCAGACTCCGGTACTGAATCGCTTCAGCTAGGTGCTGCAGCTTTATCTGATCAGAGGCTTCCAGATCAGCAATGGTGCGGGCGACTTTCAGAATCCGGTCATGCGCGCGGGCGCTCATATTGAATTTGTTGAAGGCACTCTTCAACAATTGTTCCGATTCTTCATCCAAACGGCAGTGAGTCTTGACTAGGGAAGGGGTCATCTGGGAATTGAGAGTAATTTTTTTGCCAGCAAAGCGCCTGCCTTGAATCTCCCGGGCCTGACTTACTCGACCGCGAATACTCTCGGACTTTTCCGCACTGGAATTGTCCTTCAACTGCTCGTATTGAATCCGCGGGACTTCTACATGCAAATCCATCCTGTCCAGCAAGGGGCCGGATATTCTGCCTAGGTATTTGTGGATTTGCATGGGAGTACAGCTACACTCCAAATCTGACCCGTAATTGCCACAAAGGCATGGGTTCATACTCGCAATTAGAGCGAAATCGGCTGGGTAGGTATAGGTGGAGTGGGCTCGGGCAATAGTTACCAACTTATCTTCCAGAGGCTGGCGCAAGCCTTCCAGTAAATCGCGGTTGAATTCAGGTAATTCGTCTAAAAACAGCACCCCATTTTGAGCCAAGCTGATTTCTCCTGGCTTTGGAACACGTCCTCCTCCGATGATACTAGAGGTCGAAGCGTTCTTATGAGGAGTTCGGAAAGGACGTTGGGTTATCAAGGGGTTGCTGCTGTTCAGGAGATTGGCTACCGAATAAATGCGGGTAGTTTCCAAGACTTCCTCGCGGGTCATTTCTGGAAGTATACCAGGCATTCTGCGGGCTAACATGGTTTTGCCCCCACCCGGTGGACCAATTAGTATTACATTATGCAGACCGGCAGCAGCTATCTGTAAAGCCCTTTTGGCATTTGCCTGTCCTTTCACTTCTGAAAAATCTGGTATGCTGATATTTTCTTTGTCATTTCTGCCTGGTTCGGAGTATTCTACGGGTTCCAGTAGTTTTTCCCCGTTAATGAAATCGCAAACATCACATAAATGCGAGACATGGTAGGAGGCCACTTCCCTAACCAGGGCAGCCTCAGCGCTGTTTTCAGCCGGTATTACCAGGTTAAGTTCCTCAGACGCCGCTTCTAGTTCCAAAGCCATGGGCAGAATTCCAGGTACTGATCTTACCGCACCATTTAACGATAGTTCTCCCGCCAGGAAGTAATTTTCGGGTAATTCCTTGGCCAACTGACCGGTAGCCAGCAGGATACCGACCGCAATAGCCAGGTCAAAGTGGCTGCCTTCCTTTTTGAAATCAGCCGGCGCCAGATTGACAATTATTTTGCGGTTGGGGAAGTCAAAGCCTGAGTTTTTAATTGCCGACCTTACCCGTTCCCTAGCTTCCTTTATTGCAACAGACGCAAGGCCAACGATTTCAAAATTAGGCAACCCATTCTGTATATCTACTTCTACCTTAACAGGTTTAGCTTCTATTCCGGTAAGAGCTAGGGTGCTCACTGTAGCTAACATAAGTTATACACTCCAAATATTTGTCTGCTACAATATTCTATGAATAATGGCAATATCCTGCTGTAAATACAAAAATAGTATATTTACATGGCTATTTTTTCTTTTCAAGAGTTGATAACCAGAAGGAACCACCCCAAAATATTTATGAGCCATATTATTTGGAGCTATCAAGAAATATCTTTTCACCCACCTAAGTCACATATATTACAAAAAACGACATAGAAGCACTTTTTATGCTATAATCATTCCAAATAATTCCTTTGGGATCAAAATACATACGGTGATTTTATAGCGAAGTTGATCGACTCTACCACAATAATAACTTGGGCGATATAGTTTTAATGCAGTAAGAAAGGTGGGAGATTATGAACTCCTTGCGTACCGGCAAAAAAGCACCTTGGTATAGAATTATGTTAATCATGGTCTTATGCAGCGCTCTCTTGGCCGTTGGCAATCCTGCACTAGCAGCAGATCCGACAACCTCCACAGCAGGATCAACGGTAATAGCTCCGACAGCTCTCAA
>PHAA01000025.1 GCA_002840245.1 Firmicutes bacterium HGW-Firmicutes-15
AGCTAGATTTTAGGGATTAATTTTTCATGCTTAACTAGGTACAGAAGGTGGGTCATTTTGTGGCCAATTATTGATCATTTTACTTGACCGCTTACACCAAGCCCACCCTCACTTATAGTTTAGATTAGTACGCGGTAGTTACAATCACAATGCCCATTGCTTTTGTTACAATGCTGGGCATAATAAATAAAATGGGATTCGACCCCATGATGCGGCCCCCACATCCAACAAAACTCACTTAACCTGTGAGCAAGGTTTTGTACTCACACCTATAAATATAAGTTACCGACTCAAAACTTAGTCTTCAATAAGATCTACAAGCCAGTTTTTTTCTTGAATCTTTGTATCAAGTTCACGATATTGTTTTGACAAAAAATCAGTTTCTTTTTGAGTATTTGCTATATTAACAGTGCTGTAGAATTTCACCTCTGATTTCGAATACCGATCAAGTTTTATTACCGTGGCCTGTATTAATGATTCTAAAACACTTCTTTTGAGAATGATGGTATCTCTTGTCGCTAATGAATCTGTAATAGATTCTCCTTTTATAAATTCTGTTAGCGAATTTGTCTTATTTATTTTTTTTATTAAGATCGTAAGCTCATCAATTAAAGTATTCAATTCAGTCAATAATTCTTTCGGGTCTTCTGGTGGTTTTTCACCTTCTTGAACTTTTGCGCTCCGTGTTAACCTAGCCCTCAATTGCTCGATTTTTTTTTGCTTATCTGCTCTTAAGATTAAAGCTTCTGCCAATTTCATTGTTTATCCTCCAATCATAAAATACTAAACATATGGATATGGGAATCTCATCAACTTTATATTTCATTTACTAGTCTTTAAGATAATACGAGCTTGAATGAATTAGTATGTTATCAATCTACTGTAAAGTCATTTTAGTCAACATTTATTTCAAAATATTCAAACAAAATTAGTGCCTCCCCAATAGTACCTTTTTATAGGCATTTTTATATGATTACAATTTGACTAAACTCATTTACTCCTTGTGATGACATCCTTTTTCAATTTCGGTTTTTACCATTATTCGCCATTAATTATGGAATTTCCTGCTATTTTTCTATAATGCAGCGAAAAACGGCGTAGCCATCACAAAGACAGCCACGCCGTTTCTATTTTTGATTATCCGTTTTCTTACTTGAGCATATTTATTAAATCGTCCTCGGCAAGAACTTTTCAGCCGAGACTCTGGGCATTGGTTATGCGCAGCAAATAGTCCTACAGCGCATAGCTTTCCCATAAAATGCAGGATATTCCATTGCTTGGTCGAAGTACTAATCAATAAAGATTGAGATTTATTGAAAAATGCACAAAGAAATGAGGATAATGAATGTTATATTCCAAATACGGAATAATCTTTTTTAAATATGGACTTCCTAGTTTTTTCATCGTTTTAGCGATTGGCGTCAGGCTGTTTCATTATTTATGTAAAAAAGCAGCCAAGAATGAAAAAGCCAATGCCTTGATGGGCAAGATCCCACTTAAACCTGAGTATCTTAAAGGGACCATTAAAGTTTTAGCCTATATTAGTATTCTTAGTTTTGCTTATGTTTCATCATTTGGGAGTGGTACGGCCAAGGCAGATCTAAATATTGCAAATATTGCACCTCTCATTGAAGCAAATATTGACCGAAACTTTACAGACCTGGAAATACTCGGAGAAAGCTTGAAAATTGATTCGGAGCACTGGCGAGTATATAAACCAGACAAATATGCTAGATATGCTAGATATGAGGAGGAAGCTACGATTACTGGGCCAAATAACTTTGGATCAGTAACTTTTACGCTGTGTAGAGACCGGGATGCTGCGCGGAAACTTTATGATTCGAAGCTAGAGTCAGTTGTCTCCCAAAATATTTTACAGGAATCTGGGAACATAGGGGAAAACAGATATTATCTTACCTTGATACATGGTGTTGGTCGCACTACGGTGCTTGGACCTGCTGCTCTGGCTTTTATAACCGAGATTTTAGAGGGTCCTCCAGAATCTTATAATTTATCCATTTTGAAAAACAATCTAATTATTGATCTACATCCATATTATCATCCCGAACCAAATCTGTGTACGCTGTTAGACACCCCTTATTTTCAAATAATGAACCCTGCTAGGGTGCCTAATCCATATGCTGATGCTTTGATCCTGGAAACGGCTGCTGTGCTCTATGCGATACCTACAGAATAAGCCATCGTCAATTTTTACAAATACATAAAGTGGGGAATTCCTAATGTTTTTTTCATCCTTAAAAAATATACGGCCATCTTTTTCGCTTTTCTTACTAATTTTATGGTGTCTTGATCTAATCTTCGTCAATGATGATTTATTGGGAGCTTTGCCAGATGGGGTAATGTTATCAATAAGCGGATTAATAGTGCTATCCTATTTTGTACTGGCAAGGAATTTCTGGATAATGTCGATAGCCGTACTAATAGTCCGTTTAATTAGAAAGGTTATTGATGCCATTTTAGCTTCTTCTAATCCAGTTGATGCTATTAACTATATATTTAGTATTCCTCACACTGGATATCCCAGTTTTCTCATTTTTGGCTGGGAATGGCCGGTTATTAAAGCTTTGGTAATAAGTACAGCAGCAGTTTTTATTTATATTAAGTTTAGCACTTTCTTGCATGCCAGGTCCTTCAGACAATCTTTATAGATTGAACTTGAAATGATTATGAGATATTCCCCGGCATTTCTACAAGGGTATGTGCAACTGCAGGCTTATGCCGCCATTAAGCAGAGAATTGATTTGCAGTGTAAGCTTCCGCATCCTGACCGAGCTCAAGTGGGCGAATATATTAGCAGACATCTTACTTATGCCGGTGCTGACCACGATATCGTTACGGACATTGCTATTGATATTCAAGTTTTCCAGCGGAATAGCCAGAATGGTTAACAAGGTTTGCACTCATAGTTTTATATGGAGCACAGAATGGAGAAAAGGACTTTAACAAGGGCAGAAGCTTCAGTGATTTTATTGAGATTTATTGAAAAATGTACAAAGAAATGAGGTAATGAGTGTTGTATTCTAAACACGGATTACTCTTTTTCACATATGGATATCCTAGTTTTGTCATCGTTATAGCTATTGGCGTCGGGCTGTTTCAATATTTATATAATAGAGCGGCTAAGAATGAAAAAGCCAACACCTTGATTGGCAAGATCCCAGTTAAACGTGAGTATCTTAAAAGAACCATTAAAGTTTTAGCCTATATTGGTATTCTTAGTTTTGCTTATGTTTCATCATTGTGTACTGGTACGGTCAAGTCAGATCTTAATATTGCGCCTCTCATTGACATAAATATTGACCGGAACTTTACATACCTGGAAGTACTCGGAGAGCGCTTAAAAATTGATCCAAAGAACTTGCGACTATATAAACCGGGCAAATATGCAGGTTTTGAGGAAGAAGTTTATATTCCTGGGCAAAATAACTATGGATCTGCAACTTTTAGACTGTGTAGAGACCGGGATGCTGCGCGGAAGATGTATGATTCGAAGCTAGAGATGGTTGTCTCCGAAAATATTTTACAGGAATCGGGGAACATAGGCGAAAATCGATATTATCTTACTTTGATACATGGTGGTGGTCGCGGTAGGGTGCTTGGAGAGGATTATTTTGGAGGAGAATGTGATTTATCCATCTTAAAAAGCAATCTAATTATTGATGTACATCTTCCATATTATCCTCCCGAATTGAATTTGTGTACGCTATTAGACACCCCGCTTTTTCGTATAATGCGCTCTGCCAGGGTGCCTAATTTATTTGCTGATGCTTTGATCCTGGAAACTGCTGCTCAGGTATATGCGATACCTACAGAATGAGCCTTACTTGAGTATATTCATAAAATCGTCCTCGGAGAGAACTTTTATGCCGAGTCCCTGGGCCTTGGTGAGTTTGCTGCCGGCGTCTTCGCCTGCGAGGAGATAGGTCGTTTTCTTGGATACACTTCCAGAAATGCGTCCGCTATGTTTTTCAATCATCTCGCACGCTTCATCCCTGGTCATGGTCGGCAGGGTACCGGTGAGAACGAAGGTTGAACCCTCTAAAACATTATCAATTGTACTATTAACTGCTTTTGACTTCATATTAACGCCCGCGTTTTGAAGTCGTTCAAGTATATATATATTTTGCTTCTGTTTAAAGAAATCTATAATGGCTTTAGCACTTATTTCTCCGAAGCCATCCAACCGGACAAGTTCTTCAATACTAGCATTTACGATGGAGAAAATATCCGCAAAATTATTCTTTAATAGGCTTCCCGCAAATTTCCCTACGTTTCGTATGCCAAATCCATTAATCAACTTATCTATATCGTTGTCTTTAGAGCGCTCAATGGCCGCGAGAAGCTTGTCAGTACTCTTCGACGTATCTGACTTTTTGGCACTTGACCTGCCTGTGATTGCGTCTCTAATGAGATCTTCTCTGCGATCCCTAAGATAATAAATATCGGATAAATCTTTGATGTATCCTTTTTCAAGGAGTGCATCAACAACCGCAGGACCTAACCCGTCAATATCCATAGCTTGCCGCGATGCAAAATGAATTAAAAGACGAGCTAGTTGGGCAGGACAATTTACATTAGTGCAGAGAATACCGGAACCTTCTTTTTCATTAGTAGTCTCCCTAACTGCAGATGAACCGCACACCGGACATTTATCAGGAATAATAAAGGGTGAAGTTCCGTCGGGACGTTTATCTTTTATCACGCTCATGATTTGCGGAATGATCTCCGCAGCTTTACGAACGATGACCGTATCACCTATACGAACATCTAAGCGATCAATTTGATCTTGATTATGAAGTGAAGCACGAGATACCGTTGTACCGGCTAACCTAACTGGCTCTAAAATAGCTAAGGGAGTTAATCGTCCGGTTCGGCCAACGTTAACCTCGATATGAAGTACCTTGGTTTGCTTTTCTTCGGGGGGATATTTATATGCGATCGACCATCTCGGCACTTTAGAAGTAGTACCTAATTTCTCACGATCTGAGAGGCTGTCAACTTTGATCACAGCACCATCTAAACCATAGGAAAATTCTCCACGTGTATTATCTATGGCACAGATGGCTTCCCATACCTCGTCCTCAGTTCTGCATATTGTGTACTTCGAAACCTGAAATCCCTGTTTAGACAGGCAATCTAAGGTTTCAGCGTGAGATTTAAATTCTTTTCCTTGAACAGCCTGAAGGTTAAATATTATAATTGAGAGCTTACGCTCAGCAACCACTTGGGGATTCAACATTCGCAAGGTACCCGCCGCGCAGTTTCTGGGATTTGCAAATATTTTCTTCCCTTCTTCCTCCTGGCGCGCATTGACTTCCTCAAATACCTCGTTGTCCATATAGACCTCACCACGCACTTCGAGGTAAGGGATTTTTTCAGATAATGTCTGTGGGATTGACTTTATCATTTTTAGATTAGCAGTTACGTCTTCCCCGTAGTTAATTCCATCACCACGAGTAATGCCCTGCATAAATTCTCCGTCTCTGTACCTCAATGCAACAGATAAGCCGTCAATCTTAGGTTCCACAATAAACGTCGGATCACCCAGTTCTCGTTTCATCTTGCCAACAAAATCAACGACTTCTTCCCGAGAGAACTTATCTTCCAGGGAAAGCATAGGTACATCATGGCGGATCTTCTTGCCGGCCTCAGGCTTAGCGCTTCCGCCAACATGTTGGGTAGGGGATTCTGGCACGAGCAATTCAGGGTGTTCACTTTCTAGGGTTTCAAGCTCTCGCAACATATCATCGTATTCATAATCGCTGATTTCTGGTGAGTCTTCCTCATAGTATTTCCGGTTATGATATTCCAGTTGCTCTCTCAACTCGTTGATTCTATATGCTGCGTTCATGTTTATCCAGTTCCTCACTTTGCTTAAGGCTCATGCAACTCTCTATACTATCTTCTCCAGAGGAGCCATATCTAAACGTAGCGTACGGGTCCCAGCCCTTTCAAAATCGACAATAGCAATTTCATTTTCCGCTAGCTTCAACACCGTACCCACTCCAAACTTCTTATGAATCACGGTATCACCTTCAAAGAGCTTACCACCCACTCTTTTCTTCTCATGGGGTGATTCAATCAACTCCTCCGGTATCTCCTTAATAAAGCGTGAAGGGGGATTATTCCGCTCGTAACCATATAGCAAGCGGGAAACCGCATTGGTAAGATAAAGCTTTTCCCGAGCGCGCGTTATCCCTACATAGCATAACCTGCGCTCTTCTTCCATATCCTCAGTGGTTTCAGTACGATAGGAGGGAAATACCCCCTCTTCCATTCCGGTCATAAACACGGCTGGAAACTCCAAACCCTTGGCCCCATGATAAGTCATGAGCACAACCGAATCAGTGTGATCCAGCTCATCGGTATCTTGTACCAAGGCAATACGAGCCAGAAAATCATCCAGATTTTCAATGCCCTCCCTTTCAAATTCAACCGCCAAAGACCTCAGTTCCTGCAGGTTTTCTATACGAACTTGTGCCTCAGCAACATTATTTTTCTTTAAATCTTCTACGTAACCACTCATATCCATGACCTGATCCAAGATATCTCTCACCGGAGCACCTGATTCATGGAGATTGCCGAAATAGGTGATCATCCCGTAGAAATCCTCCAGCGTAGTGGCCATTTTCTTACTGATGCCCACAATCTCCATGGCGTTGGCCAACACCTCAATGATGGGCATACCCTCATTTGAAGCGTACTCCTCCAACTTTTCTATGGTCTTATCCCCTATGCCTCGACGAGGAATGTTGATAACCCTGCGGAAACTCAAACGGTCGTTTTTATTGCAGACCAGCTTTAGGTAGGCTACGATGTCCCTGATTTCTTTTCTTTCGTAAAACTTGCGCGCCCCAATAATTCGGTAGGGAATATACTTACGCAAAAGAGCTTCCTCAATAATGCGTGACTGAGCATGAGTTCGGTAGAAAATGGCGGAGTCATTGTAGTTTCTGCTTTCTCTATCTACTAAATCAGCAATAGTATTAGCTACGAACTGAGCTTCTTGAAAGCTATCCCCCGCGCAGAAATAAATAATTTTGTCCCCATTCTCGTTTTCGGTATAGAGATTCTTTTCTTCCCGGTCAGAATTATTACTAATTACAGCATTAGCAGCCTGAAGAATCTGCTTGCTGGAACGATAATTCATTTCTAACTTGACCAACCTGGTATCCGGATAGTCTTTTAAAAATTTCTTGACATTACCGGGCTCAGCACCCCTCCAACTATAGATAGACTGATCGGGGTCACCCACTGCAAAAATATTGCGATGTCTGCCCGCGAGGAGGTTGGCCCATAAATACTGAGCATAGTTGGTATCCTGGTATTCATCCACCATGACGTACTGAAACCGTCGCTGGTATTTTTCCAGGATGTCCGGGTTTTCTTTAAACAATTTGATGCTTAAGATAATCAGATCTTCGAAATCTAGAGCATTAAAATCTTTTAGGCGAGCATTATATAGTCTAAATATTCGATAATACTTGTCCTTCGACAGCGGCGAAGCATCCAGGTTTTCGAAATATTTTTCCGGATCCCTCAGACTGTTTTTCGCTTGCTTAATAATATAAAGCAATTCATCGGGCTTCGTCTCATAGTCGTTTTCTTCTTTCAAAATCTCTTTTATAAGGGTTTTGCTTTCTCCTTCACCTAATATGGCAAAGTTTTTCTCATAACCCAGGAAATTAATATCCATACGCAGAATTTTATAACAGGCAGCATGGAAGGTTTGAATCCAATGACCATTATAATCAGGAATTAAAGCCGCTACCCGAGCACGCATCTCCTGCGCAGCTTTATTGGTAAATGTTATAGCCAAAATTGCATCAGGGTGAACTCCATTATCTATCAGGTTACTGATCCTGCGGGTAAGAACCTGGGTCTTACCGCTGCCTGCACCTGCCAGAACCATACATGGGCCATCGAAATGCAGGACTGCCTCCTGCTGCTGTTCATTAAGACCTTTCAAAACATCTGCCATAAATTTACCCGCTTTCATCAATTCACTTTCAATATTCACTACCCCTAATCATACCACAAAGAGAGCAACAGGTTAATCCCAGAAAATAGGACGACCGTACGACCGCCCCAGGCCGTTGACAAAAGCGAATCTCAGCGTTATTTCAAAAAGCCCGTTCAATCAACGTACCTATGTACGCCTCAATCACGGGCTTTCCTCATGCCTTGATCTTCACTTCTGTCATCAGCCTGGCAGCTTGCCGACTTTATCTTAAGCCTCTACATTATCGCCGGGATTTCAACTCTGTGAATATATCCTCCAATGCCACTCCCTGTTCCACCAAGAGTACCAGCAGATGGTAAAGTAAATCCGAGCTTTCATAAACTACTTCTGATTTATCGAGGTTCTTGGATGCAATAATTACCTCGGCACTCTCTTCCCCCACCTTTTTCAATATCTTATCAAGCCCTTTATCGAAAAGGTAGGTAGTGTATGAGCCTTCGGGCATTTTCATTTTTCGGTCTACTATAAGATCGTAGAGTTCATACAGTATCCCCGAGTTGGCCTGGGTGCTGTATATCTTAGTTGGATCAAATACTTGCGGAGCGATTTCCTCTCCGGCGGCATTCCTATAGAAACAGGAATAGTGTCCTGTATGACAAGCGGCACCCAGCTGTTCTACCTTAATTAATAGGGTGTCCTCATCACAGTCATATAATATCTCTTTCACTGTCTGGATATGACCGGATGTCTCCCCCTTATTCCACAGGGATTGGCGGCTGCGCGAATAAAACCAGGTCTTCCCGGTACTCATAGTCTTTTCCAGGGATTCCGCATTCATATAGGCCATCATTAAAACCTGACCACTCTGATAATCCTGTATAATAGCGGGAACTAGACCCCGCTCGTCAAATTTAATGGTATTAATCATAATCTTATCGCCACTCCTTTTCCCGCTAGGTATTCTTTGGCTTCTTGCACGGTATATTCCCGGTAATGAAAAATCGATGCACATAAGACGGCATCGGCCTGGCCATCTGTTGAGGCTTCAAAAAGGTGTTCCAGGTTGCCCGCGCCGCCTGAGGCAATAACCGGAATGGAAAGGGCTTCACTCACCGCAGCGGTCAAGGGAATATCGTAGCCATCTTTGGTGCCATCTTTATCCATACTGGTAAGCAGTATTTCTCCTGCTCCTAACGCTTCTACTTTACGTGCCCATTCCAGCACATCTATCCCGGTAGGGGTTCGGCCACCGTTTATATATACCTCCCAGCCTCCCCCTTCCCGGCTCCGGGCATCTATCGCTACAATGATACACTGGCTGCCAAACTTTCTAGCTCCCTCTGTTATGAGAGACGGCTCCTTAATGGCCGCAGAGTTTATGGAAACCTTATCTGCACCGGCATTAAGCGTGTCCCTAATGTCGTCAATACTGCGCAGTCCCCCTCCTACGGCAAAGGGTATAAAAACCTCCCGGGCCGTGTTACGGACTACCTCCAGCATGGTTTTTCTGGCTTCCGAAGACGCAGTAATATCCAGAAATACGAGTTCGTCAGCTCCCTCACGGTCATAATAGGCCGCCAACTCCACCGGATCACCAGCGTCTCTCAGGTTCACAAAATTGATTCCTTTTACAACCCTCCCGGCATGTACATCCAGGCAGGGTATTATTCTTTTGGCCAGCATTATAGGACTCCCTCCGGTCGGCAAATTCTACTTAGCTGCATTTAATGCTTCTTCAATACTTATCTTTCCATCGTACAAGGCTTTACCTATGATTGCCCCACTTACCCCGAGGCTCTCCATTTTTTTAAGCGCCTTAATATTATCAACGCTGGATACCCCACCCGAAGCAATGATTTTCAACCCGCTGCTGCCAGCCATTTCTTCAATAGATGCAAGGTTCGGCCCCTGTAAAAGACCATCCATGGAAACATCTGTATAGATAGCGGTTTCAACCCCCATCTTCCGCATTTGTTCCCCAAATTCCAAAGCCCTTAAACTGGATTTTTCCACCCAGCCTTCTATAGCTACCATACCCTCCCGGGCATCAAGTCCCAGTATCACCTTGGTCGGGCCAAAGTCTGCCAGTAGTTCTGTAATAAATGCCGGACTGGTAACGGCTCGGGTACCGATAATCACCCGACTGGCACCTATCTCCAAAAGACGCTCCACATCTTCCCGGCTGCGCAGCCCGCCGCCTACCTGAAAAGGGATGCTGATAGAGGCTGCAATTTCCTTTATCGCTGCCAGATTCCGGGGACTGCCCTCAAAAGCACCATCCAGATCTACCACATGAAGGAACTCTGCTCCCTGAGACTGAAATGAAGCAGCCAGCTTGCCAGGTGTATCTGAATAGACTGTCTTGTTCTCCTTTTTGCCCTGCACCAGGCGTACACACTGTCCATCCTTTAAATCGATAGCCGGATAAATAATCATAATGACATTTCTCCAAAATTCTTTAATATTTTAAGCCCTAGTTCACTGGACTTTTCTGGGTGGAACTGGGTAGCAAAAAGTCGCCCTTTTTCTATTGCAGAAACGAAATTTATGCCGTAATCAGTTCGGGCAGCAACTACTGCCTCATCCTCGGGAACCACATAATATGAGTGCACAAAGTAAAAATAGCTTTCACTAGAAATCCGTGCTAACAAATTGCTGGCTGGATTTATTTTTATTTGGTTCCAGCCCATGTGCGGCACTTTTAGACCAGGAGGAAGATCAAATTTTTCCACCCGGCCTTTTATTATATCCAGACCCTGATGTATCCCATTTTCATCGCTCTCGCTGAAAAGAAGCTGCAATCCCAGACAAATCCCCAAAAGTGGTGTTTGTCTCGCCACCAGTTCATGAATCGTCCGGTCAATGCCTAGTTCTCGCAAATTCTGTATTGCATCCGCAAAGGCTCCCACTCCAGGCAAAACCACCTTGTCTGCAGTCAATATCTCATCAGGGCGAGAAGTAGTAAAGGCCTCATAACCCAGCTTTAAAAAGGCATTCTTTACACTGGCCAGATTGCCCATCCCATAATCAATGATAGCTATCAATTTTACACGCCTCCCTAAAGTTTGCCCTTGGAGGACCATACCCCTTCAATACCGGGCGCGAAGGTGATGGCAGCTCTAAAAGCGCGAGCAAACGCCTTAAAAACAGCTTCAATGATGTGATGGGAATTTTCCCCTCGCAACAAATCAATATGTATAGTTATTCCCGCATGGTTAGCCAGGGCCTGAAAAAATTCTTTGATATTTTCCGTAGTGAGTACCCCTAATTTCTCCATTGGGACATTTACTGCATAAACCAGGTAAGGTCGACTCGATAAATCAATGACTACTCTGGCCAAAGCCTCATCCATAGGCACGATCGCTGCCCCATAACGATTGATCCCCTGTTTCTCTCCCAGAGCCATTTTTATTGCTTCCCCCAAGCATATGCCTATGTCCTCCACCGTATGATGGTCATCTACTTCCATATCCCCCTGAGCGGTAACTTTAAGGTTACATAGACTGTGTACCGAAAACAAAGTCAGCATATGACCAAGAAAGCTAATATCGGTATCGATTTGATTAAGGCCTTTGCCATCCAGTTCCAATTCCACGGAAATATCGGTCTCCCGAGTCTTCCTTTTGATTTCGCCTATTCTTTGTAGATCTCCCATGCTAACTCCCCTTTCTTACCTGCAAACAATTGGCATGCGCAGTCAGGCCCTCGACCTGGGCTAGTTTAATAATGTCATCGGCATCCTCTTCCATGCCAGCCTGAGAATAATAGATAATGCTCGAGGTCTTCATAAATGTATCAATGGTTACAGGTGAATAAAACCTTGCCGTGCCGCCGGTAGGCAGTATATGGTTGGGACCTGCCAAGTAGTCGCCGACCGGTTCGGGGGTGTTCTTCCCCATGAAAATAGCACCAGCATTACGGATTTTACTCAGAATTTCAAAAGGCTTGTCTACCATTAATTCCAAATGCTCTGGCGCCACTTGATTAGCAACCGCGCAGGCTTCATTGATATCTTCAACCAAAATAAAGGCACCAAAATCATTCAAGGCTTTCTCGATGATTTCCCGACGGGAAAGATCTACTATTTGCCTGTCTATCTCTTTCTCGACCTTATCCAAAAGGTCTGCATCATCAGTCACCAGGATGCTGCGTGCCAGGACATCATGCTCAGCCTGGGACATCATGTCTGCCGCCAAGTAAACTGGATCTGCCTTAGAGTCAGCGACAATCAGAATTTCACTGGGACCAGCCAGCATGTCGATGTTCACGTCGCCATAGACCATTTTTTTTGCTATGGTAACATAAATGTTTCCGGGACCACTGATAAGATCAACCTTTTTGATGGTCTGAGTTCCCCAGGCCAGACCAAAAATGGCCTGCGCGCCCCCCATCTTATAAATCTCGGTTAGTCCCAATTCCGAGGCTGCAACCAGAGCATAAGGATTCATCTTGCCCATTCGGTCGGGAGGACTTACCATCACAATTTCCTCTACACCCGCTACCTGAGCTGGGATGGCATTCATTAAGACTGAAGATGGATAAGCTGCTGTGCCACCAGGAACATAGATGCCTACCCGCTGTAAAGGGCGGTGTAACTGACCTAAAATATTCCCCTTGGCATCTGGCTCCATCCAGGAGTTCCTTAACTGCTTACTATGGAAAGATTTAATATTATCAATGGCCTTACGAAGGGCAAAGACATAATCATCATCCACCAAATCCCAGGCCTCTTCTATCTCTTTTTCACTAACCAAGAAATTATCTTCATTGATACTAGCCCCATCATATTTTTCCGTAAAACTAAAAATCCCCTGGTTACCTTGGTTTTTAACCTCGCGAGCGATTTCAAGTACCCCTGCCTCGTACTGCCCCATATCCACCTGCCCAGCCAGCAAGAAAGCCTGTAAATCTCCAGTAGCGGTATTGATTCTCTTTATCTTCATTGCCTATGCCCCCTTAATCATGCCCTGAATCTTTTCCAACAGGGGTTGAATAATCTCATACTTAGTTCGATAACTTACCCGGTTGCCGATTAAACGAGTGGTAGAATCCATTATGGTAACTAATTCAACCAGGTTATTTTCCCTGAGGGTTCGACCCGATGATACCAGGTCAACGATTACGTCTGATAAACCCATCAAGGGAGCCAGTTCAATGTTGCCATGTAGCTTAATAACCTCAACTTGAAGTCCGTGCCGTCGAAAAAAACCTTCCGCGACCTGAGGAAATTTAGTGGCGACACGTTTATAATTCAATTCTTTGAGAGAAATACCATCCATTCCAGCAGGAATAGCTACCACAAACCGGCAGTAGCCATATTCCAAATCCACCATTTCAAATACATCTTTACCCTGTTCGACGATTACGTCTTTGCCTACAATACCCAGATCAGCAGCTCCATGCTCCACATAGGCGGGTACGTCGGAGGGACGACAGATAATATATTTAATGCGGGGATCACCTGGGTAATCAAATACCATATTGCGGCTTTCAGAATCAACCCCATCAGTGGGTAGTCCGGCAGCATCCAATAAACCTACTGTTGGAGATAATAAAGTACCCTTGGACAGGGCAATAGTCAAACAATTATCATGCATAAAACTAACCTCCTGATTCATTACTCAGCATCAAGATAAATAATAATATAATTAGTACAAGCTGCCAGCTTCTCATGTAAATCAACCCGGCTAAGGCCCTCTACGTCTAGTTCGACAATCTTGCCTTCTTTCCTCAACTCATCCGCTTTTTGTACCATAACCTGCAAGTTATTCCCTCCCACTATATAGCGCGGGGGCTCTTCTTCCTGATTTTTCAAAACCAGGGCCAGACGATCCATTCCCAAGGCAAATCCGGTGGCTGGACAGGAGAATCCAAATTGTGATAGAAGCTTATCATATCGTCCTCCTCCCAGGAGACCATATCCCAACTCTGGCGAAAATCCTTCGAAAACCACACCAGTATAGTAATCCAATCCTCTTAACACGCCCATGTCCACGAGTATATGTTCTTCCACCCCCAAGCTCTTCAAGGCTGCATATACTTCCATAAGTTCCTCAACCGCTATTACCGCATTCCGGCTTTTCTCTATGTATGGCAAACTCTTCAAAACATCAAGGCCGCCATGCAAGGTCGGCAGCCTGGCAATCGTTTCTTTCAAAAGATCATTAATGGGCAACTTTTCTAACATCCTGGATAGTTCCACCAGGTCCTTTTTCTCCACCAAGTTCCTGATAACTTGCTTATCTTCAGGTTGAATGGCACTATCATCGAGCAAGCTGTTAAATATGCCAATCTGATTCAGGCTAACCTTAAAATTCTCCAAGCCAAAATCAAGTAAGGCTTTAACTGCCAGGCTGATTACTTCGGCATCAGCCCAAGCTCCCGGTGCGCCCAGCAGTTCTATGCCCATCTGCCAGAATTCCCGGTATTGAGCTAAATGCGGCTGCACATGACGAAAAACGTTAGCTGAATAATAGAGCCTGCGGGGTAATACCTCATCCTGCATATGAGTGGCTGCCAGACGAGCTATGGATACTGTCATTTCGGGACGCAAAGATACTATTCCCCCTTCCCGGTCCATGAACAGGAAGAGTTTCTCGCGGATGTTCCCTCCAACTCCCGCCTCTACAACCTCTAATAATTCAAATGTAGGGGTTATCACTTCTTCATAACCAAAAGAAGTGAATATCTGACTAGCCTTCTTTTCCAGGCTTCTTCTGGTTTTCACCTCATCCGGCAACAAATCGCGTAATCCTTTAGGAATTTCTCTATTTCTCATGTCCTGACTCCTTTTGCATCTTAATAAGAACTCTTTTGTACCCATCCGCTCCATAATTCAAACAACGTTTTACCCGGCTGATCGTAGCCGTGCTAGCACCTGTCTCCCGCGCCACCTCGTTGTAGGTCGTCTCGACAGAGAGCAGTTTGGCAACATTGATGCGCTGGGACATGGCTTTAATCTCTGTTATTGTACAGAGGTCATCCAGGAAACGGTATACGTCCTCTTCGTTCTGTAAACTTAATATGGCCTGAACCAATAGGTCGCAGTTAGGTTCCTTCCAATTCGGTGTAAAATCCATCCTGATACCTCCCCTGCTTATAGAAGCCGGACATCATTGATCATGATTTTCAACTCACATTGGAGATGCTCTGCGGCATGCTTGCACATTAGCATTTTAGTTAGAAAAATCTCGAAATATTCCATAACCGAGCAAACACTGGTGTCTATCTCCAACTTCATCACGATGGTATTATCTTCTGCATTGGCCTGAATTTTCGATTTTGTAACCGCGTAGTTTACCCTGTCTCGGGTAGTAAAGGTAGCAAAATCGGTCTTCCTCACCCTGGAACGGTGGACATCGGATTTATCAGCTAATATCAGAGCAGCCGCAACATTATTGACCGGTTTACCGTCCGCATGTTCTTCATGGTTGCCTATAGCACCCATGATAACAGCAATTTCCTCCGCTTCCATTCCCAGTTCCAATAGTATATTAAAAGCAATTATGGCTCCAGACATGCCATGCCCGTAACGATTGACCAGATTGCCTATATCATGCAGGTAACCAGCCATAGCACCTAATTCTGCATCCCGGTTTGAAAAGCCCAACGTATTAAGGATTTCGGAACACAGCGATGAAATGTGTTCAGCGTGGTGCAAGTTATGTTCGAGTGCACCCATATTTCCAATATAAGCATTGCCCATCTTAAGATAATCAGTAATTAACTGGTTTTTTTTGAGCGTTTCCAGAGTTATCGCCATGAAAATCCCATCCTTATTCTATACTTTTCCGAAGATTGCGTGATTCCTGTGCAGCTCTAGTATTTTTGGGCAGAGCATCAATGATCCTCTTGGCCTCATCTTTATCGCCTGCCTCGATGAGCTGCCGGGCCGTTTCCAACTGCTGGTGGGCTTCTTTTTCAGTCTGAGCCTCACTGATCTTCTCCTTCATTTGTTCCGGCTTGCCCAGCTTTTCCAAACCCGCAAATTTTTCTATCGCAGCATCATACTGACCTTCTGCCACCAGGGATGCTCCACTGGTTATTATTTTCTTAACTTGAATCCGTTCCGGCAGGTGTACGAGGTTATAAGCATATGCCCCCAATACTACTAGAAGACCAAGCGCGCAGATACTCCAAACCAAGGAATAACGGGGGGTTCTGACCATAAAGCCCAGTATAAATACAAATGGCATACCCAGCATGAATGTCGTTTTCAGGAACTCCCTAGTAGGGATGAAGTACAACATAACTCCTACGGTTATTATTAACAGCATCCTTAAATAAGGCTTGAAGTTAGCGCTCATACCATACCTCCTATCGCAAGGCTCTGCGGCCTATATCACGTCGGAAATGCATCCCCTCAAAACTGAGCTTAAGAACTTCCTGATATACCTTCTGTATAGCATCCTCAATAGAATTACCACGGGATACTACTGCAAGAACCCTCCCCCCATCAGTTATCAACTGACCTTGGTTGAGGGCTGTCCCGGCATGAAAAACAATGGTTTCGGCTTCTAGTTTCTCCAGACCAGTAATCATTTTCCCTTTTTCATAGGCCGCCGGATACCCGCCAGAAGCCAGCACGACCCCCACGCAGGCTCCGGTATTGATTTCTACCTGGTAACCTTTCAAGTTGCCTGCAGCGGAGGCTTCCAGAATCGGGAACAAATCCCCTTTTATCATCGGCATCAGAACCTGAGTTTCCGGGTCACCAAAGCGTGCGTTGTATTCTAGAACTTTAGGGCCATCCGCAGTAACCATTAAGCCAGCATAGAGCACCCCTTGGTAGGGGCATCCTTCTTTTTGCATTGCTTCTATGGTAGGCTTTATTACCTCGGTTATGATACGCTGGTGTAGTTCTTCCGTATATAGCGGGGGATTAGTGTAAGCTCCCATCCCGCCTGTATTAGGTCCTTCATCATTATCAAAAACCCGCTTGTGATCCTGGGCTGACAATAAAGATACAAAATCCTGCCCATCACTTATGGCAAAGAAACTTAATTCCTCACCAACCAGGCATTCTTCAATAACAACCCGGTCGCCAGCATCACCAAAGCTCTTATCCTGCATGATGCTATGAATGGCTTCATCAGCTTCAGCTTGGCTAAGGGCTATCACTACCCCTTTACCGGCTGCCAATCCATCTGCTTTAATAACCACCGCTTGACCGGCTTCGATATAAGTACGAGCACAAGTTTGGGCGGCAATAATGTCATCAAAGACCTCATAGCGAGCAGTAGGAATACCATATTTTTTAAAAAGGTTTTTAGAGAATACTTTACTGCCCTCCAGTTGAGCTGCGGCCGCAGTTGGGCCAAATATTAACATCCCTTCCTGGCGGAACCGATCAACTATCCCTCTTACCAGCGGTGCTTCCGGCCCCACTACCGTTAGACTGACGTCTGACTTGCGTGCAAATGCCAGCAAGCTCTCTATGTCGGCAGCCTGAATATCAATGCACTCTGCCAGGTCTTTCATCCCGGGGTTACCCGGTGCAACATATATTTTCTCAATTAGAGGACTCTGGGCTAACTTCCAGACCAGGGCATGTTCGCGTCCGCCCTGCCCAATAACCAATATCTTCTTTCCCACAATGACCTACCTCCGACCAGATATTTTTAATGCTTGAAATGACGTATCCCGGTAAACACCATAGCGATGCCATGGTAGTCGCACTCCTCAATGCTCTCCTGATCGTGGATAGAGCCACCCGGTTGAATAATCGCCCGGATACCTGCTCTAGCAGCTATTTCCACCGTATCCTTGAAAGGGAAGAAGGCATCTGAAGCCATAACCGCTCCCTTGCATTTTTCCACGTCTTTTAAAGCAATCGCAGCTGAACCTACCCGATTCATCTGCCCGGCACCCACGCCCACAGTCATGCCATTTTTGGCTATCACAATCGCGTTTGATTTGACATGCTTGGCTACCTTCCAAGCCAATAAAAGTGCCTTAAGCTCTTCCTCACTGGGAGCACTCTGAGTAACTACCTTTAGGCTGTTGACATCCAGTTCTTCCTGGTCCATCTCCTGGACAACAAACCCGCCATCCACCGTTCGAATCTGCAAATCAACTGCCGCTACCAACGGCAATTCCAATACTCGGAGGTTTTTCCTCCCCCGCAGACATTCCATAGCATCGTCATCATATCCAGGGGCGATAATACACTCCATGAAAGGCTCTACTGCTTTGCGGGCGGTAACTAAATCTACCGGGCGATTAAAAGCAATAATTCCTCCGAAGGCCGAAAGTGGATCTCCAGCAAAGGCCTTGTCGAAAGCTTCATCCAAAGTACTTCCCAAAGCTGTTCCACAGGGATTGGTATGTTTGACAATTACGCAGGCTATATCTTCAAATTCCTTTACCAGTGACCATGCTGCTTGAGTATCAATGATATTATTATAGGATAGCTCCTTGCCGTTTAACTGTTTCGCATCGGCCAAACCCATACCCGGGTTCATGCTGCGATAAAAACAAGCCTTCTGGTGAGGGTTTTCCCCGTAGCGCAGTTCATAAACCTTTTCTCCTGCCAATACCATGTTATCCAAGAAGGTTTCTCCATCAATTCCGGCCAGATAAGCAGAAATCATGGCATCATAAGCTGCTGTATGGGAGAATGCCTCCAAAGCTAGTTTAAATCTCAGTTTCTTACTCAGATCACCTTCGGTCTCCAGTTCCTTTAATACCGGCCAGTAAAACTCTGGTTTCACAATAATTATAACGGCTTCATAGTTCTTGGCTGCCGACCTTACCATAGTAGGCCCGCCGATATCGATATTCTCAATGGCTTCTTCCAGACTAACGTCTTTTTTACTCACCGTCTCCCGGAATGGATAAAGATTCACTACAACTATATCAATAGTTTGAATCTTATTTTCCTCAATCTGACGCAAATGGTCAGGGGTTCGGCGCGCTAAGATCCCGCCATGAATTTTCGGATGCAGGGTTTTTACCCGCCCGTCCAAAATCTCCGGGAAACCCGTAATATCTGCCACCTGGCGGACTTTGACCCCAGCTTCCTCTAGAGTGGAATAAGTTCCCCCCGTGGATATTATTTCATAGTCTAACTTTTCCAGCCCCCTGGCGAATTCAACTATTCCCTCTTTATTTGATACACTGATAAGCGCTCTCTTCATTGCGATGTCATCCTCCTAATTAATATGTACTGTCCTATCCTTGATAAAAACCCTGCCCTCCGCCAGTAGCTGTAAAGCCTGGCAGTAGCTTCGATGTTCTTCCACTAAAATTCGGGCCGAAAGACTGTCTTCGTTATCATTAGGGTACACCACCACGACTGCCTGCATAATAATAGGCCCGGTGTCCATCCCCTCATCTACAAAATGAACTGTACAGCCGCTAACTTTGACTCCATAATCCAGGGCCTGTTGCTGAGCATTCAGCCCGGTAAAAGACGGCAAAAGAGCCGGGTGAATGTTTACGATTCTCATCTTATAAGCATCCAGCATTACCTTGCCCACCAGCCTCATGTAACCGGCCAGGACAACGATATCGATGTTCCGCGCCACTAATTGAGCCACGATTTCCGCCTCATACTGTTCCCGGTTCTGATAGCCACGCGGATCAATAAATAGGGCAGTAATTCCTGCATCCACGGCTTTACCCAGAGCCGGCGCCTCTTCCTTATCGCTTATAAGCAGGCATATTTCCGCATCTAATTCTCCCTTTTGAATCGCTTCCCATAGCGCCAAGAAATTACTTCCTCGTCCCGAGGCCAAGACTGCTAATTTTAGCCGCCCAGGTTCCATTACTCTCATCATTTAATAATGACCCTCGGTTCCCTGGAATTAACCTCACCAATAACTATAGCCTTTTCTCCTTTAACGCGCAAGTGCTTTAAAGCTTTATCGAGGTGATGTGGTGGAATAACTAGCACGTAGCCAATCCCCATGTTAAAAGTTCTATACATTTCTTCCTGAGGGACTTTCCCCAACCGAGCAATTAACTTGAATATCGCCGGGGTTTCCAGGAAGGTCGTATTAATTTCCGCTCCAATTCCTGCTGGCATAATTCTTTGCAAGTTTTCCGCCAAACCCCCGCCAGTTATATGTGCCATACCGTGAATTTCCACTTCGTCCAGCAAGGACAATACCGATTTAACATAAATTCGGGTAGGCGTAATTAATTCTTCCCCCAGGGTATGGCCGAGTTCATCTAACTCTTGATCCAGCCTTAATTCAGCTTTTTCCAACAACACTTTACGTACTAGAGAATAGCCATTGGAGTGAATTCCCGAAGACGCCAGACCCACTAGTATATCGCCATCTTGAATGGTTACGCCGTTAATCAGGCGGGAGCGCTCTACTACCCCCACTGCGAAACCAGCCAAGTCGTATTCATCTTCCTTATAAAAACCAGGCATTTCAGCGGTTTCTCCCCCGATAAGGGCACAGCCAGCCTGTAAACAGCCCTCGCTCACACCCTTAACCAGCTTTTCAACCATATCCGGCTGAAGTTTCCCCAGGGCTATATAATCCAGGAAAAACAGGGGTTCAGCTCCGTGGGCTAGTATATCGTTGACACACATAGCCACCAGGTCTATCCCTACTGTATCATGCGCTCCCAGCATCTGAGCAATCTTTAGCTTGGTGCCCACTCCATCTGTACCGGATACCAGTACCGGTTCCTGATATTTTCCGGAATTAAGGGCAAAAAGACCCCCAAAGGAGCCAATATCCGACAGTACCTCTGATCTTTTAGTTCGGTTAGTCCATTTTTTTATCAAGTCCACAGACTCATTAGCGGCATCAATATCGACTCCCGCTTCTTTATAACTCAATCCATCCTTTTCCATAATTATTCTACACTCTCCTCACCCGCTGGATAGTCACCGCAAAAACAGGCGGCGCAAAATATTCCCGGATCGCTTTTCATGGCGGCAAACATCCCTTCCATACCTATATAATGCAGGCTATCCGCACCTATAAATTGGCTGATCTGTTCAACATCCATCGTGCTGGCTATGAGTTCTTCCCGCCGGGAAGTATCTATGCCGTAATAACAAGGGAATTTGGTAGGTGGTGAAGCGATTACAACATGTACTTCCTTGGCCCCAACCTTGCGAAGCATCTGAACAATCTTCTTGCTGGTGGTTCCCCTAACTATGGAATCATCAATCATAATAACCCGCTTACCAGCCACAACCTCTCCAACTGCATTGAGCTTCAGCCTTACTCCCAGTTCCCTCATCTGCTGGGTAGGTTGAATAAAGGTCCGGCCTACATAGCGGTTTTTCATCAATCCTTCTTCAAATGGCAGGCCCGACTCTTCCGCATAACCCAAGGCGGCAGCAGTACCGGAGTCAGGTACCGATATAACTATATCGGCATCTATCTTATAATCCCGGGCTAACTGCTTGCCCAGTTCCCGGCGTACTCGGTTTACATTCAATCCATCAATGGTGCTGTCAGGACGAGCAAAATAAATATATTCAAATATACAATGGGCTTTACGAGGGGATTTGATTACCTGCAGAGACCGCATCCCATTCTTATCAATTACCACGATTTCCCCTGGATTAACATCTCTTATTAACTCAGCCCCTACAGTATCCATGGCCGCTGACTCTGAGGCCAGTATATAGTCTCCATTTAATCTCCCAATACATAAGGGACGAATCCCCATCTGATCTCGCACTCCCACCAGACGATCCTCGGTCATAATTAACAGAGCGAACGCGCCTTTTATATCAATCATACATTTAGCCAGGGCGTCTTCCATGGTATCCTGTGAATAGCGAGCAAGGAGGTTGGCCACTACTTCAGTATCTGTGGTCGTCTGGAATACCGAACCGTAAGTCTCCAGTCGTTTCTTTAACTCCACTGTGTTTATTAGGTTCCCGTTATGAGCCAGGGCTACCATTCCTTTAAGATAATGAAACACCAGGGGTTGAGCATTAACTAGAGCGCTGCCTCCGGTGGTTGAATAGCGAACATGTCCGATGGCTATATTCCCTTCCAACTCAGCAATATGGTGTGATTTTACGACATCAGAAACTAGCCCCATGCCTTTGTGCAGGTCAATTTTATGCCCGTTGGAAACAGCTATCCCCGCACTTTCCTGACCTCTGTGCTGCAAAGCATATAAACCATAGAATGTGGTTCGGGCAGCATCGGTAGTACTGGTGGGGTTATTCATGAAAATCCCGAAAACTCCACATTCATCTCGAAATTTATCGTCTATTTCATAAAACAATCTATTGCTCCTCCCCATATTCTGGAAGCCTCAAGCACTGGTATCCTGATTATCTCTTTGCCGTTGTTATCACAAAGCAAGCTATCTCCACCTACTGCACCAATAACTCTCATTTCAACCCCATTTTCAATAACAACTTGTACCAAACGATCCATATTCGATCGTTTAAGGCTCGCCACTACTCGTCCAGGGGCCTCCGAGAATAATACTCCGTCAACCCGTCCATCATCAGTATTAATCCTCACCCCACAGCCAATATTGCCCTTAATCGCTGATTCCACAGCGGCCACCATCATTCCGCCCTCAGATATATCATGACAGGACTGGAGAAGCTGTTCTTGGATTAAAATTTGCAGCAGTTCTATTAATCTTTTCTCTTCCTCCAGGTTTACCTCCGGGACTTCACCCGTTTCCAGGCCGTGACAAACACTCAGGTATTCGGAGCCACCCAGCTCATCCCGGAACCTACCGAGAAGAATAATCAGATCTCCGGCATCCTTGAAAGCCATGTCACAGCGCCGGTCTATATCCTTTAATAATCCCACCATACCTACCACGGGAGTGGGATATATGGCCCCCTGGGCCGTCTCATTGTAAAGACTCACATTACCGCTTACCACCGGGGTCTCCAAATACCGTGCGGCCTCGCTCATACCAGCAATGGAATTCTTCATCTGCCAGTATATGTTGGGCTTTTCAGGATTGCCGAAATTCAAACAGTTGGTCAATGCTAAAGGTTTGGCTCCCACACAGGCTAGGTTGAGAGCTGCCTCACAGACGGCTAACATCCCTCCCCGATAAGGATCCAGATAAACAAAGCGACTATTGCAATCAGTAACCAGGGCAATTCCCTTGCGGGTTCCTTTTATTCGTAACACTGCCGCATCCCCGTCTCCGGGAATGAGGGCGGTATTGGTCATCACCTGGTAATCGTACTGGGAAAATATCCACTTCTTGCTGGCTATATTAGGTGAAGCCAGGAGCTTTTCCAATGCTTCCTGAGGGTTGGCATCCAGGATCGCGGCCAAATCGTAGGACTTGCAGCGCTGGTAATAATCAGGCTCCTCTGCCACCCGCACGTATACAGGGCAGCCTTCGGTGAGCTCCATTACCGGTACCTCACCCATTACTTCATTGCCTTCCATTACCCGAAAAGCACCGCCTTCGGTCACAGTACCTATAGTTACCGCATCCAGACCCCATTTATCAAATATTTCTTTTATTCTTCCTTCCGTACCTGGTCGGGGAACAATCAGCATCCTTTCCTGAGACTCAGACAGCATGACCTCATAAGCGCTCATATTGGTCTCCCTACGCGGCACCTTGAGTACATCTACATCCACGCCTCGACCTCTCTTACTGACGGTTTCAGCTATGGAACTGGTCAATCCGGCTGCCCCCAAATCCTGCATGCCAGCTACCAGATCTTCTTTAATAAGTTCCAGGCAGGCTTCTATAAGGAGTTTCTCCATAAATGGATCCCCTACCTGCACCGAAGGACGCTTCTCTTTCGACTTTTCGGAAAGTTCTTCTGAGGCAAAGGTGGCCCCATGAATGCCATCGCGCCCCGTTTTGGCACCCACGATCATAATCGTACTGCCTACCTCGCTGGCAACTGCCAGGGCAATCTCATCCGTTTGCACCAATCCTACACACATCGCGTTTACCAGAGGATTACCCTGATAAGCCTGATTAAAATATACCTCTCCACCCACTGTGGGTATACCCAGACAGTTTCCATAATCGCCAATCCCGGCCACTACTCCAGATAGGAGTTCCCTAACCCGAGCATCACCCGGATCGCCAAAGCGCAGGGAATTTAAATTGGCGATGGGTCTGGCTCCCATAGTAAATATATCGCGAACGATGCCGCCTACACCGGTGGCAGCTCCTTGATAAGGTTCTATAGCAGAAGGATGATTGTGGCTCTCAATTTTAAATACCACGGCCTGTCCATCACCGATATCGACCACCCCGGCATTTTCGCCCGGTCCCTGAATAACTTGCGGTCCCTCAGTAGGAAAGGTCTTTAGAAGCGGTCGCGAATTTTTGTAGCCGCAGTGTTCTGACCACATGACGGAAAAGATACCAATTTCCAGATAATTTGGCTCCCGGCCCATAATTATTTTGATTTTGCCATATTCCTCCTCGGTGAGGCCCATCTCTCGATATGTCAGTTCTTTCACTAGCAACTCACCTCCTGCCAGGATTGGAGCATAGAAGCAAATATCCTATATCCATCGGTGCCACCCAGGATGTGCTCCGAGCATCTTTCTGGATGAGGCATCATACCCAGGACATTCCCCTGTTTATTTGTAATTCCAGCAATATTGGCTATTGAACCATTAGGATTAAAAACCATATCTTCTTCACCACTAGGACTGCAGTAGGTAAAGAGGATGCGTTTTTCTCTCTGTAATTCCGCTAGGGTCTCTGCATCACAGAAGTAATTACCCTCTCCGTGGGCAACAGGTATGCTTATAGTCTCATCCTGCTTTAGCAGTCTGGTGAAAGGCGTATCGTCTCGCTTCACCTGTAAATGAACCTTATCACAGATGAATTTCAGGCTGCGGTTTCTGAGCATAGCTCCAGGCAGCAGCCCTGCTTCCAAAAGGATCTGAAAGCCATTACATATCCCGATTATCAAACCACCCTGATTGGCAAATTCAATAACTGCAGGCATGATAGGTGAAAAACGAGCTATCGCACCGGTCCGAAGATAATCACCGTAGGAAAAGCCCCCCGGCAATATTAACGCGTCATAACCCTGAACAGCAATCTCTTTATGCCAGATATAGTCAACTTCCTGACCTAGAACTTCTTTGATTACATGATAGCAGTCAGCATCGCAGTTTGATCCGGGAAAAACGACCACACCAAATTTCATAATTACTCTACCTCCAGCATCTCTACCCGGTAATTTTCAATGACCGGGTTGGCCAGAAGTTTATCGCTCATTTCCTTCAATTCAACCTTAGCGGTCTCGGGATCCTTAGCCTCCAACCATACTTCTATAAATTTGCCGATTCTAACCTCGGTTACCCCAGTGTAGTTAAGTACATGCAACGATTTCTTGACCGCGCCCCCTTGGGGATCCAAGACTCCTTCTTTCAAAGTGACATAAATGTTAGCCTTATACACCGCAATACCTCCTGAACGCTATGCGCAATTATTTATTTATCATACTAAGCCAGAGCTTTTTCTATCCTTTGGACGACTTCCTGGTAGGCTTCTTCCTCCTTGCCCAAATCCCTGCGAAAACGATCCTTATCGAGTTTTTCCAGGCTCTCCTTGTCCCAAAGGCGGCAAGTATCCGGGGAGATTTCGTCACCTAGTATGACCCTTCCCTCGTATAGACCAAATTCCAGCTTAAAATCCACCAGGATAATGCCAATGCTGTCATAGAAAGCTTTTAGAATATCGTTGATTTTATGCGCTTGAGCATGCAGTTCTTTTAACTGCTCATCTGTTGCCCAGCCCATCACTCGAGCATGATATTCATTTATCATGGGGTCATGTAGTTCATCATCTTTATAATAGAGTTCGATAATGGTTGAAGATAATGTTAAACCTTCTTCCTCGCCTATCCTTTTGGCGAGGCTGCCTGCGACTACATTTCTAACCACTACTTCCACTGGAATTATCTTTAGATTCTTTACCAACACGTTCCGGTCATCAATCTGCTCAATTAAATGCGTCTCAATGCCCTCATTTTCCAGTAACTTAAACAGGAGATTGGAAACCCGGTTGTTTACTATGCCTTTATTATTGATAACTCCCTTTTTTAGACCATCGAAGGCTGTGGCGTCATCTTTATATTTCATCAAAACAACCTTCTCATTATCCGTTGCGTAAATCTGTTTAGCCTTGCCTTCGTAAAGCATTACCTCTGATTTCATTTACCTCATCCTCCTATCGTTTTGTTCTAATCCAACCCGCAGCGTTTGAAAATATAGTCCACATTGGACGTATAAATACCGAAATCAAATATCTTCTCGATTTCTTCTGGAGTCAGGTAAGCCATAACGTTTTCATCGGCTAACACCAGTTGCTTGAAATCCAGTTTTTCAGTCCAGCTTTGCATGGCCCTGGTCTGAACAATACTATAGGCTTTTTCTCTTAACATCCCTTTGCCCAATAAAGCCAACATAAGCTGCTGGGAAAATACCAATCCCAGAGTCTTATCAATATTTTGAGCCATGTTGTCTTCATATATTACCAAACCCTCCATGACTCCAATAAATTTTTGAAGTACGTAGTCCAGTAATACACAACTATCCGGAATAATAACCCGTTCTACCGAAGAATGAGTTAAATCCCTTTCATGCCATAGGGCCACGTTCTCCATGGCTGCCAGGGCATTGCCCCTCAGTACCCGCGAAAGTCCAGCTACTCGTTCGCTCATCATGGGATTGCGTTTATGGGGCATGGCCGAGGAGCCTTTCTGCCCTTTCTGGAAAGGTTCTTCCGCTTCTAAAATCTCGGTTCTCTGCAGGTTTCTTATCTCTGTCGCCATTTTTTCCAAGGAACTAGCAATAACCGCCAGGGTAGTCATGAATTGTGCATGACGATCCCGCTGGATAACCTGGGTAGATGCTAAACAGGTCTGCAAGCCCAGCTGGGTGCAGACATATTCCTCCACCCTGGGGTCTAGGTGGGCAAAATTGCCGACCGCACCTGAAATTGCCCCATAGGCAATGACCTGACGAGCCTGGCAGAGACGTTCAATGTTTCTATCCATTTCGCTGTACCACACAGCCATCTTCAGCCCAAAGGTGGTAGGTTCTCCATGAATTCCGTGGGTACGACCTATACACAGGGTGTATTTATACTTGGCTGCCTTGGCGGCAATAATTTTTTTAAGTTTCTCTAGTTTCTCCATAATTAGATCCGCCGAGTCTCTCATTTGCATGGCCAGACCGGTATCTAGTATGTCGGACGAGGTCATGCCCAAATGAATGTATTTGGATTCATCACCCACATATTCTCCCACATTGGTGAGGAAAGCAATAACATCATGCCGAACCTCGGCTTCAATTTCCTGGATGCGCTCCACCTCAAAATTAGCCCGTTCCTTAATGACCTGCACGGCCTCCTGGGGAATCTTGCCCAGGTTGGCCCAAGCTTCGCAGGCAGCAACCTCTATTTTTAACCAGTTACCCAGCTTGTTCTCTTCTGACCAAATTGCCCCCATGGAGGGCAGAGTATACCTCTCAATCATTACTGATCCCCCTTTTGTTGAAGATATTTTTCTATACCAAAGTCTTTTAGCTTACGGTCTTTTTCCAGGACATCTTCTGCCATTTTCTGTCGGTAAAGCATGAGCTTTTCCCGTAAACTTTCATCCTTAAGGGCGAGTATTTGCAGGGCCAGAAGTGCTGCATTAGCGCTGCCGTTTATGGCCACCGTAGCTACCGGGATACCCTTCGGCATCTGTACGATTGAATAAAGAGAATCCACTCCTGATAGGGTACTAGTCTTTATAGGGACTCCGATAACTGGCAGGATGGTATAGGCAGCAATGACTCCAGGTAGGTGAGCCGCCCCCCCTGCTCCAGCAATAATCACCTCTACTCCGCACTCGGCAACGGTCAGAGCATACTCCGCGGTTTCTTTAGGCAAACGATGAGCAGAACATACGGTTAGATCATAATCAACCCCAAACTGTTCTAATACATCGACAGCTTCCTTCATTATAGGAAGATCGGAATCGCTACCCATAATAATACCTACAGTCGGCATTCTATTCCCACACTCCTCTTTATTATTCAATAATGAAATAAATATTTAAGCCCAGATGGACAGGTTCGTAAACGAAACCTATCCGCCTGGGCTTTTATCCCTATACGGTGTAGCGCCAAGGCGCCTGTGTCACTCGGACCTGTCCATGTTGAACCCATGCGGAACCCTAGACACACTTTCGCGTTTCTCGCATATTAATTCATTTATAATCATTTATAACCTGATATTAACAAAGCTTTGCGTCAGTGTCAACTTTAGTCGATAGCTTTAACTAGGCTAGAATATATGCTAAAGTCCACTATTATCTAAATCACACAAATTTCTACGGATTCCATACACAATAGTATAGAACTAATTGATTGCTATTTAATTAGGTATGAAATCTTCTTGCAGCGACCTATTTATGAAGCCTCTAATATTAGCGGGCTCAATTTTGCCTATATTACAGGACATTTGACCTACTAATTAAATAACATTTGGAGTAGCCTTCCAGCGCTTGATTACTTGAACTTGTTACAATTGGGAATAGTATGCGATTTTCAGTCAATTAATCCTCTGGAAATTATTACTTATATGGACTAGGACTTTTGTACTTATCTAATAGCAGTTAAGAAACTATACAAATTGCTTATTGCCGGTTCTTTCTCGGCATGGTACTATAGGACTAATGACGTAGAATAAACCTCTTTATTTTTGGTTTTTTAATATACATTAATGTTAGTTCTTTACATATATATGTGTTCTTGAATAAATTGGACTTCCATGTACTACCCAACATAAATAATACAAATATCATAGACTATCGTAATTCGAGTAAGTAGTGTGCAAAGTATAAAAAATGGTAATATTTCCTTTCGGAATTAAAACCCGTAGAGTAATAAGTGAAATTTATTTCATGGATATAACCCATGAGTATGTTTGATAATTTCTGGACAACTATCAGTTTTCACCGGAAATTATATGGGTATGAAAATTGCTCTTATGTAGCTGGGAAACAGAGTACTTGGCCCTAGAAGGAGAAGATTGTGATTATTGGCAGGATTGATGATAATTCCGCTGAAAAGAATACTGAGCTTGATCATCTGGATCAATTAAACGCTAAATTAAGCAATATCCTTCGTAAGAAAGATGAAAATATGTTGCTGATTGAAGAGTTGAATCAGCAAATAGCTCTTTTAAAGAATGAATTAGACTTATATTCATTAGCTGTTAAAGGAACTCCCAATGATAGAATAAATGACAAAAGCTTTGATGCTACGACTCCAACCGAAGTAATCAGATCTATGGCCAATCCCACTAGTGGTTCCAAGAGGATTACTTACTTAAACCGTTTTATTTCCAAGAAATCCTCTCCCGCTCCATCTTCCTCACAATTCGATACCAAAGCGCTAGAGGAATCAGGCGACGGTACCACTGATAAAACTGCGACTCCCATCATTACAATGAAACTAGTTGCCTTTTTGAATGCCAAACATTATATGGTTTTCGGCGACAAAAGGGGCTCTACTCATGGCCATTCCTGGCAATTCCAGATTGAGGCTGAAGTATCAGTCGAAGATAGTTCCTTCATTAGATTTGAAGATCTGGAACGACATATTGGTAAAATTCTCGAACCTTATCAAAGAAATGTCTTAAATGAAATATCACCTTATAATTTAATTGAACCGCTCACGGAAAATATTGCAGCCCTGTTTTTCAACCGACTTGATGATGATTTTAAACAGTTTAACGTCAGGTTAATTAGATTAACAGCCTGGGAAAATCCTACGAAGGGAATAGAGATTAGCCACAGGCTTAATCACTTCTTTTCTACTGGTGAAAATACAAATAAACCTACGCCTATTCAAATTGAAAGTTTGAATCAAGCCTCAGCAACCTTGGAAGTAGCTGAGGAAAGTAGTAATGAGGACTCAGGGATGCCTAATCAGGATGCAGCTAATGATGAAGAAGAGCAGGAAGCTTGTACACCAGGTTCTTCTTCCAATAATTCATCAGATTCGGGCATTGAACATATAGATGAAACAGTAATGACAGACTCTGACTCAGTAGTTAATGAGAAAGAAAAGGAAGACCCAATAGAAAACAAGCAAGAAATTGTTGAAAGTGATAGTGATTCAACTTCGGGAGATAATGATCAACGCAATTATAAATGGTGGCATTATGTTCTGGCAATATCACTTATTATAGGAGTCGCCGTCTGGGCCTATTGGCCGATATTGACAGCACCCCTCGATAAAATCTATCCCTATGGATCTGATGCTTGGTGTCATTTGTTTAAAGCTGATTTTTTATCCAAGGAAATTCTTAAAGGTAATTATTACCCGCAATACTATACGTATTGGCACAATGGCGTGCAACCCTTTAGATACTGGGCACCGTTGACATATTACATCATCGCCTTAATAAATCTCCTTACTAAAAATGTTTTTGTTGCGCTCAACTATTATCTTTTCGGTTGCGCTATACTGGGTGGGATATGCTGGCTGATTTTTTCTAAACGGATCGGTATATGGCAAGCAGCATTAGGCGGTATTATATGGGTTGTGTGGTTAGATAACATTAAAGAAAGCTTTCTATCAGGAAATTATCCACGAGTGCTGACTATTGCTCTACTGCCTTTGTTGTTAGAACTTTTTATTAAAACTATGAAGGAAGAAAAAAAGGTTATTTATTTTCTCTTTGTTGCACTGCTAATTTGTGCTATAGTGCTTTGTCATCCAATGATTGCTGCAATTTACGGCGTATCCTTACTTTCTTTTGCCATTTTATTGTGGTTTTGGGGAGACATTTCCTTGAAAGGTTTAATTAGGGGAGGACTTGCTCTTTTTTCTGGACTTCTCATCTCCTCATGGTGGCTATTACCGGCTTTAACTGGAGGTGGTGCAGGTTTTAGTGATGAATCCACCCTTAGTCCTACCCGTTTTATTGCTGCTTCAATTTCTTTCAATCCCCACATAAGAGGATCAATAAACTACTGGGGTATTAGCCTATTAGCACTTATACTGATTTTTGTTTTATCTTGGCGTTATCGGTCAACTTGGGCCAAGAGTTTATTTATATCCGGAATATTCTATATTATCCTTACTTTCCCTGAATTCAAATTTTTACAAAATCTTTTACCATTAAATAATTTATTGTGGCCCAAAAGGTTTTCTAGTTTTTGGTCACTTGCTTTACTTTTATCTGCTTTCTCCCTTAATGCCCAATACCAATTCTCGTTTTTTAAACGAAAACTGTCGACAAAAGCAGTGTTAGCAATAGTTGTATTTTTCTTTTTAGCCGCAGATAGCTTCTTCTCTCTTCGTGTTCTAGCCCATACCACACCTTTTCCCAATACTATCCTACAATGTATTGAAAGTATTAAGCAATATCCGGGATGGAAAGTAGCTACTCTTGATCTTAGCCGCTTGGGTTCAACTCCTTCCTATCTACTACCTACCATTGCAAACCGTGAGCAGGTTTACGGCTGGGCGTGGCAGGGCGCAACAACAGCTGGAAATGTAATGCTTATTAATACAGCAATGGAGAATAACTGGTATCCTTATATTTTTCAACGACTGGATCGCATGGGAAGCACTGATCTAATGGTTAAAGAAAATACAATTATAGGTTTATCTACTTTCGGAGAATACGCTTCCCTGGCAGGGTATGAGAAGGTATTTTCAGATCAAAAAACCAGTCACTGGCATGGTCTTGATGGCCCTTATATTACCGTTAATCGAAAAAAAGGTATTGCTATCGGAAAATATGCAAGCAACTATGCTTTGCAATTCCCTTCTTTGGAAATTGGAAGTTCATTAAAAATTGATGACTATAACATAGAAGAACTAAAGCAATACAAAACCGTTGTTCTAACTGGAGCTTCATGGTCTTCACAAGCAAAAGCAGAAAAAATGATTATACAATATGCCCAAGCAGGGGGCCGGGTTTTAGTTGATCTTACAGGCTTTCCCGTAAATGTTATGGCACGACAGCCTGCCTTTTTAGGTGTGTTCGGTGAAACAATAACAATAAACAAACCACTCACAATATCATCAAAAGATACGGAAATGAAACTTGAGCCGTTTGCTCTGGAGAACTGGGTTTGCGTTACTCCTCAACCAATAGATCAAATTTTGATCAGCTATAAGCATTACGGTAATGATGCGGCACTACTGGGTTCTAAAATTATAAGCGATACCCCCCCTATATACTTTCTAGGAGCTAATATAGCTTACCATTCATTCTTAACCCATGATAAAACAGCCATGAATATTTTACAGGAAACCCTCGGATTATCAAGCGATTATGAGCAAGCTGAAATTATTCCCTTGCAAGAATACCATGTAAACAAAGATGGCTATTCAATGAGTTATGAAACTAGTAATAGCATAGAAGCCATTTTACCTGTAGCAGCACTAGAAGGTATGAAGGCTCGTGTTGATGAGCAACTCATATCCACGCGCACTTATGAAAACTTAATTATGGTAAATTTACCTGCAGGAAAGCATACCATTACTCTGGAATTAGTCGATGCTCCTATATTTATTTGGAGTAAATACTTATCCTTGTTTTCAATATTATTTATTACTAGTTATATAGTTTTTATTAAACGCAGAAAAAAGGGGGGGAGTTTATCTGACGAAAAACCTTGATATTTAGATCAGTAGGAATTCTTTTTTTGGGGGGGTATCAGTGTATAAAGGCAAGACAGTTGCTGCGGTCATTCCAGCTCATAATGAAGAGCTTCTTATAGGAAGAGTAATAGATACCATGCCTTCCTATGTGGACAAGATTATTATAGTCGATGACTGCAGTACCGATCAAACTGCTCAAATAGTTCATAACTACCAAGTAGAGTTTCCAGAACGTATATATTTGCTCCAGCATAAGATTAATCAAGGGGTCGGGGGGGCCTTTACTACCGGGTATAAATGGTGTAGGGATCATGAAATGGATATTACTGTAGCAATGGACGGTGATGGGCAGATGGATCCCGATGATTTGCCTGCTCTTCTTGATCCAATTGCAAATGACGAAGTAGACTATACAAAGGGCAATCGTCTGTTCTCAGGCAAAGCGTGGAAAGAAATTCCCCGTATTCGTTATCTGGGTAATGCAAGCCTTTCTTTGTTAACAAAAATTGCTTCCGGGTACTGGCATGTAGCTGATTCGCAATCTGGCTACCGGGTTGCCAATTTGAAAGTCTTGAAGACATTGAATCTTGATAATATCTATAAAAAGTATGGCATGCCGAATGATATGCTGGTAAAATTAAATATTCATAATTTCCGAGTACGGGATGTACCAATTAGGGCGATTTATAACATCGGTGAAAAGTCAGGATTCAAACCTGTACGTATTATACCCTCTTTATCGAGGTTGATAGCCAAATTGTTCTTTATCCGCATGGTACAGAAATACATAATTCGGGATTTCCATCCCTTGATATTTTTTTACTTTTTAGCCATATTCCTTCTCGGATTGTGCGGACCAGTTCTGACAATAAGGTTAGCTATCATATGGGTTATAAATGGTCATATCCCTTCAATTAATGCGCTAGCACTTATGATGGTTACAATCGCCGGGATACAGTTTCTTCTGTTTGCTATGTGGTTTGATATGGAAGATAATCGAGATTTACGCTAAACTTTAGTCTTAATATCTACTATGACGCCACGTATTGAAACAGATAGTTCCATATTTGGTATATTCAATTAGAAGAAAGGATGAAATAAATTGGCACAAACTCTTCCCTTAATATTTATCGATATAATTCTTCTTGTCCTGGGGCAGGTTCTTTGGAAGATGGGGGTAAGTAGAATAGGTGTTCTCCAATTAGATAATGTACTCACTGCACTAACATCCCCTTTAATCTGGACAGGCATTGGTCTATATGGACTTGCTACAATTATATGGCTTATTGTACTATCTAGAGCAAATCTTAGTACAGTATATCCTATGCAGAGTATGGCCTATGTTTTTGGGATGATGGGAGGCATCTTCTTTTTTGGGGAAAGAGTCCCAATTATTGGATGGGTAGGTATTGCATTTATTCTACTGGGTGTTTTTCTTACCAGTACTGGGCTGAAATAATATAAAGAAGTCAGATTACTTCTTTAATAATTATTTTATTGAGGGGAGATTAAGATGGCAACAGACCCGGATAGATTCCAAGGCCTCTCGTATTATAAGTATCATACCAACAATGTAATTTACAACAGATTGGTAAGGTCTTTTAAGAATGATATGAAAGAATTGTTAAATAGTATTGTTTTTAAGCGAGTTCTTGAAGCTGGTTGCGGTGAAGGTAAAATTACTGACCATATTAACACATGCTATCCTCAATTAGAACTTTTAGAGGGATTCGATATTAATAGTGATTTAATTCAAACAACCCAGGATTTATTAACTAACATTTCATTTAAGGTGGCTTCAATATATGAGCCTCCGTATCCTCCTGATTCATTTGATTTGGTTGTTTGTTGTGAAGTCCTAGAACACCTGGAAAAACCAGAAATCGCATTAAATCAGATATTTAATATTTCATCAAAATATATCCTGTTGAGTGTTCCCAATGAACCAATCTGGAGTATTGCGAATATGATTAGAGGTAAATATATAAAGAGTTTCGGTAATACTCCAGGCCATATTAATCGTTGGTCAGTTAATTCTTTTCTTACTTTAGTCGAAGATTATGGACATATTATAGGCATAAGAAAACCTTTCCCATGGACAATGGTGTTGTTAGAAAAATAATTATAGCACTTCAACCCTTTCACTACGGAACTGTTCAAAGGCATTACGAGTATCAAATATTATATTGGAATTTTGGAAGATAAAATTATAGTCAAATCCGCTATGAGGAGTAACCATTAAAACTACATCTGAAGCATTTAGTATTGATTTATTTAATACCTCAATGCTCCTAACTTCCGAACCATTCTGATCAGTAAAAACCGGCACCAACGGATCATAATAATTTATATTTGAGCCATATTTCTTAAGCTTTTCATATAGCATTAAAGCGGGTGATTCCCTAACATCATTAACATCTTTCTTATATGCAATGCCAAGCATAAGAACATTTGAGCCATTCAATGCTTTTTTTTGCTTGTTCAAAATACGAAATAACTTTTCCACCGTAAAATCAACCATATTTTCGTTTATATCAGATGCCAGTTCAATCGATCTATTGTAAAAACCAAAGTGCTTTGCTTTCCAAGAGAGATATACAGGATCTAGTGGTATGCAGTGTCCGCCTATACCCGGACCTGGGTAAAAAGGCATAAATCCGAATGGCTTGGTCTTTGCCGCATTTATTACATTCCAAACATTAATACCCATTTTGTCACACATCATAGCCATTTCATTTACAAAGGCAATATTTACAGCTCGAAAAGAGTTCTCCAGTAACTTGCACATTTCAGCCTCTTCGCAACTGTTAACCACAACTGTCTGATCAACTATTAAAGAATAAAAGGCCTCAGCAAGTTCAGTAGATTTCTCTGATGCTCCGCCAATTACTTTAGGAGTATTACGAGTTTTATAAATCGGATTTCCCGGGTCAACCCTCTCTGGACTAAACGCTGCATAAAAGTCAATATCTAATCTGCAACCAATTAATTCCAATTCGTTTACTATTAATTCTCTAGTAGTTCCAGGGTAAGTTGTCGATTCCAGGATAATTAATTTGCCCGGTTCTAAATACTTTTTTATACTTTCCATTGCTTTAAGAATAAAACTAATATCTGGTGTTTTAGATTTTGAAAGTGGTGTAGGAACCGCTATATCAATTATGTCGACATCTCGCACACAACTGTAATCCACTGTTGCATGAAGTCTATTATTTAGAACGCATGCTGATAACTCCTCATCACTTACATCCTGAACATATGATTGAGCATTTCTTATCATTTCGATCTTCTTTTCATCAATATCAATGCCCAAAACATTGAATCCAGCCTTGGCGGCTTCAACTGCTAGAGGCAGTCCAACATATCCAAGACCAATTATTGCTATTTTTGCTTCTTTACTACGTATTTTCTCCAACATTAATTATTTCTCCATTCATTTATTAATTTATAAAATATAAATTTTAAAAATGAAATAACACGATCAAATCATTGATTTAATTGTTACTCACCTAAAAACATTATTCTGAGGCATATTTAAAACCATCGCGCATAGTTGTTACTAATCCATCGCTTTCAGGCATTTGGCTTAGCCATTCACAAAGTTGAGTAAAATTAGAAGCATCCCAATACCACATATCATTGCCATAACCTAAATCACCGGGATTCAGAATACTGTGTAATTCGAGAATACACCATTTTTTGTTTTTTATTGCATCCTGGAGAATTGGTAATAATTGTGTAAAGGTAGTTTTTGATGTAATTATACTGGCTGTAAGCATATATTTATTATTTGGAGGATAAACCATATTGTTTAAGACATTAATATTAGTAGAACCAACAGCTATTCCTGACCTTGCACAAGATAATCCTGCATCTGCAAACCACTTACTATTAACAGATATATTAGCCGAATTTACGGTATTATTAGGTGAGGCAAAAGTTTCTACTTTACCATCTCTAGTTATACCCCATTGATTTAATTTAACTATACAGGCATTAAGGTCAGCTTCTGTATTCATATGTTGGTCGCCATGTGCTGCAATCTCAAATCCCAGACTATTGCAATATTGTAACTGAGTAATTGAACAAGCCCCATCTGCCCCACTCTTAGTACTCCAACTAGGATTGTACGATCCATCTGTCCACCCCGTTATTGCAAAGGTAGTTGCTGTAAGATGATATCTCTGCATGATAGGTACTGCTACCCTGGCAAAATCTTTGCGGGCATCATCAAAAGTAAGCGTTATCATACCTTGCCCTTGAAATTTCACTTTTGGGTTAGTTGTAACCTCTGATTCTAAATAAGCTCTAGCGGCATCTCCTGGAATTATAATATTTGCTGCTTGGACACCCTGATCCGATTTAACATCAGCTCCAAGTGTTTCACTAATGACCACACTGGGAACCATAACCCTGTCATGTTTAATATTTGCTGCTTGGATATCCTGATCCGAGTTAACATCAGCTCCAAGCGTTTCATTAATGACCCCACTGGGAACCATAACCCTGTCATGTATTAGCGGTACATCAGTATTAACGACTGCTATTATAATGAAAATAGAAATTACCAACAACATACCCAATAACAGAGCATTTCTGTGGTTATATAAAATAGTAATTCACCCTCTACAATTTCAGATAATTATATCATAATTTTCCAATGCCTGTAATACAATTCATCTTTGCCCTATTGTAGTTTAATATAATGAAAATCTATTGTTATTAAAGTAAATTTTTGTTATTTTAAAGGAATACTTAGTAGATTCTTATGTTATAATTATGCCACTAAGATCTTTCAGTTTGGGATCAATTTGTAAGAACTATGTCTTTTATGAATTTGACGCAATAGAAATAGATTAAGAATAGAATAGTGAGAGGTGAGGTTAAGGATGGTCCGAATTAATAAATGGTTTGTAGGATTTATTTCCCTGATGTTAATACTCCTAATCTATCCTTGCACAGCCTTCGCAGCTAATATCCAGATAGATGGTAATTTTGATGATTGGCAAGGGAAAGCTTCTATTGCTGATCCTACTTATGATGCCTTTCCCAGCGGCGATATAGTTAAGTTTTATTGGGCAACTAATGAAGGTGATTCTAACCTCTATTTTATGATAGATCGGCTTGGGTTCGGGGAGCATAATGACCCCCTTCCTGTTACCTACCGCCTAAACCTGGATATTAATGATAATGGTATATACCACAATGGGATCGACCGTTATGCACTTATTACCTATGCTCCTTTTTTGGATGGTTTAATCACAGTTATGGTTTTCAAAGGTAATGATCAGTGGATAAACTACTATATAGGCAACTGGGGTGAAGGAGGCCGAGATGGAGGGCAGAAGTGTGAGTTTTCCATCCAGAGTGATGATTTGAGTAATTACCCAGGCCAGTCTTTGAGAATGTATGTTACTAGTTATGGTCTTATAGAAGACCGCGTTCCTGATACCGGTGATATACAATGGTCCCCGATACCGATTCTGGGTACGTGGGTACTTGGGGGAATCTTTGTACTTGGATTAATATTTGCATCTATTAAAATAGTGAGAAACAAAACAACATGATTTATGGGTCACTATCTATAGTATTGTGGATATTAATTGCATATTACCTTCATAATCACCGTATCTGGCTGTTTTATTATATCTGGACAGCAGTTGGTTTTACCTTCATTGCCATTCTTCTACTACGCTCATCTAACGTGGAATATGCTGTGGAACAAGCAACCGGCTTATTTCTCCATTATTCGCTGGGATTAATTGGTATCAAGACATTTATTTTCGACAAAGCTCCAGGAACGGTGCTGGTTTTACTGGCTCTCGAAAATAGCTGGACTTGTATTGACATTGATATTGAATGCTCAGGTCTACTTGAATCCTGTGTTCTCTTGGGCCTACTAATGTTTTATCCCACCTTGACTTTGGCAAAAAGATTCCAATATGCCTGTATCGGGGTCATCTCTCTGTTCGTGGTCAACCTCATACGCCTGATTACAGTTGTATTAACCCTTAACTTCGGGGGGCGAGATACTATGTTCATCGCTCATACCCTGGTAGGTAGACTGGTTTTTTTTGCTCTAATAATTATGGTCTATTGGTATCTATTTACTCGCCCATCATTAGCTAAGGTTAGGAGAAGAGTGGAATAATGCTTGAATTATTTATGGAAAGAACTATAGCTTTTCTTCTGTTCTGGGGCATCTGGATGCTGGCTCCACTGGTTATTGATTTGACTACAGCAGCATTATATCTTTCAATGGTTATATTATTTCCTGAAAAAAAGGAACGCGAAGCCCTTTTAGAGTTAAATTTTTTGCCTTTGGTTTCTGTTGTTATACCTGTTCACGATTCATCCGAGACGCTATATGCTTGTCTAAAATCTGTAGTAGATCAAAAATATCCTCTGGAGAAATTACAAATAATTTGCATCAACAATGGCAGCAGTGATAATAGCTTTAATGTGTTTGGTAAATTCCAGAATGACTACCAACACGCAAGTCTTAGTTGGATTAATATGGACCGGTCCGGTAAATCTATAGCCCTCAATGCAGGTATATATATGATTAAGGGTGATTATATAATAAATGTAGATTCGGATGCTTGGTTAGATGAGTTTGCTGTCCTACGAATGGTAGAAACCTTTGAACATGACTTAACCCTGGTTGCAGCCACAGGCGCTATACATATTGATAAAAAGCTTGGAGAGCAGACTGGATTGATGGATGTCCTTCACTACTGTGAAGAAATTGAATACTTGGTAGCTTTCAACGTTGGGAGAAGGTACCAGAGTATCACCAATAACCTTTATACCCTCGCAGGAGCTTTTTCAGCGTTTCGAAGGGATATCCTCCTTAAATCCTTTCAATATTCGGAAAGAACTGTATCAGAGGATACTGATTTGACATTTCATATTCGTAATTCAGCACAAAAAGACAATGGTCGACTTGGCTGTGTATCTTCTGCCATAGCTTATGTTGAACCGATAGATTCGTTTAGCAAGCTCTATTCCCAAAGAGTTCGCTGGCAGCGTGGGCAAATTGAAGTTACTTCCCTATATGATCCTGGAAAAATTGGCTTCCTTCGTTCACTCAGGAGCACTAATGGGCGAACTCTGGTAGTAGATCATACACTAGCCTTTTCACGCTTAACTTGGACATTTTTAATTCCTTTCCTTTACTTCCTAGGTTACCCTCTGAACTTAGTTATGGCAGCCTTCGGTGGAATGTATATTTGTTACCTCTTGTTGGATTTCCTATACTATCTGGTAGCTGTTAAGGAGTCTTCTGGGCCATATAAAACGGGAATTAAGAAAATATGGTGGGTAGTCTTTTTCTTACCTATATTTCGTTCTATCACATATTGGTTTCGTATATCGGGAATTCTCTTAGCTATCACCGAACAAAGCAGTTGGAAAGTGGAAAATCCTATCGCACAATTGACGGAAGCGATAAAAGCTAGTCTAAAACATATGGTTAATAAATTCAGAAAATATTACAGCCGGATTAAATTTTGAAGTTAATAAACGTTCTCTTTTGGTTCTATTTAAATATTGTCTAGACTAACCCATACCTATTCAATTATATGCTTTCTATACTAGCTTTTAATTGGTTAATTTCTTCATGTAATCGCAGCGCCTCTTCTCGCAGATCCGGTTCGGAAGATTTCAGTAAACTTTCAAATTCGGACCCACTCTGCAGCTCATCCAGTCGGGCAACTATTCCTGCCTTAAACCACCTTATATTATTATCCATATCAACAACTCCCTTTAAGGTTATTAATATACATTTTCCCAGAAACAAACCTTTTTAAAACATTTGCAGATTTTTTTAATTAGGGTTTGCTACCCAAACCCTAATTACGGATTATTTCTCAGAAGATTTAGATATTTTGTGCAAGATTAATCCTATAATTTGCTATTATATATAAAGGAACTATGAAGGGATGGTAGACTTATGAAGAAACGAGCTCTCGCATTATTATTTATACTATTTATACTTGTTGCCTCTTTATTATTTAGCGGCTGTTCCAAGTCACCGGTAGGACAGGCTCCCGTTGACCAAAATAAAACTCTCCTCGGAGATGAAAGTAATCTAATCACTACCAACTTAACCCTTTATTTCTCTGATAACCAGGCCATGTACCTGATGCCCGAGAGCCGCCAGATAAAAATCCGCAAGGATGCCAGTACTGAGTCCATGGCCGAGGCCATTGTAAACGAACTTATCGCCGGGCCCACTGATAAGAAGTTAATCGCAACGATTCCTAAGGAAACGAAGTTACTTTCTGTTAAGATTACCGATCAGGTCGCCAATGTTGACTTCAGCGAGGAGATTAGGAGCAAACATCCGGGCGGAAGTACCGGAGAATTGATGACTCTGAACTCTTTGGTTGATTCCCTGACTGAACTCAACGGGATAAAAAAAGTACAGATATTAATTAATGGCGCAAAAGTGGATACTCTGGTAGGGCACGCAGATTTAAGCCAGCCCTTGAACCGAGATGAAAGCATTATTAAAAAATAATAGAGGTCATAGGTTATTTAGGAGCATTGTTGTAAACATCGTCCATAGTATATCGGTACACTTTGATTTCATAATGTTTTAGACCTTCGACAACCTAAACTTATAAGACATAAAAAATCATTAAAGCGTATCCTGGCAATAGTGCACAGGATACGCTTTTTCACCTGAATACGTAACCTCTAATATCCCTATCTTGATTCCTCAAGATTCAAATCATCCTGCCCTTACTCCCACTCAATGGTCCCGGGAGGCTTACTGGTAATATCATAAGCTACTCGATTTACACCCCGAACCTCATTTACAATTCGGCGGGCCATAATGTCCAGGACTTCATATGGGATATGTGCCCATTCAGCTGTCATGGCATCATCACTGGTGACAGCCCTTATAATAATGGGATAGGCATAGGTACGCCCATCACCCATAACCCCAACACTCCTAACCGGGGGAAGAACAGCAAAATACTGCCATATCTCCCGATCCAGACCGGCCTTCTTGATCTCCTCGCGTACAATATGATCAGCTTCCTGTAGAATCTGCACTTTCTCCGGGGTGACTTCTTCCAGGACCCGTACTCCCAAGCCAGGGCCAGGAAAGGGTTGTCTCCATACTATTTCCTCGGCCATACCCAACTTTTCTCCAATAATTCTTACTTCATCTTTAAATAGTAGTCTGAGTGGTTCTACCAGTTCAAATTTCATATCTTCGGGCAGCCCACCTACATTGTGATGGCTTTTGATAGTCTGCGCAGTTTTTGTACCGCTTTCAACTATGTCAGGATAAATAGTACCTTGTACCAGATAATCTATTTCCCCTAGTTTCCTAGCTTCTTCCTCGAAAACCCGAATGAATTCTTCGCCGATGATTTTACGTTTCTTTTCCGGATCGGAAACACCCTTCAATTTACTTAAAAAACGTTCTCCCGAATCTGCGAAGACCAGATTCATTTTCATTTGGTCTTTGAAGGTCCTAATTACTTGTTCGGACTCATCTTTGCGCATTAATCCGTTATCAACATATACACAGACCAGTTGATCTCCCACCGCTCTATGAACTAATGTAGCCGCTACGGCAGAATCCACTCCCCCGCTAAGCCCGCAGAGAATCTTCTTATCGCCAACTTTATCACGAATCGCCTGTATCATTTCTTCTATATAATCACTCAGATCCCAGTCACCCTTTAATTTGCAAACTTCAAAAAGGAAGTTTTTTAATACTTGCTGCCCCTCAATAGTGTGCCTAACTTCCGGGTGAAATTGTACCCCGTATAATTTAGAACTGGGATTGCTGATGGCCGCTATCGGACAATTTTCTGTGCTGGCAGTAATACTAAAGCCTTCCGGTATGGAATCAATAGAATCCCCATGGCTCATCCAGACCTGAGTCTGTTTAGAAACACCCTTAAATATTAAATCATCCCCAACTGCGTCAAGCAGGGTACGTCCATATTCTCTAAGCTGACTGCCCTTTACTTCTCCCCCCAGTTGAAAGGCTATCAGCTGCATGCCATAACAGATCCCCAGAACCGGAATACCCATTGAATAAATACGCGGATCACAGGCCGGAGCATCTTTAATATGTACGCTGGCAGGACCACCAGTAAGAATTATAGCTGCGGGTTTTTTCGCTTGTACCTCTGCAAAAGGTATATCATAAGGAACCATTTCGCTGTAAACTGCCAACTCCCTGACCCGGCGGGCTATAAGCTGGTTATATTGGCCTCCGAAATCAAGGACTAATACTACTTCTTTGTCCATCTTTGCACCTCTACTTTTCATAAACTGATGGTTTTAAAATACATACCGCGGGATAGCCTCTATAGCGTTCCGCATAATCCATTCCGCAGCCAACCACAAATTTATCTGGAATGGAATAACCCACATAATCAGGTTTGATAGGGCTTCTGCGCCGTGATGGCTTGTCCAATAGGCAGCATATCTTAAGGCTTTTAGGGCCTCTTTTGCACAATATTTCGCTGATATAGTTGAGGGTTAACCCGGTATCAATTATGTCTTCCACGATTAGAATATTTTTTCCTTCAATTGAATAATCCAGGTCTTTTAATATACGTACCTCACCTGATGATTCTGTTGATAGGCCATAGCTGCATACATCCATAAAATCAATCTCCAGTGGCAGATCAATTTGCCGGACCAAATCGGCCATAAATATGAAGGCTCCCTTAAGTATGCCTATTACCAGAAGTTCATCCCCATTATAATCAAGCGCTATTTGCCGGCCTAATTCCTTGATTTTCTTTTTTAGCTCTTCTTCTGTAAACAGTATGTCTACTTCATCTAAATTCACAGTAAACTCCCTCCTCATCTAAGAATTATAAGGGACTATCAAGGAATAAACAAGGCAGAATACTCCGAGGATTTTTTTTGCTAGGCAAGGCGTCAAAGCGTGGTAATACTGGAGGTATTATCGCGTTTTGATAACGAAGTATAGCGCGAAAAAGACCGGAGTAAATGACTAGTTTATTTCTTGATAGTCCCTTGTAACAAGTACTAGAAGGTGCAATGCAAGCTGCCAGCCATCATTATATGTTCTTTATCAAGATTCTCTTATATGGTAGAATTTTTTAATGGCACTTTCAAAAAGTCACTTGCTTCAGAAGAAGGGAGTTATGAGAGTTGAAAACTGAGACCTTGAATCTACATGGATTAAATCTAAATGAGGCTCGGGAAAAAACCCGGCAAAATATAGATTGGGCTATAAAGCACGGTGTAGATGTGCTGGTCTTAAACCATGGCAAAGGACATCACAGCAGCGGTGGTTTTGGGGTTATAAAAGCAGATATCCGCAAGATGTTAAAGGAGAATACTTTCCTTAGAGACAGCGGTTACCGGGTAGTATATGGGGAGTCGAACCTAGCTATAGCTCTGAGGTACGATGAAGGTAATACCCTAATTGTAGCGCGAGGTTTGGAATCAGAGTATATAGGGGGTCAGGCTCAAAACGAAAAAAACCAGCGTATCTTCTCCGAAGAAGGGAAGCAGGACAGAAAAGCTCATAAGACCTGGCGAAAAAACAACTCCCGCTGACCATTTCTATTTTCCCTTCCTTAAACGCTGTCGGGTCATATTCAGTCCTTTAATGTTGACTATTAGGCATATTAATCCAAATATAAAGCCAGCCAGGACATCACTGGCATAGTGAACATTAAGATAAACCCGGCTGAATCCTATCATGAATACCAGTAGGTAAAGTGTAGCTGCACCAAGGTATCCCCATTTGTTTTTTGTATAGCGAATAAGCAGGTACGCCATAAACCCATAAAAAGCTATGGATACCATAGCATGACCACTGGGAAAGCTGAACCCGCTAGCTGCCGTCAATGCTTCTCCTGCAGGTCTGCTTCGTTCAAACCAGTACTTCAAATATTCCATGACCGCCCAAGTGGAAAACAAACAGCTATTCAAGAAAACAGCCTCTATAACAAGAGAACGTTTTTTTGTCCTACACAATAAATATGCGCTTACCAAGGCAGTAATAATAATAAATGTTAATGGATAACCCATATAGGTAATAACGAGCATGCTTTTTACCAACCAGGGTCTTTGGATTTCTTGTATCCATACACTGATCATCATATCCCAGTATATAAAGAAATGTAATAATCCATTGAAGCCAACTTCCAAACTCGACAAAATACATTTACTCCTTTATCTAAAATCCATACCGGTACTATCACATACTTACTTTTATGTTGCAAAAAGATACTTGTGATGCAATATGATACCTCATTATGATAGATTTTTTAAGTTTTTCCTCCAAGCTTCCCCTCTTCCGACTCAGTATAATTATAATAATTAACTTTCTCCTTCTTTTATATTTATATGAATTTGTTGCTTGAACATCAACAATAATAAATGTTCCATTAACCTTTTAACGTCCATATAATTGGTTTTTGGAACACGTCAAATAGTGGCAAGGATATTTTGCTGCAGCATTTTGCCTAAGACAATTCCCTTTAAAATCATAATTTTTTATGCTTATTTCATTAAATATATATCATCTTTAATTATTTGGCACATTTTTTGCATTATATATTATTGATTGCAATCGGAAATATGGTAAAAAGGAGGTGACTTATATGGATATTAACAGAAGCCAAATAATGGATAACTGGGCTGAAATAATACTGGAATCTTACCCAGATGTTTCTCAGCAAACAAGCAATCATACTCAGCAAGACATTAATGCTGAATGGTGTAATTGTTTCATGACCGATTTTGAAACCAAACGGATTTTAGCGAGAGCGGCATAATTATGAACGGATACGATAATCTAATAAATAAGCCTCCACTTTTTAGTGAGTGTCATTGTCACCGGATGCTACTAAAACTTAAAAGTGGAGGCTTTGCATTTTTTGAATCATTCTGCTGCATAAGGCAGCTCAATTAGGAAGCAGGGCCCTGTCTTATGGTTCTCAATCTTGATGGTACCCTGATGCAGGTTGACCACCTGACGTACAATAGCCAAACCTAAACCATACTGCCCTTTGTTGCCAATAGCAAAAGGTTCAAACAAGCTTGATAATTGTCCCTCATCTATAAGCGGCCCATCGTTGGCAATGCTTAGGATACCAATGCCTTCCTGTTTTTTTAAACATATTTTAATGACTTGACGGGCATAACGGATTTGATTATCCAGAATATTTTCCAGTACCACGCGCCATTGCTCTCGATCACCCCTGATACGCAAGGAATTCACCTGGGTTTCAAACTGAATATCCACCCGCTGGCATTTGAATCTCTCCAGGCAATCTCTTAATTCCTGGTCCAGATAAAAAAGTGCCCATTCATGCTCCCGAGTAGTAAGGTAGTTTAATTTGGACAGATAGATTAAATCACCGATTCTCTTATCTAATCGATCTGTCTCTTTATTAATTACTGCCAAACTCCCTTCCAAAGTACCATTAGGATATACTCCATCCAATATGGATTGGCTATAGCTGCGTATAATCATTACCGGCGTTTTAAGCTCGTGGGAAATGTTTTGATGATAGCTTCGCTGAGCTTCATCCTGACGCAGCAAACGGCAGCGCATTTGCTCAAAGGATTGGGCCAAGCGTCCAATCTCATCCCGCCGCTTTAGGGTTATAGGTTGCTGCAGATTGCCTTCAGCTATTTGAGTCATATGATTTTCCATTTGCACCAGAGGCTGAGTCAGGCGCCGAGCCAGCAAGATTGAGGGCAGCAAACTACCCAATATCGCCACTAGCATAAGCCAGGTAAGCCGACCCAGCATTTGCTGAGCCAGGTCGTCGCTATAACTGCCCCAGGTATAGGATACCAAAGAAGCTGCCTGACCATTAATTTGGTTCTTGCGGATAACATAATAGAGGGTACGCTTATTAATCTCTTTGGAATATTTGGCTACCTGGGCTATCTGCTCTTGAGCGTCATCTCTAATGCCCTGATAAAATCCTTCCGGAAGCTCGTATGGACCTGTTGCAGATATGTCTTCATTTATTATTAGATAATTTACTATCGGTAAGCTTGCAGGTGTTATAGCCGTAGCTATTGTAGGTATTACTGCTGAAAAAATTCCTTCACCATTATTGTTGCCACTTTCAGTGGATGAAATAAATAGTGTACCAGTATTATTGTTGCCATTTTCATTGGTTGGCAGAGTAATCATTAATGATTTAGTCTCAATTGGGCCGTCAGTCTCAATTGGACCAATGCTTGCTTTATCTTCTTCATTCTTAATCTGAATACTTGGCTGAACTGGCATTGGGCTAGCAGATGTAGCCACTACACTGACGGCACAGTTTATGGTTGGCTCCGATCCCATCAAAATGTCAAATACCTGCTCGGTAAAAAAATTGCGTAAGCTGTAGGGTAGAACGAGGGCAATCAGCAAAAATATACTCAAGGTAACTCCCACGCAGAAAAGCCATATTTGCACAGAAAGCGGTATGTTCCTTTTCATACTTTCACCATCCTGTAACCATACCCATATATTGTCTCTACCCTCAACTCGCCCATCTTTTTGCGCAGGCGGCGTAATAGGTCGTCAACCACCCGATCACTGCCAAAGTAATCATTACCCCATACCTGGTCAATTATCTGCTGGCGCCCCAGGGGTATACCCATATTATTAAGCAGCAGTATTAGCAGGTCAAATTCTCGTGAAGTAAGTTCTACAGGCACTTCTTCCTGATAAACCATACGGTTGACCTTATCAATTATATATGGATTAATTTCAAGTCTGCTTGGACTCCCAACGTCCTTGCCCAACGCATATACCCGATCCAACAGCCTACGGGTACGGATAACCAATTCACGAGGCAGGAAAGGCTTAGGGAGGTAATCCTCACTCCCCATTTCCAGACCCACAATACGATCTATATCTGCATCCCGGGCTGAAATAAATATAACCGGCAAATCTTGATCATCAGCTTTTATCTCGCGCAGTAGTTGGTAGCCATCAACCCCAGGAAGCATTATGTCCAAAATCCAGAGGTGAGGGTGTTCACATATGGCAGCTTTAGCCAAGCTGCCGTTCGTAAACCCCTGCACACACCAACCCTCCTTTATTAGATAGGAGCAGAGGAGCCGGTTTAAATCTTCTTCATCTTCCACTAAGAAAATCCGATAATCCATATTGTCTCACTCCACAAATGCGGAAAAAGGCTTTTCCTACGCCCTTTCCCGCATTATTCATTTACTGCCTACTTCTCAACCTTATTCAATCCTTGTTCCATTTTAGCAGTTTGTGCGCGATAGTCATCCAGAATCTGGGGAAGAATCTTCTTAATAGCTGCCTCATTTGAGGATGATACTGCCTCGGTAAATTCACTATAAAGCTTACTGATTTTTTCGTTTAACACTTTGTCCTCCGCAGAAACGGTCGAAGTACATGGAACTACCTCGACCGTTTTACCATCTTTAGTAGTAATGGATAGTTTGCCATCCTTAGTGGTAACGGTATCAGATAATGTAACAGTAAATTCTCCACCACTACTCAGTTCATCGTTCACACGCGTGCGGTCTGCCAGACGTATATCTCCTTCTTGTATAATAACCTGTCTTGTAATTTTGTCGTTCACGCGCGTTCGATCTGCCAAGGCTGACTTCCATTCAGTTAAGCTGCCGGAATCATAAGCCTTCACTAGCATCTCCAGGTATGCCCGTTCGTGTACATCCGAATCAAGTAGCCTGAATCCCACCTGTGAGGTGCTTACTGCCATTGTTGCTGAGATCGTTGCCGGTTCTGATTGTTCTGCAGCAGAGGCGGGAACTGTACCCCCAACTGTTAGCATGCTGCATAGCACTAACATGGTCAATAATTTTTTCCTGAGCTGTTTTTGCATTTTTTTACCACTCCTTATAATTACTAATATTTCAGGGCCCTGTTTGCAATTCCTATTTTACCTGGCTATTTCGGCAGGATTATCTCATAAATATGTGAAATTGTATTACATCCATAACCTACCAATAATTCAGCCTAACCGAGGGATTCAGATTCAGACCCTAATATCGGTGATACCCGAAGGGTGGGAGAGTTAGACATAAAAAAAAGCCTTGCATTTAAGCAAAGCTATTTTTGGGTGTCATGGGGACTGTCATGGGGACGGTCCTTTTGACACAACTTTGCGCTCGGTATTGCCCTTTGCTTCTAACTTCCTGGTCTCACTCGTTCAACCATTCCTCTATTAACTCCGAGTAACTCTGCAATCTTCCTAATTGATAGCCGGGTGTTGGTTCGCATTTCCATAATCACTGTATTCAGCTTAATCGTATCTTTAATAATATCTTCCTTGCTTGCCCCTGGCCAGGTTTTCTTCAGGTACTTATTTAAACATTCTTGTCCTTCTTCCAGGGTCCGCGCAATACCTTCGTCTTTATCCATAAATTCGGCATCCCCTTTCGCTCTGGAGAATAGCTCGAATTCTTGAATTGCCTTTGGTAAATCCGTGGATATCATTTCTAGTATAAACTCGGAATCCACTAACTTTCGTTCTGTTTTCTTTGGGTTTACATAATAATCATAACTACTCCACTTGTATTGTATAGGTTGTTCTACTAATCCGGCTTGCACCGGGTTGTTGTGTACGTATCGAATTGTTGCCATGAGATATCGTTCATCTTCAATGGCTTCGCTTTTGAATCGACCTTGAAATACATGTCCCACCCGTTGGTATTTATTATTAAAAAACATGGCATAGCTCGTTGCTATGCCTTTCATAATGCTGGATATCTCGTTTTTATCATCCCGTAGTACCATATGGACATGATTGTCCATCAAGCAATAGGCATAGACCGATAGATCAGTATCGGCTTCTTTTTTTGCCAGGGTATCTATAAACTGATGCCGGTCTTCATCATCTAAAAATATCCTTTTTCTTTCGTTGCCCCGTAGCATAATATGATAGAAACCGGTGGTACTATATTTCCGTTGCAAGCGTCCCACTGAATAAACCTCCATATTATTTCTGCTAGTATAACGGTTTATTTTCGATGTGTCAAAAGGACCGTCCCCATGCCACACCCATGCCACACCTGACACATTTAGATAGGCATGGCAAAACAAACTAATGTTCTGGTATAATTGCATTAGAACTAATGTTGAGGGGATAGGAAAAGACCATGTTAGCAGATGGTATAAAAAGATACAAGCATGTTATATGGGATTGGAATGGCACATTGTTGGATGATGTAAACATTGTAATTGAAGCAATGAACAACCTGTTAAAAAGACGTGAACTGCCATTGCTTGATATAGAAATGTATAAAGATATTTTTACTTTCCCAGTTATAGACTATTATGCTAAGCTTGGGTTTGATTTTGATTTAGAACCGTTTGAGAAACTTGCTATTGAATTTCTTTCAGAATTTAATTCAGATAAATATCAGTTTAGCTTGCATATTGGAGTCGAAGAAGTATTGCATTTTATTAAAAGTATAGGGATTAGTCAATCAATTTTATCTGCTTCTCAAGAGCAAGAATTAACCGATTCTGTCAGAAAGCTAAATATCAATGAATATTTCTTAAGAGTTGTAGGATTAAATAATCACTATGCAATGAGCAAAATAATAAGAGGAAAAGACCTTTTGGATAATTTAGGTTTAGAACCAAATGATGTGCTGCTTATAGGAGACACCATTCATGATTATGAAGTGTCAAAAGAAATTGGGTGTGATTGTTTGCTCATATGTAACGGTCATCAAAGCTATCAGAGGATTTCCAACTGCCATACAAGAATTGTCAAAACAATTTCAAACGTGGTTGGGTTTTTAAAAGGCGAAGTAATCCTATAGTTGGACTAAAGGAGTCCTCTGCCGGCAATCCCTTCAAATGTTAGTAACAAAGGAGGTAGGCTTATGCAACCTGAAAATGACTATCATGGCATCATAGTAAACGTGAGCCAGAGCGATAAACGTATTTTCCCCCGGCTTGAAATATTGAGTAGCAGAACCATAATTCCCGGTATTCTTATTCTATATAAGATTAATATTAGACCGGCCAATCTGGAGGAGACTATCAACCACCTTCAGCAAAACATGCGCGGGAAGCTTTTTTATGCTCACCTTTATCGAAATGACGAGCTTATAGTAATATTTAAGTACAGGATCTTTAAAGCAAGCCCGGATAAAACTACCTGGCAGGAGGTGCTTGCTTATGGTCGGTCACTGCACATTCCCTCCTTCTGGTTGGACTTTTCTCCATGCCGCTTTGAGGATGAACAGTTTTAGCCATAATGGCGGTAAATACATGGTAAATCTGCATACAGAACGCAGCATTGCGCAAGGGTTGACTGCCGGGACTCAATTACTATACAACCAACTTCTTTAAGTTTCCTCTAACCGCTCAAGAACATGAGTTGCTGAATAATTGCTCATTCTGCTCGCCCACAGCTGTGGGAGCTAGATATAAAAAAAGCCTTGCACTTAAGCAAAGCTATTTTAGTAAAAATAAATTCCTGGCAACGACCTACTCTCCCACAGTAAACTGCAGTACCATCGGCGCTGGAGGGCTTAACTGCCGTGTTCGGGATGGGAACGGGTGTG
>PHAA01000059.1 GCA_002840245.1 Firmicutes bacterium HGW-Firmicutes-15
TCCAGAAAAATCATCCTGGAGTTATTGCTGGCCCGTCACAAACTGGAATGCCATACCTGTGAAAGCGATGGTAGCTGTAAATTACAGGATTATTGCTACAGATACGGAGTAACCGATTCCCGCTTTGCAAGCCAGGGGCCACATTTTGGTATGGAAGATCCCAATCCCTTTATTAAAAGGGACTATGATAAATGTATCATGTGCACTAAGTGCGTCAGGGCATGCGAAGAGATTACCGGAGCCCAGGCCATAAACATTGAAGACCGGGGACACCATGCCAAGATAGCCACCGTTTTTGATGGCAAGCTGGCTGATTCTACCTGTGTCTTCTGCGGTCAATGTGTAATGGTCTGCCCGGTAGGAGCCTTAACCAGTAAAGTATCAGCCGGAAAAGGCAGATCATTTGAGACGAAGGGGGTACTTACGACCTGTACCTACTGCGGAACTGGCTGTACCTTTGAACTGAATGTCAAGGATGATCGTGTGGTAGGGGTTACGTCGGTTAGAGATTTGGCAGTCAGCCCAGTAAACAAGGGAGCCTTGTGCGTAAAAGGACGCTTTGGCTGGGATTTCATCCATTCTCCGGAAAGGCTTACCACTCCCTTAATTAAAGAAAACGGCGAGTTTCGCACGGCCTCCTGGGATGAAGCCCTAAATCTGGCGGCAGAAAAACTTAAGGGCATAAAAGACAAATATGGCCCCGATGCACTGGCCTTGTTCGCTTCAGCTCGGATTACTAATGAAGAGAATTACCTGGCCCAGAAATTTGCTCGGGCGGTCCTGGGCACCAATAATGTTGACCATTGCGCCCGTCTCTGACACTAGCAGCATTTGGCAGTGGGGCTATGACTAATTCTATCGGTGATTTTGCCGAAGAATCAAAGTGTATCTTCATCATCGGCAGCAACACGACCGAAAATCATCCGATTATCGGTTATAAGATTAAACAAAACGTGCGCCAAAAAGGGGCTAAATTGATTGTGGCGGATCCCCGCTGCATAGATTTAGCGTCCATGGCCGACGTTCATTTGCAATTCCGTCCCGGATCAGACGTAGCTCTGATGAACGGAATGATGAATGTCATTATCGCAGAAGATCTTTTGGATAAAGAATTTGTTGCCAACCGTACTGAAAATTATGAAGCCTTAAAACAGGTGGTGGAAAAGTACACCCCCGAATATGTTGAACCTATTACCGGTGTACCGGCTGAAGACATCAAAAAAGCGGCCCGTATTTATGCGGAGTCCGGAGCCAGCGCCATCTGTTATTCGATGGGGATAACCCAGCACAGTACCGGCACCGACAATGTCAAAACCTGCTGTAATCTGGCCATGCTCACCGGCAATGTGGGAAGACCTGGAACCGGGGTCAATGCCCTGCGGGGACAGAACAATGTTCAGGGGGCTTGTGATATGGGCGCACTCCCAGTAGTGTATCCGGCCTATCAAGCGGTGACCAATCCCGATATCCGGGCTAAATTCGAGCAGGCCTGGGGGGTTCCCCTCTCTGCTCAGAATGGTATGACCATAACCCAAACCATTCCTGCCGCCCTGACCGGGCAGATTAAGGGTCTCTTTGTCCTGGGAGAAAACCCCATGGTAAGCGATCCTGACATAACCCATGTGGAAGAAGCATTGGAAAACCTGGATTGTCTGATTGTCCAGGATATCTTCATGACTCAAACCGCCCAAAAAGCAGATATAGTCTTGCCGGGTCTATCCTTTGCTGAGAAAGACGGGACCTTTACCAGTACCGAGCGTAGAGTGCAGATGGTACGTCGCGCTGTCAGTGGACCAGGTCAAGCCAAGGATGACTGGTGGATAACAAGTGAATTGGCCACCAGAATGGGGTACCCCATGAGCTATGCTAATCCCGAGGAGATATTTGAAGAAATGCGCACCCTCACGCCTTCCTACGCCGGTATGAGTTATAGCAGATTGGAAGGGGTAGGCCTGCATTGGCCCTGTCCTGCTGAAGATCATCCCGGTACACCGATACTGCACACTGTGAAATTTACCCGTGGCCTAGGCCTATTCCATGCCGTCGAATTTATCGAACCGGTCGAATTGCCGGATCAGGAATATCCGTTTATACTCAGTACCGGGCGCAGCCTGTACCACTATCACACCGGCACTATGACCCGCCGGGCTTCGGGGCTGAATGCCCACATGCCAGAGAATGTGGTGCAGATTAACCCGGTCAAAGCAGCACAGATGGGAATAAGTGATGGCGAGTTAGTGCGAGTCAGCACTCGCCGGGGAAGCATCGAACTCAAAGCGCAGCTTATCGATATTGTTAAAGAAAATGTTATTTTCACCTATTTCCATTTTGCTGAAGCTGCCGCTAACATTTTAACTAATGCTGAAGCCCTGGATCCCATATGCGGTATTCCGGAATTCAAAGTCAGTGCGGCCAACCTGGAAAAGATTTAAGCAGCGAAGAAAGTTTTAATCTATTGTTAGTCGAGGAGGGGGGGGAACCCCCTCCCTTAAATTAAAAGGGGTGCTAATTATATGAAGAGACATTTTCCGGTAAGCCTGCCTGAAGGCTATGTGGATTTTTACAATAACCTGGAAACTTGGCAAAATGAGCAACAAATTAAATTGAAGACTACCTGTTCACCGACTGAAATCGATGTTCTTAAGGTGCTGGTTAGCAGTAATAAACCGGTAATACAATCAGTTAATTTTGACATAGACACGCACCAATATGAAATCATATATCAGGGACTACTGATGCTGTTAAATGATTCCCGCCATCAGATAGCAGGTGAACTGGATAAGATATTAGAAAAACTAGACCAATTAGACTTTAAGCTGCTGCCCATCAAATTCCTAGAAGAGGATCAGCAGTATTTCTCTGATCTCTCTGCCCGCTTGGATATTCCCATTGAACTGTTATCGTTTACGGTAGACCATGCCCTTAGACCATTTCTTAGACTTTGGGCTGAGCCTCATTATTCAACGCTAGCCGAAGATGAATCCCGCTCCTGGAGCTTTGCTCCCGTCTGCCCCTTCTGTGGTGCCCAGTCAAACTTCAGTCGCCTGAGAGCAACAGACGGGCACAGGTTTATGTTCTGCGAACACTGTTTCACCGAATGGGCAACTCAAAATATTTACTGCGTCCACTGCGGCAACGATAACCCTAATACGATTCAGTATTTAGCAGTAGAAAACGATGACGCCTATCAGATATATACCTGTGAAGAATGTAAGGGCTATTTGAAAACTTTTGATGAACGCAAACAGAGCGAACAAACAGACCTATTTATCGCCAATATTGAAACTATATATCTCGATATGTTAGCGCAGGAAAAAGGTTATGGCAACCATCACAATGACTAATCCGCTTGGATTTCACACGCTGAGATGAATGCAAATAGACAATGCCTTCGTATCTCTTTTGGTGCGATACGAAGGCATTGTCTATTTGCTGTCTTGTGTTTTTCGCGCCAAGATTTTGTGGTATTTAAACTCCAAAATGAGATACTTGACATCCAATTGGCTAAGCAATAAACTATTTCCAAATCAAATATTACTCATTATATATATAAACAATTGTTATATATATAATGAAAGGGGGCTGTATGACCAATTTATTATCTTCAATGACATTGTTAGAGATCATCGAGCTATGACCTAATACCGTGGAATTATTTCGTCAATATGAGCAGGTGACCGGATCGTGCCTGCTTTGCAATAATCTTTTTGATTCTCTGGAAAGTGTGGCCTCTCAGTACAATCTCAAGCTGGATGATTTATTGAACCGTTTGCAAAACTCAAACACATAGAGAAAGGACGATAATATGAGTAGAACAATTGATGCTCGGGGATTGACCTGTCCCCACCCGGTAATTTTAACCAAACGGGTGATGGACGAAAACACTGGAGAAGAAATTGTTACTTGGGTTGATAATTCCACTTCTCTGGAGAACGTATGTAAATTAGCTAGCAGCCAAGGATATACCTATACTGTAGAACCCCAAGGTTCAGACATATATATTCATATGACCCTGCAGAACTCGACACAATCTGTAAATAACAGCTCGCAAAAAGACCTAACGATCATGGTAAAATCTCAATATTTCGGACATGGAGACGATGAGTTAGGCACTATTTTAATTAAAAGTTTCTTTTACACCCTTACCGAAATGGGTGACGAGCTCCAAAACCTGATCTTCATGAATAGTGGCATTCATCTTACCACAGAAGGCTCTCCTGTTTTGGAACACCTTCAATTCCTAGAGCAAAAAGGTGTGCAAATTCTATCCTGTGGAACGTGCCTCGACTTTTTTGCCAAAAAGGATCAATTAAAGGTTGGCCAGGTGACTAATATGTACACCGCGACAGAACTTTTATGTAATGCTTCAAAAACGCTGGTCTTATAGTGAATGCGGGTTGAATAGAATTTTATTTAAGGAGGATTCAGATATGGATGTCATCAAAATTGAGGTTTACGGAGGAATCAATATCGGAGGTGGAGGCTGTAGCTGCGGTTGCAGTGGTTGTACCCCGGCAGATGCCAAAGCCGAGTATGAAGTGATGAAAAAAACCATGCTGGAAAAGTTCGGCGATGAAGCGCTGAGCCTTACATTCATTGATACCGGGGGAGTCGATCTGGCTCGTTTTCCAGAGGTAGAAAAGGTGATTCGTTCAGGATATACCTTCCCCGTAACTTTGGTCAATGGATCCCCGCGTCTCGCTGGGGCTATATCTACAGATTCAATTACTGAGATTATTACAGAACTTCAAAATGATAACAACTAATAAGCTGTGATTACAAAAATTTTATGCTGTTGATTATTTATTAAATACTGGCACGGAAAATCGCCTGCCAACTGAAATTGTAAAAAAATACCGGACAGTATGGTTACTGCCCGGTATTTTAATTTTTATGAGCTGATCCTACTTAGATCTTTTCTATCCTGGCAGCGGACACCTTATACTCAGGTATCTTGGCCACCGGGTCGAGCGCTTCGGTATGAGTTAAAACGTTAGCTGCAGCCTCAGCGAAATGGAAGAAGGTAAACACTACCCCGTCTGGAACCATCTCAGTTACATGAGTTTTTACTGTGATGCTGCCTCTACGGGAAACAAGTTTAACCATTTCATTATCAACTATGTTTAGTCTAGCTGCCGTCTCAGGATTCACCTGTACCTCGTTGGACGGCATAAACTCATTAAGAGCACTGGATCTTCTGGTCATAGTACCAGTGTGATAATGGAACAGACTGCGGCCTGTAGATAGAATTAGCGGATATTCCTTGTCGGGAAGTTCATAGGCTTCCTTAAATTCTACCGCATGGAAAAGACCTAAGCCCCGGTTAAATTTCTCCCCATGGAGAATGGGTGTTCCGGGATGATCCGCATTAGGACAAGGCCAAGGTATACCTGTCTTATCAATACGTTGATAGCTGAGGCCGGCATACGATGGCGTTACGGTTTTAATCTCTTCAAATATCTCTTCCGGTGAGTTGTAATTCATCGGATACCCTAAACGGTTAGATAGTTCACTAATGATCTGCCAATCCTGGCGAGCATCTCCTTTTGGAGTAATTGCCTGGCGTACTCGTTGTACTCTTCTCTCGGTATTGCTGAAGGTACCGTTCTTTTCGGCAAAGGTTACACCTGGGAACACTACATGAGCCTTCATGGCGGTTTCAGTCAGGAAAATATCCTGTACGATCAAGAGCTCCAGGTTATCAAGAGCCTCGCCCACATGATGCAGGTCTGGATCACTGACCATTGGATTCTCCCCGAAGACCATTAATCCTTTAATTATTCCATGATGAGCTTTATCAACTACATCCGGAATGGTCAAGCCATTATTGGGAGATAGTGCAACACCCCAGGCTTTTTCGAATTTCTCGCGAACTTCAGCGTTGGTTACTGCTTGGTAGGCAGGATATACTACTGGCAATGCGCCCATGTCGCAGGCTCCCTGAACGTTGTTCTGACCGCGCAGAGGATTCACTCCAGTTCCGGGTTTGCCCAGGTTTCCGGTTATAAGGGCTAGATTGCACATGGTTTTGACGTTGTCGGTTCCGGTGCTGTGTTGGGTAAGACCCATAGCATAACAAATTGAGGCTCTTTCGGCAGTTGCGTAAATACGAGCGGCCTTTCTAATGTCTTCAGCATCAACCCCGCATATAGGTGCAACATATTCAGGTGTGTATTTTTCTACTACTTTAACTAATTCTTCATAAGCCTCGGTTCTCTTGGAAATAAAATCTTTGTTCTCCAAGCCCTCAGTAAGAATAACGTTCATAAAGCCATTTATGAGCGCTACATCTGTACCTGGTCTAAAACGTAAATCTACATCGGCTATATCACTGAGCTCAATTCTTCTAGGATCGGCTACTATCAATTTCGCTCCATTAAATCGAACATTCTTACGAATTTTATATCCGATTATAGGATGGTTTTCAGTGGTATTGGTACCAATTAAGAGTATTGCTGTAGCATCCTTTTCCAGTTCATTTATGGAGTTGGTCATTGCTCCACTACCAAATGCTGCCCCCAGACCGGCGACAGTTACGGAGTGTCAGAGACGGGCGCAATGGTCAACATTATTGGTTCCAATAGCTGCCCGGAATAATTTCTGGGCTAGATAGTTTTCCTCATTAGTCGCACGAGCTGAGGAAAATAAGGCTAATGAATCCGGTCCATCTTTTTCCTTTATGGCTTTAATTTTGTTAGCGGCAAAATCAAGGGCTTCATCCCAGGAAGCAGGCCTTAATTCTCCGTTTTCGCGGATTAAAGGAGTTGTCAGCCTTTCGTCAGATTCAATGAAATCCCATCCGAAGCGTCCTTTTACACATAGAGCGCCTTTATTAACTGGGCTGAATTCCGAATCTCTTACTGAGGTTACTCCTACTACATGGTCATCCTTGACATTCAGCTCAAAGGTACAGCCAGTGCCGCAGTAGGTACAAGTAGTAAGCACATCCTTGGTCTGATATGATTTTCCTTTGCCGGCAGATACTTTACTGGTCAAAGCTCCTACAGGGCAGACCATTACACATTGGCCGCAAAATACGCAGCTCGAATCGGCCAGCATGCCGTCAAAAACGGTAGCTATCTTAGCATGATGTCCTCTGTCTTTAACATTTATGGCCTGCGCGCCAGTGATCTCATCACAAACTCGTACGCACTTGGTACACATGATACATTTATCATAATCTCTCTTGAAAAACGGGTTGGGGTCTTCCATGCCAAAATGCGGTCCTTGGCCTGCATAGCGCGAATCGGTTACGCCGTAACGGTAGCAATAATCCTGTAATTTACAGCTACCATCGCTTTCACAGGTATGGCATTCCAGTTTGTGACGGGCCAGCAATAACTCCAGGATGATTTTTCTGGA
>PHAA01000026.1:0-88370 GCA_002840245.1 Firmicutes bacterium HGW-Firmicutes-15
AAAATAGAATGCGGTAAATGATAGCAATAAAAGCCGAACAGATTATTATAGTCTGTCCGGCTTAATTTTTATAGGCACTCTGTTATTAAGCGCTTACGACCTTCGGGCTTAGCGTAACTATGACGGTTTAGTGAAATAAATGCACCGAGCAGAGAGATCGCCATAGCCACCAGCATTACCCTATGGTAAGCCTGCATAAATATCGGTATTTGATTGATGCTTGGCCGGGTAATCCCGCCCCATAATTCGAATAAGGATACGGACAAGGCAATGCCGGTAATCATCCCCACATTTCTGACCAGACTGCTAATACCACCAGCCAGTCCTAGTTTAGGTGGCGGTACAGAACTCATTACACTGCTGTTGTTGGGAGATTGGAACATACCTGCGCCCACTCCCATAATAAGAGAACCGGGAATTACCTGATAAAAAGTGGCAGCAGCTGTGAGGGTTGAAAAATAGAACAAACCCAATGCTGAAACAGCCAGACCACCGGATGTCAAAAGCAGTGGTCCAAATTTATCCGAGGCTTGACCGCTGATGGGCGCAGTAATAGCCATTGCTACCGGGAAAGCTGTCATTAATAATCCCACCTGGGAGGGGGTGTAGTTTAGAATCTGCTGCAGGTAAAAAGGCAGCAGCATAGTGTTGGCAAACATGGCTACAAAAGATAGCCAGCCGCATATATTGCCGATTATAAACGGGCGGTTGCGAAAAAGGGATAGGGCAATCATAGGATGTGAAACACGGCGTTCATTTATTATGAACAAGGTTAAGAGGGCCAGTCCCAAAAACATACCGAGTAGAATCGGGGGATTTGACCAACCCCAAGCTGACCCGGTGTTAATAGCAAAAAGCAAACTAATCATCCCACCTGCAAACAAAAAGGCCCCGGCAAAGTCGAAGCTTTCCTGTCCTTTACCAGGTTTATCTTCGGGCAGCAGCGAATGCGCCACCAAATAGCCAATTATACCGAGCGGAAGGTTAATGTAGAATATTGAGCGCCATCCGGCCAAGCCAATTAGTAATCCTCCCAGGGCTGGCCCACTCATACTTCCCAGGGCAACCACGGTTCCGGTTAAGCCCAAGGCTTTACCCCGCTCCTGGAAGGGAAAAATGTCTACAATAATGGCAGCGCTGTTGGACATCAACATAGCTGCCCCAACAGCTTGAAGAACCCTAGTCCCTACTAGAAACCAGATTCCTGGAGCCAAACCACATAATGCTGAGCCTATTGTGAAGATTACAAAACCTGATACATAGATCCTTTTACGGCCAAACATATCCGCCAACCGCCCGAAAACTGGCAACAGGCTGGTAATTGCAAGCAAATAGGCAGTGACAGTCCATTGTAGTAGTGATAGCTCCGCGTGAAACTGACCAGAGATGGTAGGCAAAGCCACATTGACAATACTGCTGTCCAGAGTGGACATAAAGGTGCCGATAGAAACTGTGGCGAAAACATACCACCGGTAATCAGGTGATGTTTTAATCTGCTCAAACATAACTCAATTCTGCTAGCACTAGTAATGCATCCCCTTCGTGGTATGAATAGCAACTTCTGTATTATTATACAGCGTTTAATATACGAAAAGTAGGGAGCAAATATACTCCCTAAAAACATATCACATAAAAATCAAGAGATAATTAACATAACATTAAGAACCTGTTGGGTGTTTGCATAATTTATTTAGATGATACTGAGGTAGGAAGGATAAATCTGGTTGCTTACAGCGATATCCCCGCAAAAAAACACTTCTGGTCTAGTATTTTTGCAGGGATAAATAATTTCTTTAGTTTGAAGTTTTGATCTTACCAATAGCCTATGTGGGGTAATATAAACATTTAATTATTTAGTATCCGTAATTAATCAATTAATTCTTTTAATTCGTCCGTTAAAATCTGATATCCATTAGAATCAGGAGCAAAATATTTCTTGGAATCCACTACAGTCTCCCAAAAAAAGGCCTGCATATCAGTATCTATAGCATCTAGATTGTTCTTTATATTACTTTTAGTAGCAGAAGGGAGACATCCAAATGTCTTAACTGTACGCCTTAAATTAGCGACTATACCCGTAATGCCTTCTTGTGTTTTCCAATCCATAATAATCTTTCCTTTCGCTCCGCTCCTTAAGAGCTGCCAAATTTTGCATCTTTCCTATTAGTCGATATTAAATCTAGCAAGCTAGTATGTCAACAAAAAATTACAGTAAATAGTAATCGCATTGTTACGCACAAAATATTGTATTCATTGTAAAAATTCCTTAATATGATGATATAATTTTGAAATTGATAGGCCTAGATATGTATTGACTAAGAAGAATTAAAACGATCGTTAATAGGGGTATGAAGACAATGGAAAAAGTTGATATTGCAATTATTGGAGCAGGAGTTATTGGTCTGGCTATTGCACGGGAATTATCAAAACAGCATAGTTATAAAACAATTGTTGTTATTGAAAAAAGGCCTAAATATGGACAAGAAACGTCCAGCCGTAATAGTGAGGTTATACATTCAGGCATTTATTATCCCGCTAACATGCTGAAGACTTCACTTTGTATTGAAGGAAATTCTTTGTTATATGAATATTGTCAAAAACATCGGGTAGCGCATTATCCCATAGGTAAACTTATTATTGCCAGTCATCATGATGCATCTGGACTGGAACATTTGCAGGAACAAGCTAAATTAAATGACATCCGAGTAGAAGTGCTCAGTCAACGTAAAATTCAGATAGAAGAACCAGCGATCGCTGCAGAACTAGGTTTGTTTATTAAAAATACTGGGATAATTAATTCTCATGATTATCTTAGTAGTCTCTACTTTCTAGGTAATCAAAATGGCGTGCATTATCTATTTAACTCCGGTTTAAGAGATATTCAATATGATGGGAAATCCTATATTATTGAGACACCGGCAGAAAAAATAAAAGCTGAGATTGTTATAAATGCAGCCGGTTTATTCTCTGATCAGATTCCAGCCATGTTGGGAATTGACATTGATCGAGCAGGGTATCGCCTGCATCCCTGTAAAGGTGAGTATTTTAAGATAAACCGTCGGATTAATATTAACCATTTAGTTTACCCAATCCCGGATCATTATGGTTTAGGCATACACTTGACCAAAGACATTAATGGAAGTCTGCGTTTAGGACCCAATGCTTACTATGTTGATGAAATAGACTATTCCATAACCGAAGCCCGGAAGCAAGAATTTTATCATGCGGCCCAACGCTATTTGCCTTTTCTGGATATTAATGATTTAACACCTGATTTTACTGGTATTAGGCCCAAACTTCAGGCTTCTGGTGAAGTCCAAACTAAAGACTTTCTTATTCGCGAGGAAAGAGATAAAGGTTTGCCCGGCCTAATTAACCTGATTGGAATTGAATCCCCAGGGCTTACATCCAGCCTGTCTATTGCCCGTTATGTAAATAGTATTCTTCATTAAGTTTAAGCAATAGAATTGCGCTTAAAAAAGAATTGTTTGGATGGTCAAAAGAAAAATTCCTCTGTGGCAACTTATAGGGGAGGAAGGGTTTTATTATGAAATTCGTTAGTTACAATGATTGCGGAAAAGAAAATGTAGGAATCTTGATTGAAGATAGCGTTGTACCAATAAATGAAATCGTTTGTTTAACTAATGGTATCAGGATTAATTCAATGATTGATTTAATAGAAAATATGAATGAAGATTTAATTGAGATACTTGAGAATGTAGTCTCTGCCGCTAACTATAACTTCGTGCCAGTCAATTCGATAAAATTACTTGCTCCTATTCCTTATCCCCAAAGAAATGTTTTATGTCTTGGTAAAAACTACGAAGAACATGCCAAGGAAATAGAAGCCACTAAAATATCGGACACAGGTATACCGGATCATCCCATTTACTTTACTAAAACTGCCAGTCCGGCAATAGCTGATGGCGATTCAATTAGGTTTTCTTATGAGGCTGCCAGGCAAGTCGATTATGAGGTTGAATTAGCAGTAGTAATTGGCAAAGAAGGTGTAAATATTAAGCCGGAGGATGCAGAGGATTACATATTCGGATACACCATAATAAATGACGTCACAGCCAGGGATGTACAGGTAAAGCACAAGCAGTGGTTCAAAGCTAAAAGTATGGATGATTTTTGTCCGATGGGACCTGTAATAGTATATAAAAAGGAAATACCGTTTCCGGTCGAATTAAATATACAATCCAGAATAAACGGTGAGCTAAGGCAAAATTCCAATACAAAAAAATTGATCTTTAATATATCTTACATTATTAGTGACTTATCGCTTGGTTTTACTCTGAAACCGGGAGACATTATTTGCACGGGAACTCCTAGTGGGGTAGGAATAGGTTTCAAACCACCAAAGTTTCTTGAAGATGGGGACATTATCGAGTGTTATATTGAGAAGATAGGCAAATTAGTTAATAAAGTTGTGGTTATTTAAGTGGTATGTTGCGGAGAAGGTCCTTTTGACACACTGTAATTAAAGCGATATACTAAAAAATAGGGAAGAAAGTCTCGCTTGCGCATACAATTATAGGAAATGTGATTGATTGTACTGAGGATGTATATTAATTCTGGCAGTAGGTGAAAACATGGAAATATATGCAGATTTCATTAGTCAATTTCCCGACCAAATAAAGCAACATGTTGAACAGCATACATGCAGCAACATGGTACTTTATAAACCCCAAATGTTTATCGAGGGGATGACCATACACTCGGCTGATTTCCATATCATTATTCTACCCGAACCTCCACCGGATACATATGTAAATGATAAGTTGCAAAGCTTTGATAGTGGTAAAATTATTGCGGTAAATCCGGGAGATACTTGGTTTTGTGCTCAGGGACACAGTACCAAAAAGTATCTCTCGTTACTTATAAAGCCTGATCTTATAGATAAAGTGGCGGAAGAAATGGGGTTTTCTGGCGATATCAGGTTCTTAAAACTGCAAAATCGGTTTTCAAGTGGACTAATGCAGGCCATCAGAAGCTTTGAAAAGGAAACCGAACGGCCAGACACTTTTACCCTGATGCTGGATTGTTTAGGAATTCAGATCGTGGCTTTGCTGTTACGGGAGTTTAAAACGAATCTAAGCAAATATTCCGCCTATTTACCTGATAGTGATGCCTATATCGCTCTGGCGATAGAATATATTCAGGTATTTTACAGCGCTAATATCACCATTGAGGACATCTGTAGGGAGATAAGTGTTTCACCCTTTCATTTTATCAGGACATTTAAACAAAAAATCGGTCTTTCTCCTCACCAATATCTTCTAAGCGTTCGTATTGAAAAAGCTCAGGAATTGTTGCGAAAGAGACAGCATTCTATGGCAGAAGTAGCAAATCAGTGCGGTTTTGTAAACCTGTCTCACTTTTCAAGCAAATTCAAAGATATAACCGGATATTCCCCCAGCAGCTATAAAAAAAATTTTAACTTATAATAGCAATTTTAAGAAAAAACAGGAGCAATTATTCCAAATGGAATGATTGCTCTTTTTTTTATACTGATGATATAAAAATGATAGGGAGGTGCGGTGCGTCAACTCACGGCAACTGCGGCAGCTTTAGGGACCAAATAGCTTACCATCATTGGCGAGTTTAGAATTAGTAAACAGAATGAAATGAAAAACTTTTTAGGAGGAATATCAAATGAAAAGAAAATATTTAGCATTGACTTTGATACTGGCACTTATTATAACTGTATTTCCGTCTGCGGCATTCGCACTGCCAGAAGGTGTTCCCAGCACTCTACCCTCCCCCAGCATTGGCAGTCTGCAATTACTGAAAAATGAAAGTGGCGTACCCTATTTCCGCATGGAAGTCACCGTACCCTCCAGTGTACTAACGTTAGACCAGGAACGCCCTGCCAATGGCTGGGTTGATCTCGAAACCTCAGGCAAAGTAGAAAATGAAGAATGGGGCTCATCCGGTGGTGGCGGAGGTTATTTGGATATTGTTACGGAAGATCCGGTTCCCGGCAAGTCCGGAGTATATTATGTGAGCTTTAACCTGGAAGACGAGGGCGGTTTGTCTGAAACAATAATAAAATCAAAAAAGTACACTTTCAGGGTGCGTTTTACCTATAGATATGATACCGAAGATAGTTTTGACTTTATTTATTCTCCCTGGTCAAATGAGCTGTCCAGTCAATCGGGTAGTTATTATCAGGGAGCCAGTTCGTGGGCTGTAACTGAGCTTAATAAGGCCCAGCAGTATGGCTTTATTACTGACCGGATAAAAGGCAATATGTCAGGCAAGATCACTCGGGAGGAATTTGCTGAGATTGCAGTAAAGCTCTATGAGAAGTATACGGGTACAAAAGGAACGGCAGGCAATGCCAGCTTTATAGATACGACCAATCCAGAAATATTAAAGGCTGCCAACTTAGGTCTTGTAAGCGGCGTTGGAAATAACAAATATGCTCCCAATGAATTGGTTACAAGAGAACAAATGGCCACCATACTGCTCAGTGCATTGAAAGTAATTAATCCTACAGCTGATTTTTCTATTGTGGGTGTGTCAAAATTTGCGGATGATGATAAGGTGGAGGCATGGGCACAGAATGGTGTTTATTATTGTTCCAAGGCAAAAATCGTGTCTGGTGTAGGCAACAACCTGTTTGACCCAGACGGAAACGCAACCCGCGAAGCGGCAGTTATTGTATGCTCAAAGGGATATGAATACTATAAGAAATAACATGGCAATGATGGAAAGCATTCACTAAACTAGATTTGCCACCACTTTTTATTGAGAGGGGTGGCATTTCTAATCTAATAGGCAATATATATTTCTTGTGAAAAAGCATTGCTGATTTTCACAATGTTTAACTGCAAGACCGTAGGGAAAGTGCGACTATCAGAAGGGAGGATTTATGGGTAAGAAAATAGTTTCAATCATTCTATGTACCTTATTAATAACATCATGTATCCTATTCGAAAACCGGGCCATAGCAAATGCTGCGCCGGAATTCAGCGGCGCTTCTAGTTGGGCAGTTTCCCAATTAGACCGGGCAGCGGGGTACGGCCTTGTAACCGACCGGATTAAAAGCAATATGGCAAATCCGATTACGCGGGAAGAATTTGCAGAAATCGCAATAAAATTGTATGAAAAAAGTACTGGAAATATAGCAGTAACAGGTAATGCTAACTTTGTTGATACCCAAAATCCGGAAATATTGAAGGCAGCTAATTTGGGATTGGTTGCAGGCATAGGAGACAGTAAGTATGCGCCAAACGATCTTATTACCCGGCAGCAAATGGCTACTATATTACTAAGGGCATTGAAAGTAATCAGTCCCGCAGGAGATTTTTCTGCTGTAGGAGCAGCCAAATTTACCGATGACAATATGATTCAGTCATGGGCACAAGAAGGAGTTTACTATTGTTTTAAGGCCGGTCTGGTGGCAGGTGTAGGCAACGGCCAATATGCTCCGGACCTTAATGCTACCCGTGAACAGGCTGTAATCGTCTGCAATAGAGCCATTGAAACTGGTGATGCAGGCATTAACAACATTATCAAGATTGCAAATAAACCTCAACCATCATATTCGGGAATTACCGATCTAGGCATCAAAGACCTTAATGTTTCCACAAGTGTCGATGAGGCCCTGAAGATAGCCAAGAAATATTATCAATTAGCATATCCCAATATTGAGAGTGACTTGCAGGGTGATTATAGAAAGACAGTAACTTGGCAACCGAATTTTAATGGGCAAAACACCAATGCCGCGATTGCCCGGACCAATTCTGGAAATGTTGCGATGATGGTAAGCTATACCAATGCGAAAAATGCTTATCTGGCTCTGGCTGGTGCTGTTTTCTCCTCTGATCCTAAAAGCCCCCTGGCTGCCTCAAATCTGGCCGCTGCCATAGCCAGCTATTATGACGATCTGGTGCTGGAAGGAAATAGTGGTGGAGTGGACAAGAAAAAGCAATTTTATACTGATGCCGTCAGGATGTATTATTATGCAGCAGGTGCAGCTCCAGTTAATAAACACGATAGCCCGGTCATACTTACCAGTCTGGGTAATCTGCTGCTTGATATGGGAAGAGCCGACAATGCTCTGGCAGCATTTAATGCTGCCTTGGGAATCGACGATTCGTATTGGCGGGCACGTATGGGATTGTACAACTACTATATGTCCCAAAAGCAGTTTGATAAGGCATTGGAACTGATTGCCAAGGATGCGAAATACTATCCTGCTTCTGTCCGCACCGTTTCTAAATTAGGCCAGCAGATTTCACCTGAACAACTCGAGCTGCCCGAAGAATTTTCAGAAGCGGCATATGAAACACATATGGAGAAGCTGAAACAGGTTCCTGCTGTCACGGCAGGTGACTTTATTAGCGGAGTCGATGCCCAGGCAGCCGCTAAAATGAAAAACGATATCGACAATCTGCAGAGCAAAATGGTTTATAAGGCTCCTAATGTGGATTACATCCTGGAATACGCGAGTTTAGAAGCTATGGGGACCCCCCAGGCTCAGGCGGCACTTGAAGCTTTTAGTGATGCTTATGGTCAAACGGGGATGCAGACAACTGGCTACGACACCGAAGCCACTATAAAGTCACAGCTTGATATGTTGGAACAGCTAGGCGTAGATATTGACATGGGGTTTGATGTCAATAATACTGAAGAAATAATCAACGATGCCCTCAAAAATCCAGAAAAATATGATAATTGGGAACCGCAGGTTAATATTTCCGGGCTAGAAAATATTGCTGATAATGCGGAGGATTACCTGCACAGATTACAGTCTGCCACCTCTCAAGCTAAACAGGGCGACCCCACGCAGGCGTATGAAGAATTGGCCAGGACCAGGCCGGAATTTAAAGTAATGAAAATAAATCCTTACTCCTACGCCAACCCTAACGACCTGCTTATACAGCGCTACAACGTACTGGCATTAAGCCCCAAGCTTACTGGGTATGGATCATATCTAAGCAATGTAAATACTAAGGCCGGGGTCACAATCGGCGATATTAGTGTACAATATTTAAGTAAAATTACGCCCCTAATAACGGAATATAATAATGCTCTAATGGAAATAGAAGATGATTCCAATTTGGATGGCGATGAAAAATTAGTAAAGATCCATCGACTGCACGTCCAATATTATACCCAATTTAACCATATCGGAGATCCGTACTGGGGTCAGGCAACCCGGGAGGCCAGTGTAGCCTACCAAAAAAACAGCCAATACTCGGAGCAGATGTATAACGACTGTATGAAGCACATCATGCTGATTTCCGATACCGCTATTAGAGACCAACTGGAGGAGGAATTAAGAAGCAGTATTTCTACCAATCTAAAGACGGCGTTTAGTAACATCTTATCAGCCTATACCATGGCACCTTATTACAACCCGGCAGCTTGTGATTGCCCTATTGAAGAAATCCAAGCCCTGGTTGAAGAAATGGAAAATGAAAGACATAGACTTGCTAATGAGCTGATTAAGAAGAACATGGCTGACAAGAAAAATTTTGATGCCGGAGTCTTGGATGAAAACTCCCAATATTATAAGGAGTTCATAAAAAAATACGAATGTGATTTTAATTTTGGGGTTTTTAAAGGGAAAATCAGTCCCTACAAGTCGAATTGGCAGTTTGGACTCGATCTCCCCATTGCCAGCATAAATTTAAGCAGCGCGACAAACCATATCCGCAATACCACGACCTTTGACGGCGGGCTTGAAGTCAGCGGGGAAGTAGCGGGGACCGGGATTAAATCATCCTTTGGATTTACTGCTACCAAAGGCAGCAATGGCCTATTCTCACCTAATGATGTTGATGTCAGAGCTGGTGTGGAAGCTAGCTTATCTGCTCCATTCTCAGACAGCCTGGGTTTAACCGCAGGAGTTGAGGCTTCAGCTTTGAGAGGTACCCGGGAATATGCCCAGGCGACCGTAACAGGAAGTCAGCAGCTTGATGAACTTAAGAATAAAATGAAGCTCGACTGGCTCCCCAGCACGAGTAAGGACCTATGGTCAGGCGAGTATACAGAAAATTGACCAAGTGACGTTCGGAGTAATGGTTAATTGGATGGTAATAGTAAAAAGTAAGCATTAAGGAAGTAAAACCCGAATAAATTAAAGAATATAATAGTTATTGGCGATATTGTGATAGAATCCATATAATGTATTTCAATGTCATTAAACACAAATAATATTAAAGGGGAGGAATAAAGGTGAAAAGATGGTTAACGGTTTTATTAGTATCCTTGTTTATGTTTTCTTGCTTGAGTTTGGTTGGGTGTAGTAAGGAAAAGGCAGCCAACGCACCGGCAACTACAGACCAGAGCCAGAAAAAAGATGGTGATACCCAGAAAAGCAGCAGCGGTGATGAACTGCAAGACATCATGAAATATGCTACTAAGGTAAATGAAGTATCCTTTGAGATGATTAACACGATAACTAACCAGGGGCAAACAGTGACTAACAATGCGAAAATGTGGATAAGTAATGATAAACTTCGTATAGAAACAGAAATTCAGGGAATGAAGTCGATTACTATCAAGAATGCCAAAGGTGAAGTATGTATTTACGATCCTGGAAGTAAGACGGCTATGAAGATGCCCAGCATAAAGAATGAGGGTGACCTTCCCAACCAATGGGCGAAAGAAGATACATCTGGGATGAAAATAGTTGGCCAGGAAAAGATGGATGGTTATGACTGTGTAGTAGTTACCGTGACCCAAGCTGCTGAAACAAGCAAAATGTGGCTTAGAAAGGACATTGGTATGCCGGTAAGGGTAGAGTCTAAAACTGCGGAGGGGTCTTTTGTTATTGAGTATAAAAATTATAAAGTAGGGGCGCAGGCTGATAACCTGTTTGAACTTCCTACTGATGCACAAGTTGTAAGTATGCCAAGTATGCCAAGTATGCCTGGTGTACCTAACATGCCTAATCAGTAGAGATTAGAGTGCCTATTACCCAACTCATCAGTTAACCAAGCACTCTCTGTTATAGACGTAGCAGAGGGTGTTTTTTTATCTCGTTTCGGTTTAACTATCTGCTGTGTATTATAGCTGAAAGCAACTGTTAAATTTAGCCATTTGTCACTGTGTTATTTGTTACTTTTGTCCCTTGTTATGCAGTAATAAATAACAATAGAATTAAACTAATAATAATACAGAGGAGGTAATGCAGTGAGAAAGCAGGTTTTGACATTTTTAGTGGTATTGTTGGCCGGAATTTTCATGTTAGGGTTAATCGGGTGTGGAGAAAGTACCAAGACGATTAAGGAAGGCGACCTTACCGTTAAGTATTCTACAGAAGCCAAAAAGAGTGTTGAACTACCGGCAGACTATCCAAAAGACCGTTTCCCGGTCTATAAAAACGCTTTCATAATGTCAGTTCAAAATATGCAAAACTCCTATGTGGTGGCATGTTTCTGCAAAGAATCAATCAAGGAAGTAGGCGCGTTTTACAAAGACTTCTTTAAAAAATCTCAGGTTATCTCCAGTACAGAGATGGATGACGAGTATACTATTTTGGGAGTGAAAGACGGGTATACGTATACTGTCTGCGTAATTAAAAATACTGATCAGGATGATGCCATAAAAGGGTATCCAACCTCGCTGGCTATCAGCCTGGTACCGGCTCCTGACGGTATGTCCAAAAGCCTGGAAGGGATGTCTGGGAATTTGCCCGCTCCACCGAAATAATGGCGAGTCATAGGGAAATTCGTTGAAAAAGGGTTGTCTTATATGATAACTGATAACGGTATTAAAAATGAGAAAAAAACCTGGGGTTGGCTTTTGCTGGCTTTCTTTCTTATGGACTCATGGTGGCTTGGCGACAGCCTGGTCCTCTGGCTGACAGGAAGACCGGTTCCATTCTATTTACATGCCTTCTTAATGGCGGCATCTTTTTTCCTGGGACTAATTACAGCCACGATATTTTTTAAAAAATCGTTTGCATTCAATGGTTCTTCCCGGTCTACATTTCTGACGCTTCTTTGCGGTACTGTGACCATTACAGCGGCTATCACCGCCACCCCCGTTGTGATGAAGGCCTGGGTCTATTATCTCACCGGTATGATACGTGACGGAAACGTCAATGGTTACGCTGCTTCGCTTTCGTTATTGGGGTTAATACTGTTGATTTCAATAGTTGCAGTATTTGCCTGTTTCATAGCAATAACATTTATGATTTACAGTGTTCCTGTCCATAAAACCGGGAAGGTGGCAGCTGCACTAGGAGTCGTAGGCTTGAAGAGATATTTAACTTTATTGCTGCTGACTATGGCGGCAATCCTGGGTGTGATCTTGCTTCTAAATGTGATGAAGATGCTGGAGGTGTTTCTGGCGGGCCTTCTTCCTTATGGTTTCTTCTCGCGGTATATTCTAAGTATGGTGTTGGCTGGAGGGAAGACCGCATTAGCATTTTTCCTGATTTACAGCGTTCGGGTTCTACTGGCCAAAGATGGAGATGGAATTAGGGAGAAGATTGAACAACCGGTTTCCGGTTCATTTATATATCCTGTCGCTGTGGCAGTCTTGACAGTTGCCTTAATTATCAGCAATATAACACCTTATTTAAGCGGTCCCAAACAGCTTGCAGACAATATTCAGGCCAGGATAGTAAGGGCGGATAACCTGAGAAACCTGGGCCAGAGTGGTGAGGCCTCCTCGGAATATATAAAGGCCAGGGCAGACCTGCTGGCCTTCCAGGCTTACCTGAGAGGGATCAGCGAAATCACAAAGATAGGTGAGTTGAAGGAGGCGAACGAGCTTTTATCACAAGCGGAAGAGGTTTACGCCAACTCACCGTTTATTCCCTATTTTAAGGGGATGTTGCAAAGGTTGGCTGATCCGCAAAATGGGAATAGCCCTGACATTAATAAATATTTTTTGGCTGCCGCCCATAATTCCGATACTATCCCCGAAGCAAGGATTTGGACTATCAATGGTTTCCGGTCTGCGGGGGAAGTCAATAAGGCGAACGAGGCACTCAATTTGGTCATCGCAAGAGGAGTATTTAACGATAGGTTTGCTGGTCTGGATGACGCCAACGAAAATGAACTGGTTGTCTTACTGAAAGAGACAGAAAGGATTAAGGCTTTGCTCAATGAGAGAGAACTGGATGTCCTCTTAAACAGGGCAGAGTATGAAAATGAAACTTCCCTCTTATCGGAAATGCTGGAGTACGCAGGTCGGAACACTAATCCGGAAGCCGATTATCAGGTAGCCCTACTGGCAGAACATATACCGTACCCGGCCTACATGTATGAATATGCTAAAAAGTATTTTGCTGACAGGGCGAACGAGAATGATGGACAAAAAGAGATAGAAGCGGCCCTGTTTACCTCGTATATGTATGTTAAATCCGGTCATGCCGGGGAAGCTGAAGTACTAATTGAAGCCATGTATGAGAAGTATCCTGAAAGTAAAGATATCGCCTGTGATTATGCCTATACGCTACTGGAAAACCAAAAGCCTGCCAGGGCAATTGAGGTTATTGACGCACATAAAGGAGAGAAGGATTCCTGCCAACTCTACCTCAAGGCCATAGCCAGCATGGAGAACCATGACTATAATACGGCGCTGGAGGCTGTTGGCGGCCTTTGCTTAATAATGGAGACGCCAGGCTCAGACCCGAAAGTCGTCCGAGAATTGGATGATTATGTTTATCGGTTTTTACTGGAATACTTGAATTTATGTGCCAGGGAATCCGGAGAAGCAGAAAATTTTTTAGCCGAACTGGAAAATAGAAAAGACCCCGCAGTACTTTATCATTACGTCATGGGGCTGAACGCTAAAAAAGCGGAGGATTATGAAAGATCCAACCTGCATTTAAAAAAACTATTGGAAATAAATTCAGCCCTGGCCTACCCTTATTACCTGTTAGGTGTCAATTATAACGAGATGGCGGGGTATAAAAAGCAAGATTGTTATCCGCTGGCGGAAAAGTATTTTCTTAATTTTATTGACCTTCGTCCCGATGTGGTGGAAGGTTATTTTTGCCTGGGGTCCGTTTACAAGCATACCGGTGACCTGACCAGGGCCACACGAGCTTTTCTCAGGGTAGCCGACTACAACCCTTACAGGGATAATCCCTTGTACGAACCATTTGGCATGTATAACCATGCCCTTGATGAAATAGACAGAAGCAGGGAGGAAGGACAAAGATAAGATGGTTATAGCAGGTTTATTGGTTGCGACCGGAGCTTTATTGAATATGCTTTTATTTGGCTTTAAGGTCTGGGGCATGTTATGCCTAGCGGCCGGGGCCGGTGCGGCACTAATGGGCAGTTCCGTGATCAGGAACAAGCTTTATCCAGCCAGCGACGGGTCAATGATTCGCTATAACTTGATTATAGCTGTAGTTCTTGCAGTCATAGTTTTGGCTGCGCCGGTAATGTTCGGTAACTCTTCCGGTCCGGAAAATCTGGACCGGGCCATTAAAAAAAGCGCTTCCTTGGTGGCTGTTGGCGACCTGGATCGCGCCGGTAAGCTGCTCATGGATATTGACACTAAATATCCGGGAGTTCCCGAAGTACAGTTGAATCTTTCCACCGTTCACCTGATGCAAGGAAGACCGGAAGAAGCAGCCAGAGTGTTGGAGTCAAGCAAAGAGAGCAGGTATTATAACGCGAATGAATGCTTTAACTATGCTATGACGTACTACCAGCGGGGAAATTATGATGATGCGATGGTTTATCTAAAAAAAGCTCTCAAGCAAGAACCGAATATAGAGGATGGATGCCTTTATGCCAGTGAATGCGCCCGCAGGCAGGGTGATTATAAGGCAGCCCAATACTATGCCCGCCGGATTGTTGAAATGAAGCCGACTTTGCCCCTGGGTCATGTGCAACTGGCCAGGGTAGAGTTGATGGTTATGGAGTATCATGAAGCAGCTGCTGAACTGGAGAAAGCTCTGGAGTTGAAACCGGATGATTCGTTAAAACAGGAAATCCTTAGACTGAAAGAAGAGGTAGGGTATTATCAAAGCAAACTATGATACAGGCATAATTAAACATAAACGGACTATTGGTGGTTAAAGGGGAAGGTTGACAATATGTTGAAACGGTTCATGTTTAAGGCAAGTTCAAAAGTCATCTGCATTGTATTGGCGCTGTCTTTGTTGGCAGTGTCCTGCTTTTATACCGTGCCGGCCCACGCTGGTGTCGTTTCCGATGTGTTTGGATTGGACGGTTTTGGTGGAAAGGTTGCCGACGATGTTTTTGACGGCGGCTGCAAGCTTGCGGGCGGTACCACATATAACCTGGCAAAAAATGTTTATGATTCGGCTGTTGGGTCCATCAAACTGCTTACCGAGGACCATACCACAACGGGAAAGGTAGCGGGTTGGATGGATGTCGGTCTAAATTTAGCTGCAACCGGTGCTATAATTACCACCCTGATTATGGGAACGGCTACCTTTCCGGTTATAGCAACTATTACCGTTACAATAACGGCCGCTAAAATGGCGGTGGATAATATTAAAAATCTGGATAAAATCTTTTCATGGCTTAAAAAAAACCTGGGGGATGTGGGAAAAAGCCTTCTTGATGTCTACAAACCTAATATTTATATCTATTGCGATCAAGACATTGAAGTCAATGTACAACTTAAGCCTTACCGCTATATTACTGCGTCAATACCGGAATATGACCCGACAGAAGGCTGGACGGCCAAAGTATACCAGGGGTCGATCAACGGGGGTGACGATTACCTTTTTTATGAAGCGAAAGTACCCGATAATCATTTTCAGCGCAGGGAAGGCTTTAGAATCAAGGGTAAGTCTCTTAGGACCGACTTGTGGTGTCTGATGGAAATGTACGATTTTAATGTCAAAGAGACCGCTGATTTTGTGGAGTATTGGTTTGATAAACTCCCTCAAACGGACAATTACGTCTTTTATCCTCAAGATACAGAAACAATCGAAAAGATTATGCCCCTGACCGTTACCCCTGCTCCAGATACTATTGAAAGGTTGTGGTTTCTAATCGAAAATGACAGGGGACAATACATTCAAACCGTCTTTCCTATAGACAAAGTGACGAGGAACGGCTTGGCGGTTGTGGAATGGGGCGGAGTCATGGGTGGAGGAGAATAAGAGCCCATAAAGACATAGATCAAACCTTTGACTAACCCTGCAAGCAAATGCTGGATTGGAAACAATAATGGGAAGATAAGGCGATGGGATACCACATGAACCAGAAACCAACAGTCGCAGAATAGTATAGCGCCGGTTATGCAACATTGTCCAGAGTAAGTCAGTATTTACTTTGGACAATGTTGTTTTTGTTTTACTGGATAACTTATAGAGCAAATAATGAGAAAATAATTTGCGCGGCATTAGGACCCCGAAATTTGTCGCAAGTATATAGTAAAGAAGATTGAAGAATAAACAGGAAATATATGTTAATATGTTATGAATAGAGTTTTTTGCACTTTCATTGATTGGAGACATTCATATAATTAAAGAATTTTGTTTTAAGGTCTAATATAACTGTAATTATATATTAGACGAGTACTACCGTGAGAATGGTGATGTTTTGGCTGCTTATAAACGAAAGTAATAGTGATGCTATTCATAGAAGTGATGGAATAATATCGTCTGAGTTTAGGAAGGTGATCATTTGAGCGAGAAAATTGTAGTCAGCAAAGAGAACCGGAAAGCAATGATTGACTTAATAAAAAAATACTTTCTAAAGGAGAGGGATGAAGACCTGGGTGATTTGTCTGCTGCGATGATTTTAGATTTTTTCATGAAGGAACTGGCACCAGAATTCTATAATCAGGGTGTCTATGATTCGCATGAATATATGAATAGCAAAATTGAAGACTTATTTGCACTTCAAATCTATAAACGATAATCCAGTACGAGGCAAATCCCAAGGTTGTGATTATAAGGGGAATTGATAAAGATAATCACCTTTGTTAACAGAGATATAATCAAGGGACGGTTCTGCTTTTACCGTGACAGCAGAACCGCCTCTTGTTAATGGTGCCAAGAATTTTTGCCTTTTTGGTTTATGGTTAATGTTATAATTTATAAAAACTATGTGTTAAAAGAATAATTCCTATAACAATCTCTCAATAAAATGCTAAGGAGAGGGATTACAGTGCATTATCAATACATACCATATTTATGGCTTTCAGCCTTATCGGTGGCTGTGAGCATCACGTTGAGTCTATTTGCCTGGCGGAATCGGAATGTCAGGGGGGCGATCCCCTTCTTTTCGACTATGGTTTTGGTCACCATTTGGACAGTAGCCCAGGCGTTGGAGTTGGCTGCTATAGACCTACCGACTAAAATTATGTGGGCAAACGTCCAGTACTTAGGCATTATGTTTGCTCCAGTAACTTACTTGGTAATGGTTATTCAGTTTACCGGGCGTGAACACTGGTTTACGCGTCGCTGGCTTTTATTGTTGCTGGTGACCGTTCCTATAATCGTTAATGTGCTTTTCTGGACTAACGATGTGCACCACCTTCTACGGCAAAATGTATTTCTGGACACCAGTGGCCCGTTTCCGGTGGTAGGCAAGACTTTTGGTTCCTTGTTCTGGATCTTTGCAAGCTATAACTTTTCTATAACTCTGCTTGCCCTGATACTCCTGATTGATGCCTTAAGACAAAAAGCATCCCTATTCCGTGAACAGGCAGTTCTGCTGTTCGTTGGACTGCTATTACCCTTTATGACGACTGTGGAACACCTAGCCGGCTTTCTCATGATTCGATTCGATCTTACGCCGGTAATTTTTAGCTTGGCAGGCGTCGTAATCTCCTGGGGTATTTTTCGCTACCGACTCTTTTACACGGTTCCGATAGCTCGTTATAAGGTTATTGAAGGGATGAACACCGGTGTAATAGTGCTAGACATTGAAGGTTTTATTGTTGACCTTAACCCGGCTGCCATGAAACTGCTTGGCTGCACGTCTGTCCGGGTAGTCGGCAAGTCGGCGGAAAGGTTATTCAGTGATCATCCAGAGCTTTTATGGCTATATAATGCGGGTACGACTGCTAGCGTCGAACTGAATGTAGATGCGAATGGGACACAAATGTATTACGATGTGACTGTGAATTCGCTGGAAGATTACAACAGGCGGCCTCTCGGCCAAATCATGCTGGCTCACAACATCACTGAGCGTAAACAGGCGGAGGATGCTCTAAGAAGCAGCGAGGAACGCTTCAAAATAACATTATTATCTGTTGGTGATGGAGTTATTTCCACTGATAAATATGGTCATGTTGAGTTACTAAATAAGGTTGCCGAACATCTTACCGGCTGGAGTCAGGAGGAGGCTGTTGGAAAACCTCTTGGAGAGGTTTTCAACATTATCAATGAATATACTCGGGAAAGATGTGATGATCCAGTACAAAAGGTCTTGGAAACCGGAAAACCCATTGAACTAGCTAATCATACTATTTTAGTGTCAAAAGATAGTCGCGAAATACCGATTGAAGACAGTGCTGCTCCGATAAAAGATGAGGATGACAAAATAGAAGGAGTTGTACTGGTATTTAGAGATTTTACTGAGAAAAGAGAAAAACAAAGAAAGATAGAACATTTAAGCTATCATGATCAGCTAACTGGACTATACAATCGCAGGTTTTTTGAAGAAGAGTTAAATCGTCTGGATATAGTGAGAAATCTCCCTATAACCCTTGTTATGGCAGATCTAAATGGTTTGAAACTTACTAATGATGCCTTTGGCCACATAGTAGGGGATAAGCTTTTAAAGAAAGCGGCTGAGCTTATTATGAAGGAATGTAGGGCTGATGATATAGTCGCCCGAATTGGCGGAGATGAATTCATCTTATTGTTATCAAAAACAGATACCAAGGAAGCAGAGAAAATAGTACAGCGAATAAATCAAACCGTTTCCAATGAAACCGTTGATTCTATTGTATTATCCGTATCCTTTGGCTGGGAAACAAAGCATAAACCTGAGGAGAAGATGAGCACAGTTTTGAAGAAAGCAGAAGATAATATGTATAGACGTAAGCTGTTTGAAAGCTCCAGTATGAGGATTAAAACGATAGAATTAATTATCAATACATTATATGAAAAGGATAAAAGCGAAGAGCAACATTCTCAAAGAGTAAGTGAATTATGTGCAGCCATAGGATATGCTTTGCATTTAAACGTGGAAGATGTCAGTGAACTTCGCACGCTTGGATTAATGCATGATATTGGAATGATAGCACTTGATGAAAAGATAATAAATATGCCCGGTGAGCTGAATGATTCTGAATGGCTTGAAATCAAACGGCATTCGGAAACAGGCTATCGTATACTGAGTTCAGTAAATGAGACTTCCCAATTAGCAGAATATGTTCTAGCTCACCATGAAAGGTGGGATGGAAAGGGTTATCCAAAGGGATTAAAAGGAGAAGAAATACCTTTGCAAGCAAGGATTATTGCAGTTGCAGATGCTTATGATGCGATGACCAGTGATAGACCCTATCGAAAGGCATTAACTGAGGAAACTACGATTAATGAAATAAAATGCAATGCTGGACTCCAGTTTGACCCGCTTATTGCACGGGTGTTGCTTGAAAATATTACTGCAAAGAGTGGGATTGAGACCTCAAGTAAAATATAAATCTCCGTTTTTGGAAATGAATCTTAACAAGGTAATATGGTGGGGCAATTATGAAATTTGAAGAAGAAATAATGAACTCGATTATTAATCAGATTCAGCATAATAAAGGCAAAAACTTGTTTAGTGATGCCGCTTACAGAAATATGTCTTTTCATTGTTTTACTGAGGAAGTGGTTACCAGATATAAAGATCAATTGAAGCTGTGCGGGCAAACTAAGCGAATGGAAAAAATTATAGATAATACTGTTGATATAGTACTGAAAGAATTTTATCGTACCAATCAATATATTGACTTTTCGCTGGAATCAAGGGCATTGCTTAAAAAGGTTTATAATTTATTGTTTGAAGATATTATAATAGGTGAATTGGATCTGCATATGGTGCAAGAAAGGCATTACGCTCGCTTAACTAAGATATTATCAATTACAAATCCTTTTACGGTTATTATTAATCCACCCAACGAATCATATGCATCGAGTGCCGCCTGTGCCGAATATTCAGCGGAGTTTCAGCTATACATACTGGGGTTGACCAGTTCGGTAATCAAGGAACCATTATTAGATATTGGTTGTGGTGAAAACGCTGAGTTAGTTAATTTTATGCGATTAGCAGGGGTTGAGGCATATGGATTTGATAGAATCCTCTCTGAGGAGAAGGCATATCTAAGCAAAGCAAACTGGTTTGAATATGATTATGGCATTTCTAAATGGGGTATAATCATATCAAATATTGCATTCTCCAGTCACTTTCTCAATCACCACCTACGGGAAGATGGAAAACACCATGAATTCGCTATAGTTTATATGAAAATATTAAGTTCACTTGTTTCGGGAGGAAGTTTCATATATGCACCCGCAATACCGTTTATTGAGAATTGCTTGCCAGCAAATCAATTTCTTATTGAGAGGGAGATCCTGACTGAGGAATATGCTAGAGTTAAAATAACTCGGCTTTAATATAAACGCAGCGAATCAGGATGAGGCAAAGACTCGGGAATGGAGAGGCGAAGAATAATTTATAGGGATCCTTAGGTAGGGGGAGAGTTAGCGGTTGAATATTCAGATATTCGGTATAAAGAAATGTTTTGATACTCAGAAAGCCGAACGATATTTTAATGAGAGAAAAATCAAATATCAATTAATAGACCTAAATCAAAAAGGCTTAAGTAAAGGTGAATTCAATAGTGTAAAGGCCTCGATAGGGCTTAATGACTTAATTAATAGATTAGCCAAAGAGTACACCCAACTTAACCTGGATCGAATTGGAAGCAGCAGTATGAGGGAAGAAATATTATTGAATAATCCCCCGCTCTATAAAACACCTATTGTACGTAACGGCAAGCTGGCTACTGTAGGATATCGGCCTGAGATTTGGAAGCAATGGGAGTAGTTTGACTAAGAAAAAGAGAGGCCCAAGCCCAAGCCCCTCTTTTTTTAGTATGAATTAACAATAATTAAAAAATTACAAAAATTTAGATTTTAAATCGATTAATTAAAATATTGAGTTGCTCAGCACTCTTAGCCATCTTCATGGAAGCTGCATTAATTTCCATGGCTATAGCTGCTGCATTTTCACTGGCTTTAGCAATTTCTTGGGAACCGGCAGTGGTTTCTTCAATGGTAGCGGCTGTATTTTCCATGGCTCTATTTATTTCCATAACCGAGTTTAACAAGTCATGAGTATCGGTTTTATTTTTTTCAGCCATCTTAACCATCGTATTAGCATCTAATCGGTATTGCTGACCAGTTTCTACTGATTGCTCGTATTCATTTAATACGGTCACATTAATGAAGGTCAACAAATCATTGGAATTTTTAACCAGGTTGCCGATGGCGTCATTCACTTGGCGAGTCAGATTTTGGATGCCTCCCACGGTTGATGCTGAGTCGCTGGCTAACTTCCGGACTTCTTCGGCCACAACGGCAAAGCCTTTACCATGCTCGCCAGCCCGTGCGGCTTCAATAGCAGCATTCAAAGCCAGGAGATTGGTTTGATCAGCAATGGCAGCAATATTCTCAGCCAGATGAGAAATTTGCTCTACCACCCTGGCATCTTCCATGGCGTTTTTAATTTTTTCTTGAATATTAGAATAAATACTAGTAGTGGCATCAGAGCATTTTGTCTGGCTATCTAATATTATGCAATTATCATGCCAATCTACCATTATAAGAATGTTTATCCTATTTTGCCTTTAAATAACTTTTTCTATCAAGTTTTATGGTAACAGGTGTTCTTTTTATCGTACACTTGCATGAATAAACATACAGTTAGTCCAGTTGAGTTTGTTGGAAATCATTATAATAATAGATTGAATTTCCTTTTTGGGAGCTAGGGTTATAGTTTGTGCATAGACTAGGCGTTGATTTGCAGGATTACTTTGTTATAATAGAACGTATCTGTTTATTCCATAATGTTTTGAGCACTGGGGGGTAGGTAATGTACGAAAAGTTGGAAAAATATCAGGTTAAAATAGTCCCTGGTGTGGGCTATGAAGTCCGGGGGCAATGGAAAGATGATATTCATGATCTGAAGAGCCGAATGGTCTTTGATATTAACAACTTCACCATTGCGGAAGCAGCGGTGGAAGCATCAGGAGTTCCATTTGACATCTGCCATCAAGGGATAAAGTCAATAGATGCTCTAGTGGGAGCTTCAGTGGGGAAGGGTTTTAGCAAGCTGGTTAGCCAACATGTGATGGGCAAACAGGGTTGCTATCACCTGGGGGAACTGGTAATGAACTCAGTTAAGTCCTTTTTGCAGGCAGCTTCACGGGAAGGCCCTGATTGGCTGGATAATGAAGAATATCAGCAGCGCTGGCAGGAATGGATTAATAATTACCAGGGAGTATGCATTTATTTTGCCCAACCTGATATTTCTCAGGAAAACATACAGAAAGCTTTTGGGAAGTAAGAAAGTCATAGAAAGGAAGATGAAAATGGAAAAAAAACCGGTAGTTACAATAGAAATGGAAAATGGAAACAAAATATACTTGGAACTCTATCCTGAAATAGCGCCCAATACAGTAAATAACTTTATTTCGCTCATAAATAAGGGTTCATATGATGGAACAATTTTTCATAGGGTTATACCTAATTTTATGATTCAGGGCGGAGATCCTGACGGCAATGGTATGGGAGGACCGGGATATGGCATCAAAGGTGAGTTTGCCGAGAACGGCTTTCCTAACAGCTTGAAACATGCACGGGGAGTAATATCAATGGCCAGGAGCAGGGCTAATGATTCAGCCGGTTCTCAATTCTTTATTATGGTAGCAGATTCAACTCATTTAGATGGGCAATACGCGGCATTCGGAAAAGTCACCGATGGTATGGATGCAGTAGATATGATTGTGAAAGTAGATAAGGATAGAAGCGATAGGCCTCGAGAAGACCAGCGCATGAAAAAAGTAAGTGTTGATACTTTTGGTACGGAATATCCTGAGCCTGAAAAAAAGTAATACCTAAGCATTAAAAAATAATTAATTCATTAATAGTCGGATTAGCATCTGCTGAAAAGGCAGATGCTATTTTAATAGCTAATATAATAATAATTATCAAAATATTTTTTGAACTATTGGAGGCTATTTATGATAAAAATTATGGCCGATTCAACCTGCGATTTATCACAGGAAATTATTGATGAATATGATATTGGAATAGCCCCTTTGACCATTAATATCGAAGGGATTGTGTATCGAGATAAAATTGATATAAAACCTGATGAATTCTATAACGTAATGGAGAATTTAACTGAAGAACCAACTACTTCAATGCCAAGTCCAGCGGAGTACTTAAATGTAATTGATAAAGCAATTGCAGATGGTTATATTGAAATTCTATGTATTTGCATGTCTAGTGGTACCAGTGCGGCTTATCAATCTGCAGAAATTGCCAAGGATTATTTCCTGGAGAATAATCCGAATACAACTATAAAAATTCATGTTGTAGATTCGAAGTCCATGAGCCACGGAAGCGGGTGGCTTATTTTAAAGAGCGCCCGTTTAAGAGAGCAAGGCGCTACTTATGAAGATTTAATACAGTTCAATGAAACCTATAAAACTAATGTAAAACATTTCTTGGCTGTATATGATTTAGGTCGTTTGGTTAAAAGCGGCAGGATATCAAATGTAAGTGCAATATTAGGTAAAATATTAAATCTTAAACCGATAATGACAATGAAAAATGGCAGAGGAGCAGTTGTTGCAAAAGAAAGAGGCCTAAAAAAGGTGCTTAACCACTATGTTAATGAGTTTATTAAGGGGAATAATGAGGATATTACTGATTTTATAATAATCGGTTATACCTCAGAAATAAAAATTGCAGAAGACTTAAAAGCCAAGATAATAAGCGAAAGTGATTTTCTAGGTGAAATATTTATTATGCAAATGGGTGTTGCGGTTGGAACTCATGTTGGATTAGGCGGAATTTCAATGTTCTATGTTGAAAAAGGCAATAAGCACAACCATTTATTAATGAATGAGTTTAATGGATTTATGGAAAAGAGAAATGATTTGTTAGCGAAAATAAAGAATAATAAAAACTAAACTTAATCTTTTATTATAGTTAGTGCTTGGGCGGTTGTTTTTTAACCCTAATACTGGTATCATGCAGGGTGGATAAAGATAAAAGTTATAAAAAACCATATTGAAAGGAGAATCTTCATGCCAGAAAATAATCAGGCTATATTGGTAGAAGTCCTCCAGGGCACACAGGTGTCCACCGGAGGGTGAAGCTGTTCCAGTGACTGCTCATCAGCAGCTAGTTGTGGTACAACTACAGATTATTCAGAATTGACCAATCAAATGATAGATGAACTCAAAAAAATTTATGGAGATAAAGTAGAAGTAAAATATGTGGATGTTGATCAAGTTGGAATTGATAAATACCCTGTAATGAACCAAGTTTTACAAATGGGTTATCCATATCCAGTGACACTTATTAATGGTCAGCCAAAGTTTGCTGGCGGGATAATGGTAAACGAAGTAAAAGAGCTTATTGATGAGACTCTGAATGGGACTAGTAACTAACAGCAATCTCTTGACCGTTAGGCAAGTTGATGCTAATATAAACTAAATTTAATAAACAATTTCCTTTCTTCGGGGATGGGTGTAATTCCCTATCGGCGGTAAAGCCCGCTAGCCTTTGGGCATGATTCGGTGAAATTCCGAGGCCGACAGTTATAGTCTGGATAGGAGAAGAAGGGCCTGTGGGTGTGCGTCCTAATGGATATGTATGCTCTATATGTGCTCGCTTTCGCTTATTGCCCCGACTGTATAAGTCGGGGTTTTTGTATTTATATAGAATAAGGACTGAAAACAAAGTCGAAAAGGGTGATTCATATTATCAGAGAAATGGATCAGTTTTATATGAAAAGAGCATTGGGGCTAGCAGCTCGGGCTCAGGGCAGAACCAGCCCCAACCCAATGGTCGGTGCAGTAATCGTGAAAAACGGGCAGTTAATCGGTGAAGGCTATCACCATAAAGCCGGGACCCCTCATGCCGAAGTCCATGCTCTGAATGAAGCTGGTGATCAGGCTGCTGGGGCTACAATGTATGTGACTCTGGAACCCTGTAGTCATTTTGGCAGGACTCCTCCCTGTGCAGACGCTGTTATTAAGGCCGGGATTACGAGAGTAGTCATTGCCATTAGAGATCCCAATCCCCAGGTAGCCGGTAAGGGGATTGAAAGGCTTAGAGAGGCGGGCATTGAGGTGGAAATCGGGGTAATGGAGCACGAGGCCACTCGCCTGAATGAAGTGTTTTTCAAATATATTCAGACTGGACTTCCTTTTGTAGCCTTGAAAACAGCCATGACCTTAGACGGGAAAATTGCATCTTATAGTGGAGATTCTAAATGGATTACCGGTGAGGATGCCCGTTATTATGTACATCAGTTAAGAAATATTTATGATGCCATACTGGTAGGTATAGGAACGGTATTAAAAGATGACCCTTTTCTTAATACCCGCTTGGAGATAGCAGATGCCAAGAATCCTGTGCGGATCATAATTGATAGCAATATTGATTTACCTCCCACCAGCAATATTGCCAGGAGTAGTAATGAACAGCGGACTGTTGTTTTCTGTTCCAGCAGCTCAGATGCCCAAAAGCGAGAACAACTAGAAGCACTAGGGGTCGAGTTTATCAGCTTAGATGTCCACTATGACCTCATACCAATAGAAAAAGTATTGGGAATTCTTGGCGAAATGGGTTTATGCAGTCTGCTAGTGGAAGGCGGGGGAAAAACAAATGCTTATCTGCTTCAACAACAACTGATAGACAAAGTTTACTGGTTTATAGCTCCCAAGATTATTGGCGGCCGCGAATCTCCGTCTCCGATTGGCGGGCAGGGGATAGAATTTATGAAAGATGCCCTGGAACTTAAATCAATGGAAATTCAAAAGTTTTCAGATGATTTCTTGCTCACAGGATACTTCAAGGAGTGGTGTTAGTAGTGTTTACTGGGATAGTAGAAGAGTTAGGAACTGTGAAAAGAATTGACAGGGGCAGTAATTCTTGCCAAATTAGCATACTAGCTAAAAAAGTCTTAGAAGACGTAAAAATTGGAGATAGCATAGCCATTAATGGAGTATGCTTAACCGTAACTAGCTTTGAATGGGACAATTTTGCAGCCGATATGATGGCTGAAACCCTGAAAAAAACGAATCTTAAAGATCTAGGCAGTGGGCAGCGGGTCAACCTGGAGAGAGCTACACGATTAGGAGATCGGATGGGTGGACACCTGGTGCAGGGCCATGTTGATGCAGTGGGAACCATTGTAGAACAGCAAAAAGTTGATATTGCCCAGATATTGCGAATTAGTGCCCCAGAAGATCTGCTGCATTATCTGGTAGCCAAAGGATCAGTAGCTATTGATGGAATTAGTTTAACGGTTGTAGAGGTATTAGCGGATAGTTTTAAGGTATCTATCATACCTCATACCGCTAAGATGACTACCCTGGGTTTTAAAAAATCCGGCGATACTGTAAACCTGGAGTCAGATATTATTGGTAGATATGTTGAGAAGTTACTGAGAAGAAGCGAAGGAAAAAAGGAGACCATTTTAACATCAGAGTATTTAGCACAACATGGTTTCATATAGAAAGGGGAGGTAGTCCAATGTTTAACACTATAGAAGAAGCAATTATCGACATTAAAGAAGGAAAAATGCTGATCCTGGTAGACGATGAAGACCGTGAGAACGAAGGGGACATAATCGTAGCCGCCGACAAATGTAATCCCGATATCATTAATTTCATGGCTAGCCATGCCAAAGGTTTGATTTGCATGCCTATGACCGGGGAACGTCTCGATGAATTGGAAATACAACCGATGGTTATCGAAAATACGGACAACCATCAGACTGCTTTCACGGTTTCCGTAGATCATTCTACTACTACTACTGGTATTTCCGCCCACGAAAGAGCTGCTACCATAAAGGCTTTAATATCATCTGATAGCAAGCCTTCTGACTTTAGAAAACCAGGTCACATATTTCCCCTTAGATATAGGGAAGGGGGAGTATTGCGACGGACCGGTCACACGGAGGGTTCGATAGACCTGGCTCAGTTGGCAGGACTCTACCCCGCAAGCGTTATTTGTGAGATTATGAGTAAAGATGGTACCATGGCCAGAGTTCCTGAGTTAATTGAGTTTGCGAAAGAGAACGATATTAAAATCGTTACTATAGCGGACCTAATTCAATACCGCCGTCGCAAGGAAAAACTAATACTGCGGGTGGATGACAGCAAACTGCCGACCCAGTATGGAGATTTTACTGCGGTAGCTTATGAATCCTTATTGGATGGCAAGGATCACCTGGCTTTGGTAAAGGGCCAGTGGGAAGAAGACGAACCCATTTTGGTAAGGGTACACTCCGAATGTCTGACCGGAGATGTTTTCGGATCCGTTCGCTGCGATTGCGGAGAGCAGTTACAAACCGCCCTCGCTATGATTGAGAATGCAGGTAAAGGCGTATTCCTCTACATGCGACAGGAAGGTCGGGGAATAGGATTGGTTAATAAAATCAGGGCCTATAAACTGCAGGATCAGGGGAGAGACACAGTCCAGGCCAATCTTGACCTGGGATTTCCAGAGGATCTTCGGGATTATGGTATTGGAGCCCAGATTTTAGTCGACCTAGGGGTTAGGAAGATGCGGATGATGACTAATAACCCCAAAAAGATAAAGGGGCTGGAAGGTTATGGATTGGAGGTAGTGGAAAGGGTTGCGATAGAAATGCCTACCACGGCTGAAAATCTTCGCTACATGCAAACTAAGAAAAATAAAATGGGACATCTCTTGGCCAGCCTGTAAAAAAATAATTGCGCCTTGCGCATATATTAGGAGGTATTTGTAAAAATGGCAAAGATATTTGAAGGAAAACTTATAGGGGATAAACAGCGTTTCGGAATTGTGGTGACAAGATTTAATGAGTTCATCACTAACAAACTACTTTCAGGATGCCTGGACACCTTAACCAGACATGGAGTAGATACTGATAATATCGATATAGCTTGGGTGCCGGGTGCATTTGAGATACCCTTAGTAGCCCAGAAGATGGTCCAGAAGGATTATGATGCAGTAATTTGTCTGGGAGCAGTAATAAGGGGAGCGACTCCTCATTTTGATTATGTAGCTGGCGAAGTTACCAAAGGCATTGCCCTGGTAGGGCTTAACTCTGGTGTACCTGTAATCTTTGGCGTAATTACCACCGATACTATTGAGCAGGCTATAGAAAGGGCAGGCACTAAGTCTGGCAACAAGGGCTCTGATGCAGCTATAACTGCCTTGGAAATGGTGAACCTTATTAGTGAAATTAATTAACAAACAAAAGAAGGCTGTTAGGATGATTCCTAGCAGCCTTTTATTTCGATAAGCTATTGATCTTCAGGATTACCAATAATGATCTTTTTAACTGTGCCATTTTCCACTTTAAAAAGAACATATTTATCCGAGCCATAATAAGCATCAAAGATTTCCGGCTTACCCTCGGTATAGGCACGAGTATAGTTGGACCCGAATTTATCCAGTACCTTATCAAAGCTATCATTGACTTTGATACTGCGCGAGCTAGATAAATCACCAACTCCGATATCAACCTTAACTAGAATATTAGTTTTGCCGGTAAAGGTCAAAAGAATGTCCTGATCCATCGGCCGATAAATACCGCTTTTGCCCAGATCTTTGCCTTCCGGATATAGCTTCAGCACTTCATCCCGAGTAGATTTGCCCACCGTTATGGTGCCATGCGGGCTAGTTAAGAGAAAATCACTATCAGCTAGTATGGTTTGCTGTGGAGGGTTCTCTCTTATGACATTCGAGTCGCTGTTGGAAAACCAAAGAAAACATGATACTACTGTCAGGACAATAAATACCACCAGTAGGGTTTCTTTTTTATCGTTAACTCTCAAGTGTATACACCTCCCAATAAGGTTAATTATACGGTGAAACTCACTAAAGAGATAGGTAAAAACTCTTGGTAAGTAATAGTAGTATCAAATGCAATAGTACGAAATAATAAAGAAGGGAGTATAGGATTACTACCCCATCTCCCCTCTAAGATGATAAAACTAATTATAATGCTGTCCTAGTGGAAGCTTTTCTTACCACTAATAATTTATCCAAAGAAAATTACCACTTTCTTGTGCATGTCGGAAAATGTCAGGATCAACCGACTGCATAAGAAAGTGGCATCTATAATAATGAGGAGGTGAGATATAACATTTTTACTGTATAAATGGTTAACCCTTGATAACCCTTGGAGTTATCTGCTGGTGAATAGCACAAATGGACGTCGGGTTTTGATAAACGGAGCCCACAAATGCCTGGCAGTATTTGCGCAAATCGGTGTAGTTTACTATTTCATCAACCATTCCTGTTTTGGCACAATATGCAGGTCTTGATTTATCAAAGTATTCCTGAATCATATCGTTCATTTTGGCGATGGTAGGTTCTAAAGACTTACCAGCATCTTTATCCTTAACAAGCCGGCGGGCGTATGAAGCAGCAGCTGCCGTCTCGCCGTGCATTACATATACTTCAGTGGTTGCAGTGCCTAGTGTGAAGGCGTTATTATTATTGGCTTGCGGGCCTCCCAACACATAGTGAGCAGCTGCGGTACCTTTTCTTAATAGAATCGTCATCATTGGATTGTCAGTTTGTTCTATGGAATATATTAATGACATTCCCAAACCCAGCATTTCCTGTTTTTCAGCTGTGTCTCCAACGTCGATACCCGTAGTATCCTGGACCCAAATTACAGGAATACGATCACGACCACAGAAGGTCACAAACTCGCTCATTTTGATAAGCCCTTCGCGGTATAACTTTCCGCCAATTCCTTGATAATCTGCATACTTAGGATAATCAGCACCTAATACTCCCTGGTTATTGGCAATAAAACCACAAATATAGCCATCAATCTTAGCTAGTCCACAGTACATTTCAATGCCATAGTCAGGTTTAAATTCCATATGTTCACTATTGTCAAAGAGCCGAGCCAGTACTTCATCCATAGCATAAACTCTCTTCTGATTAAAGGGAACCAAACTGTAGAGATCAGAAGTTGGGAATTTGGGTTCAGCAGGATCTGCTACTCTGAAAAAGTCTGGGGCATAAGCGGGCATAGCATCCATATATTTTTTGATTTGGTCCAAAACGGCTTCTTCAGTATCACAAACATCTCTGAAAAATCCGGTTACATCGTGATGGATTTCAACTCGGCCCGGAGGAGTTGTTTTCATTCCACGAGTAGCGTTAATCAAAGCTTCAGCAGCTTCGTCATCAACATAACCTTTAGGGTTCATACCACCAACGATACCCGCGCCACCAACGGCCATATTGGCTTTTTTGTGGGCGATTAAAACTGTAGGACTTATCGAGTGATAACCTCCACCGGCAGGGTTAGTTCCATAAATACCGACGATGATCGGGATACCTAGTTTTTGCAGTTCTGCATGACGGAAGAAGGGTGTACCACTGCCTCTGCGGTTCGGGTACAGCGTTTCCTGTTCCATCAACTTGGCGCCGCTGCAATTTAGCACCCATACCAGGGGAATGTGTAATCTTTTGGCAATATCAGTTATCCGCAGAACATTGTCAGCTTGTCCGTTAAGCCAAGCACCAGCCATTACTTTATTGTTTGATGCAATTATAACGGCCCACTTGCCATTGATTTTGCCTAATCCGTCAATTACTCCGGTGTTGCCTTCTTCATTCTTAGCCGGATCGTAGATAGTATGCAATGGGCACCAAGTGCCTGGATCAACCAGGTACTCCAGACGCTGCCAGGCAGTCATCTCACCGAGTTCGTTCATCTTTTCGGTTGATTTCCCATTGTTTTTGACCCTGTCTACCTCTTTAGCTACTTCTGCTTCGGCATTCTTTATTTCTTCAATATTTTTCTTAAGCTCCCGGGCCAATTCCTTACCAATGGGAGGCATTTCCTTCCAATAAGGATGCATGGCATATCCCATTTTAATTCCTCCATTCTACTGCCACAAACGGCAGGTATTGGTCTATACTATTAGCTTACTATCTGTTGGGGGAGTAACCTAATTCAATATTAGCGATAATCTGATTATGCATATTTGAGGTTCCTTCAAGAGTTTCAAACTGTTTAGCATCACGCAGCCATCTGCCACAAGGATACTCAGTTGAATAACCATATGAACCGTATATTTTCATTGCCATGTTAGCACCATTAACTGCTGCATGACAGCCCATTAGCTTGGCCGCAGAAGTTGCTTGCTGACTGGGCAGTTTATTATCTTTTAACCATGCAGCATGATAAACCATAAGTTTAGCTGCTTCATCTTCCAGGATCATATCGGCAATCTGTTGCTGAATCATCTGATATTTTCCGATTGGTTTGCCAAACTGAGTGCGTTCCTGAGCATACTGAACTGAACCTGCCAAGCATGCTGCTGAAAGCGCTGCTGAACCAGTGGCGCAACCCATACGGGTGTTGTTCAATTGCCACATACAAATTAAGAAACCTTTGTTTAATGGGCCTAAAAGGTTTTCTTTAGGAATCATTGCATTCTCGAAAACTAGTTCTGAGGTCGGAGCAGGCCACATACCGACTTTCTTGAGAATTGGAATTCTGGTAATGCCAGGGGTATTGTTATAGTCAACTATAAAGCAGGATATGCCTTTAGCGCCGGCGCCTTTTTCAGTTACAGCATATAATAGTCCGACATCACAACTATGTCCTCCGGATATCCACATCTTGGTGCCGTTTAATAACCAGTGGTCGCCCTTGTCGGCGGCAAAGGTTTTCATGCTAGCTACATCGGAACCGGTGTTAGGTTCGGTAATAGAAAAGCTTCCAACTGATGAGCCATCTACCCAACCGGGGATATATTTTTGTTTTTGCTCATCAGTACCATATTCATTAACAGTCATCGCAGGGCCCCAGCAGTTACCGCTGATAGCAAGTCTCCAGGAAGTATGAACCTTGGAGATTTCATAAAGTGCTAAAACGCCTTCCATCCAACCCATGCCATTTCCGCCGTACTCTTCTGGTATGCTCCACCCTAACAGGCCCAGATCGCCCATTTTAGTGAGTATTTCTCTGCGGTAGTAGTGGTTTTCTTCATCCTGGTCAACATAAGGAGCAATTTCCTTTTCAGCAAAATTGCGGGCCATATCCTGTACCATTCTTTGTTCTTCGGTTAATCCAAAATCCATGGTGAATATCCTCCCCTAAATAAATGTTAGAACTGCCCTCAATTTAAAGAGGGAGGGCTATACCTCAAAAACCTTTTGGCATTTACTCAATTACAGCTAAAATATCGCCTTCTTCAACCTTATCGCCGACCTTAACCTTAATTTCTTTCACTGTGCCGTCAGAACCGAATACGGGGTTTTCCATCTTCATAGCCTCTAATATTATTAACTCATCATCTTCGGTTACCACTTGACCGATCTCCATATTAATTTCGAGAATTTTTCCGGCTAAAGGACTTTCTAGATTTGCCATTTTATTACCTCCAATTAAATTTATTAAAAATAACTTGTACTATTATTGTAGGAATTCAGTTGAGACTACTTTTCCATCCTGAGTTATAGTTTCAGAAATAAAGAATCGGTTTCGACCTGGATATCTTGTTCTATTTATCATGCCTCCTTTATTCCGATTGTTCAGCAGTGCTTAAGCGTACAGCCATTCATTCCTTTAAACACCATACTATAGGATTACCAAACTATTAATGCAAAAAACATGCCAGGTCATAATGAATCTGTAATAATAATCCGAATATTTATCGGTGTTTGGTTACAAGGGGTGGATTTGGGTCATTAATGAAGGCACGGTGTTGCGGATTAATATCTTTCCCATCCATGAGTTCAAGCAATATAGATGAATGCTCCGATATTTGTCATTTGGGCTTTTGCTTCTGACACAGCCAGCATACATCGTTCGATAGAATTTTTGACCCTATTCCTGCTATAGGGTTAAAACATATTCAATAGTGTTCACTTACTCATACACCTGTGTGGTTTCACCAACATTATAATAATTGCGATATCTTAATACGTAATAATCATGCCGTGGTTGAAAAAATGGTTAAATTCGGTTGTCAGCCCGCGATGGAGATCATTTTCTCTGTTTGTCCCGCCTGTTAAACATATTGTTTTGAAGGAGGTTAGTTTTAATAAGTTTGTATCCCCCTTTCATTGCCCGCTGAATCAAATCCGCCGGGCAAAATATTATGCCTTGAAGTACGGCTCTAAAGGAAGGCAAAAATGGAATTGGGTTAATGATTTAGGGCTTTATCAATGTTGGCATATAATTTGCATAGTTAATATCTTGGATTATGTAAAAAGGAGGGGGTGGCGGATGGCAGCAATAGCAGTTGCAGTTTTTGTCTTGGCATATGGATTAATAATATCGGAAAAGCTTCATCGGGCAGTGATAAGTTTGGCCGGGGCTGTCATCATAATACTTTTTGGGATTTTGACCCAGGAAGAAGCAATTAGAGGCATCGATTTTAATACCATAGGCTTATTAATAGGAATGATGATTATTGTTAATATTACCCGTAGAAGCGGCGTATTTGGCTATATCGCCATAAAGGCGGCCAAAATGTCTAGAGGAGACCCGGTTAGATTGCTGGTACTCTTGACGATAATCACCGCCTTCTTATCAGCCTTTCTGGGTAGTGTAACCGTGGTGATGTTAATGGTGCCAGTCACATTTTCAATCACCGATAGACTTAATATAAAGCCTCATCCTTTTCTGCTATGCGAAATAATAGGTTCGAATATCGGAGGTACGGCTACCCCGGTCGGTGATCCTCCTAATATGCTTATTGCTTCAGCCACGGGTCTAGGATTTACGGATTTCATTGTAAACCTTACTCCGGTAGTTTTGGCCATTCTTGGTATAACGCTTGTATTAGTGGTTTTGATATACCGGCGCATACTTAAAGCAACTGAAGCAGACAAGCAGAAGGTTATGGAACTGAACGAGTTGGAGGCTATCAAGGATTGGCTTCTGCTAAAAAGATCTCTAATTATATTGGGTATTACTATAACGGGATTTGCTTTGCATAAGACCTTGCATCTGGAGACGGCGGTCATTGCTTTGGCAGGCGCAATGATCCTGATGATAGTCACCCGGGAAGAGCCGGAAGAGATTATGCTTACGATAGAATGGGCTACCCTGTTCTTTTTTATGGGTTTATTCGTACTGGTTGAAGCTCTGGTTAAAGTAGGGGTTATTGAGAATTTGGCTATACAAGCACTAACTTTTACCCAGGGTAATTTCGCCTTAACTGCACTACTTGTGCTTTGGATGTCTGGGATAGCCTCGGCATTTGTGGATAATATTCCCTTTGTAGCAGCTATGATTCCGCTGATCAAGGATATTGGAGTGCTGACTGAAATGCCTATGGATCCACTATGGTGGTCATTAGCCTTGGGGGCGTGTCTGGGAGGGAATGGGACCGTGATTGGTGCTTCGGCTAATGTGGTTGTGGCAGGCATCAGCGATAGAAATGGATATCACATTACTTTTATGGATTACCTGAAAATAGGATTTCCCTTAATGATAGTATCTCTGATCATTAGTACAGTATTTGTATACTTTATGTATTTAATGTAACCAATAGTAAAAACGTATGGTCTGAGATTGACTTGGATAATATGCGATCAAAAGATTGGGTGAGGGGGGAATGGGATGTTTACAACAATGCAAAATATTATCGGTGGGTTAGCCTGTTTATCTATTGCTGTGATATATGTAATACTCATCAGAAAGGAATTGCTCTAAAAATAGTCTGATAGGAGGGATAATATGCAATCTATATCGTTAGCACTTCAGATTTATGGTCTGAGCTTCATAATAGCGTTTTTAGTCGCTGTTATGATCAAAGGTCTACTGTTCAGTATCCGGCATTTCTCCCGCGATACTTCTGAAAAACAATAGGGTGCAGATTAGAAAGTGAGGATAGTTTAATGGATTTATTATATTTATTTCAGGGAATTGGTACCCTATGCGTACAAGAGCCGAAAATCGTAATAGGAAGAATCGCATTAGTGCTGATAGGTATGGCGCTGGTTTTTCTGGGGGCTAAAAAAACTTTGGAACCCCTCGTCATGATACCGATGGGATTTGGAATGTCAGCTGTAAATGCCGGCATGCTCTTTTTTGATGCAAACAAAGTGGGGAATCTCTTAATAGATCCTTTGGTAACTGAGACAACTGCTTTGATGACTATTCTGCAAATTGATGCTTTTCAGCCTATCTATACTTTTGCTTTTAGCAATAATTTAATTGCCTGCATTGTATTCATGGGCATCGGGGTAATCAGCGATCTTAGCTACCTTATGGCATTTCCTTTTACCAGTATGCTGATTGCTATATGTGCAGAACTGGGTACAATAGTAACCTATCCGATCGCAGTAGCTATGGGACTCACCCCGGGGCAAGCTGCTGCAGCTGCTATAGTCGGCGGTGCGGATGGCCCGTTGGTTCTCTTTTCATCGCTGATGTTGGCCCCAGAACTCTTTGTACCCATCACCGTTATTGCTTATCTATATTTGAGCCTGTGTTATGGAGGATATCCGTTCCTGATAAGGCTCCTGGTTCCCAAGGAACTCAGAGGTATGAAGGTTAAAACCACCACAAAAGTTAATGTTACTTCCCAAGAAAAATTAATATTTTCCGTAGTTGCCTGTACCGTTCTGTGCTTTTTATTACCGGCGGCGGCTCCGTTGTTATTGAGTTTCTTCCTGGGAATCGCTATAAGGGAATCAGGAGTTACCAGTTATATTAATATGATCGAGTCTACCTTTCTATACGCCGCAACTTTCTTTTTAGGATTAATGCTGGGAATCTTGTGCGATGCCAACACCATCTTAAATCCTACTATTCTTCCGCTTCTAATCCTGGGAGTAATTGCACTGGGAGTTTCCGGTATAGGTGGTATTATTGGCGGTTATATAGTCTATTTTATCAACCATAGGCAATTCAATCCGACTATCGGTATTGCCGGCGTATCTTGCGTACCTAGTACGGCCAAAATTGCACAACATGAAGTAGCCGCGGTTAAGAAATCAACCATTATTATTCAGTTTGCTATGGGGGCCAGTATCTGCGGTGTTCTCACCAGTGCCATCCTTACCGGCATATACATTACGGTTATACCGATGCTTAAATAAGGTCAGGGTAGGATAATTATATTATGTCCGAATAATCAGACACGTGTACGGCAGACAACAACACATATTCGATAAACTTATTTGCAATATCCATTGGTACAAGTTAAGCCAGGCCTGACTCAATGCAGTTGCATTTTAAAAAGACAAAACTTAATAATTCTGGCACATAGTTTGCGTAATAAAAAAGATGAGATAAATTAGAAATTGAAAATGCTAATAATGGGGGGGGGATTTATGCAGGGACACAACCGAAATTAGGACGTCTATCAAACGGAATATTTTTTCAATGCAGTCCGTCAATAATTCACATAAAAAAGGGAGGCCGGAAATGGAAAATTATATAGAACAATATAGAAATAAATTACGAACTCCAGATGAAGCGGTACAAGTTGTTAAATCCGGTGATTTTGTCTGGTATGGTCATTTTGCCATGGCTCCTCGAGCTTTAGACGAAGCTTTGGCTAAACGAGTCGGTGAAGTAACAGATGTTTGGATCAAGGGTGTATGTATTCTTTTTGATCCTAAAGTAGCCACGGCTGACCCAGACCATAAGTCTTTTACCTATCACAGCGGTCACTTCAGTGCTCATGACAGACATCTGGGAGACAAGGGTCTTTCCTATTATTTGCCTGGCAACTATGGTCAGTGTCCTTGGAATGTGAGAATGGGCAATTATGGGAAAATAGCGGTAGCCATGATAATGACTACACCTCCTGATGCCAACGGCTATTTTAATTTTGGGACATCATGTTCCTACGCTAAGCTCATTTGTGATCAAGCCGATGTAGTTATTCTAGAGGTAAACGAAAATGTGCCCTGGTGCCTGGGTGGGGAACAGGAATGCATCCACATATCCGAGGTTGACTATATTGTGGAAAACACTATCCCGATGATTGCTTTCCCCTCAGAGTTTCCTGTTTCAGATGCTGAGAAAAAGATTGCAGGTTTAATTATAGATCAGCTTGAAGATGGGGCCACCTTACAATTTGGCATTGGAGCAATGCCGTCCATGATCGGTAAAATGATTGCTGACACTGATCTTAAGGATCTGGGAATTCACTCGGAAATGATGGCCGATTGTTTCGTAGATTTAGTTGAAAAAGGTAAGGTCAACGGTGCCAAGAAAAATATTGACCAGGGAAAGATCACCTACACCTTTGCCCTGGGATCCCAAAGACTATACGATTATATTGACCGGAATCCAGTTTGCGCAACTTTCCCCGTGGACATAACCAACTCCCCTGCAAGAATGGCCATCAACGATAAGTTAATGTGCATTAACAATGCGGTGGAAATCGATCTGTTCAGCCAAATAAATTCGGAGTCCTCTGGTTTCAGAAATATTTCTGGCACCGGTGGCCAACTTGATTTTACCATAGGCGCAATGAATTCTAAAGGGGGAAAACCCTTTATTTGTATGACTTCTACCAAGGTTTCAAAAGGACAAACCCTTTCTCGAATTGTACCAGCCTTAAGTCCAGGTACTATTGTTACGGTTCCCAGAACTTTTGCTCCATATATAGTTACTGAATTTGGCATAGCCAATGTTATGGGCAAGTCGACCTACAAAAGGGCAGAGCTGCTCATTGATATTGCCCATCCGGATTTTCGCGATGACCTGATTAAAGCTGCCACTCAGCAGGGCATCTGGACCCGGAGCAACAAAATAGATTAGTTATCTAAAAATAATGCGAGGGGGAACTTGTAATGTCTAATATTTTTTGGGTTGTGCTTTACTTTGCCCTTACTGCCTGTATCGGTATTTGGATGATGAGGAAGAAGAGCAGTGTGGCGGACTTCTTTGTGGCCAAAAAAGGTCTGAGCTGGCTGCTGATCATACCTCTGTTGTTCGCGGAAATGATCGCCGGGGCTGGGACGGTTGGAAATGCCGGCGACGCCTTTAAATATGGAATTTCCTCAGTATGGATGAACTGGGGAATGTCGCTTGGCGTAATATTTGTTCTAGTAACGGTAACCATTTTTTACCGGGTCATGGGCAACAAAAAGAACGTCATATCCGTACCTGAAGCCTTTAAGCACCGTTTTGACCAGAAGACCCGCATGGTCATGATGGCCATCCTGGTCCTAGTGTATATCATGCTTTTCGCTATGCAGCCCATAGCTGCCGCTTCCATTCTGGCCCCGATGCTGGGTATTGCTAAGATGAAGCTGGTCTGGATAATGGGAATACTGTTCATACTCCTTACTGTCACAGGCGGCATGAAAGGGCTGGCCTGGATGAACGTGCTGCATTCCACCGTAATGTATCTCGGCCTGGGCATAGTAGCCTATGTGAGTGTCAAGGCGGCTGGTGGGATTGGCCACATGCAGGCGGTTCTGCCTCCCAGTTTCTTTGAATTTACCAAGCCCAGCCTTGGCATCGTAATCGGGACAGCCTTGGGCACCTGCCTTTCCTATGCGTGCGCATCCACCGTTGTGTCTACCATTTTTGGCGGAGCGACCATGAAAGATGTCAAAAAGGGTTTCTGGGGAGCTTCCATCTTAGTTCTAATCTTTGCTTTGTTCCCGGCCCTGATCGGTATAGCCGCCAAAGTGGTTATGCCTAAAGCGGCGGCTGCCAGTGTGCTCTATACAATGGCCAACTATTCGGGCAACCTATACGGAGTCCTGGCTGCCATGGGTGTTTTAGCGGCTATACTTTCCACCGCTCCAGCTCTGCTGTTGATAACGGCGACCATGCTCACGCGTGACTTCTTCAAGAGCATAAAACCCGATGCCACTGAAAAGCAGGAGCGGAGTTTTGCCAATTATAGCATGATTGCCCTAGGTCTTATAGCTACTTATATGGGAATGAATGCCACCTCCATCCTGGCCGGTCTGGTAGGCGCTTTCAACATTCGCGCCATAGCCGGTTTGGTCCTGGCCGTATCCCTGGTGTGGCCCAGAGTAGACAGCCGGGCGGCCTTCTGGTCCATGCTGTTAGGCGGCCTAACGGCGGGTATCTGGCACTTTTCCGGCAACCCCTACAGTGTGTCTTCCCTCTGGCCTTCACTGATAGTCGGAGTTCCGCTTCTGGTAGGATTAACCCTCATGGCCAAAAATCCGGAATCCGATGGTTATCTAGTGTATAAGCAAGCTCTGGAAGAGAGCAATGCGGAGGGCGGAGTAGCCTAAGAAATTAGTATATCGTCATGGAGTTGGCGTCTCATCACAGCCGATTAATATTACGACGCCTTCTCCAGACCTTTTTTAATTCGAGTAACGATTTAACTTGTGAAACATATTACACAATTATAGAAAGAAGGGTGAACAATGTCATACAGAGATGAACCATACCAATTTATTAAGGTAACAATCGAGGATGATATTGCCATTGTTCAATACAACCGCCCCGAGGCGTTAAATGCTGCCAATGCCCAGCTGGTAATGGAACGTAACGATGCCATCTATCAGGCCGGGATTGATCCGGAAATTAAAGTATTGATAATGACGGGTAATGATAAAGCGTACAGTGCAGGCGGGGGCACAAATCTTCCCAAACCGACTATTGCTATGATTGCAGGCTTCTGTTTCGGAGGCGGGTTTGAGAATGCTTTAAGCTGCGATTTGCGCATTGCTGCGGATAATGCCAAATTTGCACTGCCGGAAATAAATGTCGGTATATACCCGGGAGCCGGAGCTACTCAAAGATTGCCCCAGCATGTGTCGCTTTGTAAAGCCAAAGAGCTAGTATTTTTAGGGGAAACCTTTGACGCCCAAACAGCACTTGATCTAGGGTTGATAAATAAAGTGGTGCCGCTAGCGGAATTAAGAGAAACTACCATGGCTGTGGCCCGTAAGTTGGCCAAAAAGCCGGCATTTTCGTTAAGAATGGCGAAGGAAGCGCTCAACGCAGCCTGGAGTACTAGTCTGGAAAAGGGCATGCAGATTGAAACCCATGGTTGGGCGATGACTTATGGGACCAAAGATGCTAAAGAAGGCATGAATGCATTTTTAGAAAAACGCAAACCAGTTTATACAGGTGAATAGTAATTAGGAGGAATTATCATGGAATTTAAATATAATGTTCGGGATCTAAAATTTATCTTAAAAGAATGGCTGCCTACTGAGGAAGTATTAGCTTGTGACCGCTTTAAGGAATACTTCGGAATAGAGGATGTTGATCCGATTATGACCGAGGCATATAAAGTTGCTCGCGAGGTAGTTAGCCCCATTAACGCCGAAGGTGACAAAAATCCGGTGAGATTTGAAAATGGTGAAGTTATCAGTCCTCCGGGGTATAAAGAAGTTTTTCAATTCTTACAGAAAAATGGATGGGGTTCCAGCAGCGAATGCATTGAGCTTGACGGTGGTATGCCCCTGGTGCTCTACAAAGCCGCTGCCGAAATGATTGCTGCAGCCTGTCCGGCTATGGGTTCAAACATAAAACTGACTTCCGGCGCTGCCAACTTAATTATCGAATTCGGAACCCAGGCTGACAAGGACAGATTCCTTCCCAAGATGCTTAGCGGTGATTGGCAGGGAACCATGAACCTAACAGAACCTTCGGCTGGCTCTGATGTTGGAGATGCTCTGACCAGATCCTATCCTACGGATGACCCCAGCATATGGAAGATCAAGGGAACCAAAATGTTTATTACCGCTGGAGATGGATCAATCTGTGAGAACACAGTTCATATGGTTTTAGCTCGTCCTCCGCAGGGTGCCAAGGGTTCAGCTGGTTTGGGTCTTTATATTGTTCCCAAGTTCTGGGTTGATGAAAATGGCAATATGGGAAAATCCAACGATGTTACCACTATTGCAATTGAACATAAGATGGGACTTAACGGTTCGGCAACCACTATGTTGAACTTCGGCGAAAATGACGAGTGCTACGGAATTATGGTTGGCAAGGCTCCTGATGAAAAGGGTCGCTCCAAAGGCTTGGGAATGATGTTTAATATGATGAACGAATCCCGCATTGGAACCGGACATAATGCAAACAATCAGGCTTCCGAAGCTTATGCTCTGGCAGCCCAATACACTATTGACCGTGTTCAGGGTTATATCAAGGGTCAAAGAGTTCCAATCATCAAGCATGCCGATGTCAGAAGAATGCTTATGGATATGAAAGCCCATACTGAAGGAATTAGAGCCATGATATTCAAGGGATTCTATAACTTGGACATTGCTGGAAATTCGAGTGATAAAGCCAAGGCTAAAGAATGTGCAGATGTTGCCGCTATATTGACTCCTCTGGTAAAGTGCTATGGCAGTGAAACTGCAGTATTGATGACTGCTGAGGCCATTCAGTGTCTGGGTGGTGTAGGATACACCAAAGAGTACCCAGTAGAGCAGTATATGCGCGATTCCAAGGTGCTAACCATCTGGGAGGGAACCTCATTCATTCATGGTAATGATCTGGTTGGGCGCAAGATGACTATGGATGATGGTGTGCCATTTAAAAAATTTATGGCGAGCATTAAGGATTTCATCGAATCCAATAATAGTGCACCTGGTTTAGAGAAAGATGTGGCTAGTTTAGGCAAAGCATATGAAGCTGCTGAAGAAATATGGCAACTAATTATGTCATGGCAGGCTAATAAGGCTGAGAAGGGTGAATTAATTAACCTTTATGCAATCAGGACATTGTTTATTTTTGCTCAGCTATATGTAGCTATGTGTCTTTTGGATCAGGCTATTGTTGCTAATAAGATTATTGCTGGTTTACCAGCCGATCACTTTGACCTGAACTTCTATAAAGGCAAAGTGGCCAGCGCCCGTTACTATGTGAACAACTCGCTGCCTAACGTATTCACACTGGCACAAGTTATAAAGAATGCAGATACTACTGTTTTAGAAGTACCTGAAGAAGTGTTGATTGTTTCCTAAATAGCTTAAATGAATGGAGTGAAACAGAATGAGAGATATATATTTGGTTGAAAGTGTCCGCACCGGTATTGCCAAAGCCGGTAAAAACTCCTGGTTTGCAAACCTGAGAGCTGATGATATGGCTGGTCTGGTTATGAATGAGGTAATGCGTAGAGCAGGTTTGGAAGATAAAAAAGAAGAATTAGATGGTGTTATATTAGGCGGAACAGCACTTGTCAATGATATGGCCAGCAATATTGGGCGCTATTCAGTTGTTATGGCTGGTTTCCCCAATAGCATTCCTGGCTGTACTGTGGACCGCTTCTGTTCTTCCGGAGTTCAAGCCATTTTTAATGCGGTGGCTGAGATTAATATGGGTTGGGGATCTGAGCTTATCCTGGCAGGCGGTGTTCAGCACATGACCCATGTTCCCATGGGCTTTGGCAATTTGCACAATCCGCGCCTGGGTGAATTCACCGATGACAATGCCAAGGGCATGGGCTGGACCGCAGAAATGGTAGCCCGTAAGTATGGCATCACCCGCGAAGAACAGGACTTAATGGCTTATGAAAGCCATCTTAAAGCCCATAAAGCTACACAAGAGGGCCTGTTTAAAGATGAGATACTGCCTATAGAAGTTGATGCACCCCAGAAGGATGGGAGTACTGCTAAGCTGATAGTTGACCGGGATCAGGGAATCAGACCGGAGACCACTATGGAATCTCTGGCTAAGATGGAAACAGTTTTTATGAAAGACGAGGCTGCTACAGTAACGGCCGGCAACGCCAGCCAGACTAATGATGCGGCATCGGTGGTCCTGGTGGCCAGCGGGGAAAAATGCAAGGAGTTGGGATTGAAACCCAAGATGAAGTTGGTGGGATTCAAGGCGATCGGTGTTGATCCCATCTATATGGGCATCGGTCCTGCGGTTGCTATTCCAATGGTATTAAAACAAGCCGGAATGACCATGGACCAGATCGATATATGGGAAATCAATGAAGCTTTTGCCGCTCAGGCGGTATATTGCACCAAGGAACTTGGTATCCGCAACCATCCGCTGCTGAACCCCCGCGGAAGCGGTATCGCTCTGGGACACCCGCTGGGCTGTACCGGAGCCAGAATAGTCACGACCCTTATGAATGAGATGCCTTATTATGGTGCCAAATATGCAGTCGAGAGCATGTGTGTAGGCCATGGCCAGGGTGTAGCAGCTATCTGGGAATGGGTAGGCTAAATAATTATAATTATCTATTATGGTGCGGTTGGCCTATGTTAATAATATAAAACTATATTCAAAGTAAGGATTGCAGTCGGCCAACCGCAATCCATCACTTAAATTGATATTGTCACATAAAACCACAGGAAATAACTATAAATTTGAAGGAGGAAAATAAAATGGAAATTAAATCAATATTCGTAGTTGGCGCAGGCTTTATGGGCGCAGGTATAGCTCAGGTAGGAGCACAAGCAGGATACGAAATGTATCTCTTTGATATTGCTCCTGCGGCCGTGGAAAAAGGCATCGGTGGAATCAAGAAGCTTCTAAGCAAAAAGGTTGAAAAAGGCACTATGACTCAAGAAGCTTTGGATGGCACCATGGCTCTAATCAAAGCCAGTACATCTCTTGATGACGCCGCTAATGTGGACCTGGTCATTGAGGCTGTTTATGAGAATGCTGATCTCAAGAAGGACATTTTCTCCAAGTTGGACGCTATATGCAAACCTGATTGCATTCTGGCTACCAATACCTCATCCATTCCCATTACTTCGATAGCAGCTGCAGTGAAAAGAACTGATAAATTTATCGGTATGCATTTCTTCAGCCCCGTACCGGTCATGAGACTGTGTGAAATCATCCGCGCCATTAAGACCTCTGACGAGACGATTGAGGTTGTGGCAGAAGTTGCCCAGAAGATGGGCAAAGTAACCGTAGTTGCTAAAGATGTTCCTGGATTTATCGTAAACCGTATCAACTCTGCCTTGAGATGTGAAGCCTATAAGTGTATGGAAGAAGGCGTGGCCAGCATAGAAGATATTGACAAGGCTATGAAAGCAGGCGCCAATCATCCCATGGGTCCCTTTGAACTGGCTGATTTCGTTGGTCTCGATGTTAATTACAGTGTTCTTTCTACCCTTTATGCCGGATACAAAGACTCCAAATTTGCCCCCAATCTCACCCTGGAGAAACTGGTAATTGCCGGTGATTTGGGCCGTAAGACTGGAAAAGGATGGTATGACTATACTTCAGGAGAAAAGAAACCCAGAACCGATGTCAAATTCTAAAGGCTGGAAAGGTGATAGATAATTGCCCATAGCACCGGAAAGGAGGCAGTATTTAGTGTCATATAGGGATAAGAAATATAATACCATGCTGGTCACGGTCGAAGATCATGTCGCCACCGTTCAATTTAATCGACCGGAAGTAATGAATGCTATTAACAATGAAGTGAACCGGGAGCGAGTTGAGATATTTACCGCACTGGGGCAGGACCCTGATGTCAGAGTGGTAATCCTTACCGGCGGAGAGAAAGTCTTTAGTGCTGGCGGAGATTTACCGGCTATTTCTCAGTACGGGATAGTAGAAGCCCGGGCACATGCTGACAACAACTGTGCTGGCCAAAGGGCACTGGCGGATATGCCGAAACCGACTATAGCAGCCATAGCGGGATATGCTATGGGTGGTGGTGCCGAAAATGTATTGTTGTGTGATCTGCGTATAGCTGCGGATAATGCCAAAATTGCATGCTCAGAGATTAATGTCGGTATTTTCCCCGGTGGTGGTGCGACCCACCGGCTGGTGCAAAATGTATCGATGTGCAAAGCCAAGGAAATGCTTTTTTTCGGTAGTATGATAGATGCCCACACTGCTCTTGAAATGGGGCTGATCAACAAAGTGGTTCCGCTGTCAGAATTAATGAGTACAGCTAAAGAATGGGCTCAAAAGTTAGCTCAGAAGCCTCCCTTCACGCTGAAAATGCTCAAAGCAGCTGTCAACGCTAATTGGGGCGCAGATAACGAAACTGCAATGAGAGTTGAGCAGGATGCCTGGACGGCGATATTTGGCAGTGTTGACGCCAAGGAAGGCATGAATGCGTTTGTGGAAAAAAGAAAACCAGTATACACGGGCAAATAGGTAAACGAATTACCTTACGCCTAGTCGAATAGGAGGGATAAAATGCGAGACGTAGTTATAGTTGATATAGCAAGAAGTGCTATTGGGACAATGGGTGGAACTATGAAAAACGTTAAACCCATTGACATGATATCCCAGGTGGCACGGGTGGTTGTTGATCGTAACAAGGCTAAAATTAAACCGGAAGATTATGATTATGTTTTTTTAGGACAGGTAAAACAGAATACCATCTGCGCCAATATTGCCCGGAATCTGGCTCTGAATATCGGATTGCCTGAGGATGTACCTGCAGCCACAGTTACTATCGCTTGTGGTTCCGGGCTGCTGTCTATGATTGAAGCATCCGAGTTTATTAAGAATGGATTTGCCGATATTATACTGGCTGGCGGAGTAGAGTCCATGAGCACCGGTGAGTTTTTCTTAAGCGGAAAGACCAACCAGGCCCTTGGTACTAATAATGTAAATCTGCAGGATGCTATTATTGCCGGCGGCCCCGGTGGTGCGCCCGTTGAACGTTATGGCAATATACCCATGGGTAATACTGCGGAAAATCTGGTGGACATTCATAAGATATCTCGTGAAGAACAGGACGAATTTGCCCTTAGAAGCCAGCAATTGGCCTGTAAGGCTATAGCCAATGGTGATTTCAAAAAAGAAATAGTTCCTATTAAATATGAAAAGGCTGATGGAAGCATCGGCATTTTTGAAGTAGACGAATATCCGAAAAAGGATGCCAGCCTTGAATCCATGGCCAAGCTAAAACCTGTATTCAAGAAAGATGGAAGTATTACGGCGGCAAATTCATCCGGTCGTAATGATGGATGTGGCATAGCTATTCTTATGTCCAAGGAGAAAGCAGAGGAATTAGGGATTAAACCCAGAGCAAAATTGGTAGCAGGCGGAGTTGCCGGCGTTGATCCCAGTATTATGGGCAGAGGTCCGGTTCCCGCAGTGAAAATTGCTATGGCTAAGGCCGGGAAGACTTTGACGGACATGGATTTAGTTGAGCTTAACGAAGCCTTTGCCGGACAAAGCCTGGCAGTTTACAGAGAATGGGAAGCACTGTATGGTGTTAAAAAGGATTGGTTCGATACCCACGTCAATATGTTTGGAGGAGCTATTGCCATGGGACATCCTCTGGGTGGCAGCGGAGCCATACTCGCCGCTAAGCTGATTAATGGTCTGGAGCGGACCGGAGGCAAATATGGTGTAGATACCATGTGTTGCGGCGGTGGAATAGGTGTTGCCGGTATCTTTGAAAAAATAGATTAATATCTGAAAGCGAGGGATTTCTATGCAGGACGTGGTGATAGTAAGCGCAACGCGAACACCATTTGGTCTGTATATGGGTTCATTAGCGGATCAACGGTCTCAAGACCTGGCTGCTTTTTCTATGAAGGAAGCCGTAGTCCGGTCCGGGTTTGATTCGTCCGAACTCGATATATGTATATACAGCGAGGCAAAACAAAGCAGTTTTCCTGCCAATATTGGCAGACATGGTTGGCTATTAGCCGGATTGGATGAAAATCCAGGCGGATTCACTATGAATGCTTTATGTGCAGGTGCCATTCAAACAATGATTAGTGGCTTCAATAAAATTATTGCCGGTGAATACAGCGCAATTATGGCGGGTGGTATAGAAACCAATAGTCAAGCCCAGTATTATTTGGTGCATCCACGCTATCAGTTTGGCGCGGGTAACCTGACCTTCCATGATTCCAAAGTAGATGTTGAAACCCATGCCCAGCCCGTAGATATTTACGGAGAACTTACCAATGCTGATATTGCTGACAAGATTGCCCGCAATAATGGGCTAAACCGGAGTCAAATTGATGAATATGCATTTGCCAGCAAAGCTGCGGCTAATAATGCCATTAAGGCTGGATTGCTAAAAGAAGCCATCACTCCAATAGTAAAGAAGGTTAAGAAGACCGAGGTTACTATCGATAATGATGAGGGCTCGAAAGCAAGTTCTATTGAAAAAATGCTGGCATGTACAGCAATTAATGAATGCGGAACAGCAACCCAGGCTAATATTGCACCATTGGCTGACGGTTCGGCCAGCATAATTATGCTGTCGGCCGATAGAGCTGAGCAATTAGGAGCAAAAACTATGGGCAAAATAGCAGGCTTTGGTATTGCTGCGGGCAACCCGCAGCTTATTGAAAAGACTACTCTGAAATCCATAAGTAAAGCTCTGCAATCGGCTGGAATCACGCTAAAAGAGCTTGATTTTATAGACTATCATGAACCATCTGCAGCCTATGGATTAGCTGTATCCAGGCTGCTCGGTTCCGATGCAGCAGGAAAACTGAATGTTGACGGAGGATCTCTAGGCTTTGGCCATGCCGGCGCAGCTACAGGTGGTGCCATGGTAGTGAACATGATCTATCGTCTGCAACGTACCGGAGCAAAGTGTGGCTTGGTTAATGTTGGAGCACTAGGTGGACAATCATTGTCGATAATTATTAAAAATTAATTTTTACTATTGGATTAAATTATTCGGGATGTCAAACTAGGCCCTGCAAGCTGAATATTTGGCTTAGGGGCAAAATATTGGTTCAAATTATATTAATAAAATAGGGTGATGGTGGTCTGCCGTCACCCTAGTTTATCATTAAATAAATATAGAAATTATTACCAAAATTATATGCTGGGAGGTATTTGTGTGGATACAATTCAAATACTTGAAAGACTTGTTAGTATAAAAAGTAATGCTAAGGAAAGAGCCCGCCAAGAACAAACGGAACATCCTGGAACTAATCAAGAGATGAAAGCGTTTATTCTCGAAAAAGGAATTGAGCAACTTATAATAGAAATCCAAAACAGCATTTTGGCAGAATGCCACACATCTAAAAAAATCCCATTTTACAAGAGGGATGTTTCATCGCAGGCTAGTTAATTTTTATAATAATATGTTGAATTAGGTGGTTATGTAATCACATCCACTTTAATCATAATAAAAGGCGAGTGAAAGGAGTAATTCAATCGGCTGTAGTATTTGAGAAACCGAGCATTAGAATCATTGACTCAGTCTATTAAGGTTCAAAGGAGTGTAAAATGAAAAATGAAATAATACAAGAACATCTGTATATAAGTAGACTATTAATTGAATGCCTGGCACTGGATGCTCTTGTTTTTACAACTGATCAGGCTAGTTTTACTATGGTTAATAGCATTGGAAATTACAGCTATCACGGTATGAAAAAAGGAGAAGATGCACTGCAATTTGATTGTATTAAAGAGGTGTTGGAAAGCGGTAGTAGTAAATATGGATACTTAAAGGAGACTAACCTGGAGTATATATCCAACATAATCACTTTTCCTGTGGTTTCATATGAAAATGGACCGGTTACTGGGACATGGGGGATTGTTTTTGCAAAGATGTGGCCTGAGGTAGCTGCCTTTAAAACATTTAGCAATTTAATGGGTAACGAGTTTCCACAAGGATGCATGTTGTACATATCTGACCGAGAAAAATTCCTTTGCCGTTATGAATCTGATAATTATGAATTGGCTGGAAAGTCAGTAGCCCAGGTTGGAGACCGATTGGGTCAAGGAGGTGTTGCTCTTAAAGTAATGGAAGACAACATAAAAATTTCGAAAAATCTGCCTAAGGAGATTTACAATACACCGGTTAAGGTGGTAGCAACCCCTATTAGGGATCATGTAAATGGCAAAGTTATAGGGGCACTTGGTATGAGCCTTAATCGTGGTATGTCTACGGATCTCCAGAACACAATTCAATATACCAATAAAAGTCTGGAAGAGATAAATATTGCTATTGAAGCAGTCGCCTCTGCAGCGGAACAGACAGCACGCAATAGCAGTACCCTCAACTCAAAAATGTCCTTACTATCGGGTATTACCCAAACAATAAATACAATTCTCATCAAAGTAAAGAACATCTCTGACGAAACAAAAATGCTAGGCCTTAATGCAGCCATCGAGGCGGCTCGGGTGGGTGAAAATGGCCGCGGTTTTGCAGTAGTAGCAGATGAAGTAAGAAAGCTTTCGGAAGAATCAAAGGGTACTGTTGCCGATATAAAGAAGTTTGTTGATCAGATTTCTAATACCTTAAAAGAAATTGGTTGTGATGCTAAAGAGGGCATGCTTGCCAGCGAGGAACAAGCGGCTGCCATTGAAGAAATTACGGCGAGCCTGCAGGAGATGGATGCCACAATGCGAAAAGTTGAAGGTATTGCATTACGCCTGTAATGGTTTCTTCAAGGGACAAGAATTATTAAAACAAATTATTTTAAGTAAAAGTAAATAGATGTGGGTTACCCATATTGACTATGTAATAAAGTCAAGAACGGAGTTGCTGGTAGAATGCCCATTGCATTGAAGGATTATCAAAATCATATTGACCGAATGCCTATTAATCAATATCTCCATCTACAAATATTAGAGATTGGGGAAGGTTACACTAAAATTAGGATGCCATACAATCCTGTTTTTACAACAACATGGAATGCTTCTCATGGCGGAGTCTTAATGACTCTAGCTGACGTAACATTTTATTTTGCGCTGGCGACACTGAAAGGCTTGGACATTTCTGGAAGTACCTTGGCGATGGAAATAAATACCAGTTTTATAAGTCCTAGTCGTGAAAGTGAGCTATATGCAGAGGGAAAGGTTATTAATAGCAGCAGAGCAGAAGTAAGAATTATAAATACGACCGATAAACTTATATCACATTCAACTATAACGTACTTAAAGAAATAAGGGCCGGATAGCTATCCCTCTCATGGCTAACTGGTCATTAGTTTCTTATAGGTGAAGATCATAGAGAAGCAGGGCTACATATAACTACCCCGAGCCAGTTGGGCTTTGCCACAGCTGTTCATTTCGTCTATCAGTATGGACACTAATGTAAAGGCTTACGTGAACCCCCGGGGAGTAAATAGAATCTTCCACACATCCTTAACTCGATGGTTTCTATAATTTCTCCACTCCATTTCTCCATTTATCATATTTCTTAATTACTTCTAACAAATTGGGTTTAAGAAAACTACCCCAATATGGTCTCGGCAGGGCTCATTTCTATATAAATGACTCGGCATGCTGTTATCATCTATTCTAAGCGTCATGTTCTTCAGGCTTACTTAAGCCGCGTTTATGGCATGATAATTGCATCGGATATTAGCGTGATCCTTTTTAGCTGGGCAAATGGCAAGGGGGTGATTCTTTTAGAGAGTCCTATTGCTTATTCCGGTTCAATTTGCCCAATGAAAACTCAACAAATTGTTCCACCTGTTACAATCAATATCAAAGGAAATAAGCATAAAAAACAGATAATCTAAAATTGAAACGGAGGATAAGATATGACTTACCGAGAGAAGCAGTACAATACCATTCTATTGACCATTGAAGACAATGTAGCCATAATCCAGTTCAACCGACCACAAGCCATGAATGCGCTAAACCGAGAAATGGGCGATGAAAGAAATGAAATACTAGCAGGTATTGCTAATGATCCAGAAATAAGAGCAGTGATACTAACAGGTGGTGAAAGAGTTTTTTGTGCAGGAGGGGACTTGGTTTCTTTCTCCAAATTCGGAGTCGTTGAAGCTAGAGAACATTCTCAAAGAATTCTAGCCGGACAACGTCATTTAGCAGAATTAACTAAGCCGACTATCGCTGCCGTAGCTGGCTTTGCGCTGGGCGGCGGTATGGAAATTGTCCTGCAGTGTGATCTAAGGATAGCCGCGGATAATGCTAAGTTTTCCCAGCCCGAAATCAATGTAGGGATAATTCCCGGCGCCGGTGCCACCCAGCGGTTGGTACAGAATACTTCGATCTGCAAAACCAAAGAAATCATCTTTTTTGGAGAAATGATTGATGCCCCAACCGCTCTGGAACTGGGAATCATAAATAAGGTGGTGCCGCTCCCGGAACTCATGGATACAGCCCGAAAATGGGCCAGAAAGCTTGCTGCCAAACCTCCCGTTGCGTTGCGGGTGGCCAAAGCGGTTATAAATACTGCCTGGAGTTGTGATTTGGAGACAGGTATAAAGATGGAAGCGGATGCTTGGAGTTTGTTATATGGGACAGAAGATCAAAAAGAAGGAATGAATGCATTCCTCGAAAAGCGCAAACCAACCTTTAGTGGTAAATAGCGCAAATTGCTTTCAGATTGCAGCGTTACTTATACTTGGGGAGGTTGTCTTATGAAGGATAATAGAATTTGCTCTTAATCATCCCCATGCCCGATCATCAACTCTTTAGAATAGGAGCTTTTATATGTTTAATACTCTTTTTAGCCCCATTAAAATTAATAGAACTGAAATTAAAAATCGGATTGTTTATCCGTCAATCAATCTGTTATATACCACGGATCATAAGTTAACCGATAGGCATAAAGCATTCTTCATTGAAAGGGCGAACGGAGGAGCAGGAATAGTTACAGTCGGACCAGTAGGGATTGGTGAATTGGGATCTGGGAGAGCAGTATTAGCGATTACTTCAGATGAGGCTATCCCTTCATTTGCAGAGTTAGCAAAATCAATTCAAAGTGCCGGAGCCAGAGCTTGGATTCAGCTTTATCACGCGGGTGCCTATTTACATTCACAAAAAATTGGAGGCCAACAACCCATAGCTCCTTCTCCTATATATACCCCTTATTCCAAGGTAACCCCCAGAGAAATGAGGCTTGAGGATATTATGAATGTGCAGGAAGCCTTTCTCGGATGTGCTGAAAGAGCCAAGGAAGCCGGATTTGACGGAGTTGAAATTATTGGGTCGGCTGGCTATCTCATTACACAGTTTCTATCACCTCTAAGAAACAAGCGAACCGACGAGTATGGCGGGAGTTTTGACAATCGAGTGCGGTTTGTCAAAGAGATAATTGAGCAGATGCGACTAAGGCTGGGCCCCGATTATCCTATAACTATTCGTATGGCAGGAAATGATTTTGTTCCCGGCAGCAATACTGATATGGAAACACCAGCATTTGCACGGGTATACGAAAAGGCAGGGATTGATGCCATAAATGTAACTGGTGGCTGGCATGAATCGCGGGTTCCGCAAGTAACTATGGACTTACCTCGTGGAGGGTTTGCTTACCTGGCCCAATCCATAAAAGAAGCGGTAAACATTCCAGTTATTGTTTCAAACCGAATATCTGATCCCCAAACGGCTGAAAAAATACTTCGAGACGGATGTGCAGATATGGTAAGTCTGGGTAGAGTTTTACTTGCCGACCCTTATTGGCCGCTCAAGGCGGGGAATGGCAACAGCGAACAAATACGGCCCTGCGTGGCCTGTTCGCAAGGGTGTATGGATGAGCTCTTTGCCGCAAGACCGGTAATGTGTATAGTTAATCCCCGAACCGGCTTTGAAGAGACTCGAAAAATAACCGTTACTTCAAAACCAAAGCGAGTTATGGTTATCGGTGCAGGACCGGGAGGGCTGGAAGCAGCCTGGCGAGCCGCCAAAGCCGGTCACCAAGTCGAATTATTTGAAAAAGCTGATCGGATTGGCGGACAACTATGGATTGCAGGTACTCCGCCTCACAAGCAAGAATTATGGCAGCTTATTAAATACTATCAGGCGATGTTGAAGCTCTACAAAGTGCAAGTCTTCCTGAACACAACGGTTGACATAGAATTTGTCAGACAGAAAAGCCCCGAATATGTTATTTCGGCAGAAGGGGCTGAGATATTGCTTCCAGCTATTAACGGTATTGATGGTTCGGAGGTAATCTCTGCCTGGGATGTTTTGAAGAACAATGTACCACAGGGTAAGAAAATTGCTGTAATTGGCGGGGGAGCTGTCGGACTGGAGACGGCACACTTTTTATCTGTCAAAGGAACCATTTCTCCTGAAACCCTTCACTTTCTTTTCATCAATGATGCGGAAAGTCCAGAAAGACTTCGCCAGCTGGTTTTCAATGGCAACAAGGAAGTGACAGTCTTTGAAATGATGCCGCAGGCCGGAAAAGGCGTGGGGAAAAGCACCAAGTGGGGGCTTATGGGCAGCTTGAAGAGGCATGGAGTAAATATTATCACCAGAGCAAAAGTCTGCTCTATCAAGGATGGAATACTAACCTTTGAAGTAGACGGCGAAAGCCGAAGCGCGACTTTTGATAATATAATCAATGCAACCGGGTCCAAGCCCGTGCGGAAGTTGGCCGATGCTCTAGATGAGACTGGAATTGAATTCTCTGTTATTGGAGATAGCCTTAATATAGGGCAGATACCAGATGCCATTCACGAGGGTTATTTAGTGGTTATGAACAATTTATAAGGGACATGTGGGTGGTTCTTTTACCTGCTAAAAGCACTCGTGGCATGATAATTGCATTAATAATGGTAGTAGTAGGAGTATAAACCTTTTATTTGGAAAAATGGCCGATGGGTAATTCTTTTCGTAAGTCCTATCGAAGATGCTTATAAATTAACTTAGGATGGTGAACAAATGGAGGGTGTTTTACCAAGCAAAGAATGTCATTGGGAAATTGTTTAAGGACGATATCAACAATTACGACTCATTAGGATGCATGAAACAAACAAGGGCGGTGTATTATGATTGATACGAAAAACTCGAGGCAAGCCTTCAAACGAATTACTGGAGGTTTGTTAGGGATTATCACAGGAATAATAATTGCGCGATATTCTCCGCCCAATGCTTTAACAGTTCAGGCAATGTATGGACTAGGAATTTTTGCTTGTGCGGTGGTTTGGTGGATCGTTGATGTACTACCTGATTATGTTACTGGTCTTTTAATGTGCACAGCCTGGGTCATCTTTAAAGTTGTACCTTTTCCAAAAGCCTTTGCGGCATTTTCTGGAACCACCATTTGGCTGCTGGTAGGAGCCCTGGGTATAGGGCTTGCTGTTACAAAGAGCGGACTATTGAATAGAACATCCTTGTTTTTAATGAGCAAATTTCCCCCTACCTTCAAAGGACAGACTTTGGCTTTACTAGTTGCAGGAAATATTATTGCCCCTTTGATTCCCAGTACAACAGCTAAAGTTGCAATCGTAGCTCCCTTTGCGCAGGCAATAAGTGATCATCTTGGTTTCGCCAGGAAAAGCCAGGGTGCGGGAGGATTGTTTGCCGCAATGTATATGGGGTTTGGGGCCAGCGGGGCAGTTTTCTTGAGCGCATCTTTTATTGGTTACACTCTTAAAGGATCACTTCCACTGGCTTATCAGGCCCAAATTACCTGGATGAACTGGTTTGCGGCAGCGAGTGTTTATGGAATCGTCTTGTTCATCGGAGGCTATTTTGCAATTCAATTACTTTACCAACCTAAAGAAGAGTCACAGATGGAACACGGGTATATTAAAAACGAACTAGCGAAGCTTGGCCCGATAACAAGAAACGAGAAGGTGGTTATGAGTGTACTGGTAGTATCACTTCTAATGTGGATGACTGAAAAGACCCACGGAATAGATGCTGCTCTTGTGGCAATTGCTGCTTTGTGCATTCTACTGGCTTTTGATGTCTTTGATCGTAACGATTTTAGAGCGGGAATTGGCTGGGACTCAGTTATTTTTATTGGCAGCATAATTAGTCTTTCGACTGTCCTTCCAGCACTAGAAATTGATAAGTGGATGGCCACGATGCTTGGTCCCTCTATTACACCTTTGCTTTCTAATGTATATCTTTTTGTCATTGCTGGCGCGATTATGACCTATCTGATTCGATTTATAATTGTATCGATGACCGCTGCTGTATCAATTTTTACCGTTTTATTGGCGCCTTTTGCGATAAATTCCGGAATCAACCCATGGGTAACAGGTTTTATAGTATTTGCTTCGGTTCAAGTCTTTAATATTGCTTATCAGAACTCTGGGTATTTGGCCGCATTTTACGCTACAGGCGGCGAAATGGTGAGCCACCGACAGATGGTTAAAATGTCGATTGCCTATATGATTATTTCTTGTGTTGGGTTACTCACCTGTGTTCCAGTATGGAGAATTATGCACCTAATTCCATAATAACGGTTATGTAAAATAAAGGGAGTGCCTTTTGAAACGCACCATATTTATATCTAAATAATCTATATCATATGGTCTATTTCATAGGCGCCAGCTTATGGGAGACAGATATTTATTCTGAGTAGGTGTTTTCAATTGCATACACTTGTATGTAGAATCGGACAAAAAGGCAGGCTAATCAAAACTAATACTGTAAGAATTACCCGAACTTTAGAAATGCTATATCATTTAATATAGTAAATGAGGATAGCAATTGAGCTGTTATGCTATCCAACTGAACAGATCGGAGTTCCGAAATCCTTTTATATTTCTTACGACCCCCAGTTATTCAAGGCTGATTAATATGCAAAATCCCCCAAAATGAGATAAAAAATAATGATTGAGGTAGACACAATCAATGATATTTACCCTTGGAGCGGCAGCTGCCTTACTTCCAACGCTTAATAACGGCCATTATATTGGTATAGCAATAACAATCGCTATCATGATTGGGACAGGACTCTATGCTGGTAGTCAAGTTAAAAGTTCGGCAGATTATTCTGGAGGTTCACGTAAAGCTGGGCCAGCTTTAGTGACTGGAACCATCATGGGAACCTTGGTTGGTGGAGCGTCTACTATCGGAACAGCCCAATTAGCCTTTCAATTTGGGTGGTGCGCCTGGTGGTTTACCCTTGGTGCTGGGCTAGGTTGTGCAGTTTTAGGGTGGGGAATGCTTAAGCCCCTCTATACCAGTAACAAGGAAACAATTCCCCAGTTCTTGGTGGGGACATATGGTAATAGTATTGGACCTTTAACTAGTGTTTCCTCTGCAATAGGTATGTTTTTTAGTGTTATGAGTCAAGGCATTTCAGCGGTAGCCTTGATAACTTCTGTGTTTCATATAAGTCCATTGCTTGCTGTATTTGTTGGCTTTGCACTAGTGCTTACCTATGTATTGGCTGGTGGTTTACTGGGTACCGGTATGTCTGGAGTAGCCAAATTAATTCTATTGTATCTTACAGTCATAGTTACTGGCGTGCTTGCTTTTGCAATGTTTGGCGGAAACAGTGGGGTTCATCAGGCCTTCCCTGCTAAGTACCCCTGGTATTCTCTGGTTGCACGTGGGTTCTCTAAAGATGTTGCTGCTGGGGTATCCCTCCTAATCGGGGTAATTTCTACTCAGACCTATATTCAAGCGGTTTTGTCAGCCAAGAGTCTCGGAGCAGCCCGCAAAGGGGCCTTATATTCCGCATTCCTTATTCCGCCCATTGGAGTTGGCGGCATCTATGTCGGTTTATTTATGAAGGCGAATATTGCACTCTTTCCCGGTTTAACATCTGCTCAAGTTTTACCTACCTTCGTAATGACCTACCTGCCAGGATGGGTTGCTGGAATGATTATGGCCATTTTGCTTATAGCGACAATAGGAACCTGGGCTGGCTTATCTCTAGGGATCGCCACTATGATGACCCGGGATATTTATCAACGTTTTATTAATCCAAAAGCCGATAGCAAGAAGACACTGTTAATGCAAAGAGTATTCATTGTCGCTGTTGGTCTACTGGCTGTTTATTTTGTTTCTGGTAATGCGGGTGGCTTGATTTTAGGATTTAGCTTCCTGTCTATGGGGTTGCGGGGTTGTACCATCGTCTTGCCTTTAATGGGAGCATTGTTCTTCCATAAATTTGTTACTCCGGCAGGTGGTATGGCAGCTGCGGTGTGCGGACCATTAGCCAACATTTATTGGGCACTGGTCTATCCGAAGGGTATGGATCCGCTCTATCCGGGGATTTTAGCTGCTTTTATTGCAATAGTTATAGTTAGCCTGGTGACCAAGAAACCCGAAGTAAGTGTATAGCTTAAGGTTAGTGGTTTAAGTTAGATTGTTAGATAGTTAGAACTTTTGTGTACCAAAGAACTGAGGGTGCTTTAATAATATATTTATTCAACAGTAGAGGGTGTTTTTATGAACATATTAGCACTTTTGGGAGCAATATATAGGGTGACTATAGTACTTGACTCAAAGCCCAAACTACTATATAATCAACTGCGGATAGATAATATCTAAGCCTAGATTTAGGCAATTTATGCGGTAGTGGCGGAATCGGCAGACGCGCTAGATTCAGGTTCTAGTGGGGGCAACTTCGTGGAGGTTCAAGTCCTCTCTACCGCACCATAGATAATACGGGAGGTTTAAGCCTCCCTTAATTATTTTCTGGGGGGTATTTTGCTTTGCTGGGAAACAGACTGTTTAAATGTCCATTAGAAAATTAATTGCCATATTTTGCAGGCATATGGAAATTAAAATAGAATTTGATCAATAATAGGAAACGTAAAACCAAAAAGAAGAATGAATGTTCTGGGGAGGGCGGGGGCAGTTTTCCTACTCCGGCGGTTATAAGAGGTCAAGGTCGGGCGTAACTCGCAGTAAGGAAACCTTTAGCGCTTATAATGGAGCCGGTATAATTATATTTTTACCGCCATTTCGGTTCTCTGGTGGCAAACCCAGGGATTGGCTACCAGAGGGAGCCTGTCCCTGTTACTATCCTGGAGCTGGTTCCGACAGAGGAGGAATGAACGCAGGGATGCTCATCCGGCGAGGGCCGTAGATCGCTCCGCGAGACTTTTCTTCTGCTATTATTAATCGCGCTTGAAACTTATAATTTTGTATTAGTTAAAACTCAAGTATTGAACTTTATAACCATATTAATGGGTATTATAGCAGCTTTGTAGGGGATTTTTGATATATGATCGGAAGCACGATCAATACTGTTGGCCGACAATTTTCACCAACCGCTTAAAGTTTGTATTGGTATAATAATATATGGTGATGATGGAGGTTGATTATTATCCTTCTTACAAAGAAAAACTATTTAAAGCGGTGAAGCAGCAAGAAGCTGCGGTTTGTACTATTCTCATAATTAATAATAAAGGGAAGTGGCCCGAAAGGTTTAAAACATGTAAATGAAGAATACAATTATAATTATATCGTACGGAAGGAGGAAGCCGATGCTTACAAAACAAAGAAGGAATATCATAAACTTTATGGTAGCCTGTATTAACGAATTTTCCAGTAAATTTGGGTTAAGTACGACAGAGGCCTTCGACTATTTGCATAAATATAATGGAATAGCGTTTATTAAGGATCATTATGAGGTCGAGCATTGCCTTGGTCTGGAGGATACCATTGAGGATCTCGTTGTGGTGTGCAAAAACAATGGAGGACTCTTAACATGATTTTATATCATGGTTCAAATGTGTTTATAGAAAAAATTGACGTCCAGAAATGCAGACCTTTTAAGGATTTCGGAAGAGGTTTTTATTGTACCGAATTAAAAGAGCAGGCAGAACAGATGGCAAAACGGGTTGCGTTTATTTATGGGGGTAGTCCTTGTGTGACAATATGGGAAATGAATGATGAGGCCCTTATTTCTTCTGAACTTAACATCAAGACCTTCACGGAATCTTCGAAAGAATGGGCGATGTTTGTACTTAATAACCGAAACCGGGATTTTACTGAGTACGACAGTGCGGAATGCAACCATGACAATAAATATGACATTGTCACCGGACCGGTTGCTAATGATGATTTAGCGCTATTGTTTCGAACTTTTACAAACGGGTTTATAGATATGGATGCTTTGGTGAAAGGGATGAAGTATAAACGGCTTTCGGAGCAGATTTCCTTTCATACCGAGAAAGCACTGTGCTATCTCAAACCAATAACGTAGGGAGGGCTGCTAAGATGAATGTGGTTGATGCTTTGATTGAGGGTGTAACACAGGACATCATTGCCTACCTGGTGGAAGACAGGGCGATTGAAGTTGAAGAAGCGATGATCATTTTTTATAGGTCGGTATTGTGTGAAAAGCTACTAAACAAAATCACCGGACTTTACAGAGAAAGCTCAGCCTATCTGTACGAATTGCTGAAAGACGAACTAGCGGATGGGAAATTTATTCAAAAGGAAATTTAATATAATCTACAGCAAAGGCAGTCAGCTACTAAGTGTAGTCAACTGCCAGTTTTATCTGCAGAGCTTGCCATATTAGAATAAAACAATGATAGGAGACAATTATATGAAGTTTGATCTCGCCTCTGTAAATTTGGGCAAGTAATGAGTAGTGGTTTTTTTTGAGGTATGATTGAAAGCATATTATAACTTCGGGAGGTGTTTGAATGGAAACCAGAGAGGCTGTTTTTGGCCGAAGGAGCATAAGGAAGTATCTTGACAAGCACATTGAATTGGAAGTGCTGCAAGATATTCTTGAAGGAGCTATAATGGCTCCTTCTGCAGTCAATAATCAACCATGGTATTTTCTTGCTATCCAAAGTGATGAGCAAATGCAAAAGCTACGGGGAATTTTCAAGGAGGTTAGCGAAAAAAGCAAGGCGGTATTAGAAGAACGCTTTCCCAACAATCCCGAGGTAATCAGCGAAACCTTAGGGTTTTTAACAGGGCTTGGCGATGCCAAAGTATGTGTGTTGGTTTTCCTGCTAAAACCTAGCGCTGATTATGATATAATTGCTGTCCAGTCAGTTAGTGCCGCGATAGAGAACCTTTGCCTGATGGCCTACGATAAAGGGATAGGCTCTTGCTGGATGACCGCTCCATTAACAGCTGGATTTGGAGATATTCTGGCCAGAGAATTTGCGCCAGGTGCAGGAAAATTTGTTGCCGCAGTTACCTTGGGATATTCTGCGGTCACTCCCCAGGCGCCGAAAAGAAAACAGGGAAGATACAACATTATTTAGGGAATCCCCAACTCCGGCAACTGCAATGTCCTGCTACTTCCACCTGTAGATCAGCACCGCCAACACCCCACATAGCAATCCTGTAGGGTTGATATAATATGCCGCTGCGCTGCCAATAAACGAGGTTGTTGTGAAAATGAGCACGTATTTTAAGGGTGTCGGCAGCAGATCTATTACTGGTAGTATATTGTTTATCCATTTATTTTTCTTTGCATTTATAGTCTCATTTGGGTGTATGGTATCCATACAAACCCTCCTTTGTCCCACGGTTAATGAAAGCGACCATAATATCTTATGGATGGCTATCATTAAGTGTGACATTTTAGCTGCGGAATGTAAGAAAATATAACAAAAGGTCTGGGCACGGTGATTAATCCGCTTCCCAGACCTTTTTCATATTATATTCTATGCCCAAATAAATGTAAGCACGGCCGCTACAGCAGTAAAGATGATGGAAATTACCACCGCTAGCTTAATGACTTGGGATTCTATCCCTAAAGCATCAATAGTTGCGGCTGCATTCTGTAATTTGGCAGGTGATATTACACTGGCCAAACCACCCGCAATGGCGGTTCCTGCAGTTACTACCAGAGGATTGAGATGTAATAGCTTCGAGGTCATAAGGTTGTATTTAGTAAATAGGGCGATAGTAGAAGACTCGCTGCCGCTTACAAAACCTCCTATCAGGCCAAGGTAAGTGGCGGCAACCGGGTATAAACCCTTGAAGAAATCTGCTGAACTAACTGCCAGAATCGATATCATGTTATTAGCGGAATTTGCCAATTCCCATTTACCTGGATTAGGAGTATAGCCGGAGTACATCATTACGTAGGCGATCGCAAAGAATATGGCGGCAGAAAATGCCGGGCGTGGTGCTCTGCGTATCCATTTGGTCATGATATCTTTCCATTGTGCTCCACTGGGTTTGATAAAAGGAACAGCCAGCAAGGTGCTGATAATAACCCAAGTGTAAGCATTCCAGAGCATTCTGGTCATAATCGGTTTAGCACCAGGAATAATTGCTAATGGCATAGCCAAGTCTTTAGATAAGTATTTGTAAAGAGGCGGGTAGAAATTAATGAACAGGCAGCACCCTATCAGAATTATCCAAGGACCCAAGGCCTTTAATAATGACATAGAGCGTTCAATATCCATATCTTGGGATGTGACACAGGAGCGGTCAATAATCTTTTTCCCCAATAATTTCATGTAAACTAACATTACCGCTATGGTAGCTGCGCCTCCTATAACTCCGGTCAATACTATGCCTACTCCTCCATGGGCTACTGCCATAGCGGTCAATCCCATACTAAGACCAGCCAGCATGCAGGGAATAAAACCTTCCTTAATTTTAGCCCATCCTCCTACGACATATAGCATACCAAAGCCAATCATAGTGGAGATTATCGGCATGAATTGAGAGAAAACCAGAGCCGATTCGTTGAGGGGTGTACCGGTCATATCTGAAAAGACCACCAGAGGTGCTCCTAAAAGAGCATAGGTACAAAGGGAATCAAAGCCTAATGCAGGCAAAGCCACAGCCACAAAAGTGGAATAACCCAATGCAACCATAATAGGGGGAAGTATTGATACCGGGGTAGCACCGACGGAGACCAAGAGGGTTCCGATACCCATATTGATAATCATTATTTGCACGGTGTGATCGTTTTTAGCAATGGTTTTAACGAATACTACAATTCTTTTTAACGCACCGGTGCTTTCCAAAAAGGTGATTTGAAAAATCGAAGTTGCCACCATGAGGGAAACAGGAAATGATGACACAATACCTGCTAAACTAGCTTTTAAGCCGACCTCCCAACTCGTGTTGAAGAAGAAGAAAGCTACAATTAGGGCGAGAGCCCACCCGAGGAACCCGCTTAGATCAGCAGGCCACTTTATCCAGATTAATAGAAACAATACAGCAATAATTGGTACTAACGTTAGTAGTACATCCATTCGAACTTATCCTCCTATCCTACTGTCCTACTTTCAAATTGTTGAGGAACGGATAAAACCAAAAACTCTGCTACCCCAACTACCGTGCTATCCAACACTACACTATCGGGTAGCCCTTAGAATTTTGCATCTTAAAAATAATAACATATTTTAAGAAGAATTTTCGAATAAATTTATTACTTACCAGTTAGTTTTGATAACCAGGACTTGCCTCTGTCATCTTGTTCTTTGCGCCAGATCTTTATCAATTCGTCAATTTTTTCCTCCCTTCTCTCATCCCTTTTGGCCATTTTTTGTTCCAGTTCCATTATTCTTTGCTCTAAATTTTTATTCTGGGCAAGCAGCTCATCATTTTGTTCTGCTATTTTGCGTATACTGGCACCCAATTCACTTAGGTCAATACTTGCGGTGCTGGTCTGGGTAGCCAGAGCAGTTTCCGACGACTCTTCCATATTTCCCAGAGCCATTCTTATAGCGGTAGTATTCAATCCATTTTCATTTTTCAACTTCATTATTAAGCGGAGCGTTTCCAAATCAGCTTCGGTATAGAGCCGATCGCTGCGCTCATCCCGTTTAATTTTCAATCTCAAAGTGTGTTCTAAATAGCGCAGGGTATGCTGTTCGATATTCAGCATTTCAGCTACTTCTCCAATTTTATAAAAAATTTCTTTCATTTTGTAACCTTTCCTCCCTCCACTTCATAAATTGTTATCAGGTAAGCCGATAAGGTTAAAAAGGGTAGCAGCAGCTGTTTTGCAACTTCATAACTTCTTGTTAAGAAGGAGTTTTAGCCAGACAGTTTCTTAAGCTCATTGTGAACCTTATTGTAAACCTAAAACTTTCCCCTCTTTTTTGCTCATAATATAACAGAGGCAAATAATCCTTACCTTCATACTCTTATATATGAGCACAGCCGTCCTTAAATGTTGGACGGCTGTTTTTTATTTATGGGATATCAAGTTCCTTATTAAGTTTAGGAATCTCTTCCGCGGCGCGTGACCATATGAGGGTGAGGTGCTTTAATTCGTTTTCGTCCGCTGCTCCAGTTCTGTCGGAGCATGAACAAAAAGATGAATCCAGCACCATAGAAGGCGTATCTAGCCTCATTGTGAAGTTGATTGACCAAGAGGTAAGCGGCGGTTAGCAGTGTGAAGCCGAAACCAAGAGCCCAGGCTACTAATCTGACCGCTTTGGTGTTAGCGGCGATCGCATCGTTTATACTTGATAATGGAATTTTTAGATTCAGTTCGCCTCTGTCGGCCCGGCTAAGTACTCTTTCCAGCAGGGGGGGGATTTCAACTAGAGAACTCCCCATGAGGGTGGCTTTTTCTTTAATCTGGTTCCAAAGACCGGCTTCTCCTTTAGCCAGATCCTTCAGATAAGGTTTGGATTCATCCAAAAAATTAATATTAGGATCCAATCCGATACATAGTCCATATAGAGTTCCCAAGGCCCGGCCCAAAAAAGTAAATTGAGCAGGAATTTGAAAAGGCTGCTCGTACAAAAGCTGTTCCAGGTCGGTGAGCAGACCACTGAAGTCAGCAGAATAGAGATCTTGGCTAGATCCCAGAGCTGCTTCAAGAAGCACCCCTACAGCTCTGGCTACTAATTCATTATCGGCATCATAACGCAGAAAACCAATTCGTTTCAAATATGCGACAACTTGTACATAATCTCGCTTTACCAAAGCAATAACCAATTCTACCAGAACATCCCGCAGAGCAGGGGGAATAGTACCTACCATGCCAAAGTCAATCATTATCAGGCGGCCATCCTCAGTGACGAACAAGTTGCCGGGATGGGGATCGGCGTGAAAAAATCCATCCACCAAGACTTGTCTAACATAAGTCTGCAGAAGCTTGCTAGCCACTGCCTTACGGTCCACTCCTGCATTTTCCAGTCTTTCATAATCAGAGATTTTTATGCCTTCCATGAATTCCATAGTTAACACTCGTCGATTGGTATAATCCCAGTAAATAGTTGGAATTAATATATCGGCATCTTCCTGAGTGTTATGGGCAATAGTTTCCGCATTGTGGCCTTCCTGTATATAATCAAGTTCTTCCTGAAGTGTATCAGAGAACTCTTGATAAATAGCATCAAAATCAACCATTCGTTCCCAGTCAGTGAATATTTTCAGCAAATCAATGATTTTGCGAACTGCTCGAAGGTCTATGCGCACCAAATCTTCGATTCCGGGGCGTAAAATCTTAATGGCAACGGTTTGCCCTTCGGTCAATACACCCCTATGAACCTGTCCCAATGAGGCAGACGCGATTGGCATTTCTTCCACTTCGGAATATATTTCGTCTAAAGGACGAGAAAATTCGTTCTCAGCTACCTGGCGAATTTCATTAAAGGATACCGGTTGGACTTCATCCTGTAAGCCAGCGAGCTCCCGAACGGTGATCTGAGGTAGAACATCTACTCTAGTGCTGAAAAACTGTCCCAGTTTGATAAGTAGTCCGCCCAAGTTTACAGCGGTGGTACGAAAACGGCGTGCCTGAGATGCATAAAGTTCTTGTCGTTTAGATTCTACCCAAGATTTTTTATGCCACCATTTCTTATACTTAAGAGAGTAAAAAGCCCAGAAGATACTGATAAATAAATTGAGAACTGTTAAAAAACGCCTCAATCCCGCCCAGGAAGTCATGTGCATAGAAGAATCTCTCCATTCACTACGATAATGTTCATTATAACAGAGATTATTCCCTGGAAAAAATAGAGTGAAATTTAAGATTAATATGCCAGTGGATCAATCCTTTTTCAGTTATTAATAGCTCCTCCTTTCCTTTACAAAATCAACTACCTTTCAACCTTATTATTAAATGAGTGTCAGGGAAAGATATGAGTAGAATAGCAGCCGAAATAACACATATTGACAATCAAGCTATATATCGATTATTTACTCTCGTCCCTAGTATGGTTTTTTGTGTTATATTTGTGATAGGTGGGTATAATTCAGTTTTAGGCCTTTATTGCGTAGGTTAGTTTATGACAAATAATCTAAAACAATTATACTGTCGAATATTTGTGAAAATCAGGCTTTCTCATTATAATGTAAAGAATAGATAAAGGTGCATTTAAACTAAGGTAATAATACCTTTTGTTTAAAGAGCATCAGATATTACTCGTGGAGCAGAGGGGGAGAGATTAGTGAATTTCGGGAAGGATAGTTGGAGTATTAGGGATATGATGAATAAACAAATCCAGGTTATTCATCGCGGCGATTCGTTAAGGAAGGCCATTGGTATTTTTAGCCAATATAAGATTAATACAATTCCAGTGGTTGATAAAGATGGAATATTGATTGGCGTTTTTTCAAATAGCAGGTTATATAAAGCTTTACTGGATGGAGTAAGTCTGGATGATGAATGTACACCTTATATTGTAGATTCCCCAATATTTATTAACGCGGGACTCAACTATGATGAGCTATCGCTTGTAATGAGGGTCAATAAAAGCAGGGTAGGGAATGTGCCGGTTGTCGACGATAATGGAAGAGTAGAGGGGATTGCCGGCAATAAGGAGTATTTGAAGACAAGTCTAAATATACTTTCCCAATCATACGCTCTTCTCGAATCAATTTTCCAAGCGATGCAAGAGGGTATCATTACTGTAGATGAAAACGGCGATATTTTGAGAGTTAATCAATCTGCGGAAAAAATGTTTGAATTTAGCTTTACAGAAGTCTATGGGATGCATATAAATGAAGTTTTATCGGAAATTAGTTATAATGGCAATCGTAGTTTTGGAGTAAGGTATAATTTTAAATCAGTTTCGGCAATTGTAAACCAGGTTCCTATAATTGAGCATGGTAAGCAAGTAGGTACTAATATAGTCTTTTTAGATGTATCAGATTTCGAGGAGATGGCTAAGGAATTAGAAATAGTTAAAGAGCTTCACGCGACTCTGAATGCGGTTCTTAGCGCTTCTGCCTTTGGGATTTTTGTTACGGACAAATATGGTGCGGTCAAATTTGCCAACAGAATAGCCAAGCAGTTTGTAGCGAGCGAAAGTGACATAGTTGAGGGTCAGTTTTTGAAAGATTTTTTACCTACCAGTGGTAGATCTAAAGTAGTGAAAACTGGCATTACGGAAGTAGATATCTGTCATATAAATCAAAAAAACTGTGTTGTATCGCATGCTCCTATCAGTGCAGAAGATAGTAAAGATATTGAACCGGTTGGGGTTGTCAGTACTGTTTATTGTGATGATAATAAACTGCTCGAAGAGATAGCCAGAAAATGGTATTCATTACAGCAACAAGTTGATTACTATCGTAGCCAACTTGATAAACAGGGGGCCAGCGATAAATTTGACCATATAGTGACGAAAAACGATGAGTTTATGCAAATTAAGAATGAAGCCCAACGGATAGCTAAGAGTACTTCTACGGTTCTTTTGACTGGGGAAAGTGGGGTCGGCAAAGATATGTTTGCGCGGGCAATTCACGCTGCGAGCCCAAGAGCAAAAATGCCGTTTGTAAAAGTGAATTGTGTTGCAATACCAGAGACTCTTTTTGAATCGGAGCTATTTGGATATGCCCCAGGTTCATTTACTGGAGCATCCAAGAAAGGAAAAACGGGATATTTTGAGCAGGCTCATCAAGGCACCATATTTCTGGATGAGGTTGGTGATATGCCACTTTCAATACAGGTGAAGATATTGCAGGTCTTGCAGGATAAGCAGTTCATGCGGGTGGGTGGAATAAATACCCAGTATGTTGATGTGAGGATAATTGCCGCCACCAACCGTAATCTACGTGAAGCGATAGCTAAAGGAACCTTCAGAGAAGATCTGTACTATCGCTTAAATGTAATTGAGCTATATTTACCCCCACTTAGAGTTCGAGCTGAAGACGTACTCCCCCTAGCTGAAACATTTATTGAAAAGTATAATGATATATTAGGTACATCAGTTTCAAACATGAGCAATCGTGCCAAAGAAGCCTTGCAACAGTATCGCTGGCCAGGAAACATCCGGGAGCTAGAAAATGCCATTGAAAGAGCTGCTAATTATGTTTGGGAGGGTGAAATGGATATAGACCATCTTCCACCGCATATCTTACACGCAGAAAAAACAAATCATGAACAATCATCCTATCAAATAGTATTAAATGATGTTAACAAAGAAATTATATTAGATGCTTTAAGAAAGACCAAAGGCAATAGAAGTGCAGCGGCAAAAATACTGAAGATAAGTCGGTCAGCGCTATATGAAAAACTATCTAAATATGGTATTTCAAAAGATTGATTAAACTCACGGACAATTATTAATTGAGAGTTTTGCATAATTAACGTTTGCTAAAAATCCGTTCAATATATAGTAGCTTCAAAAAGAAGACACTATATATTGAACGGATTTTTAGTGAATTTACGAATTATGTAAAATCCGCAATTGTAAGGTTTTTCGGACAGTATTGAAATAAACGTACACTTTCTGTTGGGCATAACATTATGTATTCATATTAGTGGCTATAGAATTGATTTTAAAACATATTATATGTTGGCACTATAATTGCATTGATATATGGGTGACATGTAGTTTAGGTTGCCTCACGGAACCAATATGTTTACGTAAATGAGGTTTAATATACCACTAAAGGAGTAATGTTGATATGTCGGAAGAAATTAAATGGGTTAAAACTCACTGCGCGCGGATGGACCATGGGGGTTGCGGTCTGCTGGTCGGAGTCAAGGATAATAAGATTGTTCAAGTCAAGGGTAATCCGGATGGGTATTTAAACAAGGGATACACCTGCTACAAAGGTAGAATTTCAGCAGATCGTCTTAGTCACCCAGATCGTCTTAAATATCCTCTAAAGCGTATGGGGGAACGGGGTGAGGGGAAATGGCAGCGCATTTCTTGGGATCAAGCACTTGATGAAACAGCCAATAGTCTTCTTGTAATTAAGGAGAAATACGGAGCTCGGGCGGTTGGATTTGGGGTTGGGATGCCTAAGGGGCTGGAACATTTTGTTCTAATTAGGTTGGCCAATATTTTCGGATCGCCTAATGTCATTGCTTCTCAAGATGTATGCCATGCCCCGCGAGAGGTCTCTGGAATGCATACCTGTGGGTTTTACCCCGTTGCCGATGTCCACAACCCTACCGAGCTAGTTCTATCCTGGGCCAGCAATAATCTTGCCACCAACGAGGAGGGACAGATAGCTGGGCTCACATTACAGCAGCTTAAAAAAGGTGCAAAGCTAATTGTAGTTGATCCTCGCAGGACAGAGCTTGCTGAACGGGCCGAGCTATGGCTGCAGCTTAAACCCGGAACTGACCCGGCACTTGCGCTAGGTTTTTTAAATGTTATTATTGAAGAATCGCTTTATGATAAAGATTTTGTTGAGCAATTCACAACCGGATTTGAAGATCTAGCCCAACACATTAAACAATATTCACCAGAAACGGTTTCTGAAATAACTTGGGTTCCAGCTGATCAGATACGTAAAGCTGCCAGGATGTATGCAGAGGCCAAACCTGCAACAGTGCAGTGGGGTAATGCTATTGAACATGACGTCAACGTTTTTGATGCCAGTCGCTCATTGATATGCCTGATGGCTATCACCAGTAATCTGGAAGTCCCTGGGGGTAATGTTAATGCCTATGACCCTAAAATAATGGGGCTGGGTGAATTTGTGCGAGCTGATCTGGTGCCCAATAAGTTCAAGGAAATGATCGGTGCTCATTACAGGACTATACCTAGAATGATGACAGTACCACCAGCATATTTCCGCAAAGCGGTACTGGAAGAAGCTCCTTATCCGGTTCGAGGATACTACGGGATGTGTACCAATCCCTTGGTGACCTGGGCAGATAGTGCACTTAGCTATGAAGCGTTTAAGAGCCTTGATTTTATTGCTATAGCAGATATATTTATGACGCCTACCGCATCTATGGCAGATATAGTATTCCCAGCTGCGCACCAATTCGAGATGAATGATATTGGTCATTACGGCATAGGACATGGCATTGTACTCGCTCGGCCGAAAGTTGTTGATCCACCGGAGGAGTGCTGGCCTGACATTAAAATTATTAATGAGCTGGGCAAGAGAGTGTCATCACCAGAATACTGGCATGATGATTTTGAGGATTTCCTTGAGGATTTGCTAAAGCCCTCGGGTTTAAGCTACAGTGAATTCATTGAAAAGGGCTATCTGAAGGGACCTGATCGTTTCAAGCTGTATCAGGACAAGGGTTTTAAAACGCCCACCGGAAAGGTAGAACTGAAGTTGAGCGTCGCTGAGAAGTTTAAACTAAAATCTCTGCCCGAATTCACTAGTCTACCGGAAGATGATGATCCAGAGTATCCACTACTTTTAATTAGCGGTAAGAGCCCCAATTATCTTCACTCTTCATATCGATGGGTTGATAAACTTAGGAAAAAAGAAGCAGAACCAATTGTTGAAATACACCCGGAAACGGCCGTAACCTATGGTATCAGCGATGGTGATAAGGTCATCATTGAAACGAAGTATGGCAAAATTGAACAGGTGGCAAGGGTTAGCGATGTTGTAGATCCTCGTATAATCAGTGCGGCTATAGGATGGTGGTTCCCCGCAGGAGATGGAGACAAGCAAATAGATTGGCAGAAATCCAATTTCAACATGCTTACCTCGATAAAAAAACTAGGCAAAGAGTTTGGAACACCGAACATGAAGAACCTACCATGTAGAATACGTAGTGAATTAGTCTAGTCATATTTGACATAAAAACAAACTGAAAGACTTTTCAATTGAGATAAACCTTCTATTTCAGAGGGTTTATCTGTTTTTTGTGACTTTACATATAGCTTCGCCCTTTACAATAAAAGAAATGCACAATAAATTCTTAGAAGCTGTTACGCTACTTTCAAAATATTATAATTATTTGTCTCATAATATAACATAATAACATTTGTTGGACTGGCTAGTATTAAAGCAGGCTTATTCTGGAGTATACTTATTACTGGGTGTTAATTAAGAGCGTATGGGCATATAAAGAATAATCGTTAGGTAAAGAGTTTTGGTGGACTACAAGTAGAAATGGAGGATATTAGGAATGAATAATCAGATACAGCCTAGACTTATGTGGATTACTGTTCTAGCACAATTTGTAATCCTGCTTTTATTTGGTATTAAAGGCCAGTTTTTAACATATTTATTTGCGTTAGTGGTTGGGTGGTTTATTTTATATAAACTGACGAAAGGTCAGAGTAAGTTATCATTTAAAGGCCTATTTGATGCATTCCGTGTTAGTGCCCTTTCAGGTTTTTTTGCATTTATGGTTTGGCGCATTTTGTTAAATATAATAAATATTATTAGATGAAATAAAGATATCTGCTGAAAGCTTTCCAATCAGAAATAATTCGCGGTGATATAGAAATGTACGAGGATAAAAGCAATGAATAAAAGTACGAAGACCTTACTGTCTCTTAGCTTGCCAAGCCTTTTAATAATATTGTCTTGCCTGTTTTTAACAAGAATAAGCAGCATGTCCGTTTTAATAATTGGAATGATTCCTTTTTTGCCCTATATACTTTTACTGATAGCTGGCGTTCTGGCCTATCGTTTTAACCAGAGCAAGATCTTCTATCTGGCCCTGGTCTTTATTTTAATTCAATTCACTACGGAAGCAATCATCTATCAGAGACATCACTATGATAGCACTCAAATGAATTCGATCTATTCAGTTATTGGCATTCTGGTACCACTTAACATATTTATTTATTGCTTCTTAAAAGAAAGAGGTATATTCAGCCAGTGGGGCTTTTTGAAACTGATTTCTATTATTGGGCAATTTCTCGGCGCAATCTGGATCGTAAGTTCTGACAAGCTGGCTATCCTGAATATATTAAACGTCCAGCTTCTTCCATGGACTTTTGACTTTCTGCATGGGATAGCGCAACTTAGCTTGATAGTGTTTTGCCTGAGCATCATTTCCATCTTGCTGCTGATGCAAATAAATAACTGTTACTTTAGTGCGACTGCTATTGGAATCTTATTTAGTGTTGCACTGCTTATTTATTTTCGGGATACACCTCTGGCTGGACCTATCTTTATGAGCAGCACCGGTCTTATGATGATAATCTGCATCATTCAAAACACCTATAGTATGGCTTATCTGGACGAGTTAACCGAAATTCCAGGCCGTCGAGCTCTGCGCGAAGAAATGATGAAACTCAGCGGAAATTATGTTATGGCAATGGTGGATATCGACTTTTTTAAAAAGTTTAATGATAAATATGGTCATAATGTAGGTGATGAAGTTTTAAGAATGGTAGCATCGAAATTAGTCCAGGTTACAGGGGGGGGGAAAGCCTTCCGTTATGGTGGGGAAGAGTTTGTTATTGTTTTTTCCGGAAAAAAACTGGCCGATGTTTTGCCACATCTCGAAAAACTGCGTGAGAATATTGCGAAGGCAGACTTTTCTATCAGAGGTAAGGATCGCCCCAAAATGAAAACCGAAAAAATCAAATTAGCTCAGCCGACAAAAAGGACTTCTGTCACAGTAAGTATCGGTGCAGCAGAGAAAAGCAACGCGTATGGAAAAGCCCAGGAGGTCTTGACAGCAGCTGATAAGGCGCTTTATCGGGCCAAGAAAAATGGTAGAAACCGCGTGTGCAAATAAATGCATGATCGAACATTATCTGTTTTCACAGTTATGTTAGATCTGCCATCGCTATAATTTAAGTAAACAAAGAAAATAAAGAAATAAAAAGAAATTAAAGTTATTAAAGGAATAAAAAAATATTTATGGGAAAATAAAGGAAAAGATGTTATTCGCCTCGAAACATTAATAAATAATAGATTTCTTATTTATTTTTGTTTTAAGGAGGTATTATATGGCAACATCACTTTAAAATCTCACCAACAAACTTCAACAACTCTACGAGTCAGGGGTAGTTATAAACCCATGGTTGGCAGGTATAGACAGTTCCAGCCGTTTTAACCAGGGTATTTTTGAACGATTTGATTTAGAGGCTCGTGAATACTCAAGAATTCATTGGACGGATTCAGAAAAAGATCAATATTTTGATACTATACCTGTTCCGCAGTCATTTCCACATATTGCTCTTTATGAAACCTTCGCTTCAACCGCAGTCTTTATGGCACATGAAGAAACCGGCAACTTAATCGTCGACGAAAAAATAGCCCTTGAGGCTATTGATAGGGTGAAGAATTTTTGCAATACGCAAGGATTGGGTAGTTTGGTTTACGTATACCGACTCTTAACTGCTTACGACAATCTCAACGCCATAAACTATTTTGGCTGCATTCCAGAACAAGAATTTCTAAGGGGCAGTTGGCATCGCCCATGGGTAAAATATAGTTTGAGTGATGACATTATGATGGGAGAATTATTTAATGTCCTTCAAGTTGTAATTCGAGATGATCAACGGTATGTTGAATTAACCCCCAAAGGAATTGATTTTCTTCCGGATTTGCATCGGGCTTTGGACGAGTCTGGCCATTTTTCACACCGGATAAGATTCCTTCACATGTCTCAATTTAATCTATTTGATGATTACGAAAAACTTGCTGAGTATATATGGCCCCAAGCCATGCCTTTTCGAAAACACTTAATTAATTATGCGTGCATAAAACCAGGGATGAAAGTTCTTGAATTGGGTTGTGGCAGTGGACTTCTTAGCTTCGAAGCGGGTTTGGCAGATTGTATAGGACCCGAAGGCAGTTTAATAAGTATGGATCCATCTGCTGGAATGATTAAACGTTCCATGGCCAAACCTAAAGCTAAAGAAAAAAACTGGGTAGAATTTCGGATTGGTCCAGCGGAGGATTTACCGTTTGCAGACAATAGTTTCGATGCGGTATTAGGCTGTGCGTTTTTACATTTCACAGATCGGGATTTGGCATTAAAGGAAATGAGCAGAGTAACACGTACAGGTGGTATAGTGGCGTCCTGTCACCCATTGGTCTATAACTTTGGTAATCTCCCCTTCTTTTCCGAATGGTTTGCCCCTATTTTCCAATTATCGGCAAAACGTAATGAAAAGCCAAAGAGTTTTATGTTCAGTTCGGAGGAAGGACTAGCGTCTTTTTCAAATGCTGGATTAACTCAAATTGAAAGCCAGGAGGCTCCTTTTTCTACGGTGTTTCACGACCCGGATAAAGCCGTAAAGCACTTTATACACGGAGTGGGATTATTTCAAGAAGAATTAGCGGATCTTCCCTGGAAAGCCCGTCAGGACATTATGGAAAATTTACTGGAACGGGGAATAGATGTTTGCAACAAATATTCACTGGAAGAACTCGTTGTATATTGGCCATCACAATTTGTTAGGGGTATTGTTCCTTAGAAGGAAATATTATCTCGATGTCGAGGAAAAGTACGACTTCTAACGAAGTAATTCCTTGATGTGCAAAATATGGGAAAAACATGTTATAATGTTCACGTGGGTTGTTGTTTGCGGTCTGCTGGAAGAGCACCCATGAAGAAACCAAAATGAGGGAGAGAAAAATTTGACCAATTTTAAAGAGATGATGAATCCGATTGAACTCACCAAACACAATACTCAGATCATGAACGGGTTTATGGACAAAGTCTGGGAAGTTTACGATGCCCAACGCGAAGGTATCAACCAGTTTAACCAGAAGATGTATGACATGATGGAACAGACCATTTCAGCGGCCAAAACCCAGAGCGAAACGATTACTTCGAAAATGGATCTGAACAATGATAAACCCTTTAAGTTGATTGATCAGATGGTGGATCATACTAAAGCAACGCAGGAATCCATCATGAATTTGTCCGATCAGTGTATGAGGCAAATCAAAAAAAATATGTATAAGACGATAGAGAACCCGACAGGGGTTTTTGATTCGATGAGTAATACCCTGTCCTCCAATCCTGCAGTCAAGAGCTGCATGGATCTTGCTAAACGGGTAGAAGGCTTTTCCAAGATGCCCTGGATGAACCTGGGCGGAGATGTTTTCAGTGCATCTGCCGATTCAGCCGATAAAGCAACGGCGGCAGATGCATCAGTGGTTAAGAAAAAAGCTATCTAATAATAAACTCAAGCATATAGTGCAATCACAAAGGAGCTGATGTCAAACCAGCTCCTTTGTTTTGTTGAGACTTTACCCATAACTTTCCCATAGATTGAAGCATATCCTTGCCATTTGCATAATGAGAAATGCCTGTAATATGAACAATCCAATTTAAAGGATTGTTTTTTTTATACCATAATATTGCTACAAGTGCTTATAGTAAGCTTAAGCGTGCCAATAGTATTTCATTTTCATTGGAACTAATTAATAATGAACCTGACTCACCCAAACTACAGAAATAATATCTTAAAATATTGGCCTAAATATGTATGTAATTCAGAATCTATTCGCTAAAGAGCTTTTTTGCCATTAAGAATATAGCATTGGGGAACAGGCTTTTATATAACAAATAATGAGGTATAATGAACAAATAAGGCAAAATTTAACCCATATAGAAAATATGAGGGGGTTGGTTAATGTCGAAAGCAAAACAATACAACCCTAGAAGCCTATATTTTCCCGAGCGAATAACGGGAACCATGGACGGAATCTTTGACTATCCCCTTACTATCGTCGAAGCACCCATGGGCTATGGGAAGACCACTGCAGTTAGGGAGCATCTGAACCAAGCCGGGGTTAATTTACTATGGCTAAGGGTTTATGACGGTTCGACCAGCAGTTTTTGGAATGGCTTTGCTCAGCTATTCCGTGAATTGGATGATGACCGCACCCAGAGCCTGTTATGCCTGGGGTTTCCTGAAGACGTCATATCGGCTCAGGAAGCATTGAAGCTTATTGGGGATATTGAACTGCCGGGCCCAGCCATCCTGGTAATAGATGATTACCACATGATCGATAGTCCGGCCGTCAACAGCTTTATTGAGCTTTTGGTTGAAAATGAAATAGATAATCTGCATATCGTCTTATCCACGCGTTACACGACCATTCAAAAGCTGGCGGAATTAAAACTAAAAGGCTATTTGCATCATATCAGCAAAGAAACCCTTGAGCTTGTACCGCAGGAAATCGCCGGATATTATCATGCGTGCGGAATAAAGCTTAAGAGCAGCGAAGCAGACCAGCTGTATGCCCTGACCGAGGGCTGGATAAGCGCGCTGTACCTGCTGATGTTGGAATACATAGCTGAAGGCAGATATACGTCGGCGAAAAACATCTATACGCTGATGGAAAAAGCGATATATGATCCGCTGTCTGATGAAATTAAAGAGTTTGTCATCACCATGTGCATTTTTGAAAACTTTACCCATGAACAGGCGGTTCACATGTGGGGCACAGAAGACACCGGTATGCTGCTCGATGGTATCACCAATAAAAACGCTTTTGTAAATTATGACGACCGGCTAAAAACCTATCATATGCACAAAATCTTCACCGGGTTCCTGCAAGGGGAACTGGAGAAAAAAGATATACGTTTCAAACAGGATCTGAATCAAAAAGCGGCGCGGTGGCACCTGAAAAACGGTGACTACTTTGATGCCATACATTATTTTTATGAGTGCGGGAATTTTGACAATATCCTTACTACTCTGGAAGATGGCAGGCTTACCTTTTCCTACGAAAAAGAGGACTATCTCATGAAATATATGGAGGAATGTCCTAGGGAGGTTAAGGCCCGGCATCCTTTTGGTTTTCTAAAATATGCGCTTTACTTGTTTTCATATAATGAACTTGCTTTATTCGGCAAGGCGTGTGAAGAATTCAGCAGCATGATTGAAACGGATAGTAGCTTGAATGACGGCTTAAAAAGACGGCTTATAGGAGAATATGAGCTTTTGATAAGCTTTACGGCATATAACGATCTTCCCAAGATGTCCCAGCACCACCGCAAAGCTTTTGAACTGTTAACGGGGCCTGGTGTGCTCCTAAATACCCGCAGCGTTTGGACATTTGGATCTACTTCCGTATTATATCTGTATTATAGGGAAAGCGGCAGGCTTAAAGAGCATGTCAGGGAATTGGAAGAAGCTCTGATTTACTATACCCCATTGACAAACGGTCAAGGCGGCGGTGCGGATTATGTCATGGAGGCTGAAAGGCAATTTTTTTCCGGTGATTTTGTAAACGCCGAGATTTTGGGGCACAAGTCCGTATACCAGGCTCAGTCCAAAATGCAGCCGGGAACTGTAATCTGTGCCATGTTTGTGCAAATACGCCTTGCTTTATTCAAAGGCGACTTTTCCGACATGCTGGATATATTACAGAAAATGCGCGTGGACATAATAAGCGGGAGACAATACATGCTTATTCATACAGTAGATATGTGCGAGGGATATATCTACTCTCTCCTGAATCAAACAGACAAAATACCCCAATGGATAGCGACCGGCAGTATCAGCAGCAGTCGTCTGATGTTTCCCGCTTTTGGCACGTTTAACATTGTATTTGGCAGGACGCTGTTAATCAATGGCGAATACTTGAAACTGATCGGCAGCGCCGACTATTTTATTAGTATAGCTTCCGTTTTCCCCAATCTGCTCGGACAGATTTACACCCACATATACCTGGCCGCGGCCAGAAGGCAGATATTCGCGGAGGACGATGCCATATCCAACCTGGAGCAAGCCCTGGCGATAGCCATGCCGGACCGGGTGTATATGCCCTTTGTGGAGAATTGCGACTATATTGAACCGCTCTTGATAAGGTTGGCCGGAGAGGGCCACTACAGGGAGGACATTGCCCGGATATTGACCTTATATGAGACCTATCGCCAGTCCAAAGAACAAATCATCCGGGAATATTTCACGGAGGAAAAGCCCTGGCTTACCGACCGGGAAATCGAAATAGCCCGCCTGGCTGCAGAGGGTTATACCAATGCCGAGATAGGAAAACAGCTATACATATCGGCCAATACCGTAAAGATGGCATTAAAAAGCATCTATGCGAAGCTTTCCATCAATAGCCGAAGTCTGTTGCAGCAATATTTGAATGACCTCGACCGGTAAAAAAGCCTTATAAAACTACCCGGTGGGTAGTATCCTGTCAAAAAAATCCACTATACCATTTAGGTATGGTGGATTTTTGATGTTTATGGAGGGCAAAGAACATTATTTATGCGGAGGTGCGTTCATGAGTGCAATAACCAGTGTCATACCCAGGGAGGACTATCGCCTGGAGGTGCTGATGGAAAACGGCAGCAGCGTCATACTGAATCTGGCGGACCGGCTCAACACAGTGCGTTTTGGCATGCTGGCCGACCAGGAGTATTTTCAGCGTGTTATCACCGACGGTACGGTTGTAAGGTGGGGCAACCTGCTCGAAATATCAGCCAGCGAGATTTTTCAACTGGCGCAAAAGTAGCAAGAAAGGCGGGAGTATATGAAAACCATTCGTATTGGCCAAAAGGTACCCTGGTATGAAATTATTCTTATCATGATTTGTTGTAGTATATTTTTGTTCAAACTTAACCCTGTGCAGGCAGCCTCAACAGCAGTCTCGGAGAAAGTTCCGGCAGCTGTCAAATCTCAGTTTTCCGATGTACCTTCTAACGATCCCAATGCTCTATACATAAACTTTCTGGCTGGACGCGGCATCGTCAAAGGCTATCGCGATGGAGGTTTTCATCCCGGTGAGGGAATGACCCGGGCCCAGGCCGCAGTAATTTTAGTAAAGGCGGCCGGACTAGAGACCCCAGCAGTAAACGAGATCGGATTTCCCGACGTAAATGCTGATCATTGGGCGGCAGTCAACATAGCGGCAGCAACCAAAGCCGGCTACCTAAAGGGATTTCCCGACGGAAGCTTTAAACCCGATGATATATTAACCCGGGCACAGGGAATAGCACTAATAATGAGATTATCCACCCAAAAAGAACGGCCTCCCCTTCCTGCACTTAAAGATATCGATCAAAGCCACTGGGCGGCCGGAGAAATGGCAGTAGCACTGGCTACAGAAATGATAGGGTTGTCAGCAGATGGCAAGAAAGTATACCCCGATGCAGTGATGAAGCGAGGAAACCTTGCCCGGGCATTAGGAACCCTGTTGACCAAGGATCCTGGGCTCTACACAGTCAGCCTGGAAGGAACCATAAAAGATGTTAAAGGCGATATTAAACTTACCCGACAAGGAACAACTACCCCCCTTCAGAACGATAACACCATATTATTAGGAGACACCATTAAAACAGGAACCAACGCCAGTGCCAGCATATTCTATCCAGATGGCAGCAGCGTACTCATAAAAGAAAATACCGAGATAAACATAAAAGAATCCATCGGCAGAGCTTATATAAAAATGGACGGTTCCAGCGGAACCTCAGTAGAGAATGTCGACATAGACCTGAAAAAAGGGACAGTATTTGGAGCCCTGGCAAGCAAACATGAATCCACCGAAAAGCAATCGGCCCGAGCCAACTTTCCCTTGCTGGCATCACTTGACAGCAGGCAGTTTATTGCTGACAACCAGGCAGGCCAATCCCCTTGGTACCAGACAGCACAGGTTAAGCAGGTAAGAATGAAAGTGGACATGCCATGGGGAGTGGCCGCAGTAAGGGGAACGTTTATATCAGTAATCGTAAACCCGGACGGGACTTGTAAGGTAAGCTGTCTAACCGGAGATGCTGAAGTAAGCGGCAAAATTGGAAATGCAGTACCTCTGACCGGAGGTAAAAGCAGTGGAATTGGTCAGGGAGGAACCGCCGGAACGTCTGGCCCAATGAATGCGGAGGATATAAAGGGATTTGGCGATGTTCAGGGCTGGGTAATTAATACCGCCATGCAAATGGACATAAATAAGGAAGCTGCACCACCTCCGCCAGCGCCAGCGGAGATATTATTGGAAATACCTGATAAACCCTTATCCGAGGAAAAACAAGCCGAACAAGTAACTAACATGCTGAATGTGGTGCTAAAAGGCATGGAATTAAGTGGAATAAAGCTTACTGATGAAGTTAAAAATGATCTAGAGAAGCAACTGAAGGAACTGGGGCAAAAGCTGAGTAAAGAGGCACAGGAAGCCCTGGATAAGCTGGGCACTCAACAGCAAAACTCTTCAAACGGTAATTCGGGCGGAGATACTGCAGCAGCAGATCCGGAAGTAACCGACATTAGCTTAACTGCTACAGGGGGCTTGCAAGCAGGCAATGCCAATGTAGCCGCCAATGCCGAAATTGGGACATTGTCAGCAACAGGCGGGACAGCAGCATTTACTTTCGAATTAGTGGAAGATACCGTGACACCGGCAAATAGTGCAGACAATGAGTTGTTTGCAATAGCCGCCGGCAAGTTGAAGGTAGCAGGCAGTGCATTGGCAACTGCAAAAGACTACAAAGTTACCGTAAAAGTTACCGACAGCAAGGGCAAGACATTTGCCAAAGGCTTTACGCTAACAGTGGCAGCAGCAGATCCAGCAATAGTATATGATGCAAATAACAATGTATACAAGCTCACAAATGTATCGACTGCAATGGACTATTCAGTGGATAGTGGAGCCAATTGGGAAAACTGTTTAGAAGCAACTATAGTCCTGGAAGCTGTAGTAGAGGATGGGACGGAACTACGAGTCAGTCCGGTGGAAAATCATGATACTTATACCATTGTCGGCAACTTCCATGAAGGAATACTAAACGAAAGGACAGAAGGTTATTACCTGAATGCGGCCAAACAATCGCTGTCATTAAATAGTCAGTTGTTTGATGAAACAGGTTATGAAGCAGTAGTTTGTAATGGGGGAGTAGCTGGAACTGTTGAACAGTATACTTCAGATGGGGGGCAACTGGATAAACCCATAATTGGCGGCACTGCACTGACCACAGGAAGTACACCATACGTAACTTTCTATAATGCTGTAAGCAAAGATTATTATCTGCCTGTAATGGCATCTCCCATTCCGGAAAAGCCGGTAAATGGCGTTGAAGTTGATGGTAATGTCGGAGTTTTAGCCCATTTGGATAAGGTTATGGTAGGGAATACTGGAGGTACTTTGAATGGCGATTATGCTGTTATTTGGCGTGTCGGCGGCAGCCAAGAGATCATTGACTTTCCTACTAATGGCAACATCGAGCACACTGTAACATTTGGTGCAGGTAATATGGGAACACTTGCGGCTGGAGATCAGATTGGGGTAGCTATCCAGGATGGAGTAAGTGGAAATATTTCCGAGGGTATGCCAATTGTTACGGTCGCGGCAGCACCTGACATTGCCAAGCTTGGTATCAAAAAAGATACTGGTTCTAGTGATTATGAATTAGCAGATGCTTCTGCTTTAAGCCTTGTTGCTACCGACAGCAAACTATATCTGCAAGTGACCGAGAATCTAATCAAAGTCGGTAGTATCGCACAAACGACTGGTAACTTTACCGCTGACAATGCTCCCATACCTGCTGATAAGTATAAACCCGGATTTACACCAAGGTATTTTGTAGTAGATGCTTATTGGAACTCGGGAGTTAGATCTGCTGCTGATGGTGTGGCAGCAGTATGTGCAAGTAGTGCTTTGACGACGGACGCCGGCTCAGACGGTGAGTTTAGTGCAGAAGGGGATGTAATTGATATTACGTTCAGAATTGGAAACGGTGCCTCAGAACCCGAGGTTTCTATTATCAATACTGGTGGTTTATTAATTAGTGATTTCGATTGTGACGGGACATTATCAGAATCTGCCCCGACAATTTATGATGGTAAAGTTAGACTAACTTGGGAAGCTGGTGATTTTATTGGTGCAGAAGATGTAAATAATGTACATGTTAAAACCGATGCTGCAATAGTGAATAAATACACCGATGAGGGCGGAAACGTTATTCTTTTACCTTCATAAGAGTGGGCCGGGGGTCACGGGCCGCGGGTCGGACGGGGTCAGGCCATTGAGATATTGGCCAACAGAGGGGCGTTCCTTTTGTTGGCTCTTGAAGGACCGGGTGACAGGTTTCCTATCCCGACAAACTTAATAAAAAAGTCAAGAAACTCCGGGCAGGCATCATAGACTCCCGGAGTTTTCCTTGAGAAGAAGGTATACCATGCAATTGTGGCGACGTATTTTATCATTTGAGGGGAATCAAAAAAGTCATTGATATTGTCCCTATTTTAAGCTTGTGCTTGCATATTGCTGTTGATATTGTGTTTTAGCTGACTGCAGTTGCTGAGTACCTTTGTCACATTGTAAGGCTAATAAAGAACAGTGTTTATCACAGCCATTGCAGAATATTTTCCCTAAATAGTCAGTCAAAGTAACATTAGTTCCGGCATTATTTGTGTCAGTGGCAATGCTAGTGGTTTGACCTGTACTGGTAGGGTACTCATATACTTTACCGTTGTTGGTCGATACAGTGTTATTCTGATGATTTTCTCTGGTTTTGGATGGTTGAACTTTCCTGGGTTCGCTGGGAGGTTCCCTCCGGACTCGATCTGCATCGGCAGTGGTGCTGCTAGCGATTTGAGAATAGAATAGGCCCACCCCTAGTCCCACCCCCAGTACTACCGTACCCAAGACTATGGCCGTTTTACCTAAAGCAGGTGCTTTCAGCGCAGCGAATAGTTTAAGCATAGCATTTATTATAAAACGCCAGTGCATGATAATATGAACCCCGAAGAGTCCAAGGCAGAAGTACGAAACCCATTTATGCACAGTAACAAAGCTATGACTTATGCCAGCTGATTCAGAGACAAACAGCACCTGTGAAATCTCAATCCCCGTGGCTATTATGGTCATAACACTAATAAATGATACGACATTTGTTACATAGAATAGCTTGGGCTTGGTTTTTAATATGGGGTTAAATAAATTTTTTGAAATGCTTTTAACCCATGACCAGTTCAGAATAATATGGAATGTAAACAGGGCAGCGACGCTTAGCCCGAGGACTTCATGCAATGTCATTCCAGTATTCTTAGGATCAATCATTATTAGAAATAAAATCATCATTACAATATCGAGTATTATCTTAGTTAGGGTTTTATCGTTCATGTAATTATACTCCTTCCATCTTAAGCTGCTAAATTGCGTAAGAACGAGTCTGATTTCTCTCGCTTATTTGTCTTACAATACTAATTATCCACTTGATGATTGAAACCATGCTTAATAGAAGCTGAAAATTAGCTTAATATAATGATGTACATAACCGTTGGCTAGTTCTAAGGATAATACGAGCTTGAAATACTTATTTTTCAAATCCAAAACAAAGATACTACGAATATAACCAGTCAGTGTGTTATATTTAGTCGATGATATTACGTAATAAATTATGTATAATATTACGTAAGGAGTAATATATTAATGGGGAGATTAGATGGAAATGAGTGTGGTTATGGATAAACCTAAATTTGATCAAGAACAAGTCATTACGTCTTCTGATATATCAAGAAAATATGGTGCCATACGCAGGCGGGCAAAAGAAAAACCCCTAGTCGTAACTGATAACGGCAGGTTCGATACGGTAATTCTTGATTATCACTTTTATGAAGCTATTTATTCTAGATTAAGCGAGCTAGAAGAGCAGGAGAAAATTCGGGACTTAAGTGAGCGACTGGAAGACCTAGAGAAAAAACCTGAGACTGGAGTGAACTGGAGAGACATACGGCGGTCAGGGAAATGAGTAAAGCTCGTTTTGAAGTAAAATTGGCTCCTGCTGCAGCTAGGGAATACGGAAAATTGGATAAATCGGTCATTAATATAGTAGATAATGCAATCGACAGGCTTGAAGAACGGGCTGATGAGATCGGAACCCTTTTAAACAACTACCAAAATACCAAACTGGCCGGGTGTAAAGAGATCAAGCTGAGAGATGCAGGTGTACGGATTATCTTTAAAATAACCAACCATATAGTTAATATACTACAGGTTGTCTATATCTTAACTATTGAACAGCGCGATAAAGATCAGGTCTTTAGGATTGCGAATGAGCGCTATAAAGAGTATAAGAAAGATCCGACGGAGGCACTTAAAAAAGGGAAGGGACGAATAAAATAACACATCAATTCCCGGTGGGAAAGCTGTCAATAAAACTGTCAGCCAACAAAAATAAGTACCTTTAGTGCTAATAAAGTGCCGATTACCTAATGGTACGCCGGAGAGGAATCGAACTCCGCACCTTTTTCCGGATTACTAAATATAAGATCTCTGCAAACAACTATTTGTTTCACCAAGTCCCATTTAATAACGTGAAGTAATATAGGAAGCGCTACAAGAACACTTATGTAGCGCTTTCTATATTTCCTTATATTTATATTAATTTACAGCTTTAATTCATTAAATTAATATAAGAGAACAACAAAGGCACCTAAATGCACAACAAACAGATATTTTGTCGGTATTTAACTAAAGGGGAATATAGCATTTTATAGAACAACATATTCTGACTGAAGTCGCTTAAATATTAGAGCTAAATACTATGATCCCTAGGTGTAAAGGTTTATATCGAAGAATAGTGTAGAAGGTAATATTACTAATCCGCTAAGTTTGAATCTTTATACGTATTGCTATAATAATCCCATCAATCATTGGGATCCAAGTGGGCACTCTGTTTTAGGTAGTATATTTGGCTCAGTTGTTTCTTCAATGGTTAATGCTACTAGCAGTATTTCAAGTGGAAGTTCAAGTAGTGAATCAGGGGGAACGAGTTCGACATATAACGTTCCTACTCAAATTATTTTGGGTACCCATCTTGGTTTGGTTGCGAGCAATGATAATAAATATATGAATTTTAATAATATACAAAAAACACTTTCTTGAACGTGGAAATACCTAACTTCCAAAGAGGCTGTAAAGGCTTATGAACAGACAGGAGGATCAATTTTAATAGCATCCGCAGTGGGTTACAATATTGTAGTTGTTGCATCAGCTACCACAATAGCTGATGCAATTGCCACTGCTGGTTCTTTATCTTATGACATATTATCCTGAACTTCAAGCACTACTCCAGGAGGGGCATTGTACACAAAAGGAAATCAGTTGGTATTTGAAGACAGTTATATAAACCCAAATCAGCCGACTTATATAATTGTTATTAATGATCTGCAATATAACAAGAATTCATGGTTTGATAAGCGCCTTAATAAATGATGGTTTGAGTAAGGGATGAACAATATTTAATTGATAAATATGTATTCTTGTATGGAGGTGTAAATTTTGGTCATGTTTGCTACCTTATTACCTCAGCAATATGATTGGTTAAACAATAAGGATTGGGTTTGGCCAATTTATTTAGTTATTATCTTTGCAATAATTATATATTCAAGACGCTTCAACAAAAAAGATTAAGAGCAAACAGGAGAATGGTTAAACAGTTCTCTTGTTTGCTATCGTACAAATGAAACGGGAGGGAACTCTCAATAAAGTCCCTCCCATTGCTTAAAGTTCAGCTTGATCTCTTAGGATAGTGTTTTCTATAAGAAGACCGTCTTTTTAACTGCTTGATTACTAGGGATGCTTATTATTTACAGTGGGTTGGTAACCTTTTTTTAGTGCGTTGCTACAAAAGGAATTTATAAATACCTTCAAATGGTGGAGACGAGGGGACTCGAACCCCTGACCCCCTCGTTGCGAACGAGGTGCTCTCCCAGCTGAGCCACGCCCCCACAGCAAGTGATATTATATCATATATTTAAGCAGAAATGCAGTAGTGTTTTTGTAATAGAGTATTGATTAAGAAGGGGAATATGACTGTTTATCCCACCAGTCTTCAGTCAATGAATCATAAATCTTCTCCATCTCTTCCAGGTGATTCATCTCCCATTCTGCAAGGTATTCATAGAGAGAGCGCGCTGCTGGTAAAGTAGTGGAATGAGCGGCTTTGCTATAATAATCCATTGAGGCTTTCTCCATTAAGATGCCTATGTGAAAAACTGATATTTCCATAGAATTGTCAGTAACCATTGAATCTACAGCATTAAATATCCTGAGTGAAGGCACACCCTGCAAATTCTTAACGTCGAAAGAATAATCCTGACCTGCAAGGATTTGATCCATCATACCCCTTAGCATTTCCTGGTGCCTTTTTTCATCCTCGGCCAGGTGGAGAAAATCATTACTGGTATCAGGATTTTTAGCGTTTTGGGCTGCGTTTTTATAGAATTTCTCGCCTTCTATTTCGTTTAGAATGGCAGTTTTTATAATTTTTAAATCGTTATTATCCATTTAATCAACCTCCGTTTCTTCTTACAGTCTTTCTTATTGTTACATATAAATGAAATAAGCATTCATATAAATCTGATTTGATCAACGTAAAGGTTGCGTTAGCTGTTTATTGGTAGCGGCCAATACCTCTTGTAATAGCGGGATACTGTCTGTTCCCAAATAGGGATCCTTTCCAGCTTGAATAGCCTTTATGGTAGCTTGAATAGGAACTACGCGAAACATTTGGCGGCCATTTATATAATATGGATGCATAAAAATAGGGGTATAACTTACTCCGCTCAAATTTGTTTCACCCTGGTTGAGATCTTTGGTGAATTGCAATTTCAGGATTACACCGCTATTTCGCTCTACACCATTCTGGTTGCCCATAGAGTTACCCATAGAATAAATAACAAATTTATCTTTACCGTTTATTTGCATGGTTTCCATAGGTTGAATTACATGCGGGTGACTTCCTAGGATAACATCGGCGCCTTTTTCGAAGAATTCCTTAGCTAGTTTTCGCTGTTGTTCAGTTGGATATGGGCTGTATTCGACTCCCCAATGCAGAACTAGTACTAGCAGATCCACTTCAGGACGGAGGGCTGAGATATCGGAAATGATTTTATCTCGATCCAATAAGTTGTAGAAATAGGGTTTATCTTGGGGAAGTGGGATACCATTAGTATCATAACTGTAAGCTAGGTAACCAACTTTAACCCCCCGAATATCTTTAACAAGAAAATTACGTTTTTCTTCAGGGGTCTTAAAGGTTCCGGTGGTGTCAAGGCCTGCCTGGCGGAGCACATCCAAAGTGCGTAAAGCTCCTGAGTAGCCACGATCCAGTGTGTGGTTGCTGGCGGTTACTGCTAGGTCAAATCCGTTATTCTTTAAAGCATTGGCAATGCTATCAGGACTGTTAAAAACAGGGTAACCGGTATAGCCTGATGCGGGCCCCGCTATTGCTGATTCCAGGTTTACAGAAGAATAGTCTCCTTCTTCAATAAGTTTTTTAATCGGTGCAAAGAGGTGGTCGTAATTATAAGAATCACCCTGCTTTCCAGAAGCAATCACGGTATTATGCATAAGAATGTCACCAGTTGCGGTAAGGGTTATAGTTTCCTGGGCACTTGTCACAGGCGGGACTGCTCCAACTTCTGGGACAGTAACAATCATATAGTGCTTGGAATACTTACGACTCCCAGCAGTAAGTAATTGTCCATTTTTAACGAATACGATTCCCGCGCCCATCTGATCTCTATAGGTCCACCCTCGGTTTTGCATCAAAGAAATAAAGGGATCGATTCCGTCTATGGTTTTAACTAAATATTTATCTGGGCTTTGGGAGATAGCTTCAACATCAGCATTTTGTAAAGCCAGCCTTATTGCGGCTGAAGCTAATGCAGTCGGATTAACCTCCTGATACAGCCAGCTGTAATTGAATAGCATACAGGTCAGTACTAGGACCGGTACAAGAAATAATAGAACAAGCCTTCGCAAAACAATTCCTCCTGGGATAATCAATAATATCGCTAATACTAGGAATCTAAGTAATATCAGATTATTGTGATTATACTACTTTATCGCTTCAATCTGTGGCGAAACTAAAAAAATGCCTAACAGACTTAGCGAAAAATAGGACTTGTGGTACAAACAAATGGGGACTAATAATAATAAATAAGGCGGAATACACGAGGATTTTTTGCGCTAGACAAGGTGTCAAAGCGCAGTTATACTGGACGTATTACAACATTAATAGCAAACATAAGGGAGAATAAGTAGTACCCGCATCCTTAATAGTGACCAACGGGAACATCAGTGTACCCGCAACCTTTATCGCGACCATCGGGAGCATCAGTAGTACCCGCAACCTTTATCGTGACCATCGGGAGCATCAGTAGTACCCGAAGGGTGAAGGGTGCAAGCTTTGAAAACGAAGTGTAGTGCGAAAAAGACCGGAGTAAATGATTGGTTTATTCTATGATAGAAAAGGAGGATTATACCGATGAAAAATTATAGGCTTAATAAAGACGATACGGTATTAATTGTTATCGATTTTCAGGAAAAGCTGATGAAGGCTATGTCAAAAAGTGAAAAGGTTTATAAAAATACTAATTTATTACTGGCTGCGGCTGAGCAAATGGGGATACCAGTTATTGTTACAGAGCAATATCCCAAGGGTTTAGGTGCTACGGCAAATGAAATCAAAGATAATCTAAAGGAATATCAATATGTTGATAAAATGGAGTTTTCCGCATACTCAGGATTGAAGCAGATTTTATCGGATGCCGGCAGGAAAACTTTGCTGATAACGGGTAGCGAGACCCATGTTTGTGTTTTTCAGACTACCCGTGATTTGTTGGAAGATGGTTACAATGTTCATGTGGTTAAAGATGCGGTATGTTCCCGTTTCAAGGAGAATTATCTAAACGGCTTGGAACTCATGAAAGACATGGGTGCGGTTATTAGTAATACGGAAACCATACTTTTTGATCTATTAAAAGTAGCTGGCAGTCCTGAGTTTAAGGTGATATCGCCAATGCTGAAGTAACTTTAAGTGCATTACAATTTGACAAATGGATAAAAAGCTAATATGATATTAACTTGGGCGCTTTCCTAATGGCTATTAGATTATGGAATAAGAACCCGTGCTTTTTACGGCACTACGATTAAGTAATGCCGTTAATTTTTGTTTTCCTATAAGTGAGGAGTGAAAGGTAAAAATGTTAAGAGATTTAAGAAATATTGGCATAATTGCCCACATTGATGCAGGTAAAACTACAACAACAGAACGCATTCTGTATTTTACTGGTCTGACCCATAAAATTGGGGAAACCCATAATGGGGAGAGCGTAATGGATTACCTGGATGTGGAGAAGGAACGCGGCATAACGGTAACTTCTGCCGCCACTAAATGCGTGTGGAAGGGGACCAGTATCAACATTATCGATACGCCTGGACATGTGGATTTTACAGCCGAAGTTGAACGTAGCCTGCGCATACTGGATGGAGCAGTTGTTATATTCTGCGCCAAGGGCGGAGTTGAACCCCAATCGGAAACAGTTTGGAGACAGGCCGACAAATACAAAGTGCCCCGGATGGCCTATATAAATAAGATGGATGCTATCGGAGCAGATTTCTATAGGGTGGTTGAGCAGATTAATAAACGTCTGGGTTCAAACCCCTTGGTGTTGACTCTGCCAGTTTTTGAAGATGAAGCGTTTACAGGTATCGTTGATCTGATTAAGATGAACTACCAGACTTTCTCGGGTACCCTGGGTAATGAAGTTAAGGAAACCTCTATTCCGGAAGGTTATTTGGAAGAGGCTAAAAAATGGCGCTTAGAAATGATTGAAAGGCTGGCTGAAACCAGTGAAAGCCTTTTGGAGCTATATTATAACAATGAACCGATATCTGAAGCTATAATCATCGAGACGGTGAGAAAAAATGTTGTTAATGCAACGATGGTTCCAGTAATATGTGGCAGTT
>PHAA01000026.1:88392-117377 GCA_002840245.1 Firmicutes bacterium HGW-Firmicutes-15
TATCGGGGTGCAAACCCTGTTGGACTCAGTGGTGGAATTTCTTCCTTCGCCGTTAGAGGTCGAACCAGCTAGGGCTACAGACATCAACAGCGGTGATAGCATTGAAATCAGTCCTGAATCCTGCGATTTTTTCTCCGCTCTTATTTTTAAAATCGTGAGCGACAGGCACGTGGGTAAGTTGGCTTTTGCCAGGGTTTATTCCGGTACAATAAAGGCCGGTTCCTATATATATAACAGCACCAAACAGAAAAAGGAGCGGGTAGGGCGTCTGGTTAAAATGCATGCCAATCACCGCGAAGAGGTAGAAGAGGTAAAAGCCGGGGATATAGCTGCTTTTATCGGACTGAAGGATGTAGGGACTGGTGACACTCTTTGCAATGACAATAAGCCGATATTGTTGGAATCTATAGAATTTCCTGAACCAGTAATCCAGATTGCAATTGAACCCCGAACTCAGTCGGATCAGAATAGGATATCTGAAGCTCTAGCAAAAATATCGGCTGAAGATCCTACTTTTAAAATGATATACAATAAGGAAACTGGGCAAACTTTATTGTCCGGGATGGGTGAACTACATTTAGAAATTATTGCTGAACGTTTGGAAAAAGAATTTCATGTAGGTATTAACATTGGTCAACCAGAAGTTGCCTTTAAAGAAACGATCACCAAAACTGCTGAGCACGTAACACGTTATGTTAAACAGACAGGTGGTAAAGGTCAATTTGCGCACGTAGTGCTCAAAATGGAACCAGGTGAAGGTTTCGAATTTGTAAATAAAATCGTAGGTGGAGCTGTACCAAGGGAATATATCCCAGCAGTAGAATCCGGTGTTAAGCAGGCTCTAGAGGAAGGTGTATTGAAGGGTTATCCGGTAGTTAATGTTAAGGTTACGCTGATGGATGGATCTTTTCATGAAGTGGATTCGTCTGAGATGGCCTTCAGAACTGCCGCCATGTTTGCTACCCGTGAGTGCTTGAAAAAGGCGAGTCCTAAGCTGCTCGAACCAGTCATGCGTCTGGAAGTTACTTCTCCTGAAGAATTTACCGGTAATATTATTAACAATATTAGCAACCGGAGGGGTAGACTTGATTCTATGGAGATGCAGAATAACACTCAGATTATTAGGGGATTCGTTCCCTTGGCTGAGATGTTTGGATATTCTACCGTACTGAGGTCGAGCACCCAGGGTAGAGCTGGTTTTTCCATGGAGTTCTCCCACTATGAAGAAAGAACCGTAGTTGCCTAAAAATATTAAAAAGCCGTTGCCATAAAGGCAGCGGCTTTTTTCTGGAAAAATTCAAAAGTTAATGCCATTCCAAGTCCTATTTAAACTGAATAGTATTGACCAGCCGGATCAACTCCTCGGTTGGTATATTACCGGAGACCGTTAATGTAATTTTCTGATCTCCTACCTGGATATCTCTGGTTAGTGATGGGGGACTGTCTTGGAAAGTAATATTGCTGGTAGGCCCAATTGCCATCATCTTTTCGTGGTATGGAGCGACGTGCAACTGAAAATTCTCCTTTCCATCCTGGCTCGCATAATTATACACAGCTTCGTTTTCTGAGGCAGTATCTAATTTCATGAGTTTAAAACGAGTAGGTATATTCTGGGGGCTAAAAGAAAGGGCAGCGGTATTTGTAACTTGAGCTGTTTCATTAACTTGACTTTCGATTCGAATTGATCTGCCTACATCTAAACTAGTTGAACGTTTCATTGCCTCGGAAGAAAAAGGCGTCGATAAAACTGAAGGGCTATAGGTCAAATCTTTATCAACTTGAACCGATCTTGATTCACTTTCAAGGGTAATGGAGGGTAATTTGCTTTGACCTGAGCCTGCATTCTGCGGAGGCGAAACTTGGCTCAGCTTAATAGTATCTTCGTCTTTAGCCAGAGTTCCATAGTCATTATTTTTGACTGCGTTAGATTGAAGCTCTAACTGTTGTTGCTTAGAGGAATTATCAGCCACATTTATATTATTACTTATGTTCTTCAGGTTAGGTAAATAAAGGCATAGCGCAATAACTGCCGCTATCACCGCTAGCCCGCTATACCACGAAGTCCGCTTGAAATAGGGGGATGAACTTTTGCTCATCACTAAAGGTTGAGGCATAGAGCTTACACTATCGGCAGAAATTAGAGAGCCCATAATACGTGCCGTAAAAGCTTCAGACAGTAGGGGGATATCTCCTGCATCGCTTAAGGCTTCTTTTTCTATCAGAGTTAACTGGTAATTGTTGCGACAGGACTCACACTCATTTAAATGCGCGGCCATGGTTGACCGTAAATCGGGGGATACTAAACCGTCACAATAATTATACATATTTTGCTTAATATCATGGCAGTTCATCGATTACCCCCCTTTCTTCCCATCTTCTAATTATTGTTTTCCGTAAGGCTTTACGTGCCCGGTGGACTTTTACCTCAACATTTTCCTTGCTAACTCCTAGGGTTTCAGCAATTTCATGGTTGTTTAAGTCTAATTGGTAACGCAGGATAAGTACTGATTGGTAGCTCTCCGGCAGTTCCATGAGAGCCGCTCGAATTTCTGCTTTCAATTCATTTCTTTCCAGGGCTGATTCAGGGTCGCCATATTTATGGAGAGGTTCTGATTCGTTTGGGTTGGTAATTGTCTCGTCAAAATTCAATAAAACCACCTTGTTATTTTTGCGCAGGGAGCTAATGCAGGTATTTATAGCGATTCTATGTATCCAGGGGGCAAATTTTTTACTGCTGTCAAACTGGTAAAGTTTTTGATAGACGGTTACAAAAACTTCCTGGGCAATGTCTTCTGCTTCTTGATACTGGCCGGTCATGCGATATATAATAGCAAACACAGATTTTTTATAACGATCTACCAGTTCTTCAAAAGCCGAAACTTCACCACGCAGAGTTTGAGCGGTTAGGATTTCGTCGGTAAGCAAAGTATGTTTTCCTCCGTTCGCTTCCATTTGTATATACGAAGAATATATGGAGTATCTTACACTGATCGTTATATAATAATATCATGAATATTACCTTATCTTAAGGTTAAATTCGTTAACTAGAGGTATTTAATGGAATAATAGGCTAGTGGGAGGAAAACCATGAAAATACTGGTTGATGCGGATGCATGTCCGGTAAAAGATATTATCGAAAAAGTAGCTAAGAAATACCGTTTAGAATTGGTTTTGGTATCCAATATAAACCATTTAATTGAGAGTGCTTATGGTGAAGTTGTGGTGGTTGACGGCGCTTCGCAGGCAGCAGATATGGCTATTATTAATAGAACTCTGACCGGGGATATAGTGATAACCCAGGATTATGGTCTGGCTTCAATAGCACTGGCCAAAGGGGGGTTGGCGCTGCATCCTTTAGGCAAACAATATACCGAAGACAATATTGATGGTTTGCTCATGCAAAGATATATAAACAACAAGGTCAGAAAAGCTGGCGGGCGTATACATGGACCTCACAAGAGAATTGCTGCAGATAATAGCTTGTTTGAAGAAAGATTAACAGCAATTATTAATAATTATGCCGGTGAACGGAAATCCTTGGAATAAATAATTGCATTATTTTACTCGTGTCTTTAGAATAGTCTAAGACACGAGTAAGATTTGCATTTTTGCTAGTTAATATATGTAGATTAGAAAGGAGAATAGATATGTCTGATAAATGTAATACCTGTGGCTCCAATGGAAGCTGTAGCGCGGATCCTGGTGCGTGCGGGGTAGAGGTTGAGAAAACACTCGTCGGTTCACTCAATAATGTTCGCAATGTAATAGTAGTAATGAGCGGTAAAGGCGGAGTAGGGAAATCATCGGTAACCGGACTTATTGCTGCCAGTTTAGCCAGGGCAGGCAAGCGCGTGGGGGTACTGGATGCAGATATAACCGGGCCAAGTCAGCCCAGAGCCTTCGGCATTCCCAGTAATGTTGGCATTAAAGCTACTGATTTTGGACTTATCCCACCTGAAGCCCGGCTGGGAATAAAGATAATGTCCATCAATTTCTTTTTGCCGAATGAGGATGATCCTGTTATTTGGAGAGGTCCCATGTTGGCAGGCGCAGTTAAACAGTTTTGGGAAGAGGTAGACTGGGGTGATCTGGACTATATGGTTGTTGATTTACCGCCGGGAACTGGGGATGTACCCCTGACGGTGATGCAAACATTACCCGTAAATGGAATCGTAATTGTATCTTCCCCTCAGGATCTAGCCTTTATGGTGGTTAAGAAGACTATAAAAATGGCGCAGAAGATGAAGATACCCATTCTGGGCCTGGTGGAGAATATGAGTTACGCAGTATGTCCGCACTGCGATGAGAAGTTAGAGATATTTGGGCATAGCCAAGGAGCTCAGGTGGCCAAGGATACCGATATAGATTTCCTGGGTGGCTTGCCCTGGGATATTTCATTAAATGCTCTCATTGATAAGGGGAAAATTGAAGATTATGTTTCTGAGGACATGAAATCAATAGTTGAGCAGATAGTCGTCAAACTACCGTAAGTAACGTGTCCACTGGCCCTCATAATAAAGGAACAAAATACCACCATTGGTATTAAATTTGATTGACCGTTAGCGACTGATCAAATTATAATAGAGTAAGGTAGTTTATAAGTGATATACACTTGATATTAGTTGTATAATTTGTCATTTGATAGATACATTAATTCTTCTTATACGATTAATGTATTAGGGGGGTATGAGAATATGGGTACAAAACTATTTATGGAATTGAGGCGAATATTTGCTGATTTGGCATCTACTTTAATACTGGGTAAAAACAAAGATGCAGCAGATATAGCCATGAACCTATCAGAGAAAAGCAGGGCTTTGGCGGAAGAATTGGCTAAGTAGAGTAATACCAAATGATTTCACGTATTTAGGATAAGAATCAAAAAGCATCGGTGATAAAACCGGTGCTTTCTGTTTGTCGACAAGCTATCAGGCTCATGACAGAAGTGGGGAACTTCCTCTTTGGCGAACGAACCAAGCATACCATACCGATGCTGGTTTATAGATCATGGAGATGATAATATAAAAGAAAGGGTTGCGGTAGGGGGCAATAATTATGCAAGAACTAGAATTTAGCCTGGTTCAGGTTTACACCGGAAATGGCAAAGGCAAGACGACTGCGGCTCTTGGCCAGGGTATCCGCTGTCTTGGAGCAGGTCTGAAAGTCATTCTGGTGAGTTTTTTGAAGAATTCAGACTCCTCTGAGTTTAAGGCCTTGGATCGCTTTTCACCGCAAATTAGGTTTATTATGGCCAATCAAAAGGTGCGTGGTTTTTATTGGGAATTATCAGCCGAAGAAAAAGCGGAAACCTGGAAGGATTGCCAGGCAGCTTATGCCTCAGTGCTGGAATTGATTGCCGAACGAGTAAGCGATGTACTGATCCTGGACGAAATAATGGCGGTAGTAAAATACGGCATCATTCCAGTTAATGACGTGTTGCTTGTCATGCAACAGTGCCGTGATAAGCATATAGAATTGATTTTAACTGGCCGGAATGCCCCAAAATCAATTCTAGCTGGTGCTGACCTGGTCACGGAGATGAAAGAAATTAAACATCCCCTGGCGAACGGAATCAGAGCTCGCCAGGGGATTGAATACTAATCTATTTGGATTCTAACAGCTCCAGCAGCTTGGCCTGCAAATCCTTTTCGTTGGAAAAATTGGCTGGCAAGTCACCATCCATTTTTTCCATGAGGGCGTCAATTATGGCTCTAATTATTTGATCTTTACTAATTACTTTTTTACTAGCTTCATAGCCACGGTTGACTATTTGGTTTAACCATTCTATCTGATCTGGATATAGATTAACCATCATCTGCATAGTATTGCGGCGCTGGGGAGCAGAATTAGATTTTGTGACTGCTTCTGCAACAGGAGGAACTTCTTCTGGTGTTTTTATACTGACATTGTTATCTAGTTCAGATTTATTATCCTTAGACGGGACCGTTTCAGGCGTATTTTTAGCCTTTTCACGAGCCAAAGACCATTGATCGCGAGCCAATTTCTCAATAGCTGGATACATTTTGATATTAGGGTGGAATATGGCTATATTAAACCAATTTACGGCTTCAGAATAGTTATTGTTACGCAGATAAAGTTCACCGATCAGATAGGCAGCCTGGACATCATTGAGGTTGCCTACATGACTGCTGGATTTCTGAAATGCTTGCAGATAGTGTTTTAAAGCTTCCTCCAGATAATAGCTTTCCGATTCGCTGTTTCCTGCTTCTCGGGTTATCCAAGCGGCAGCTAGCAATAGCCCGGCAAGTTCTCCAGGTGCCACTTTTTTGAGTTGTGCGGTCCGGATAGCCAGCTTAAAACTGAGCAGGACAGTATCTAAATCCCTCTCCTTGCTAAAATCAACCGGTTTTTCCAATGGCATTTGGGTAAGCGCTGCAGATAATCCCTTAACCAGGTTCATGGGCAAGGGTGTTGCGAAAAGGGTATTGGAAGCGGAATAAGTGCATGCCGGGCATACAATGATTGAATAGTGGGTTGGATTTGCCCCTTTATAAATTGTATGGAAATCGGATTCGCGCTCCCCGATGTAAACCTTGGAGCTTCTTACCGCAAGAGATGTAAATATCATTTGGCATATTGGACATGTGTATTTTCGTTCGAAATATGTGCTAAGTTCAGCCACTATAATCACCTCATAGAAAAAATTATCGACAATTGTAAAAAATATCTCGAAACATTTAGCAATTATTAGGTAAAAATCTATATTGAATTATATTACTAAAAAATATTTTTTGATAGTCCCGGAAATAGTGGTAGTATTTATAGTGCATGGGTGTATGTTAAGGTTGGGTATTAGTCAAACAGGGAGGATTATTATGTATGAGATTTCAGTCGCCCAGGATTTTGCCGCTGCTCATAAACTGAATGATTACCAGGGGCAATGCAGTAATGTGCATGGACATACCTGGAAGGTTGAGATAAGCGTGACTAGCGGTCATCTAAATGAAAGCAGTATGGTAATGGACTTCAAGGATTTAAAAACGGCTTTGCTGGTCATTTTGGATCGATATGACCACGGCTATCTCAATGAAATTAGTCCTTTTGATACGTTGAATCCCACCGCAGAAAATATTGCACGGGAGATCTATCAGGATTTTAAAGCTGTTTGTACCGGATGTAAACTGAGTAAGGTTAAGGTGTGGGAATCAGTAAGCAGTTGCGCAGCTTACTGGGAGGATTGAAAATGAAAGCTATAGCATTACTTTCAGGCGGATTGGATTCTGTCGTATCCATGCTCCTAGCAAGGCAGGAAGCAGAAATTGTCTTGGCCTTGACTATAGATTATGGTCAGAAGGCCCGGATTAATGAAATAAAATCCGCGGAATCCTTTTGTTCGCTTTATGGCATTAAACATCAAATAATCCAGCTTCCATTTATGCTGGACATGAAATCCGGTATTATTGAATCTAGCGGCATGGAGGATAGCTCACCCTGGGTTCCCAACCGAAATGGTCTTATTATTAACCTGGCCGCCTGTTATGCAGAAAATCTTAAGGCAGACTGGGTAATATGTGGATTCAACCGTGAAGAAGGTGTTGATTTCCCGGATAATACCCAAGAGTTTGTGCAGGCTATAAATCGAAGTTTGTATTATTCAACTCTTAATAAAGTTGAACTCCGGTCTTTTGTGCAGAACATGGACAAGATAGAAATAGTGGCTTCGGCCAAAAACCTGGGGGTTGATTTCGGGCTGATATGGAGTTGTTATCGCTCCGGTGATATGCCCTGCGGGGAATGTCCCTCATGCCTTAGAAACCAGAAAGCATATGAGAAAGTGGGGATTGATTATGATCAAAACTTTAGTGCTGGAAGATCAGATTAAGTATGATGGAACCCAATTGCAGCCACACTGGATATACCGTAATTTTAACATCCTGGGTGATGCCGTAGTTGCTTTTATTGGCGAAGTGGACGTAGCTTTGGATAAAATGGTGGATTTAACCGATGTTAAGGAAAAAGAATTTATCTATTCCCCCCTAATGTTAAATTTTATTGTTGAACATTTTGACACTAATTTGGAGTTGGCAATTTATAGACAACGCATGCTTATTGTAGCTGTCAAAGAAGAATTGGAACAGTATGAAATTGTGGTACAGAGAATAGGGGATGACCTGTATATAAACCGGGGTAAGCTGTCGGTTTCCATTGCTACTAGTTCGGTACTTTCAACCCTTATACATATTGGGCTGAACATTGAAACAGAGGGTACGCCGGTAAAAACCGCAGGGCTAAATGAGTTAGGAATAAAGGATATTTCAGCCTTTGCCAGTAATGTAATGCTTAGTTACAAAAGGGAATTGGAGCGTATATATGAAGCCCGCTGCAAAGTTAGGGGAATAACAGTTGAAGGCTAATCTAGCGGAGATTATGGAAAGTATCCAGGGAGAAGGCTTGCTGGTAGGCAGCCGCCAAGTATTTCTGCGTTTTACAGGTTGCAACCTTCGCTGTGCATATTGTGATACCCCGGGTAGTTTTGAACCCCTGCCATATTGTCAAGTAGCTAAGGTGACGGGACGAGGGGACTTGTGGGAACAGGTACCTAATCCCTTTTCGGTAGAACAGATTCGGGAACATCTTAAAAACTACAGTTCGCAATGGATCAGTCTGACTGGTGGGGAACCACTTTTGTGGGCTGATTTTATAAGGGAGATGGGGGAGAAGTTAAAGCCTCAGGGTTATAAACTGATGTTAGAGACCAATGGCACCCTTTATGAGCAATTGGGTGAATGTTTGCCTTATATTGATTTGATAAGTATGGATTACAAACTTCCTTCGGCAACCGGTGTAAACTGCGGGGCGGAACACGCTCAGTTTTTAACTGTGGCTGCTAATAAGGCGGTTTATATAAAAATTGTAATTGATTCCAAAGTCGAGAGGGAAGAAATCGAAGAAGCGCTGGGAATAATAACAGCTGTTAACCCCAATATTTTGCTCATATTACAGCCGGTTACTCCCATAAAAGCGGCTTATTCTTTAAGTATAGAAAAGCTATTGGATTTGCAGAAAATGTGCCAGGAAAAGATCGCGGATGTTAGGATAATTCCGCAAATACATAAGATGATGGGTCTCATTTAGTCAGCTTGCCTTGAAAATATTAGGTGCTTAAACTAAAATGTAGAGATATGAAAAAGATATGGTTATATGGAAAGGGGGATGGGCATTGGCAGAAGAGAATGAGGGGAAACTGGAACTAATCTCCTGCAAAAGCTTCCAGGCCAATGATGAATTGGTGAGGGTAGTTGATTTTTTAAATAAAAACCTCAAATCCAAGAAGGTCATGTTTGGTATAAGCAAAGATAAGGAAAATGACCTTATGAACATAAATATATATGAGTTCCGATAAAAATATATAGTGGGGTGCCTTATGAGTAGAGATATGAAAGATTTTCTGAAAGAAACTATCAGTGTAATTATAATTGCATTCATACTTGCTATGGTTTTAAGAGCCTTCGTAATAGAAGGGAGGATTATTCCTACCGGTTCGATGCTGCCTACTGTACAGCTGCAGGACAGAGTCATGTTAAATCGTTTTATTTACCGTTTCAAAGAGCCAGTGCGCGGTGATGTGGTTATGTTTCAGCCTCCTGATGTGCTTCATTCCACGGATCCTTATCTTAAGAGAATAATTGGGCTTCCGGGAGAAACCGTAGAAATGAAAAATGGCAAGGTGTATATAAACGGGAAGGCTCTGGTTGAGCCCTATCTTGGCGAACCTTTAAACTATCAATATGGGCCGGTAGTGGTGCCCAATGACAGCCTGCTAGTTTTAGGCGACAATAGGAATAACAGTTATGACAGCCATCAATGGAATGTATGGCTAACCCGGGATCGGTTAATGGGGAAGGCCTTTGCAACCTATTGGCCGCTTAATCATGTCAAATTATTACAACGGGAGGTATCCTTTGAATGAGGATTCTCTTGACCAATGATGATGGTATCAACGCCAAGGGCATACAAGCGTTAATTAATGAATTGAACACGATAGCTGAGATATATTTGGCTGCCCCGGATCATGAAAGAAGTGGAACCGGTCATTCCATAACCGTTTTTGACCCTATAAAAGTTGTCGAAGCTAAAATACCAGGTATTAAGCGTGGATGGGTAGTCGGAGGAACCCCGGTGGACTGTGTGAAACTGGCGATAAGTCGTCTAATTGACGAAAAAATTGATTTGGTCGTTTCCGGTATCAATCATGGTTCTAACCTGGGAACTGATGTGCTTTATTCAGGCACCGTTTCCGCCGCCGCTGAAGGTGTTATTATGGGATCGCCTTCTATCTCTGTTTCTCTTAATACCTACCAGGACAATGTGGATTTTAATTTCCCAGCCCAGTTCACCCGACGGGTGGTATCTGCCGTTATGGAACAGGGAATAGACAAGAATACCTTGTTGAACATAAATATTCCCGTATTGCCTCCTGAGGAAGTGAAAGGGATAAGAATAAGTAAGTTGGGCGCCAGAAATTATGACAACCTTTTTGAAGAACGGCGCGACCCTCGGGGTAATACCTATTACTGGTTAGGGGGAGGAGTACTGAAGGAAGTACAGCACGAGGATAGTGACGTATATGCAGTGGAACAGGGATATATTAGTATTACTCCCATTCACCTGGATTTAACCAATTATAGCTTGATTGAGAAATACCAGAAGCTAAGCAGCACTTATTTCGAATCTCTAATACGGAGCGATGAAATATGACACTGATTAGCCTGGTAATCAATATATTAGTTTTCCTGTTGGTTTTCAATTGGTCATATATTCAAAATAGACGGAAAAACTCTGATTATCCATCGAAGCCCATAAGTAGGTCTTTAATATTCCCAGTATCTTTGGGGATTGCCTATACCTTGCTGGTTGATATGTATAAGGGTATTTTCTACTACCAGTTATTTTTATTCTTGATAGTGGCAGCAGTTTTATTCTGGAAACTGTACGGATCTAAGAAATAAATATTATTTTGCTACTTAAGCTAAAATATAGTACCATTTTTAAAGCAATTAAAAATATTGAGGAGGTTATCGGATGAAGGTTTACCCTACCAATGGAATTCGCAATATTGCCCTCGTGGGGCATGGGGGTACAGGAAAAACATCATTGGCAGAGGTCATGATTTATAATACCGGAGCACTCAAGCGGCTTGGGAAAGTGGATGACGGGAACACAGTAGCCGATTTCTTGCCAGAAGAAATTAAGAAGAAAATTACAATTAGCACAGCGGTGATTCCATGTGAATACCGGGATTGCAAAATTAATGTATTGGATACACCTGGCTATGCTGATTTTTATTTTGAAGTGTGCGGTGCTTTGCGGGTAGTAGATAGTATGTTATTAATGTTCTCAGCTACAGCTGGGGTTGAAGTGCAAACCCAAATTGTATGGGAGGAGAATCCCGATATACCTAAAATAGCTTTTGTTAATAAGATGGATCGAGAAAATGCCGATTTCTATAAAGTTTTGACGCAAATCAAGTCAACATTTACTGATAATGTGGTTCCCCTACAGTTGCCCATAGGTGCTGAAGATAGTTTCAAAGGGGTAGTTGATCTAATCAAGATGAAGGCTTACATATTTGAACCTGGGACTGGGAAGATGACTATTGAAGAAATTCCAGCAGATATGATGGACGATGTGGAAATGTATAAGATGGAGTTAGTCGAAGCGGCAGCGGAAGCTAATGATGAATTGCTCAGTAAATATCTCGATGGAGAAGAACTAAGTGATGCTGAATTAATTGCGGGGGTGAAAGAAGCGGCTGCTTCTGGTTCGACAGTGTTTGTATTCTGTGGCTCTACCCTAAAGAATATGGCCGTTCAACCACTAATGGATTTTATAGTTGAATGTTCTCCTACCCCCGAACGTAATCTCATGGTAAAAGGAAAAGATATTGAAAAAGCCCCATTTAGCGCTCAAGTGTTTAAGACTATCGCTGACCCTTATATAGGCCGCTTAACCATGTTTCGAATTTTCACTGGTAAAATGAAGGCTGATAGTGTGATCTATAATGCCAGTAAAGAAAAAGATGAGAAGATATCGCAATTGCTTGTTATGACAGGTAAGGAACAGGCCTCGGTTCCTGAATTAAATGCCGGGGATATTGCTGCGGTAGCCAAACTGGCAGTCACCAGCACTTCTGATTCCTTGACCACGAAAGCCAATTCGACAGTGATAGAAGCCATTGAGTTTCCTCAACCTACTCTAAGCATGGCTATTGAGCCCAAGAGCAAAGGGGATGAGGATAAACTTAGCGGAGCCTTACAGAGGTTAATGGAAGAAGACCCAACTATCACTATTGAAAAAAACAGTGAAACTCATCAGACCATTATGAGAACGATGGGTGATACTCACATGGATATCATTACAGACAAGCTGGCCCGCAAGTTTGGAGTAGATGTTCTGGCTAAGGAAATGAGAATTCCTTATCGGGAAACCATCAGGACCATGGTACAGGTTGAAGGTAAACATAAAAAACAAAGTGGTGGTCATGGTCAGTTTGGACACGTCTGGATCAAATTTGAACCAAATACGGAAGAAAAATTCGCCTTTGAAGACAAGGTTTTCGGCGGTGCGGTTCCGCGCAACTACTTCCCGGCAGTAGAAAAAGGACTCTTAGAAGCTTTAGATGAAGGAGTTTTGGCTGGATATCCTGTTACCAGTATTAAGGCAACTCTTTACGATGGTTCCTACCATTCGGTGGATTCCTCAGAAATGGCCTTTAAGATGGCTGCTAAATTGGCTTTTAAGAAGGGAATGGAAACAGCCAAACCAGTTTTGCTGGAGCCGATAGTGAATGTTGAAGTGGAGATACCGGAAGCCTACATGGGAGATATAATAGGTGATTTAAATACCAAGCGAGGCAGAGTTATGGGTATGGAACCAGCCGGCAAGAAACAAGTGGTAAAAGCCCAGGTACCCTTATCGGAAATGAGTCGATACACCATCGATCTGAAATCCATTACCCAGGGTAGAGGCAAATTCCGAATGGAAATGGATCATTATGAAGAGGTTCCTGCGCTGGATGCAGATAAAATAATTGCCAAAGCTAAAAAGGAAAAAGAAGAAAAAGAGAAATAAAACCGCAATAGATGTAAAAAAAAGAGGGTTAATCCCTCTTTTTTTTACATCCGATTTCTCATTTGTCGGGAAAACATATCGTCTGTGGGTGCATGATCCAATATGTAATAAAAGCTATATTCCTTCTGAACCTTAGCTTTGCGGCCCGGTTCCAGTTGGTATAAACTATAACTGACATAGATCATGGCCGACGTACAGACAAGCAGGGCTATGATATATGCATTGTTTTGGGTTAACAAAAGACCACAGAAAGAGAACTCTACCAAGATAACGCATAGCAATAACTTTCCAAAAAGAATTTCCACCAGCTTCAATACCTGATACCTCCTATGTCCATATATTAGAAGTATTGACATGGAGCAGTAGATTAATACACAATTATATCTGCATACCAGTTTGGTTCTTGTTTAGTTTCTAACATCAAGGAGGTGGCATAGGATGGCTGATAGAATAAGTCAGGCCCTGACTATGATTGATTACCCGGTATTGCAGTGGGCAGCCTTGCCGATGGCCATATTTATCATTTTCTGGTTATTTAGTATTCTATTTACACAGTATATACTTCCCATAATAGTCAAGCTCACTTCTCAAAACGGTACTGATATAGATGAGAAGATATTGCTCGCTTTTGCCAGACCCATTCGAGTTTTAATATTCATACTGGGAATTTACCTTGCCTTAAGATGTTTACCTCTATCATCCTCTCAGGACGTATTTTTATCCCATTGTTTCAGATCGGTCCTGATCATAATTATAGCCTGGGGGGTTTATGCTCTGTCAGGGAGCGATTCGGTTTTGTCTGATGAATTTAAAGAAAAACTTAAATTGGACAGCATCTTAATCCCGTTTTTCTCCAAAATAATAAGATTTTTAATCTGGGCTATGGCCATCGTACTGATCGCCCAAGAATGGAATTATAATGTGAGTGGATTTATTGCCGGTCTAGGTTTGGGAGGATTGGCATTTGCACTGGCTGCCAAAGATGCCCTGGCAAATATTTTTGGAGGAATCGTAATTATAATGGAAAAGCCCTTTACCATTGGTGATTGGGTACAGATCTTAGACGTAGAAGGAATCGTAGAAGAAATATCTTTTCGCAGTACCCGCTTTAGAACATTTGATCAATCCGTGGTTACTGTTCCTAATTCTACCTTGGCCAGTCAAGCCATAACCAACTGCTCTCGAAGGGGAAAACGCCGGGTTAATTTTTATTTGGGTATTGAATATGGTACCTCTCATGAAAAAATTGAAAAATGTATCCAGGAAATACGGGATATGCTACACAAACATCCTGATATACACATGGAAACTATTTTAGTCTATCTGGAAAATTTCAGTGAAAGCAGTCTTGATATTTTAATATATTATTTCACCAATACCACTGTCTGGAAGGAATATTTATCAGCAAAAGAAGACATAAATATTCGGATTTTAGCCATATTGGAGAACGAAAATGTTTCATTGGCTTTCCCTAGTAGAACCATTTATATTGATAATATTAGTGCAGATAAAATAGCTAATAATTCCGCTTCCTGATAGAATCACCATTTAATATGTAACAAAATAATGTGTCCGTTTTTGTACAGTGTTTCGAAAATGGACACTTTTTTGTTGGACATAATTATGGTATAGAAGTTAAATCGATTATTAAATTTCTAACAAATGTACCTTATATCTGACTTTTTCAAGATCAATTACAGTTGGCACTAAAATTGCATTAAATACAGAAAAAGCTTGTAGATATTATTAATATTCTAGGGGAGGGTTGGTCATGACTCAAAGCGAATTGCGGCTGGAAAAATGCCTTTCCTGTCCCGATTTGGGATACTGTATGGTACGATGGGGTCCAGAATGTAAACGGCAGGGAGGTACAAAGATACCGCGTATGAAAACCACGACTGCTGAGACAAGGCAGGAGGCGGACAAGCAACCAGTATCCAAGAAGACTATGATTTCCATGTTTGAACCGATAAGGACGAGAGTGGCTAATTGGTAACAGGATTAATATTCTATGGATGCTTCATTAGTGAAGTGAAGCTCGGGAATATTTCTTAAATCATTCATTAACTTGAATAGAGCAAGATCTTTATTTTTAGCCTCAATCATAACATCAAAGTCTTTATTCAAGTTTTTAGTCATTCGCAGAAAATCCAGGAACAATACTGGATCGATATTGTCAGCATGACTTCTAAACTTTTTATCATCTTTGGGACTTGAAACGTGAATTTTTGGCACAAGGGTTTGATGTGTCCAGGTATCGAATATTGCAGGCAGATAACCTTTTATATCGTCATTATTATTATTACACCAATGATGATGTATATCTAATACCATAGGAATGCCTAAATGTTGACAAATGTTTAGGACATCTCGGGCTGTATAAATCTTATCATCGTTCTCAAGTATTATTCTATTTTTTAAGTGCTGAGGAAGATCATTGTAGTTATTAATAAATCTCTGTATGGAGCTAATCTTATCACCATAACATCCTCCAACATGGATAACAAGTTTTGCAGACGAGTCTAAGCCCATGCGGTTAAAAATTTTGCAGTGATATTCTAAATCCTCAATGGATTTTTCGAAGACTTCTTCTTTAGGTGAGTTGAGCAAAGTATAATGGTCTGGATGAGCACTTATTCTAAAACCATTGTTCTTAACATAAAGGCCCAAAAGTTCAAGTTTATCTCCAACTGTGTTTAACCAATCCCAATTCTGGGTTATTGGATGTGTTCCCAGAGGTACTAATTTTGATGTTATACGAAATACTTTTATATCATGAACCTGATTATGATATAAGAGTCTCTGAGTGTTGGTTAGATTGATATTAGCTAAAGATGTTAGTTTATTAACCCTTGCCGCCTCTTCGTCGATTTTACTTAGATTCGCTACAGTAATAGTCTTTGAGGGAGAACAATCTTCTAATATCATTGACATTGCTACATAACCAAATCTGATTTTCAAACTATCACCTTGTTTATTGATATTTATTTAGTATTACTGCTCAGATAGGAAGCTATACCAAATTATCAATTCAAACTGGCCACACGGCCAGTTATTTTTGTTTGCGAGGCATGTTGCCGAGCCGGTGGTCTGAAAAGTTGACCATGTCACCTAGCCAATGGGAAGACAAGCTGTAAGCAAGGGCGTCTTTGGCAACAAAGGGGTCTGAAGGAAGCCGATGGCGGTTATCGGAGCGGAGCGAGAGCGAACCAGTGTTGGCGGGCATAGAGGATAATCCTGCGAAAAGTGGAGACGTCCGAAAATTGGCAAAACTATGTACGTTTGGATGGTCGTTTTGATAACAGGTGGAGCAACTTAACCTCGGAAGTACTGTACCTGATGCTGTAGGCCGGTTTTACAACGGAAACGAAGGGAATCGGTGAAGGTGCAGTATACAGATGAAGTCGTAGTAGTGAAGAACTTTCGGCCAATGAAGGCGGGTAACCGACTGGAGGGGAAAACCGAAAGGACCCGTTTTGCTATAAACGGGGCACAGGCAGATCAAAAGTCTGTTTGTGGTGCGAAGGACGGAAGAGATCTCAGAGTGTATCAGAAAGAGTATTTTCACAAGATGAAGGTGTTGAAAGAAGGCTGAAAAGCTGGAAGGTCCGCACAGAGGGTTCCCAATGGGGGCGCGACATTGCGACCACACGGATGAAGAGTAAGCACAGGGAAGAAGATAAGATTGCCAGAGAGCTAGAGACTGACGGAACCCTGAGTCCAAGCATTCATAGTCTGAAGAAGATGCTGTGAAAGATACGGCAACAACGGAGGCAGAGCATGAAGAAATTGTACAGCCTAATCGATAAAATCTATCGAAAAGAAAACCTGCTCGGAGCATTTCGACGCGTGAAGCAAAACCATGGAGCCCCGGGAATTGACGGGGAAACGGTTGAGGCTTTTGCGGCGCAATTGGACGAGCGGATCGAGTTTCTTCATGAAGCGCTGAAGACCAACACATATACTCCCAGTCCAGTACGGCGGACAGTAATTGAGAAGCCTGACGGTGGAACACGACCGCTGGGTATTCCGACCGTAACGGATCGGGTCGTACAGCAAGCCATTGTAAACATCATAGAGCCTCATTTCGATAAACACTTTCACCCGTCAAGCTATGGGTACCGAAAGGGCAGATCCCAACAACAGGCCGTAGCAAAGGCTGAAAGGTTCCTGAATTATTATGGACTTCCGCACGTGGTAGACATGGATTTAAGCAAATGCTTTGATACCCTCGACCACGATAGGATCATAGCATCCATAAACCAACGGATTAGTGACGGCAGGGTGCTCGAACTCATCCGCTCCTTTCTGATCGCTGGGGTCATGGAGGATGGGAACTTCACCGATACAGAAGTCGGCTCTCCGCAGGGTGGCGTAATATCCCCGCTAATCTGCAATATTTATCTGGATTACTTCGATCAAAAGATGAAAAGCAAAGGAATCCGGATCATACGCTATGCAGATGATATTTTGATTTTTGCCAGAACAAAGCAGGAGGCAGGAAACTATAGGGCATATGCCACAAAAGTGCTGGAAGAAGAAATGAAGCTTACAGTGAATAAGGAGAAAACGTCGGTGACCTGTGTCAATAACGGAGTGTCATATTTGGGATTTGTCATCTACCCAAAATGGGTGACAGTAAATCCGAAACGGGCGAAACGCTTCAAAGACAAGGTCAGAAGAATTACTCGCAGAAATGCCGGGCGACCGATAGAGGAAGTGATCCGGGAGCTAAATCCAGTCCTGAGAGGATGGATGAATTACTACCGGGCAGCCAATATAAAAGGATTAGCCCGGGAACTTATGGCGTGGATTCGAAGACGACTTCGCATGATCCGGATGAAACAATGGAAGACCTACAAGAAGATGCACAAGGAAATGAGACTGAAAGGGTTACAGATTCAGGACAAAATGGACGTCCGTAGGTGGAAGAACTCGAAAGTGCACATTATCCACATGCTAATGCCGAATCACTACTTACAGGATCTCGGACTCATTGACTTATGCAGCTATGACGTTGGGTTGTTGTCGAACTACAGAGAGTAGTTCGGAGAGAGGTCTCAGGAGCCGTATACGGAAAACGTACGTACGGATCTGTGAGAGCAAGAAAAGCAGGACTAATTATCCTGCTTTTCAGCTACTCGATATTATATTCTTGAGGATTAGTATTATTTTCAGATAATGGGAATATTTAAGCAGGAAATACTATGATATTTCACTGTTCCTTCACAATCTACGCAAAATATCCTGCTATATTATTATTATGAGTCAAAGGTTCGTCCATTGTTCTTTGGATACATCTATTCGATAGTATCGTCCATGTGTGAAATTTAAGCACTAACGTAGAACAAAGATGATAGGAAGGGAAGTAATTCGTATGAAACGTCAAATTACCCAATATGTTGCTGTTACTTTACTGAGCTTTTTCTTAGGTGGCTGGTTTTTTGTAAACCAGCAATCGAATCCAACTAGCTTAACTAACATAACAACTAGTGTGCCGATAGCTTATGCATCTTCAGCTGGATCAACAGGTGTCGCAGATATTGTAGATTCGGTCGGTCCGGCAGTTGTGTATATAGAAGCGGATAGCAACTCCTTTAATGGCAGTAGTCTGGGATTTTACGGACGGAATTTACCGCAGCAGCTTGAAAAAGCCACTGGGACCGGTTTTATAATTGATCCCAATGGCTATATATTAACGAATCAGCACGTTGTAGATGGCGCTAAAAACATTAAAGTGACCTTGCAGGGTAAAGATCCATTGAACGCTAGTGTGGTTGGACAGGATTACGAATTGGATTTGGCGATATTAAAGATTGACGCCAATAATCTCCCGATGATCCCTATGGGGGATTCTGATACCATGCGGCCGGGTGATTCGGTTATCGCTATCGGAAATCCATTAGGTCTTGACCATACCGTTACCACCGGGGTGGTATCAGCCAAGGGAAGACCGATTACAATTCAAGACCGGAATTATAAAAACCTCATCCAGACTGATGCAGCCATTAATCCTGGTAACAGCGGCGGCCCGCTGATAAACATGCAGGGTCAGGTGATTGCTATTAACACCGCCATAAGCGCTGATGCACAGGGCATCGGTTTCGCAATACCGATAAACACTGCCCAGAGTATCATGCAAGAGCTTATGAGCAACGGCAAAGTCATTCGACCATACCTCGGCATAAGTATGGTCGATCTGTCCCCAGAGATAGCAGCACAAATGCAAATCAGCTCGGATACGAAGGGAGCTGTAATAGCACAGGTATTATCGAATAGTCCTGCCAGCCAGGCGGGAGTAAAATATATGGATGTCCTGGTTAGTATTGACGGTAACCCGATTGGTAACGGAACCCAGGTGCAAGATTACATCCAGAAGCAGAAGGTTGGACAGGCAGTAAAATTGGGCATCTTGCGTAATAATACCTCAATGACCATCTCACTGATTTTGAAGGAAAAACCTTAAGAAAGTTTTATGAGCTTATAATATTGAGTCAAGATCGACAGTCAGTAATGACCCCAATACTTACCAAAAGGTATAACAGAAGGGGAGTCGAAACTTATACATCGATAGACTTTCCTTTCAGTATTTTATAGATTTATAGAGGTTAGGCATGAAAAAACGTATTTTATTAATTACAAGCATCTCAGTAATGATTATATTTGTAATGGCAGTTTGGTATCAAAATATAAAAATCAATACACTCAGGACATTGATAAAAATGCCAAAATCAAAAGTGTTGAATTTAAACAAAAAATAGAAATCCTAGAAGATGATAACAATTTAAGCGAAATAATAAATTTGGATCAGGCCAGAGAAAAAATATATGCCAAGACCAAAGAAGCAGTTTTCATCGAAGTTAAATCTGGGGAAAATCTATGGACTATTGGTAACAACAACAATATTTCTGTAGAAGAACTCCAAAACCTTAACCCCCAAGTAGATAAGGAAATGAGGATTAATCCAGGAGACAAATTGGTAATCAGCCCAGAAAAACCTATGCTTGAAGTAGTGATAGATTTTGAAAACACTGTAGTTGAGGATATCCCCTTTGAAACAGAATATGTTAAAGACTCGACGATGAACGAATCCCAAAGAAAGACTATTTCTGAGGGTGTTAATGGCAAACAAGAGGTAACTTACGAAATCGTACTTGTAAATGGTAATATATCGGAACAGAAAATCTCTAATAAAAAAATTATCGAACCTCCAGTTTCGAGCAAGGTAAGTGTCGGTACTAAGAAAGCAACAGTATCAAGAAGCGGTAGCAGCAGTGGTACTAATAGAGTTGTAAGTGGCGGCAGAATAACCAGCCCTTTCGGCGCTAGAGTCCATCCAATAACCGGAGCGGAAATATTCCATAAAGGTATTGATATTGGAGCCAGTCAGGGGAACTCGATCTATGCCTATGCCAATGGTATTGTAAGCTTTGCTGGTTGGAAAAGCGGATATGGTAATTTTGTGGAAATTAATCACGTAAATGGCCTGGTCACAAGATATGGTCATATGTCTGCCATATATGTAAAAAAGGGACAGCAGGTTACAGCAGGACAACGTATTGGAGCTGTAGGATCAACCGGGGCTAGTACTGGGCCGCACCTGCATTTTGAGGTTCTTGTTAATGGTGTGAACAAAAATCCACTCAACTATCTATAATTGAAGCAGAATCAGTCTCAAAAGGTCAATTTCATTGAGTTAGGGAAAAATTGAAAAATAACGAAAAATAACAGGGCTTATATAGCCCTGTTATTACTGTTCTAAGTGGCAGGGGAGACAGGGGTCGAACCTGCGACCCTCGGTTTTGGAGACCGATGCTCTGCCAATTGAGCTACTCCCCTACAATTGTATGACTCAGCAAGAAATATTGTATCATAAATACCGAAGCGGTTCAATATAATTATGCAGGTTGAATCGGAAGATATTTAATTGTATGCTGTAAATAGTAAATTTTTATAAAAATAAATATATGCGGAATTAATAATATTTAGTCAGGTGGTGTAAATAGTGCTAAAAGAAAAAATATTAGTATTAATGGGTGGATATTCTGAAGAGAGAGAGGTTTCATTGAGGAGCGGTGCTGCGGTATTAAATGCATTAAAGAATCTTGGTTATGATGCAGCCGCTCTTGATCTGAAAGGAAGTTCAGTTCAGGCTATTGCCGATTATAATCCCGACCTGGTGTTCATAGCCTTACATGGAAAAGATGGTGAAGATGGAACCGTGCAGGGATTACTGGAGATAATGGGAATTCCATATACCGGATCTGGGGTTGCCAGCAGCGCAATAGGGATAAATAAGGTTTTAACCAAGAAGATATTGATGTATGAAAGAATTCCAACTGCAGCTTTTGCTATATTAAAAAAACACGATTTCATTTCTCCCGAGCGAGAGCTTCAATCCCTGCTTGAAAACATTGGCCTGCCTATGGTAATAAAGGCTGCCACTCAGGGTTCAAGTATTGGAACATTTATTGTGCACCAGGAAAGCGATGTTTTGGTAGCGATAGAAGCTGCTTTCCAATATGACTCCGAGGTATTGGTTGAGAAATTCATTGATGGCATTGAGGTTACCTCAACTATCATCGGAAATGAATTAACCCGGGTATTACCCTTAATTGAAATAACTTCTGCCAATGAATTTTACGACTTTGAATCCAAATACACCCCGGGAATGTGCAATCACATCATTCCTGCTCGCATAGAAAAGCATCTGCAGGATAAAGTTGCTGATCTGAGCGAAAGAGTATATAAGTCACTGAGCTGCAGGGGATACGCCAGAGTCGATTTTATAATTGATAAGACAGGAAATCCTTTTGTATTAGAAATAAACACTATTCCGGGCATGACGGAAATGAGTCTGGTGCCGGATGCAGCCAGAGCTGCAGGTATAAGCTTCGAAGAACTAGTGGAGAGAATCGCAAGGCTAGGATTAGAAACACCTATCCGCCAGAGGTGATTAATCGTTAGCAGTTCGACAAACTATTTTTCTTGAACGAAAAACTAACACGAGTTTAGTTGATAAACTTGTGTTAGTTTTTAATATATTTTACACTAATCACAGATTTATTGCTGATACCTGACCTGTCTGTGTCAATCTGTTATAATATTTATGACAAATCTTGAGGAGATGAATTATGGACAAGCATATGAAAGAGATAGAGGAAAAGGTTCATAATAATATAAGACTATCGAAGGATGATGGTATCTATTTGTATAATTCCAGCGATCTCATTGCTATCGGGGAACTAGCTCGTTACAAGAAGTTAGAGATGTCCGGTCAACATATCTTTTTTAATGTCAACCAGCATATTAACCTTACTAACATCTGTGTTTCCCGCTGCAAATTTTGCGCATTTGGGATTGACCATGATGATAAGGATTCTTATCTGATGAGTCCTCAGGAAGCCTTTGATTATGGTGCGAAGGCGGTCGATTACGGGATCACCGAATTTCACATTGTAAGTGCTCTGCACCCGGATATGCCTTTTGAGTATTATGTTGTGGTGGTAAGGGATCTGCACGAGGCATATCCGCATATTCATATTCAGGCATTTACAGCGGTAGAGATTTGCTATTTCTCCCAGATTTCGGGGCTTTCTATTCGAGAAGTTCTTCAGGTTTTGAAGGATGTGGGTTTAGGCTCATTGCCGGGCGGGGGAGCAGAAATATTGAAGGATGATCTGCGCCGTCAGTTATGTCCTAACAAAGCTATGAGTCAGGACTGGTTGGAGGTTCATCGTACTGCTCACCAACTGGGGATCAAAACTAACTGTACCATGTTATTTGGCCATGTTGAGTCCATTGAGGATCGCATCGATCACTTTATTACTTTGCGTAATTTACAGGATTCTGACCCTGGATTTCAAGCCTTTATACCTTTACCCTTTTTACCCGAAAATACGCCCCTGAATCACCTGAAAAGGACTTCTGCGATTGATGATATAAAAACCCTGGCTATTTCCAGGCTGATGCTGGATAATATTGATCACATCAAAGCCTTCTGGGTTATGTTAGGGATTGATATTGCTCAGATTTCATTCAATTTTGGTGCTGATGATATTGATGGTACGGTTTTCGAGGAAAAAATTATGCATGCCGCTGGAGCCAGAACCCAAACAGCCATTAGCAAAGAAGATATTATCAGACTTATTAAAGAAGCTGGATACATTCCTACGGAAAGAGATACAATTTACAATATACTAAAGGAATTTTAAATCAGCGAGGTGGTGGAGGTTTTGCGACCGCGAGTAGGACATATTCAATTTATTAATTGTTTTCCGCTGTTTTATGGTCTGATTGAAAAGAAGTTTTTGTTGGAAGTAGATTTAATTAAAGGCAACCCAACCGATTTAAATCGAATGCTGGCGGACAACCTGTTGGATCTAGCTCCTATATCTTCAATTGCCTATGCGCGTAACTATCGAGAGTATGTGCTGATGCCGGAGATTTCGATTAGTGCAGACGGTGATGTGAAGAGCATTTACCTTTTTTCCAAGCTGCCCATTGAGCAGTTAGACGGCAAGAAGATTGCTCTGACTAATATTTCAGCTACATCCCATGCATTATTACGTATTATTATGGCTAGGAAATATGGTCTGGCCCCTGAGTATTTTTCCTCCACACCGGAGCTGGGTGCAATGTTAATTGAAGCGGATGCGGCTTTACTCATTGGAGATGATGCTTTGCGGGCTAAATATAATCAGGATCCTCGTCTCTATGCATACGATTTAGGCAAAGAATGGAAGGACATGACTGGTCTGCCTATGGTATTTGCGGTCTGGGCTATACGTAAGGATTTTGTGGAAAAAAAGTTGGGGCAAGTCAAAATGATAAAGGATTCTTTTATTGATTCTATGAATTACAGCCTGGAGCACATTGAAGATGTTGCCTGTAAGGCAGCCCAGTGGGAGGAAATACCAGCCGATTACTTAGTGGATTACTTTAACAGTCTCAGATTTGATTTTGATGAGCGTAAGCAGGAAGGGTTAATGCAGTACTATAAAGAGGCACACAAACTGGGTCTTATAGAAGAGGTCCCTCCGCTTACCATTTTGGATATATAGGATGGATATGTTGGATACTAAGAAATTACTAAATGACATCACAGCAGGACAGCGAATGAACGAGGATGATTTCCTTGCCCTTTATAATTGCGGGGATTTGTTGGACATTGCCCGAGCTGCCAATCAGGTGCGTGATAAGAGATTTCCAGGCAATATTATAAGCTTTGTAATAGACCGGAACATTAATTATACCAATGTATGTTCCTGCGCCTGTAAATTTTGCGCTTTTTTTCGCAAAGCGGAGGACGAGGATGCATATGTAATCGACAGGGAGACTTTGTTTGTCAAGGTAGAAGAGGCGATAGAACTCGGGGCTACCCAATTGATGATACAGGGTGGTCTTAACGAGGCCTTGGGCATTGATTTCTATGAAGATATGTTTCGCAGTATCAAAACCAGGTATGACCTGACCATTCATTCCCTGACTGCACCTGAAATAGTTTTTATTGCTAAGAATTCTGGTTTGTCTATCCGGGAAACCCTCTTGCGTTTGCAGGCGGCAGGACTTGATTCGCTTCCTGGCGGAGGAGCGGAGGTGCTCCATGATGATGTCCGTGCAGAGATTAGTCCAAATAAGATTAAAAGCGCCCAGTGGCTTAATGTGATGAAAACTGCCCATGATATTGGCATGCCCAGCACTGCTACCATGATGATGGGAAGTGTGGACCAATTAGAACATCGTATTCACCATCTCCAAAAAGTGCGGGAACTACAGGATGAAACCGGAGGCTTTCGAGCTTTTATTGCCTGGTCATACCAACCCGGTAACAATGAATTGCTGGGTAAAAAATTATCCTCTTTGGAATATCTGCGTTTTTTAGCCCTGTCCAGATTGTACCTGGATAACATAGCCCATATTCAGGGTTCCTGGCTAACCCAGGGACAAAGAGTCGGACAACTCACCCTGTTTTTTGGCGCAGATGATCTGGGGAGCATTATGATCGAAGAAAATGTGGTTCGCTCGGCAGGATTAAACTTTAAAATGAAGAAAGAAGAAATGATCGGTTTGATTAGAGAGACGGGCAAAATTGCGGCCCAGAGAGATACCCAGTATAATATTTTAAAAACCTATCATGATAAATAGGGGGTAAGCTAGCTATGAATATTCCTGCATGTGATTTGGCCTTGATTGGCGGATCCAGCACCTTGAGCGTTAACCTGCCAGAAGAGCTTAATCTGGATTATGTTAAGATGATGGAAACGGGCCTGGTTTTTCCTACCCCCTTTGGCTCCAGCCCGGAATTTAAATTCATGCTGCTAAAAACGGATGATGGTGACAAAAAGGTCTTAAGCTGCCGGATGCATGGATGGAGAAGCGGGGTCAGCCGGGCCGACGCATCCCGGCAGGTATTCTGGGTATTAAAAGAAGCGGGTGTAAAAAAGGTTTTGGTTGAAGGCGGCGTAGGTGCGGTGAATCACCTGCTCAGACCGCGAGATCTGGTAATACCCCATGATTATATGGACTTTTCGGTCCGCAAAGATGTAGGATTAGGAGATAGGCACTTACTCATTATGCGGGATTCAATGTGCCCCAGTATGAGAAAAATAATATTCAGTCTGGGAGAAGAACAATGGCAGGGAAGAGTGTTTGATCGCAGTATTTATGTAAATACGGATGGACGCCATTTTGAAAGCCCGGCTGAAATCAACCTGTTCAAGATGGCAGGGGCAGATGTCGTTGGACAGAGCCTTTGTCCCGAGGTTTACCTGGCCCGTGAGATCGGAGCCTGCTATGCCGGAGTTTATCTGGTGGTTAATTATGCGGAAGGAATCGTTAGTCCATGGCAACACCAGGAACTGGCCGAAATTTACTACAGCGAAGGATATGAGCTGGGTAAGCTCTTATTTGCAGTTTTGCGGCGGCTGCCGCTGGAAAGGGAGTGCCAGTGCGCCGAGCTTAGGAAAGAAACTCTGTTGACAGGTATATATAAGGAGGAAACAAATGGATAATAAATCAAACGGCGGTCTATCGAAAATACTGGTTATCCTGGTGGTTCTGGGCGGGATATCCAGCCTTTCCAGTTACTACATAGATTGGTTATGGTTCAAATCCCTGCAATTTGAAAGCGTTTTCACGACCACTCTGTTAAGTAAAATGGCCCTGGTTGCAGGTATGTTTGTGCTCACATTTCTATTCTTTTGGCTTAACTTGCAGTTGACCAAAAGAAATATCAGACCTGAGGCCGATAGAGCGGATCAGACTGAAGAAGGCAGAAAAATAATATATCTTAATCCCGAAATAACAAATTGGACTCAATTTCTGAAGGGTAAGAATTCCAAATGGGCCTTTATGGGCATTAGTCTCCTAGGTGCATTTATGGTCAGCAGCTCACTGGGGGATCAGTGGATTGTGGTACAGCAGTTTATTCACCGGGTTTCCTTCGGAATAAATGACCCGGTTTTTAACCGAGATCTGGGTTATTACTTTTTCAACTTATCTTTTTATGAGTTTATCTACAGCACCCTCATGTTTGTCTTGGTTCTTACAGTTATAATTGTGGGAATGATCTATCTGGTAAATGCCACCACGGAACTCTTTGTTTTAGAATGGAAGCAATTTACCTTTGCCAAAAGTCATCTGGCCGTTTTGGTGGCGGCTATATTTGCCCTGAAAGCCTGGGGTTATAAGCTGGCTACTTATGACGTTCTTTTCTCAGCTCACGGAATTGTTTACGGAGCAACTTATACCGATATCTACGCCCGTCTTTTAGCAAACCGGGTGCTTTTGATAGTTGCCTTGTTGGTTGCAGTTATGATTGTGGTAAATATCTTTGTTAAAAGATTTACCTGGATACTATACAGCATAGGGGTTTGGATCGTAATAGCCGTTCTTTTGGGTGGGGTTTATCCTACGGTAATTCAAAAATTAGTTGTTCAGCCCAATGAATTTAATAAGGAAAAACCGTATATAGAAGCTGCGATTAAGTTTACCCGCCAGGCTTATGAGCTGGATGAAGTAGATAATAAGGAATTTAACATTGATAATAATCTAACTATGCAAGATATTAAAAACAATAGTGCTACGATTGATAATGTTCGACTGTGGGACTGGGAACCCTTGCAGACTACGTATAAAAGCTTGCAGGAACTGCGGCCTTATTACGTCTTCAACGATGTAGATATTGACCGCTATATAGTTGATGGCAGATACCGTCAGGTTATGCTTTCTGCTCGCGAAATCGAACAAAACAACCTGCCTGCTCAAGCTAAAACCTGGGTGAATCAACGTCTCATGTATACTCATGGCTATGGTGTAGTAATGAGTCCCGTAACTGAGATAGCGCAGGAAGGTTTACCCAAATTCTTTATTAAGGATATTCCTCCCCAATTTAGCACGGATATTAAAATTACTCGACCAGAGATTTACTTTGGCGAAAAGACCAATACCTATATTATGGTTAACACTGTACAAAAAGAATTTGACTATCCGATGGGAGCTGAAAACGTCTACACCCAATACCAGGGTAACAACGGCATAGAAATAAAATCATGGCCGCGACGTTTGCTGTTAAGCTGGGTTTTGAAAGACTACAAGATGATTCTTTCTTCCGATATTAGCAATACCAGCCAGGTGCTTCTAAACCGCAATCTGGTCGATCGGATTAAAAAGGTAGCTCCTTATTTGAGCTATGATGGTGATCCTTATATAGTTGTTAATACTGATGGTAAATTGTACTGGATGCTGGATGCTTACACGACATCTACTAAATACCCTTATTCTCAGCCTTTCGACCCTGCAGGCAACAATTATATACGCAATGCGGTTAAAGTTGTTTGTGATGCATATACCGGCGAGATGAGTTTTTACATCTCGGATGCTGCTGATCCAATTATTCAGACCTATCAAAAAATATTTCCCAGTCTATTCAAGCCCCTGGCAGATATGCCGATTGGACTCAAATCGCACATCAGGTATCCGGTAGATTTATTTGCAATACAGGCTGAAATTTACCGCAGTTACCACATGAGCGACCCAGGGGTATTTTACAATAAAGAGGATAACTGGGTTGTACCTGGAGAATTGGTAGGAGGCAAAGAGAAACAGATCGAACCATATTATATTGTTACCCGTTTGCCCGGTGAAAAAGAAGCCGAATATATTCTCATGCTGCCCTATACTCCCAACGGCAGACCGAACATGATAGCCTGGATGTGTGCCCGCATGGATGGCGCAGAATACGGTAAAAAGTTGGTCTACCGTTTCCCGAAACAGGAGACTGTCTATGGCCCTATGCAGATTGAATCGCGGATAAACCAGGATACTTTGATATCCAGTCAGCTTACTCTATGGGATCAAAAGGGATCTAGTGCTTTGCGGGGGAATCTGTTGGTTATACCAATTAATAATTCCATATTATACATTGAACCACTCTACCTTCAGGCCCAGAACAGTCAGATGCCTGAGTTAAAAAGGATTATTGCTGCCTACGGGAATAAAGTGGTTATGGAGGATACTCTGGACAAAGCATTGATAGCCATTTTTGGTGGTGAGCAGCAGACTACGACGGTTAACCCAGCCACACCGCCAGCCAATGCAGGTGCTCCGGCCAGTACAGTACAAGAACTGTCCAAACTGGCTCGTCAGTACTACGACCAAGCCAATGAACGTTTGAAAGCAGGGGATTGGGCTGGATACGGCGACAACATCAATAAATTAAACGACACCATAATAAAGCTGGAAGCTATCACCAAGTAATTTGACCGTGTGTTGAAAGCAAAAGGAAGGGGCAGACAGGGGGACGGTTCGAGACCACTGAAAAAGTCCTGTTAAAGCACAAAAAGCATACCCGCCAATGGTATAATTAAGTCACCACAACAAAACACATACCG
>PHAA01000027.1 GCA_002840245.1 Firmicutes bacterium HGW-Firmicutes-15
TGAGGATCAGCGAAGGATCTTTCCCCTAAGCGTGGGGAAGATTCTTCACTTCGTTCAGAATGACAACTCTTATGTCGCAGTATCCATTAACTGCGACACATTGTACTATTAGATAGGTTTACAGGACTTCTAAAATATTTTGAGGGTGGGTTAACATGTCGAATTATGAAATTATATTTAAGCTTACCCTAGCATGCATACTTGGTGGGCTCATAGGATTGGAACGGGAGAGCCTGAGTCGTCCGGCTGGTTTTCGAACTTATACCCTGGTTTGTGTAGGTTCGACCTTGGCTATGTTAGTTTCTTTGGACATGTATTTCCAGTTTTACCGGTCCGTCAATGCTGATCCAGGTCGTATTGCTGCTCAGGTTATAAGCGGGATTGGTTTTCTGGGAGCTGGTACTATCATGAAAGAAGGCCCTACGGTAAGTGGTCTGACTACAGCTGCCGGTCTTTGGGGGGTAGCCTGCATCGGGCTGGCAGTTGGAGCGGGCATGTACCTGCCGGCTATCGTTACTACCATGCTGATTTTGTTTGTATTAATCTATTTTGCGAAATTTGAACAGCATTTTAAGGGTATGCGTGTATATAAAGGCCTGTTAATGGTCGTAACAGATGGGCCTGGTCAGGTGGGAAATATCGGTTCTATTCTAGGGGAACAGGGAGTTTTAATTAAAAATATTAGTCTAAACCGCCAGGAAAGCGACAACCTTTTGGAAATAGAGTTATTATTGGAGCTGCCTTCGGAACGATCCATTGAACAAGTTGTTGAAGAGTTAGCAGTAGTCAAGGGCTTACAGAGCATAGATAGGTTAAATTAGGAGGAATTATCAATGACTCTGCATTTCCAGGCTTTTATTAATGACAAAATTGACGTACAGCTTACTAAGGAGTGGGATGGTACCCTTATTGAGAAAGTTGAGGTATTCAAGGCTAAGAGAAGCTGGAAGCTTTATCTTCTGGTACCGCAACCCATTCCGGGGTTGGTTATTAGAAATACGATCCAGCAGTTAAGTATTTGCCACGATTACCTGGACCATATAGAACTAAATATTGTACTTAAGGATGCGTCCGGGAGCGTGCGACGCATACTGGATGCCAGGAGGGATGATTTATCATCCTGTTTGTTTTTGGCGGGCAAGTTTATGCTGGAATTGCCATTGGTCAGATGGAAGATCGATAATACTCGGATAGATATTATTTGCAGTGATGAGGCTCTTTATAATGAGATAATAGCCAGTGAAACCTGCCCTAGGTTAGCGGACTGGTTCTGGCAGGAGTATTCCATTCAGATTCTGGTGAGAGTTTTATATCAAGGTAAAGGCCAATCTAAGCATGAAATGGAAAACTGGCTTACCAATCGTCAACTCGATGTAATTGAACCCGGAAAGGATCTTGTCCTTTCAGGAAAGAGAGGTTTCAATTCCAGGGAAGGAAAAAAACTGGAACAAGCTATACACACGAAACCATTACCGGTTGCCGAACTAGAAGAAGGTATGAAGACAGCTGTAACTGAAGGAGAAATCTGGCATAAGGAAATCAACGTTTTAAAAGATGGCCGCTTAGTAGTGAGTTATTATCTTACGGATTTCAACGATACTATTGTGATAAAGGCCTTTTTGGATAAAAGTGAGAATGACAGAATAAAGGTTGGAGACAGGATAAGGGTAAAAGGCAGTATTCGTTTTGATAGCCGTATGAAGGAAATTGCTCTATTTATGGATCAATATAAGCAACAGGAGATAGTTTGCCGCAACGACGATAACGAAGATAAAAGGATCGAGTTACATGCCCACACCAAGATGAGTGCTATGGATGGGTTGGCTGAGGTGAAGGACTTAATCCATAAGGCTGCTCTATGGGGACACCCTGCTATTGCGATAACAGATCACGGCTGTATTCAGTCGTTCCCCGTAGCCTACGCTGCAGCCGAAGAGCACAATAAAAAAAGTGAAAATCGTATCAAGATAATATATGGAGTCGAAGGATATCTGGTAGAGGAAGATAAAAAGGAGCGGCCTTACCATATAATTTTGCTGGCTCGTAACCTGGTGGGGCTAAAGAATCTTTATAAACTTATAAGTATAAGCTACCTGGATCAATTTTACCGTCAACCCAGAATGCCTCGCCAGGAACTGCTTAAATATCGGGAGGGATTGCTCTTAGGGACAGCATGTGAAGCGGGTGAACTATTCCATGCTTTGCTGAGAGGTGCGGGTGATGATGAATTGACCTCGATAGCATCTTTTTATGACTATTTAGAAATTCAGCCCCGGGCTAATAATGCTTTTCTGATCAGAAAAGGCTTGGTGGAATCAGAAGCGGCATTGGCAGATATAAATAGGCGTATAGTTGAGCTAGGGCGAAAAATGAATAAACCGGTAGTTGCTACCGGAGATGTTCACTTTGTGGAACCCCATCATGAAAAATTTCGCACCATTATTAAGGCAGGCCAGGATTATGAAGATGCTGGCGAGAAACTGCCCTTATATTTTAGAACTACAGGTGAAATGTTAGAGGAATTTTCCTATTTGGGTGAAGCTGAGGCTAGACGGGTAGTAATAGCAGATCCTGCCATTGTATCTAGCCTTATTGAACCAATTAAACCTGTTCCCGATGGATTTTATCCGCCTCAAATTGAAACTGCCGAACAAGAAATTAATGAATTAACATGGGAAAAGGCTCATTCAATTTATGGGCGCCAGTTACCTGAAATTGTGGAAGAAAGAGTGAAAAGGGAATTAGCTTCAATCAATAAATATGGCTTTTCGGTATTGTATTTAATTGCCCATAAACTGGTAAGGAAATCCAATGAAGACGGCTACTTAGTTGGTTCCAGGGGTTCAGTAGGTTCTTCCTTGGTGGCATTTTTCACCGGTATAACCGAAGTAAATGCTTTGCCACCTCATTATATATGCCCTAACTGCTTTTATTGCGAATTTATCATGGATAATTCGGTGGGTTGCGGAGCCGATTTAGATGACAAAGTATGCCCCTCATGCAGTGAAGAATTACATAAGAATGGTTTCGATATACCCTTTGAGACATTTTTAGGCTTCGAAGGAGATAAGGTACCGGATATCGACCTGAATTTCTCCGGTGATTATCAAAGCCGGGCACATCAATATGTAGAGGAACTGTTTGGCAGCCACAATGTTTTCCGAGCAGGAACCATATCGACTATTGCTGACAAGACTGCTTTTGGCTTTGTAAAGAAATATGCCGAGGGACTGGGAGTGGATCTAAAAGCCTCAGAAATGGCTCGTCTTTCCCAAGGTATTACCGGGGTAAGAAGAACCACCGGCCAGCACCCGGGTGGATTGATTGTTGTTCCCAAGGACAAAGATATTTTAGATTTTACCCCTCTGCAGCACCCGGCTGATAACAAGGGATCCGGGGTTATCACTACCCATTTTGAATATCATGCTATAGGGGATCAGCTGGTTAAGCTAGATATACTAGGGCATGATGATCCCACAGTTATTAAGGAACTAGAGGATTTGACTGGTATTAAGGCATCCTCTATAAGCCTTTCGGAAAAGGAGACCATGAGACTATTTTCCGGGGTTGAACCATTGGGGGTCAAGGCTGAGGATATCGATTCCAGTGTCGGCACTTATGGAATACCGGAATTTGGAACGCGTTTTGTCCGGCAGATGCTGGAAGTTACCCGACCTACAACTTTTTCGGAACTAGTTAGGATAAGCGGGCTCTCTCACGGGACTGATGTATGGCTCAATAATGCCCAGAGCCTGATATCTGATAAATTGGCCACCTTGAATGAAGTAATATGTACTCGCGACGATATAATGACCTATTTGATTTATAAAGATATGGATAAGAATAAGGCTTTTGAAATCATGGAAAAGGTTCGCAAGGGAAAAGGCTTGAAACTTCCCGAGGTGGCTGAAATGGAGAAATGCCATATACCACCCTGGTATATAAATTCGTGCCAAAAGATAAAGTATATGTTTCCGAAAGCCCATGCTGTGGCATATGTAACTATGGCATTCCGTATTGCCTGGTTCAAAGTCTACTATCCGCTGGAGTTTTATGCCAGTTTTTTTGGTATTAGGGCTGAAGATTTTGAGGCGGAAACAGTATTGGGAGGATATGATTTGGTGCGGGAGCGAATCAAGGAGATTGAAGGGATGGGGCAAAATGCGCCGCAAAAAGACAAAAAACTGTTGACCATATTGGAACTGGCTATGGAAATGTATGTTCGGGGATTTCACTTTTATCCAGTAGACATTTATAAATCATATGCCCATAAATTTGTTGTAGCAGGTAAAGGGCTAATTTTACCCTTTGCTTCTTTGCCTAATGTTGGAGCGGCTGCTGCTCAAGGTATTATGGACAGCCGGGATAATGGAGAGTATATATCTATCGAAGAATTTCAAGGAAGAACCCGCCTGAATAAAAGCGCAATGGATATTTTAAGAAAAGAAAATTGTTTTCCCGGCTTACCCGAGAAAACTCAGATTAGTCTTTTTGCCTGATTTCGTGATCCCTTACTGTATGTTCACTTGAATAATTAAATGTCAATGTGTTATACTTCTAATGTATCTTGCTAATACTGTATTAGAAAGAGTGGGTAACTGCCCACTCTTTCTATTGTAATGTAGCTTGGAAGCCTCATTAATAACGGGGGTGGCAGGAAAATGGCCATAGGATCGATAAATTCGGAGATTAGGTCTTTAATTGCTAGCAAACTTCAGGAAAAGGGAATAGATTTATATGAGATCGAATACAAAAAGGAACCGGATGGGCAGGTTATAAGAATCTATATTGACACTCTAGAAGGTGTAGATGTGGGTATCTGTGCGAGGGCTACCAGAGCCGTTAAAGAATACATAGATACAGAGAGTAACCTTTATTACGATTATCTAGAAGTATCGTCTCCAGGTATTGACCGGATATTAAAGACTGATAGCGATTATGAAAGATTTCAGGGTGAAAGAGTATTGGTAAAGACTTCCCAGCTTGTAGAAGGGCAGAAAAAGTTTGTCGGTATTCTAGCTAATACTAACCAAGATATATTAAGCATCGAAATCGAGGGTAATCTGATGCAAATATCCCGAGATGCTATATCGATCGTACGGCTCCATCCAGATATATAAGGAGGAAGAATGATGTCCAATGAACTCATGCAGGCATTGAAGGAATTGGAAAAGGAACGGGGAATTCCACAGGAAGCGTTAATTGAAGCAATTAAGTCAGCTTTAAATACAGCTTACAAAAAAAATTTCGGTACCACTCAGAACGTAAGTGTGGAATTGAACAAAATGACCGGCGAGGTGCAAGTTTATGCTCAGAAGCGGGTTGCACAGCAAGTTAAGGATTCTTGTATGGAAATATCATTGGAAGAAGCTCAAATAATTGATCCCACCTGTGAAGAGGACACAATGGTCAATGTGGAGATAACTCCTTCGAATTTTGGCCGGATAGCCGCTCAGACAGCTAAGCAGGTAGTAGTACAGAAACTGCGGGAAGCCGAACGGATCTTGATATATGAAGAGTTTTCTGAACGAGAAGGAGAAGTAGTAACCGGAACCATTCAAAGGATTGAATCTAAATCGGTAGTGGTAAACCTAGGAAGAACCGAGGGAATTATGTTGCCTTCAGATCAAATATTATCTGAAAGGTATGAAGTTGGGCAAAGAGTTAAAGGTTATATATATGAGGTCAAAAACACCTCCAAGGGTCCGAGCGTATTTATTTCTCGAACTCATCCCTATTTTTTAAAACGTCTATTTGAACTTGAGGTTCCAGAGATATACGAAGGATTAGTTGAAATTAAATCTATTGCCAGGGAAGCCGGTTCACGCTCCAAAATATCTGTGCATTCTATTGATGATAAAATCGATTCCGTTGGGTCTTGTGTTGGCCCCCGCGGTATTAGAGTACAGAATATTGTCACTGAGTTAAATGGTGAAAAAATCGATATTATCAAGTACCATAGAGACCCTGATAAATTTATAGCGAATGCCCTAAGTCCTTCCAAGGTATTGTCAGTTTGGATAGATGGAGAGGGGAAAAAAGCCCGGGTGGTTGTACCTGATTATCAACTCTCCTTAGCAATTGGCAAAGAAGGGCAAAATGCCCGCTTAGCTGCCAAACTTACTGGCTGGAAAATAGATATTAAAAGTGAAAGCCAAGCTGAAGAGGAGAATGAACCCGATGATTAAAGCGCGCAAACTGCCGCAGCGAATGTGCGTGGGTTGCAGGGAAATGAAGAATAAGAAGGAATTAATAAGGGTGGTCAGAACCCCTGAAGGCTTGGTGGAAATTGATTCCACGGGTAAAAAGTCTGGGCGGGGAGCATACCTTTGTCCTGACCAGGAATGTTTCAATCTAGCGCTAAAGGGTAAGCGGCTGCAAAAAGCACTTCAGCACGAGATAGCTCTAGATATACTGAATAACATTAGAGAACAGTTAAAGATAAAGGATAGTCCATAGAAAAAGGTGAGTGGTAATTTGAAAAGAGTATATAACCTCATAGGCATAGCCCAACGAGCCGGAAAGACCTCTTCGGGCGCTATGGCGGCCAGAACTAGTCTGATAAGGCATAGGGCTTGTATTTTGCTTATGAGTAAAGATATAGCTGAAAATACCAGGGAATTATTGATGAAAAGTTGTGCCAAACAGCACATTCCCTGGCTGGTGCTAGGGGATAAATATGAAATAGGTGCCAGTATTGGTAAAGCCTATCGAGTAGCCGTTACCATAAACGATTCGGGTATGGCTAGTGCTATTCTGAAAGCAGTAGAGGCAGCTGCAAAAGAGGCAAAAACTATGGGGGTGGTTGAATGGCCAAAATAAGAGTGCATGAACTGGCGAAAGAACTCGGGATACCCAGCAAAGAGATGGTTGATACCCTGCAAAAGTTGGGGTTGGATCTAAAAAATCACATGAGTACGATGGAAGAATCACAGGCTTCCTGGGTTAGAAAGCGGCTGGGTGAAAAAAATGAACCAGCCCCTCAAATAGGACGGCCAGTTGCTCGGGATGAGCACCCAAGTGCTGAACCCCGGAAGGGCTCTACCACTAGTTCTCCCAGGGTGCAGCAGAATACGGGAATAAATAGAGCGGTTCAACCAAGACCAGGAAGTAATACCCCAAGCGGACCGGTGGGGCAAGATCCGAAAAAGATATCCCAAGGTAGACAATCGGGTTCACAACCTGATCAATCAGGTATACAAGCAATTCAGCCTCCTGAGTTCGAAAGACGTGGTAATGAGGTTAGAAACAATCAGCCCAGACCGATGAGTGGCTCTGATAATCGGCAGGGTGATGTTAGGCCAGGAGTTGGTCCCAGACCGACAAATGGTCCTGATAATCGGCAGGGTGCCCCTAGACCAGGAATTGGCCCCAGGCCAACCAGCGGCCAGGATAATAGACCGGGTGCTCCTAGACCAGGAACTGGCCCCAGGCCAACCAGTGGCCAGGATAATAGGCCGGGTGCTCCTAGACCAGGAATTGGCCCCAGGCCAACCACCGGCCAGGATAATAGGCAGGATGCCTCTAGACCAGGAACTGGCCCCAGGCCAACCAGTGGCCAGGATAATAGGCAGGGTGCTCCTAGACCAGGAACTGGCCCCAGGCCAGCCAGTGGCCAGGATAATAGGCAGGGTGCTCCTAGACCAGGAACTGGCCCCAGGCCAACCAGTGGCCAGGATAATAGGCCGGGTGCTCCTAGACCAGGAACTGGCCCCAGGCCAACCAGTGGCCAGGATAATAGGCCGGGTGCCCCTAGACCAGGAACTGGCCCCAGGCCAGCAGCTTCAACCCCCACCAGTAATCCCGGATTCGGACCAAATAAAAAGCCCGGGTTTGCCAATACTCAGGGTAAACCGCCCAAGAAAGCGGTTCCCCCTAAACCCCAGTTTACTAAAGATTACAGCCGACCCCAGAAGAAGGGTAAACATAAAAAGAAAAAAGAGGAAGCAATTTTAGTAACGCCTGATTTAATTACTGTAGGTGATTCCCTCCAGGTAAGAGAATTAGCAGATAGGCTTGCTAAAGGTTCAGCTGAAATCGTTAAAAAGTTAATGGAACTTGGTATAATGGCAACTATCAATCAGGAGATTGATTATGATACTGTAGAGATTATTGCCAGCCTTTATGACGTGGCGGTTGAACGTGAAATCCTCGAAGAACAAAAAATACTGGAAGAAATCGTTGACAGCAAGGAAAGCCTCTTGCCCCGTTCTCCCATTATTACAGTAATGGGCCATGTTGATCATGGTAAGACCTCATTGCTTGATAAGATTCGTAAAGCAGATGTGGTTTCGGGAGAAGCCGGGGGGATTACTCAGCATATTGGAGCATATCAGGTAACAGTTAATGATAATCGCATAACATTTATTGATACTCCAGGGCATGCGGCGTTTACGGCTATGAGAGCCAGAGGTGCTAACCTTACTGATATAGTAATCCTGGTGGTGGCAGCTGATGACGGGGTTATGCCTCAGACCATAGAAGCGATCAATCACATCAAAGCTGCTAAAGTTCCCTTTGTAGTGGCTTTGAATAAAATGGATAAGCCCGATGTTAATCCAGACAAGGTAATGCAACAGCTGACTGAATACAATATAGTGGCTGAAGAGTGGGGCGGCGACACCATGTTTGTACCGGTATCTGCGAAAACTGGTATGGGTATTGATAACCTTTTGGAGAGGGTACTGTTGGTGGCTGAAATGCATGAAATAAAGGCTAATCCAGACCGACCCGCCGAAGGCGTCGTGATAGAAGGCGAACTCGATAAAGGGCGCGGCGCGGTAGCCACTTTACTAGTTCAGAAGGGTACTTTAAAGGTAGGGGACTCCATAATATGTGGGTTTACCTGGTGTAAAGTAAGAGCTATGACTGATTACCGAGGACGTAAGGTTGATATGGCCTTGCCCTCCATGCCGGTAGAAATTACTGGTTGGTCCGATGTTCCCGAAGTAGGAGAAAAAGTTCAGGTATGTGACGAAAAGATAGCCAAGGAGATAGCCAGTCTGAGATTGAGTGAGAAGAAGCTAGAAGATCAAAAGCGTAACAGTAAGATTTCGCTGGATGATTTCTACAAGCAAATGGCAACGGGAATGAAAGAATTGAACCTGATAATAAAGGGCGATGTTCAGGGTTCGATTGAAGCCTTGGCGCAATCATTGCTCAGGCTAAGTACCGGTGAGGTCAAGGTGAATGTTATTCATTCAGCAGTAGGAGCCATTACCGAAACCGATGTGATGTTGGCTTCGGCATCCAATGCGATTATTATTGGATTCAATGTTCGACCTGATGTGAAAGCCAGGAAATATGCCGAAGAGGAGAACATAGATGTTCGTCTGTACCGGGTAATATATGAGGCTATTGATGCTGTGAAGAAAGCTATGGAAGGGCTTCTTGATCCTGAGTACCGCGAGAAATATCTGGGGCGTGCAGAGGTTAGGGCTACCTTCAAAACGCCTAATGCCGGAACTATTGGTGGTTCTTATGTAATTGACGGCAAGCTACAAAGAAATGCTAGCATGAGGGTATTGAGGGATTCAGTCATAGTTTATGAGGGGAAACTTTCATCTTTGAGGCGTTTTAAAGATGACGCTAAGGAAGTCGTTGAGGGTTATGAATGCGGGATTGGCATCAAAGACTTTAACGATATTAGAGAGGGCGACATTATCGAAGCCTATACTATGGAAGAAATTGCACGAAAACTTTAAAATATCGATCACTGGACTTTTTATAACCTATTCTGATAATGGCTGCTTCAATGCAGAAATAATGGAAGAACAGTAAATAGTCCACTGAATGGGGTGTTAGAATGGGAAAACGTAGGCAGGAAAGAATGGCCGTAGAGATAAAAAGAGTTTTGTCGACCATAATACAGGAAGATATAAAAGACCCCCGTATTGATTTTACATCGGTTTCAGTCACACGAGTGGATGTAGCCCAGGATATTAGTCATGCTCGGGTCTATATCAGTATCTTGGGTAGTGATGAAAAACAAGCTGAAACCATGCAAGCATTGCAAAAAGCTCGGGGATATATCAGGTCAGGACTGGCACAGGGTATCCAGATTAGGCATGCCCCCGACTTGGAATTTCGTCTGGATAAATCCATAGAACATGGGATGAAGATTTCTTCATTACTGGAAGGGCTCAAGGAAACTAAGGGGGATAAGGAACTGGGTGATGAAGAGCTTTGATAAAATCGCCCGAGAAATAAAAAAAAGAGACGATTACTTGCTGGTAGGACATGCCATTCCAGATGGAGATTGTATTGGCTCGTTAATGGCCCTGTATTTAGGGCTTTTGGCTATGGGAAAGAACGTGAAGATTCTTTTGCAGGATGCGGTGCCAGCTATATATCGTTATTTGGTGGGCAGTGATGCGGTGCTTCGCCCTGAGCAATTGAAAGAAACGCTAAGAAATGTTATATTTTTGGACTGCTCTGATGAGGAGCGTACTGGTGAACAGGTGGTCAATATCCTGGAAGAGAGGGTATTTACAATCAATATAGATCACCACCAGAGTAATACTTTATTTGGCGACTTAAATTATGTTGATGATAAGTCATCATCTACCGCAGAACTAGTACTGGATCTTCTGAAGCACTTGGAGATTGACATTACTCCCGATATTGCTAACGCTCTATATGTTGGTGTAGTTCAGGATACCGGTGGGTTTCTGCATAATAGCACTAGCAGCGCAACATTCAGATCTGCGGCTGAATTGCTAGATAAGGGAGTAAACCTTGATTTAGTAAAGCTAAACTTGTTTGAATCAAAGAGCCGGACTGAAATCATGCTATTATCTCTGGCATTGGAACATATTAATTTTAATGCTAGCGGCAAAATTGCTTGGATGATATTAAATTACGAAGACGTAAAAGCCATTGGAGCGTTAGATATATGCCCGGAAGGCATTATTAATTATACCTTGATGATAAAAGGTGTAGAGGTGGGACTCCTATTCAGAGAGATAAGCCCAGGACTTATTAAAATAGGTTTTCGTTCCAAGGGAGATGTGGACGTGTCTGCTCTAGCGGCGATATTCGGCGGTGGTGGTCATCAGAGAGCAGCGGGGGCAAAACAGGAAGGAAGCATCGATGATGCAGAGAGGCAAGTGATTTTAACCGTGGAGGGTGTGGTCGGTTAGGTGGATGGGTTTATCAATGTTAATAAAGCCGCAGGCATGACCTCCTTTGATGTAATCAAAAAGCTGAAGAAAGTGTTTCCTAAGACTAAATTGGGGCATCTGGGGACTTTAGATCCGATGGCATTAGGAGTCCTGCCGGTAGCGATTGGTTATGCTACTCGAGTCATCGAGTATGTTAGTGAAAAAAACAAGGTATACTTTGCTGCGATGACCCTAGGAGGTGTATCCGATACGCAGGATGCCTGGGGAAATATTGTTTATAGCGGAAATATAAATTTTAATGCGGGTCATTTGCCGGACATTCTGAACAAATATACGGGTAATATTCGCCAAATACCACCTATGTATTCGGCCATACATCATAATGGAGCTAGGCTGTACGAATTGGCTCGTCAGGGAATCACGGTGGAAAGAGAATCTAGGGAGATTGTTATTGAATATATAAATTTGTTGTCTACGGATATCGATACTGAAGGCAGACCCCTGATTAATCTGGAAGTGGGATGTTCAAAAGGTACATATATTAGGACCCTTTGTCATGACATTGGTGCAGAACTTGGAACCGGAGCCTACCTGTCGGAATTGACCCGTAGCCGAGCAGGTATGTTCGCTATCGAAAATTCCTATTCCTTAGAGGAAATCAATCAGCATATCGCTTGTCTCTCCGACTTGATTAAAGCTGTAGACTTTCCTCTTATGCATTTAGGGAAGATTGAGGTTAATTCAGAGGATTTAGATAAAGTATTAAATGGCAACCGCATCACAATGGATGAAAAAATCCCTCCAGGAATTGTCAGAGTTTATGACCCACAGGGCAGGTTGGTTTCTATTGCACAATGCTCGGTGGACGAAAATCGTCGTCTTTTACAGCCTATCAAAGTATTCAAATAATATTTACAAGGAGTTTCCGTAATGCAAACAGTAATGGGGATAGAAAATTTTCATGATAAAAGCAAGCCGATTTATCTTGCTCTTGGTAATTTTGACGGCGTACATAAGGGGCACCAGAGTTTAATTCAAGCTTTGATCAGGAAGGCTAAGGTTAATGGTGGTCAGGCCTTAGCATTTATATTTGAACCTCACCCAGCCCAAGTACTAATGCCTGAACGGGCACCCCGCTTGTTACAAACACCCCAGGGAAAAGCTGATTTGTTAGAAAAAATAGGGCTGGATCTACTTATCTATAATCCTTTTACCAGCGAAATTGCTGCTTGGTCGCCAGAGCAATTTGTGGAAAAAATATTAATAGGCGTACTGCAAATAAGCGAAGTATTTATAGGGTTTAACTACACATTTGGACATCGGGGAGCTGGAACGCCAGATTATCTGAAGCAACTAGGAGATAAACTGGGTTTCGGGGTAAACATAATAGCTCCAGTCACCTATGAGGGAGAGCCGATTTCGAGCAGTCTGGTAAGAAAAGCACTGGAAGTTGGCGACATTCTTACTGCTTATAACATGTTGGGCTATCATCCGGTTATTGAAGGAGTGGTAGTTGAGGGCGAACATCGAGGTGCCCAAATTGGGTTTCCTACTGCTAATGTAGGGGTGGAAACTATGTACAATATTCCCGGCAAGGGCGTTTATGCGGCTCATGCCTGGATAGGCAGCAAGGTCTATCACGGCGTGGTCAATATAGGCAGCAAACCCACCTTTCATCAAGAATACCCTCTTTCAATTGAAGCTCATCTGATAGATTTTACAGGAGATATATATGGACAAAATATACGCTTGTCTTTCTTGGAAAAGCTGAGAGAAGAACAGCGTTTTCAATCTCTAGAGGAACTGGTCTCCCAAATTGCTAGGGATCGTGATAGAGCAGAGGAGATTTGCAGGGCTTATGATGGGGATTTATAAGGAAGGCTCCAAGTTTACTTTTCATTAGCACTATGTTAAAATAACTCTGTTGTAGGGGAATAGACAGCAAAGAGCGGCAAGGTCTTTGACCTGGTTTTAAAACATAAATATAGGTAATTGGATGAATGCTGTGATAGCCAGGCAGTAATAAGTCCGGGAACCACCGGCTAGGGTTGGCGATTTCACCGACACCAGTCTTGGTCAGTGGCGTTTATAAAGTGAGGAGGTGAAAAGCTTGGCTCTGTCTTTGGAAAAAAAGCAAGAAATAATTAAGGCTTATCAGGTACATGAGAATGACACTGGTTCTCCCGAGGTGCAAATAGCTATTCTTACTGATAGAATAAACTATTTAAATGAACATCTTAAAGCAAACAAAAAAGACCATCATTCTAGAAGAGGCCTTTTAAAAATGGTTGGACAAAGGCGGTCACTTTTGGATTATCTGAAGAACAATAATTTTGACCGTTATCGCGTCATTGTTACTCGATTAGGTCTACGCAGGTAAAGAGCGGAATGCCGCTCTTTAACTTTAGGGACTGTTAGGGAATAAAGTGGGAAGAATACTCCGAGTATGTTTCGTGTTAGACAAGGCGTCACCCTTCGGGTACTACTGGTGCCACCTGGCGGTCGCCAATAATGTTGCAAAGTGCGGTCATACTAAACGTATGACAAGCTTTGATAACGAAGTATAACGCGAAAAAGACCGGAGTAAATTACCAATTTATCCCCTTACAATCCCGTATATAGCGAAAGGAGGAGTTTCAAATCGTTCACAAATACCAAATAGATATTGCTGGAAGGCCTCTAGTGGTAGAAGTCGGACAGGTAGCAAAACAGGCCAATGGTTCCGCTTTAGTGAGATATGGAGATACGGTTGTATTAGTTACTGCTACAGCATCTAGTCCTCGGGAAGGTCTGGATTTTTTCCCACTAACTGTTGAATATGAAGAAAAGCAATATGCAGTAGGAAAGATTCCGGGTGGATTTATTAAAAGAGAAGGTAGAGCTACAGAAAATGCTACACTTTCGGCTCGCCAGATAGATCGTCCTATTAGACCGCTATTCCCCAAGGGTTATAAAAATGACCTGCAGGTGGTGGCTACCATCTTATCAGTAGACAAAGACAATTCACCTGATATTACTGCAATAATTGGTGCTGCAGTAGCCTTAGGTGTTTCCAATATACCTTTTGCTGGACCGGTGGCAGCAGTCATCGTTGGTCTGGTAGACGGACAACTGATCATAAACCCGACCGTAGAACAGCACCACCAGAGTGATTTGCACCTGGTAGTAGCAGGGACTAAGGAAGCCATAATGATGGTTGAGGGCCATGCTAATGAAGTTCCAGAACAGACTATCCTGGATGCAATATTCTTTGCTCATGATGAAATCAAGCGGATTAATGCTTTCCTGGAACCAATAGTAACTGAACTGGGACAAGTGAAGCTGGAAGTAGCTACTGTAGCTGTAGATGAGCAGATGATCAGCTCAGTTAGAGAATTTGCCGCAGCCCCTTTAGAAGAAGCAGTTAAAGATCCTGATAAAATGTCGCGTGAAATCCACATGGATGAAGCTCGTGGAACTATCATGGAGCATTTCAAGGAGATTTACCCTGATCAGGTAAAAGCTATAGCAGGTATAGTGGACAAGCTGCTTAAAGAAATTGTAAGAAAAATGATCTTGGATGAAGGCGACCGAGTAGATGGAAGAAAATTGGATGAAATCAGAAAGGTTACCTGCGAAGTGGGTTTCCTACCCAGACCCCATGGTTCAGCCTTGTTCACTCGGGGGCAGACTCAAGTATTATCAGTTACTACCTTAGGGCCTATTCGCGAGAATCAGCTCTTAGATGGACTGGGAATTGCTGAATCCAAAAGATATATTCATCACTATAATTTCCCGCCCTACAGTGTGGGCGAGACCAAGCCCATGCGCGGACCGAGCAGAAGAGATATAGGACATGGAGCCTTAGCTGAAAGGGCTTTGTTGGCAGTTCTTCCATCACTTGATGAATTCCCATATACTATTAGAGTTGTTTCAGAAGTGTTGGAATCCAATGGATCCAGTTCTATGGGTAGTGTTTGTGGTAGTAGTTTGTCCCTGATGCATGCTGGCGTTCCTATCAAGACTCCGGTTTCTGGTATTGCTATGGGATTGGTTAAGGGTGAAGATAAATTTGCTATCTTGAGTGATATTCAGGGGATAGAAGATGCGCTAGGGGATATGGACTTCAAGTTAGCTGGTACAGCCCAGGGTGTTACGGCCCTACAGATGGATATAAAGATTAGCGGTGTAAACCGTGAAATAGTTGAGAGCGCGTTAACAAAGGCCCGTGAGGGAAGAATGTTTATTATGGAGAGAATGATGGCGGCGATTGATAAGCCTAATGTTGAACTATCTCCATATGCGCCCCAGATGATTAGAATGCAGATCCACCCCGACAAAATTAGGGAAATCATTGGCCCAGGTGGAAAAACCATTCACAAGATAGTGGCGGAGAGCGGCTGTAAAATTGACATTGAGGATGACGGCAGCCTGTTTATTATTGCCACCGATGATGAAGGTGCCAAGAAAGCCCGTTTCCTGATTGAATCCATTCTTGCTGAGGTTGAGGTGGGTAAGATTTATATGGGAACAGTTAAACGAATAATGGACTTCGGAGCTTTTGTTGAGATTATTCCTGGGGTTATGGGTTCCAGCGGTAAAGAGGGACTGGTGCATATATCCCAGCTTGATGAAGCAAGAGTAAACAAAGTTGAGGATATTGTGAAACTTGGGGACAAAATTGAGGTCAAGGTAACCGAAGTTGACCGCCAAGGTAGGGTGAACCTTTCTCGGAAGGCAGCTTTGAAAATGGCAAACCAAGCTACAGTTCTTTAAGGTTAAGGTGATAGTTTGGAAATAAATTAACTGGTACATTTCTGGTTTATTAGGGTTCAAACTCGAACTTTCGTTTCAGCTTGAAAAGAAAACTGAATAGTAGTGCTCACTGCCGAATATTATTTTTATAAGAAAATAAAAAGGCGGTGGGTATTATTTTTTAAAGAGAGGGTTTCATGTTATTAAATTAGATAGCCGAACCCTTTTTCTTGTGTCCTTTTTTATTAGTTTAACACTGATAACAACTTGGATGGATCGAATAGAACGCGACTTATTAGGTGTTCGGGAAGGAGTTACGGTTGAGAATGTCAAGGTGGAAAGACTACTTCCGGGAGAACTCCGCGGGGTAGTCGAAGAGATGGCCATAAGATATCAGAAACTACCGATTGAGCCCCGATTAGACCAAGACACAGGGGGTATCATTGCCGAAGAATCTGGAATCAGTGTCGATGTGGACAAAACTTTAGCGCAAATCCAAGCAGCTGCACCCGGGCAAATAGTTCAACTAGAAATTATAACCAGCCAACCTCTTCATCGAAGCCAAGATATTGCGAACGCTAAGCATCCCATAGCGGGGTATCAGACCTGGTTTCATGGTAGTGCGGAAAGATATAATAATATTTCAGTAGCACTGAAAAGTATAAACAATACTCTGGTATGGCCTGGGGAAGTATTTTCGTTTAATGAGGCTACCGGGCCTAGAACGCCAGAGAGGGGGTATCTTCCTGCTCCTATTATCTTAAACGGAGGATATGATGTAGGGTACGGGGGAGGTGTCTGCCAGGTATCCAGTACTTTATATAATGCTGCTTTGATAGCTAAGCTGCCCATCATTGAACGACATGCGCATACTAAGCCCGTTCACTATGTTCCCGAGGGGAGAGATGCCACAGTTAATTTTGGTTATTTAGACTTGAAATTCATAAATAATCGGGATGGCCCACTCATAGTTAAGACTACCTTGCAGAATGGCCGTATATATGTGGAGTTAAGGACTATCAAGAAATAAACTAGTCATTTACTCAGGTATTTTTCTTAGCTCATACTTCGTTATCAAAACGCGATAATACCCTCCAGTATTACCACGTTTTGCAACATTATTGGCGACCACTAGGGAGCACCAGCAACCTTAATAGTGAGCTGATGCGAACACCAGAAGTCCCCGAAGGGGGTAGTGCCCGGAGGGTGACGCCTTGTCTAGCACGAAAAATACTCGGAGTATTCTGCCTTATTCATTCCTGGATAGTCCCTAAGAGGGGAGAAATGATTTGTATGAAAATATATTTTTTTTCTAGGAGAAGCTTACTCACTATGGCTATAATAATGCTGTTAGCTTGTGGATTTTTGAGTCTGGCATTTTTAAGCCAGGAAAATACGATGGTTGCTTCAAATATTGAGGAACCGATATTTCAAGGCAATACAGGTGCCAAAGTGGTAGCAATAACCGTTAATGTGGATTGGGGCGAAGAGTTTATTCCGCCTATGTTAGAGGAATTTAAGAAAAGCAACGCCCAGGTAAGCTTTTTTGTTACCGGCAAGTGGGCAGAGAAGAATCCTGAATTACTCAAACAAATGGCACAAGCTGGGCACAGTATCCAAAATCATGGTTACCGGCATTGTCATTTTAATCAGTTGTCATCAGGTGAGGTTGGTAGTGAAATTAAAAAGGCCGAAGATATTATCAGCAAAATAATTGGGCAGCCCAGTACCTTCTTTGCCTCTCCTTACGGAGAATACAATCCTCAACTGGTTAGGGCGGTGACTAGTCTTAACTATAAATATATTATGTGGAGTGTTGATACTATAGATTGGCAGCGTCCTAATCCAGCCACAATCGTAAAAAGAGTAAGCAATAAGGTACACAACGATGCCATTATCCTCATGCACCCAACTGAGCCAACTGTGAAAGCACTTCCCGATATGCTCAAGTATTTGCAGGAACAAAACTATAAAATGATATCGATAGACAAGATAACGGCTGGCCCTAATAATGCAAATAGTTAGGTTTACTGTGATGAATAGTAAAAAACTCATCCTTTTGTTGCTTATCATTTGTATATGTCTGTATTTTCCTGCTCCAGTACTTGCTGCGCCTCGCCTTAGCTCATCATACTATTGTCTTGTTGATCGGGAGACTGGTCAGCCCATTTTGGGACAAAATGCTAACACCAGGCGCCCGATGGCGAGTACTACCAAAATGATGACAGCCATTTTAGCTTTAGAATATGCTGGCCTTGATGAAATGGCGGTAGTCAGCAAATATGCCGACCGAACACCAGAGTATACCATTGGCTTGCGTGCCGGGCAACAGCTGACTGTGGGGGAATTGCTAAAGGTTGCTCTTATCCGCTCTTCCAATGATGCGGCTGTGGTGCTGGGTGAACACGTTGCCGGTGATGAAGCTTTTTTTGGCTATCTAATGACGAAAAAGGCCTATGCCATTGGGGCAATGCAGACCCGTTTTAAAAATGCTTCCGGGCTTCCTGATTCAGATCATTACAGTACCGCTTATGATCTGGCCTTGATAGGTCGTAATGCCCTTTCTAAACCCTATATAGCGGAAATGGTATCTACCGCAGAAACCGATTTTAAACATCCTGGATACCAGCAAGCGCTTACCATTCGTAATACCAATGGCTTGTTAAGAGCCTATCCGGGAGCAGACGGAATTAAAACGGGTACTGCTGACGCATCAGGGAAATGTCTGGTGGCTTCGGCCACTCGCGCCAATAGAGGACTAATTGCTGTAGTTCTGAAATCAGGCGATCGGGAGGGAGATTGTATAAAGCTGATGGATTATGGCTTCAAAAATACAAGCCAACAAAAATTACTTGACCATGAACTGTCCATTAAAAATCTAAAAATTAATGGTGGTGAGAAAACCTGGGCCGACATCGTCCCGGCAGAGGATTTATGGCTTTGGTTGGGGAATAATAAATCTAATATTGAAAAAATAGTACGGTTAAATTATAATCTGGAGGCACCTTTAAAGAAAGGCCAGGTTTTAGGAGAAATAGACGTATATGTCGATGGAGGATATTTTAGAAGCATTGATTTGGTCAGTCGGGAAGACATTGCTAGGCAATCGTGGTATCTAAAAAGAATAATAAACGGTATTATGAAACTTACAAACAGGAATAATGCTATTGATGACGAATAGAAATTAAGATTCGCAAGAATATGGAGGTATTTACATTGATTGATAGTTGGAGTCTTAGTAATGGTGCAAAACTTGTAGTTGAAGACATACCTTATTTAAAGTCCGCCGCCATAGGAGTATATATCAGAGTTGGATCACGCAATGAAATACTCAGCCTGGCGGGAGCAAGTCACTTTATAGAGCATATGCTTTTTAAGGGTACAGCAAAGAGGACGGCTAGGGAAATAGCGGAAAGCTTTGAGAGTATTGGCGGGCAGTTAAATGCCTTTACATCCAAAGAACATACTTGCGTTTATGCCCGTACCCTGGATGAAGATATATACACAGCCATGGAAATTGTTTTTGATATGCTTTTTTGTTCTAAGATGGCTGAAAAGGATTTCGATACGGAACGAAACGTCGTGATTGAGGAAATAAACATGTATGAGGATACTCCTGATGAACTGATTCATGACGTATTTGCCCGTAAGTTCTGGGAAGGACATCCCATGGGATTTTCTATCCTGGGAACAATGGATACTATTTCTAATATGAACCGGGACGAGCTGTTCCAGTTTTATAAAAAATATTATGTGCCTGCTAATATGGTTATCTCCGTAGCTGGCAATGTGGAAAACGCCAAAATAAGGGAGTTCATAGAACGCACTCTGGAATCACAAAAGGCGGATCTTCCCGTCTTTGTTCAAGAGAAACCGCTTGAGGGCACCGGATTTATCAACTTACAACCCAAAGAAGTAGAACAAATGCAGATTTGCCTGGGAGTTCCTGGGATATCTTACCATGATGAAGATAGATATACCCAGAATGTTATGAATAGCATCTTGGGAGGAGGTATGAGTTCTCGCCTTTTCCAGAAACTTAGGGAGGAGTTGGGCCTGGCTTATTCTGTCTATTCTTACCCTTCCAGCTATTCCGATACCGGCCTGTACAGCATATATATTGGTACTGGCCCAGATAAAGTGGGTCAGTTCTGTGCCGCTCTTTATGAACAAATTGATAATTTTATCAAGCATGGTGTAAAGGCAGAGGAGATAACCCGTACTCAGAAGTTGATGAAATCCTCTATTTCTTTAGGTCTGGAAAGTGTCATGAACCGGATGACTAGATTGGCAAAATCGATGCTGATGTATGGTGAGATAGTTAGTCCGGAGGAAGTGATCGAACGAGTCTATGCTGTAAAACCAGATATGATACAGGAGATGGCTCACCACATTTTTAAACCGGAACTCTTTTCCCTTGCGGCGATTGGAGATAAAGAAGTCCTGCCGATTGTGGAACAGGAATTTCAGAAATGGTGGGGGAAGAGATAATGAAGGTAATGATTAAGCGAATTCATTCTTTTGATTTACCCTTACCTCATTATATGACTTCCGGCTCAGCCGGGTTAGATATTTATGCAGCAAATGTGGAAGATCTAACGATAAGGATTGGAGCACGGGTACTGGTACCTACGGGCATAGCCATTGCCCTGCCGGATGATTGTGAAGCGCAGATTCGTCCCAGGAGCGGATTGGCTTTAAAACATGGTTTGACCCTCTTGAATACGCCCGGCACTATTGATTCGGACTATCGTGGTGAAATTAAGTTAATTGTTATAAATCTGGGGGACAAAGAGTATACATTAACAAGAGGTGAACGGATTGCCCAGATGGTTTTTGCCAGGGTGGTCAAGCCAGATATCTTCGAGGTGGAAATATTGGATGAAACCAACCGGGGAGCTGGAGGTTTTGGGCATACCGGAGTTTAGGGGGAATGGATAGGTGCGTCTGAATGAACTGGTAGGCAAGGAAATGGTGAATATTTATGATGGTATGCGTATGGGAACAGTAGGTGAATCAGATATGATGGTAGACCATGAAACCGGTAAGATTGTATCTATAATATTGCCCAACAAGGGAAATATGCTGAATTTCTGGACGGATAGACAGAAGCTGGTGATACCCTGGGAGGCTGTCAAAAAAATCGGCAGGGAAGTCATCGTAGTCGACCTTGATCATACTCATATGAGGTTAAAAAACAATTCGATATGATACATTGAGAAATGTAATAATAAACCTGCTGTGATTGTCAGTAGGTTTATTATTATTTAAAATCGGGAGTGGTATTTTTTCCGTTCTAAGCAGGAAGCTCGCTTAGAGTCCAGTAAAGGTCAATGACCCTAACTACTTCTACAAACTGTTTATAATCAACGGGTTTTACCATATAACCAGCGGCTCCCAGATTGAAACTTTGAATTCTATCCCATTCCTCATGCGAAGTTGTTAATACAATGACTGGAATCATTTTTAGCTGTGCATCATTTTTGGCAACATTAAGAAATTCTATACCATTCATTCTAGGCATATTTAGATCCAGCAGTATAATACAAGGTTTTAGATTGTTCTCATTTCTTAAGAATTCCAGGGCCTCTTCTCCATTTTCTTTGCGGATTAACTCGTTGCATACCATTAGGTCTTTTAGAGCTCTATTTACGGTCATGGCATCAACCTGGTCATCTTCAATCAGTAGAATTGGTTTCTTGCTGCGCATTATTCTTCCTCCTAGCAATTACTGTGCCCATGATGGCAATGTAAAATAAAAAGTAGTCCCTTCGCCAAGCTGTGAATCAACCCAGACCGTACCATTATATAACTCCACAATCTTTTTGACAATGGTTAGTCCTATACCGGTACTTTCAAATTCATCACGGGGTTTAAGGGTCTGGAAAATAGTGAATATCTTATCGAAATATTTAGCATCTATGCCAGGGCCATTATCAGCAATTTTAAATAGCCAGTAAGAGCCTTGGTTTTCGCAGGATATCCGGATTTCACCATGCGGTTTATCCATATATTTAATAGAATTACTGATTAGGTTTTCGAATATTTGCTCAGTACGCGTTTGTCCCAATACCAAGGTAGGCATCTCGTTTTCGATGATTATGGAAATATTATCTGGGGGAGCTAGTATTTCGATAACATCGCTTATTATTTCGTTTAGGTTGACTTGCTTTCTAAGTTCCTTTTTAGCGCTTATTCTTGAATATGATAGTATTCCTTCCAGAAGCTTATGCATGCGGTCAACTCGGTTCATTAGCATACTCAGTTGTTGCTTGCCATTTTCATCAAACTTATCAATATAATCGGCGTAAAGCCAATCTGCAAGGGATCTAATACCACGTAATGGAGCTTTTAGATCATGGGAAACGATGTAAGCAAAATCCTTGAGTTCAAGGTTGGTTGATTCTAATTCTTGCAGAAGTTCCCGGCTTCTTGTTTCTGCAGCCCGACGCTCAGTAATATCTTCTCCAATAATGGCAAATCCAGCGCTGCTATTGTCCGGGTTGAGTAATATGGTGTTGTTCCATAAGACAATCTTGCGCTCACCGGACTTAGTCATAATTTCACTTTCCCCATAGGTCGGAGCAGTTCTGCGTTCCAGGCTCTTATTGATAATATGCCGATCCCGCTCACGAACTTCCGGTGGAACAAATATGTCAAACCAATCCCGGCCAATAACCTCCTCTCGCTTCCAGCCTAACAACTCGAGTAAAAAGTCGTTGCAGAAGGTTATGCGAATCTTATCATCCAGTATCGCGGTTACCAGCTTTACATTTTCTAATGTTTCACGAAACCTTCGTTCAGATTCTTGGAGAGCTTCTTCAATGTGTTTACGTTCGGTAATATCTTTGGCTACACTAAGTAAATGTGGTTTGCCTCCAAAGTCCATAATATCGGCTGAAAGAAGAAAAGTCCGAATCTCTCCCGATTTCATACGAAACTTTGTTTCGTAGTTGTAAATTTTGCCAGTTGCCTGGATTTGGTTTAATATATGGTTTCTTTCACTGGGAACCAACCAGATGTTTAATTCTAAGGTAGAATGGCCAATGACCTCATAATGTTCATAACCAAAGCATTGTAAAAAAGCATCGTTTACTTCAACATAATTTCCTTCTCCTATATTGCTTATTGTTATTGAGTCAGGGTTACTATTAAAAGCTTTGGAGAACTTAATTTCTGACTCCTGAAGATTTATCTCCATCTGTTTACGTTCAGTGATATCTGTGGCAATACCAACATAATAAATTGGATTGCCAGCCATATCTTTGACTGCCGCACCACTGGAGGTGTGCCAGCGCCAGGTTCCATCAAGGTGTTTGACCCTATATTCCACTCCTTTTTGGGGTTTTCCGGAATCGAAAATTTTTCCCATAAAGCTTCTACACTGGTGAATATCATCGGGATGAACAAAAAGTTCAAATGAATGGTTTTCCACTTCGGCTATCTCGTGTCCCAGTAGTTCCGTCCAACCCGGAGATACAAAAGTGAATCTTCCGTCAGGTGACAGTGAATAAATGACCCCGTTGACATTTTCAAACATAATGCGCAGTTCTGCTTCGCTTTCGCGCAATCGTTTTTCCATTATTCGCTGCTGGGTAATATCAGTTCCGGAACAAATAACGTAGTTAGTGGAACCCAGCTCATCAACAAGAAAGGTAGTTGTCCAGCTTATAAGCTGACGTTTGCTATCCTTTGTCAGTAAGTGGTTTTCGAATTTTCGCTTTAAACCGGGGGAATCCCAGTTAATCAAGGGCTTGTCAAATAAATGTTTAGCATACGTCATGTCCTCCGGGGCAAGCATATCCCAGACATAACTGCCGTTCACATCATTAAAACTAAACCCAGTAATCTGTTCGCATAATTGATTAAACCTTAATATTTGACCTTTTTGGTTACAGACTATGATTAAGTTTCCGGCGTTATCTAACAGTGCTGCATTAAGATTGCGTTCTTGTTTTGAGACGCTTTCTGCTAGCTTGCTCTTACTAATATCGGTAGCGATACCGATCATTCGGAGTGCTCGATTATTGTTATCTCTGGCTACTACTTTACCGCGCCCCTGAATCCATTTATAATCACCCGATTTTGTTAAAACTCTATATTCAACTTCATATTGTGGGGTGATTCCTTGTATATGATCACTAATACGCTTTATCACAGTGGGTCTATCATCGTTGTAAATTAGACTTTTCCATGCTTGAAAAGTTGGCGAAATCTCATTCGGGGAGTAGCCTAGCATCTTATGCCAACTTGTGCTGTAACAGAATGCACCTATTTCTAAATTCCAGTCCCAAGAACCACTGTTACTACTCTCTAAAATCAGGTTCAGGCGTTCTTCACTTTCCCTTGCTGCTGCTTCTTCAGCCTTCAACTGATTTATGCGCTGTAAGCCCATAGTGGACAAAATTTGGGCTAACTGCGAATAAAATGCCATTGTTGCTTCCACATTATCTTCAGTAATAATGGGAACACGGCGGAGGGCATCAATATAGGCGGATTCGTCAAAACCGAATTTACGCGCCTGCTGGCGAAAGAATTCCTCATTAGGCGGTTCAGGCAAAAACTGTCCCGAAAAGAAAGTGCCTAAATGATGGTTATCCACTATAATGGGAACCGCACAATCCATAAGGCCATTTAAGCATTTGTAGACTATATAAGGTTTTTCATGCAAGTGCTCTTTGAGATATTGATCACTCTGCCGGCACCTACACTCCGTCTGCGGACAAACGCGGTGAAATTTAGTGCAAATATCCTGCCAACCTACAGCGAGCAGAATCGCCCCATCCAAATCAACAATTGCCGCTACCATCCCGCTGATATCATGGAAATTTTCCATAAGTTTTTGCAGTACAGGTATATCTAAGATCTCATTCAAATGATAACGCAAAGTTTTGCTCTCCTTATTTCTCGGCACCGTGCAGAATTATTCCCCAATTGGCCAAGCTTTGCTTGAATAAATTCAGGGTCTTATCGAAATCATCACAGGCTTTGTGGCAAGCTTCAATATCACCCTGCAGGGTGGCTTGTTTTATTTCTTGGGCTATTCCCACTACAGTCGTTGCACCGACAGTCTCAGCTGATCCCTTCAGTTTGTGTGCCAACTCAGCTATTATCTGTAAGTCAAAACTCTTCTTTATTTCATCCACAGCTTCGAGGGAAGTATTACAAAAAACAATGGCTATATCTCTTATGAATTCCCGGTCACCGCCAGTCCGCGATATAAGACCGTTATAATCGATATTATCGCAATCTGTAGACGTTAACTGCAGAATTATATTATATAATTTTGCAGGATCTATGGGTTTTATTAGATACCCATTCAATCCCTCAGCCAAAAACTTCTCGCGAAAAGTCTCCGAAGCAAAAGTGGTCATGGCTACTACTGGAATATTTTGGGTGTGGCTATTTCGTTTCATTTTCCTGGTGAGCGCAAGTCCGTCAATTTTTGGCATCGAAATATCCATAAATACAATATCAAACATATCATTGCCCAGAATGGATAGGGCCTTTTGTCCATTAACGGCTGTTTCAACTATATAGCCCTTTTTCTCAAGAAGCCGTGAGATTACCAGCAGATTTACCTCATCATCCTCCACTATCAGTACCCGTAATTTCTTTTCGGTATATCCATTATCGGCATCGGCGTCTTTGTTCATACTTCAACCTCCTATTATTTATCCAAGCTTGATTAGTTATCTTCCCAACTACAAGAATGGTATTATTTTTCTAATCTCTACAATATCATATTCCATTTAGCAATAGTTTTAAATGATCCAATGGTCTAAGATTATTTTCATCTTTGGTAATTCCACTGGTTTGCTGATGTAATCATCCATCCCTGCCTTCAGGCAGATCTCTCTATCTCCCTCCATGGCACGTGCAGTTACCGCTATGATAGGAATGCGTCGCCCCATAGATAGTTCTGCTTCCCGGATGGCACGGGTAGCCTGGAAACCATCCATACCTGGCATGTGGCAATCCATAAAAACCAGAGTATAGTTATTATTTAGTACCTCATTTACTGCATCCGTACCGCTTGTCACCCATTGGACTGAGCAACCTAGCTTATTTAATTGATACTGGGCTACCCTTCCCGAAACTGGATCATCATCAACAAGTAAAACATGGTGCATGAGTTTTGCAATAACTACGTCAGAACTGGTACCGGATGTCGGAGATGTTTTCGGCACTGGTATACTATCGAGAATAGTGTCAGTCCCATTTTTGCCGGCGCATTCATTCAATTTTTTGGTGGAAAGGGTATAAGGTAATACAAACCAGAAGGTTGATCCCTGACCAAGCGTGCTTTCCAATCCGATAGCACCGCCCATAGCCTCCGCCAGTCGTTTGGAGATAACCAGTCCCAGGCCGGATCCGCCATGCCTGCGGGTGATGGAGGTGTCTACCTGAACGAAGGGCTGAAACAGCTTGTTTTGGTTATCAGGGGAAATACCGGTACCACTATCACTAACCGCAAACCTAATGCTTGCATCGCATTCATTTTCCTTTTCCAGCGAAACCTGTAGGGTTACGTGACCCTGATCAGTAAACTTGATAGCGTTAGTAGTAAGATTAATCAAAATTTGGCGTAATCGTAGAGGATCACAGTTCACATGGAACGGTACGTCCGGATTGATCAGAGTCTCAAATGTTAAATTTTTTTTGGCTGCTTCTGGAGATACGATGCGGCTAAGACTGTGTAAAAAAGGAGTGAGTTCAAAAATACTATTATCTATGCTTAAGAAACCTGACTCAATTTTTGCAACATCTAGAATATCATTGATAACTAATAGCAAATGATGACCTGCATCAAATATGGTATTAGCGAATTCCTGTTGCTGTTGGTCCAGTGGGGTATCTATAAGAAGCTCGGCCATACTGATAATACCGGTCATTGGAGTCCTGATTTCGTGGCTGATATTGGCTAGGAATTCACTTTTGGCACGGTCAGCGGCTTCGGCGGCTACTCGAGCTTGATTAAGTTCCTGTTCCGCCTGCTTTCGCTCTGTAATATCGCGGACTACACCTGTAACAAATAATTCATCCTGTAATTTAAAATGGGTAATAGTCAATTCGATAGGGAACTCCTTACCACTTTTATGGCGCCCGGTTATCTCAATTATTTGTCCAGCAAGACGTAAGTGACCAGTGGTTCTTAGGATGTCAAGCCCCTCCTGGTAAGACTCATAATATTCTGGTGTAGCCAGTAAATCGTGCAATTCCTTGCCTAGAACCTCTTCGGATGAATAACCAAAAATGTGCATGGCAGCATCATTCCAGAAAGCAATAGTTCCCTGTTGATTCAAAAGAATTATCCCATCATGTGCCGATGAAGTAATGGCTCGAAATTTTTCCTCACTTCGTTGCAGGGCCACTTCCGCTAGTCTGCGCTCCAAGATAGACCTTTTTCTTTCAATGGCCTTATCGACGGTGGTTGCTAGTATATTCAGGTAGTTACGGTCAGCATCCTTAATAATGTAGTCATCTACACCGCCTTTGATGGCTCTTACCGCAGTTCTTTCATCACCGATTCCAGTTGTAACAATAATAGGTATATCTTTTTGAAGTATTGTATTCATAATATCAAATAGGTTACTATCACCCAGTGAAAAATCACTTATGACCAAATCAAATTCTTCATTATTCAGTATCTTTGCAGCTTCAGATATGGAACTGGCCACAGTGTATTCGTAGGGCAGGTTTTGTTCTTTTACAGCTCGTTTGAAAGCCATCTGATCAATAAGGTCATCTTCTATTAAAAGGATTTTAAGTGTTAAATTATCCATCACTAACCCCACCCCCTATTTATTAAAATTCACTATATTATGAAAAATACCTTTTAATACTACATTTAGTTTAGTCCTTAGGCCTGATTTGGTAAATAGGAAGTATTACAACCATTTGAGATTAGCACAACAGTAGCCTTTATATTGATAATTGGGATACAATAGTATAAGATAATTTAAATTTCACAAGGAGGCCGAAATATGACAGATAGGTTCAGCAAAGAGGGTCTTACCTTCGATGATGTTCTTCTTATACCAGGACATTCCAATGTTATGCCGAAAGATGTTGATATCTCAACTCGTTTGACCAGGAATGTTAGACTGGAAACTCCGATTATGAGTGCGGGAATGGATACGGTTACCGAGACCAGGATGGCGATAGCCATGGCTCGTGAGGGCGGAATTGGAGTTATTCACAAGAATATGACCATTGAAGAACAGGCCAAAATGATAGATCGGGTTAAGCGCTCCGAGCATGGAATCATTACCGATCCGTTCTTTTTATCTCCCGACCATAAAGTAACGGATGCTTTAGGAATAATGGAGCACTATCATATATCCGGGGTGCCGATAACGATAGGGAGAAAACTGGTAGGTATATTGACCAACCGGGATTTGCGTTTTGAAACTGATTTTGACCAGCCCATAAGAGATATTATGACTACTGAAAAGCTTGTTACTGCTCCAGTAGGGACGACCATGGAACAGGCCATGCAATTATTGCGCAAGTATAAGATAGAGAAATTACCTCTGGTGGATGACGATTATAATCTAATGGGTCTGATAACCATCAAAGATATCGAAAAAACCCAAAAATATCCTCATGCAGCTAAGGATAAGGGTGGCAGGTTAATCGTGGGGGCGGCAGTGGGGATAGCTCGGAATACCTTGGAAAGAGTTCAGGCCCTGAAAGATGCCGGAGTTGATGTTTTAGTGGTTGATACTGCTCATGGGCATTCCGAGGACGTAATTAAAATGGTAGCCCTAATAAAAGAAAAATTTCCTGACACTGAACTGGTAGCCGGCAACGTAGCCACTGGGGAGGCTACAGAGGCCCTAATTAAAGCCGGTGCAGATGGAATAAAAGTTGGAATTGGCCCGGGTTCAATATGTACTACCAGGGTAGTGGCGGGTATTGGTGTACCGCAAATAACTGCGGTGATAGATTGCGCAGAGGCTGCGAAAAAATATAATGTGCCGGTTATTGCTGATGGGGGAATAAAATATTCCGGTGACATTGCCAAGGCTATAGCCGCTGGAGCTGATGTGGTTATGCTGGGGAATCTCTTAGCAGGAACTGACGAAAGTCCAGGTGAAGAAGTCATGTTGCAAGGTAGGCGTTACAAGGTGTATAGAGGTATGGGCTCTATGGGGGCTATGGCGGAAGGCAGTAGTGATCGATATTTCCAGGAAGACGCAAAAAAATTGGTTCCAGAAGGAATAGAGGGACGTACTCCTTATAGAGGTTCAGTTTCTGAAACAATCTTCCAATTGGTAGGCGGCCTAAGAGCCGGTATGGGCTACTGTGGGGTGGTCAATCTAGAAGAATTGAAAACTATCACTAAATTTGTAAAGATAAGCAATGCCGGATTGAGTGAGAGTCATCCTCATGATGTGTTTATAACCAAGGAAGCACCTAATTACCAGGTTTTATAACAATGACTCAGTATCTGTTGCGGGTTTTATTGGCGGGAATTATAGGTCTATTTATAGGTTTAACTAGTACCTCCGCAAATAAAACATTATCCAGTAGAACATTTTCGATTATATGTATGGGGTCAGCTCTGATTACCATTACATCAATTGGATTTTATCAGAGTCTTGCATTACCATGGTTTGGCGATCCGGGTAGGTTACCTGCCCAAGTAATATCGGCACTAGGTTTTTTGGGTACTGGCTTGATTTGGGTTACTGAAGATCATCAAGTAGCCGGGGTATCCAGCGCCGCATCCCTGTGGATAACGGCTATGCTGGGTATGATTATAGGAGTAGGTCTCTACAATATTAGCGTATTGGGAGTGGTGTTTTTCTTGATCGTATACTGGGTTTCTCATATTGTAGAAGGCTATAAGTATGGAAGAAGATAGATTGTTGAAAAATATTTCGGGGGAAATTTCCCCCGAAGGTGCGAAGTTATCTAAAATTATGGCTATTCTGAGAAGCAAGGCTTTGTTCCGCAATCTGGATTGCTTTGGAAACCATATTACCGCAATCCCGAGAACTTACTGCGCCCCATCCCTCACTGGCTACGATTCCGTCCACGCCTAGTTCGCGAGCTATTTCGTATTTAAGCTGATCAGACATGATACTTTTTCTTTTAGCCATACGAAGAACCTCCTTTTTTGTTACTTGCACCTTTATTAGTTTGACTTTTGAGGCTAAAATTGATGCTAGATAATTATTTATGAGATGTAACTTATTGTATAATTATTAATTTCCACATTAGGCACCAACTAAATAGAATTCAGGAGGTTTTACGATGAGATATGAAGGAAATGTCTTCAGACCACCCAGCGAAGGGAGAAGCTATATACTGCAGTGTACAGTCGGATGCTCACATAATAGATGTACTTTTTGCTCAATGTACAAGGATAAAAAATATCATGTTAGAAGTCTAGAGGAAGTAAAAGCAGATATTAAGATGGCCCGTGATTATTATGGCGATTTGAATAAAGTATTTCTAGCTGATGGAGATGCGCTGGCTATGTCTACTCCCGATTTGCTGGAAATCCTCTCCGATTTATATCAGAGTTTTCCCAGCTTGAACCACGTTGGCATCTATGCTAGTCCCGACACGATACTGGCCAAAGATATGAGCGAGCTTACTGCATTAAAGGCGGCTGGAATTACTATTGCATATCTGGGGGTGGAAACAGGTGATCCTCAGCTATTAGTAGATATTAGAAAAGGTGTCAGTTATGAAGAAATGGTTGAAGCAGGGCTGAAGATACGAAGTGCGGGGATACTATTATCAGTCACTATCCTTCTTGGATTGGCTGGAAGGACGCCCAGGGCGGTAGATCATGCTGTTAACACAGCCAAGATCCTTAACGATATAAACCCTGATTATATTGGAGCCCTGACTTTGATGCTGGAACCTCGGACAGAACTGTACCGTCGCATGGAAAAAGGAGAATTTGAATTGCCTGGTCCATTTGAGGTACTGGACGAACTACGAATCATTATCCAGGGTTTAGAGTTGAAGGGGACAGAATTTAGGAGCAATCATGCATCAAATTACTTACCTATCAAAGGCCGCTTACCGGAAGACAAGCACAAAATGCTGGATTTGATCAATGGTATTATTAAGAAAAATGACCGTAGCTATTTGCGTCCGGATTACCTGAGAGCACTTTAATACAGATTGTCTAAATGATTCTATAAAGGTTGTAAAATACTGTTTTTTATAATATATCTTAGGGGGTAATGGTATGGGTTTGTTTGGTAAGAAAGATGAGGACTTGTTTTTGCTTTTTGCGGATAGTGCTCGTATGGTAATTAGGGCCGGAGATATTCTTTATGATGTGGTTAATGATTACCGCGATTTGGATAATAAAATGGCCCGTTTAACCGCCATGGAGCATGAAGGGGATCGTATTACACAAGCTCTAGTGCGAAAGCTTCACACCAGTTTTATACTCCCATTTGATAGAGAAGACGCCTTGCGATTGGTTCAGACACTATCTACTACTCTGGATTATATTACTGGTATCATTGACCGGATGATACTATATAAAGCCGGAGAACCGAATAGTATTGTAAAGGAAATGGTAGCTGTATTGATCGAATCCTTACTATTACAAGAGACAGCCTTTAACCTGCTAAATAGGGTTGAACAAAACAAGAATGTGATACTTGATTCTTGTGAAAAGATCAGGTACCTGGAACGCAAGCAGGATACATTTTACCGTAATGGACTGGCAGATCTGTTTGAAAATGAAAAGAGTGCTGTTGCCATCATCAAATGGCGAGAGGTTTATGAACACATTGAAATGGCCATGGATCATGTAGAAGACGTGGCTAACCTGATTCGTAACATATGCATCAAGTATTCGTAGGAACCAGGGTGCGGTTTTTTCTAAAAGGGTCAAGTTCAGAGAGGATATCTTGCTGGATATTGAATAAAGCTGTTCTGTTTTGTAAATTGGAAAAGCAAATTTTATTGTTTTTAACAATTATTAAGTTGATTTTTCAGGGGGTCCCAAAATGCGACCCTTTGTCTCAAGAAAGGGTCGCATTTTAGGACTGTGGTAACATATGGTAATTGAATTGGGTATTAGCCGTATTTTCTAGATGCTGAAAATACGGCTTTTTGACTGTTTAATTAATTTAATAATCCAGTTGGCACATTTATTGCTTTAATAGAACTACCAGAAGAAAAATTGAGTATTTTGGCAATAAATATCGAATATCGTTTTTAATGCCGAAAATTGATGTTTTTTGTTTAGCGATTTATTAAGGGGGGATATAGTGAAGTGGTTTAATAATATTAGAACGATGAACAAATTAATAATAAGCTTTACGATAGTAAGTTTATTATTGGCTCTGGTGGGTTACGTAGGATGGAGTAGTATGAAGACAACAAATGATGGGATGACCACCATATATCAAGAGCGACTAATCCCGATGGATCAGCTTGGCAAGGCAAATGTTAGTTTGCTTTCAATTCGAGGTAATATGTGGCAAACATGTACTACCGAAGCCATGCAAAAGGAAGCAATTGACCAAATGAATAAGGATTTCAACTCCCTTAAGGAAGAATTAAACCAATTCTATGCTGGAGATATGACCCCCGAAGAACAAAAATTGGTGGATCAGCTAAAGCCGGCATTCATCAAATATGAAGCAGTATCAGCTAAGTATATTCAACTGGTTCAAAGTGGTGCCAGTCTAGAAACAAAGATCCAATTTCTTACCAATACTGTACGTGGAGACAGACAAAATGTTGAGGCATTAATGGATCAGCTTATCCAGCTCAATAAAAATATTGCAGATAGTATTAAAAGTGATAGTGATATTAAGTATGTAAGCGCAAGCAAAATGATTATTATGCTTACCTTATTAGGTTTCATTTTATCGATCGGATTTGGCATATTTATTGGTCGTCAAATATCGATTCCGTTATATGCTGCAGCAAAGCTAGCAGGGGCCATTGCAGATGGAGATTTAAGCAAAAAAGTAAATGAAACCAGTTTAGAACGTAAAGATGAAATAGGTATACTGGCTAAAGCTTTTGACGGAATGATAATACAGTTGCGAGATTTAGTTGGGCAAATATCTGACAATTCTCAGGACATTGCTGCAGCTAGTCAGGAGCTTTCGGCTACCACACAAAATGTATCTTCCACAATGGAAGAAGTATCGGCTTCCATAGAAGAAATTTCAGCTGGGCTAGAGACGGTATCTGCATCTACCGAAGAAATAAGTGCATCCAGTGAGGAAATGACTGCCTCACTTAGTCAGATGGTCAGCGAAGCACAAGCCAGTAATGTAATAGCGGGTAAGATTGAGGATAGAGCCAGCAGAATACAGAGAGATGCTACCACTAAAAAGCAAGCCGGGGCTGAGATACTTGAAGATATAAAAGCGAAAATGACTCAAGCAATCGACGAAGCTAAGATAGTTAATGAAGTATCCGATTTGGCTGATTCAATAGCCGCCATTGCTTCGCAGACTAACCTATTAGCACTAAATGCTGCAATCGAAGCCGCTCGTGCTGGTGAACAAGGAAAAGGGTTTGCAGTTGTGGCGGAAGAAGTCCGTAAATTAGCTGAACAATCAGCATCTACAGTGGGGGATATTAAAAAAGTGACTGATGAGGTACAGCGGTCGATCATAAACTTAATAGATAATGCTAATAATATCCTGCAATATATGAATAGTGCGGTTATGGAAGACTACGAGACTTTTGTCGCAGTCATGGGCATATACACTAAAGACGCCAAAGCATTCCAACAAACTACAACTAAGATAACCGGGATGAGCAATCAGGTACTTATTGCAGTAAATGAAGTAGGCAAGGCCATAGAATCAGTTGCCATCAATATGGCTGAAAGTGCCAGTGGTGCGCAGGAAATTGCGAAAGGGACAGAAGAAACCAGCAGTTCAGTAGTACAAGTCGCTGAGGCGGCAGCAAAATTGGCAGAAAATGCTGAAAAACTAAACCAACTTATTACCCGATTTAATTTGTAAATTATATATTCAATTCTCATTGCATCCATTCTCTATTTAGAAAAATAAGTCCCGTTCAAAATATCATTTTGAACGGGACTTAATATTTCTATACCCATTTTCTATACCTGAAAAAGCCTAGCATGCTTAGTGATAGGCAAAACATCCCCAACAGTATATACCACACCATAGACGGGTGTTCGCGTCCGGGAAAATCGACATTCATACCAAAAAAACCGGTGATAACTGTTAGGGGCATCATGATGATGCTGATAATAGTAAGTATGGTTATAATTTCACTGGTACGACCAGAAAGGATGGAGTAATAGGTCTCCATTGAGCTGTTTACGAGATCTCGATAGGTGTTCACGGTATCAAGGATACTGTTCAGGTTATCTGCCAGATCCAAGTAGTAGGGAACATTGTCATCGTTTACGAAAAAAGAGTAACGCCCCCTTATATTTGCGAAAATATGTCTCTGGGGGATCAAAACCTTTCTCAAAAGGATTATGGTCCTTTTGAGAGTCAGGATCTCTTCGGTAATGTGCTTATCCTTGCTCGAAAATATATTGTCTTCCAGGTCGTCAATCCTCTCGCCTAATCTTTCAATTATAGGAAAAGAATCATCCACGATATTGTCCACGATTTTATATAACAAATATTCTGGACCGCGATCCATCATCTCGGTATCTTTTAAGCTTATGCGAGCTACCTTGCCTACGGCCGAAAGAGCTATGGGATGAATGGTGACGATATAATTAGCGCCTAGAAAAACATCTAGTTCAATGCTGGATATTTCATCTTCTTCCTCAGCTTCCTCGAAATAGCGCAAGGAATGAAAGACAAAAAAGTGATAGTCATCGTATTTATCTATCTTGGCGCGTGGGCTTTCCTGCAAGCAGTCTTCCAAGGCCAAGGGATGAAAATCAAAAATATTGCCGACATAATGCAGCTCGCTTTCGGAGCAGTCATATAGATCAATCCACAGGAGATTACTGGGAGAAGATAACAAGTCGTCTGTTGCAGATAAATCTATATCATGATACATATGGTCTTCCTCATGACTATAGAAATAGGTCTTTATCAATGTATTAACCCTCCTTTGAATAGAGGGCTATATACCGAACAGGCGGTGTAATATAACCCTACTATTAATATGGTAGTTATTTACGCAAGTTATGAGTGACGATCGATATGCAGGTATAGGTTCCATTTCACCACCGCCTTTCGTGCATGATAGTGTTTATTCTGACTAAAATCAGTAGGGGACAGCCTAAGTGGTGTCCTAAGGGGCTATCAAGAGATATAGTCCCTAAGCTAATAATATACATTTTCCTGATGAATGTTGTCAATCTGCCTATTCATGAGTTTGGATAATTAATCTAATAAATGGGAAAAATGATAAGGGACTATCACCCTTCGGGTACCACTGGTGTTCGCTAGCGCTTACTAATAATGTTGCAAGGAATAAACAAGGCAGAATAGTCCGAGGATTTGACGTCCAAGGATGGACTAATGCAGCGGTGCCATGGATGGCAAAGAGCTGCTTCGTGCTAGACAAGGCGTCACCCTCCGGGCACTACCCCCTTCGGGGACTTCTGGTGTTCGCATCAGCTCACTATTAAGGTTGCTGGTGCTCCCTAGCGGTCGCCAATAATGTTGCAAAGCGCAGTAATACTAGACGTATTTCAAGATTTGAGAACGAAGTATAGCACGAAAAAGACCGGAGTGAATGACTAGTTTATTTCTTGATAGTCCCTATGGATGGAGGAACATATATGTTTAGAAAATTAATTATAACGCTTCTACTAATAATAAGCCTATTGAGCAATGCCGCCTTTACAATTAGTTTGCCTCATATTGCGATCCCGGAAGCATCGGTGGTCTTTGATGTGAATGGGAGAACTGTTCAAGGGTTGGCAGAACAAAATCAGGTGAATGTATACTTGGAGGAAATATCACCTTACTTTTTAAATGCTGTGATAGCGATTGAAGATAAGCGATTCTACAAACACCATGGAATTGATATTAATGGTTTGATTAGAGCAGTCTTTATTGATTTGAAAGCACGTAAAATCGTTGCGGGGGGAAGTACCATAACCCAGCAAACTGCCAAAAACCTATTTCTAAGTAATGAACGTACCTGGATTAGGAAGCTTAAAGAACTTTATTATGCAATTCTACTGGAAAACAAATACAGTAAGGATGAAATTCTGACCCTGTACTGTAACAGTATCTATTTTGGGCAGGGTGCTTATGGAGTGGAGTTAGCGTCGCGTATTTATTTCGGTAAAAAAGCTAAGGATTTGAGCTTGGCTCAAGCTGCAATCCTCGCTGGACTTCCTCAAAGCCCTAATTATTATGACCCCTATATCAATCCGGACGAAGCCAAAAAGAGGCAGACCTTGGTTTTGCAGAGGATGCTGGAGGAAGGTATGATTTCAGCTTTAGAAAAAACAGCAGCCCTTCAGGAGCCTTTACATTACCAGAGAGCCCAATTTGCCGATAGTGAAGCCCCCTATTTTGTTGCTATGGTTCGGGACTACCTGCGCGATAAATATGGCGATAGTGTAGTTTACCGAGGAGGCTTGAAGATTTATACAACCCTGGATATAGACATGCAGAAAGCGGCCAATAATGCGTATCTGGAAGGGATGAAGGTGCAAAACAAGGATTTGCAGGTTGCTTTGGCAGCATTAGATGTAACCAACGGTCAAATTCGAGCCTTGGTGGGGGGCAGGGATTTCATCACTTCCAACTATAACCGAGCTTATTCTTACCGCCAACCAGGATCCACCTTTAAACCTTTCGTTTACTCGCTAGCTATTGACCAGGGGTATACTCCGGCGAATATGATAATGTGTGAAGAAAAAGAGTTTGAATTAATTACTGGTGACATCTACAAACCAACTGATTACGGCACTGAGCCCTACCATTGGAAAGACTTTACCTTGAAAGAAGCAATTATGATTTCTGACAATGTGGTGGCTGTAACCCTAACGGATCAGCTGGGAGTGGATAAGGCGGCACCTTATGCAGAAAAATTCGGATTCAAGAATATAAAGCCGATTTTGTCTTTGCCGCTGGGTTCCAACGAAGTAAGGCCGATTGACCTGGCGGCGGGTTACAGCGTTTTTGCCAACCAGGGGGTTTACAATGCACCATACTACCTAATTAAGGTAGTGGACAAGGATGGTAAGGTGCTGGAGGAAAACCGTTCCCAGACGAAGAGAATCGTTAGTCCTGAAAACGCTTATATCATTTCCAATATGCTTACAGGGGTTTTGGAACCTGGGGGAACTGGATCGAATCTAAAACAAAAGGTGGGGCGGGTAGCGACTGGAAAGACCGGAACCACAGAAAACAAGAATGATGCCTGGTTTGTAGGATATACTCCTCAGTTATGTTGTGCGGTGTGGGTGGGATATGATCAGGGCAAAGCGGCCAACTTATTCGGAGGGGCAGCCGCTGGGCCAATATGGGCCAGTTTTATTCATGATGCATCGGCCAAACTTCCGGAACAGGATTTTAACAAACCGGCGCAGGTGGAATTATTGAATGTCTGCTTAGACACTGGTTTGATAGCTACTGAATACTGCCCCAGACAAAGTAATATGGCTTTTATGAAAGATAATGAGCCCCAGGATATTTGCTATTTGCATCAGCCTAACATGGAGTGGGCAAATGGTGACCCGCTGTTTGATCGAAATGTTTTGCCTAACCGTTCATGGTGGCGATTATGGGATTAAACCGATAACATGAAATGTCTCGGGTAAGGTATTGGGACACACCTCTTTCAGAGGAATGTTGTAAGGTATTGGGACACACCTCTTTCAGAGGAATGTCCCTTATAACTATATAACAAGTATACAATATTATTGCTGAAAGGGTATTGCCAGCATGTTCAGGGGGAGTTATACTTTGAATGTAAAAACAATATAGAGATGAAACGAAGGCGTTTATTTTTCCACTAGCAGGGAGAAAAATAAACGTTTTTTTGTTTCTACAGACATTTTTGTTTCTACAGATTTTGAAAACCTAAATCAAAAGGAGGGGAGTATATTGAAAAAGATTGAGGTAGTCATCAGGCCCTCGAAGTTAGAAGACCTAAAAGCAGCCCTTGATAAAATAGATGTCAGGGGGATGACCGTTTACGATGTAAAGGGTCGAGGTTTACAAAGGAATCAGAAACAATATTACCGGGGGCAGGAGCATTCCATAGATTTATTGCCCAAGGTTAAAATGGAGATTGTTTGCCAGGATGAATCAGTAGAGAACATAATATCAACGATTCTTAAAATATGCATGACAGGCAAAGTAGGAGATGGAAAAATATTTGTATATCCATTAGATAGGATTATCCGTATCAGCAGTCGAGAGGAAGGGGGAGCAGCCCTGTAATATGATATTTTCTAAGAGCAAAGGCGCTCATAAGCAGAGGTTTTTAACCTCTGGGTATGAGCGCCTTCGACGTTTAGGAAAAAAATTTTGGTTATTGGATTTATAGCAACAAGCAATCTTAATAAATTATTACGATAGAAATGAGGGAGAAAAATGAAAACAAAATGGGGATGGCTAATATCAATCGCAATAATGCTAGTTTCAGTGTTAGGGCTTCCCGCCATGGCCTGGGCGGCCGATGAACCGGCTATAAGTTCTGGAGATACCTCTTTTATGATAATCTGCACAGCATTGGTAATGATTATGACGCCCGGATTGGCTTTGTTTTATGGAGGAATGGTAAGGCGAAAGAATGTACTCAGCATAATGCTGCAATGTTTTGCCGCCATGGCTCTAGTATCAGTGCAATGGGTATTGATTGGATATACTCTGGGTTTTGGTGCTGATATTAATGGTCTGGTGGGAAACTTTCAATGGCTAGGACTGAGTGGAGTGGGAGGAGCTCCAAACGTTGATTATGCAGGAACAATTCCGCACCAGGTCTTTGTACTTTACCAACTGATGTTTGCTATTATTACCGTAGCCCTAATTTCAGGAGCCTTTGCCGAGCGTTTGAGATTCTCAATATTTGTGGCATTTGTCTTATTATGGACTACCTTAGTTTATGATCCCCTGGCTCATTGGGTATGGGGAGTGGGAGGATGGCTCCGTGCTATGGGAGCATTGGACTTCGCCGGTGGGACAGTTGTTCATATCAGTTCTGGAGTATCTGGACTGGTAGCCGCACTTATTCTTGGGCGTCGTCGTGAAACAGGATCAGAACCCATGGTTCCTCATCACCTACCTATGACCATGTTGGGTGCTGCCTTACTCTGGTTTGGTTGGTTTGGTTTTAACGCCGGTAGTGCCCTAGCGGCTAATGAGCTTGCAGCTTCAGCCTTTTTGGTTACCAACACCGCTGCCGCCGCCGCAGCTATTAGCTGGGCAGGTGCAGAATGGATGCATCATGGCAAACCCACTGCTTTAGGCGCAGCTAGTGGTGTTGTAGCAGGCCTGGTAGCCATTACTCCCGCTGCTGGTTTTGTAAGTGCTTCTAGCTCCATTCTAATAGGTTTATTGGTAGGACCCTTATGTTATTTTGCTGTCAGCAAAATGAAGTTTAAACTGGGTTATGATGATTCGTTGGATGCTTTTGGTATTCACGCCGTAGGCGGTATATTTGGAGCCTTAATCACTGGTGTACTAGCTTCGAAAGCCATCAATCCTGCTGGAGCGGATGGATTACTATTTGGTAATCCCCACCAGTTATTGGTTCAGGCCATAGCGGTCGCAGCTACGATTGCCTTCGCCTCAATTATGACTTTTGTCATATTTAAGTTCTTGAGTCTGTTTGCCCCCTTAAGGGTTTCAGATGAAGAGGAGGAAATGGGATTAGATATTTCCCAGCATGGAGAGGATGCATACAACTATGGAGAAATGAGTTCAGCTCACATATAGTCTCTAGAAAGCAGCAGGCAGTAAATCTCAATAGTATATAGATACACAGTGCGAAGCTCCTGGACAAAGAAATTACCAGGAGCTTTTGCATGTTCAGCACTTAAATATGGTATTATTTTTTTGCTAGGGCAAATAATAGGAGGAATTGGCGACATTAATAACTAATAATTAGAAGCAGGTTATTAGGGTTGCCGACCGCTAATATAATGACCTAGGAATGGTCATCAAAGGAGAATGCGGTATGATGCTTATTTTGATAAACTAGGTCTATTATTTCATGGGGGTGTCGATGTTTGGATACTAGCAAATACCAGGTGAAAACCAAAGATTTATCTAGAAACTGCAAACCATCACTCTTTAAATTTAACAGCACGGCTGACATAGAACCTTTGCAAGGGATAATAGGTCAGGATAGAGCTGTTCGCTCACTGGGTTTCGGATTAGATATGGACAACGAGGGCTATAACATATATCTGGCTGGTTCTTTTGGAACCGGTAAAACGACCTTGGCCAGAAAAATGCTTGATGAAAAAGCCCTGAATAAACAGGTGCCGCCAGATTGGTGCTATGTAAATAACTTTAATAATATGGAGTCCCCGCGTGCTTTGCAAATCTCGGCAGGGAAGGGGCAGGAATTTAAAAAAGACGTTACCGTAAATATGGACATGGTGATTAAGCTGATTGTAAAAGCGTTTGAAGGGGAAGAATTTGAACTTCAGAAAAGCGCTATCGTAAGCCGTTTTGTGGAGGAAACCAATCAGATTTACCTGCATCTGGAAGAAGAAGCTCGTTCCTATGGCTTTACCATCTCTCGCACTCAAAGCGGGGTGAACAGCATCCCTCTCAAGGACGGGGAGAATATGAGCCAGGAAGCGTATATGGCTATGCCGGAGGATGAACGCACTGAGTTAATGAATAAGAGCTCCATCGTACAGGACAAAATCAATGAATCTTTTAGGCAGTATAAAGAAATAGAAAAAATAGTTAAAGAAAAAATTAAAGAGTTAGAATTGGACACTGCCCGCATTGTGGCTATGCCCAATTTTGAAGGTTTGTACGAGAAATATAAGTCCTATCCGGAGATTTTATCCTACTTGCAGCAGATGCATCAGGATATGCTGGATAATCTTGATATGTTCAGAACTAGCGAAGATGATTCTCCTTTAAGCCTGTTGCGACGGATGGACAAAAGAGCTATGCTCAGGAGATATCAGGTCAACCTGATTGTTGACAATTCAAGCCTTGAGCACGCACCTGTTATTTTTGAAACCAATCCCAGTTACTCCAATTTGTTCGGACAGATTGAGTTTGAAAGCGAATTTGGAGTTCTTACTACCGATTTTTCCAGGATTAAACCCGGTGCAATTCATAAGGCTAACGGAGGGTACCTGGTATTGCATGTTTATGACATTATTAAGAATTTTTATGTCTGGGATAAACTCAAACGGATAATAAAGAATAAAGAGATCGTAGTCGAAAGCATTAACAAAACCTTTGGGTTGGGTACGAGTGAAACCCTGCAACCTGAGACTATTCCGGTTGATATTAAGATTGTCTTAATAGGCGAACCATTATATTATTACTTGCTATATGCTCATGATGAAGAGTTTCAAAAGCTGTTTAAAATCCGGGCTGATTTTGATATGGATATGAATCGAACCCAGCGCCATATAAAGGACTATGCGCGATTTATCAGTTCTGTATGCTATAGTGAAAAACTACGTCATTTTGATCCGGCAGCGGTAGCTAGAGTAGTGGATTACGGCAGCAGGATGGCGGATGACCAGGGTAAACTGACTACTCTTTTTAATAAGCTGGTAGAGATTATTTATGAGGCCAATTGTTGGGCTGGTTATGGTCGGGCCAGTGTAGTCAACGGGGATCATGTGAGGCAGGCTATAGAAGATAAGCAATATCGATCCGCGACCATGGAGGAAAAGTTGCAGGAGTACATAGAGCAGGGTACACTTATGATAAATATTAGTGGCAGCAAAATTGGTGAACTGAACGGTCTGGCAGTTTATCAAATGGGGGACTATCAGTTTGGTAAACCAGTACGTATAACCGCTAAAACTTTTATGGGTGAAAAGGGTCTGGTAAATATTGAAAGAGAAATTCATCTCAGCGGGAGCATTCATAGCAAAGGTGTACTAACCTTAAACGGTTACCTGGGATCGCAGTACGCCCAGGATAAGCCGCTATCCCTGTCGGCTAGCCTGACCATTGAGCAAAGTTACTCTGGTATAGAAGGGGACAGTGCTTCCAGCGCTGAATTATATGCCTTGCTTTCCAGTTTGGCTGAAGTGCCTTTGCAACAGGGAATAGCCGTTACCGGCTCAGTCAACCAGAGTGGTGAGATTCAAGCGGTAGGAGGGGTAAACCAGAAAATTGAAGGTTTTTTTCGGGTGTGTAAAGATCGAGGCTTAAATGGTCAGCAGGGAGTGATTATTCCTCGCCAGAATGTAGCTAACCTTATGCTGAATGAGGAAGTTATTACTGCAGTGAAAAATAAGCTGTTTACCATATGGGCGGTTCATCATGTAAACGAAGGCATTGAAATTTTAACCGGTATACCTGCCGGAAAGGACGGGGAAGCAAGTGATTTTACCCCGGGAAGTATTCACTATCTAGTTAATAAAAAACTGAGTCAGTGGAGCCACAAAGGCAAGTACTCATATGGAGTCGGAGCGGGGCCCGTGTCTCGAAATAGCGGCTTAAGAAGAAGGTCAAGGAGGTAGCGGGGGTGAGCAGAATAAAGCGTGCAGTTCTAGCTGTGTTGCTGATGTTTATGATTGTTGGAGTGGCAGGTTGCAACGCGGATTATAATCAACTGTTGCAAAAGACCAAAATCCCGGAAGAGCCATTAATTAGAGTGCAAATACAGTTTACCGATCAGAAGCAAACCATTTGTTATGTGAAAAGCCTGGGCTTGGAAGAAAAAGGACAAATCTATACGGGCGGAGCCTCCTTGAATTACATGTATGATAGGGAAGGGAAAATTATTGGTTCGTTTAACTACCAGCGGGTTGTGTATATGAAAATTTTAACGGATGAGGAAAGTACTGATTAAGGTAAGCTAAGATGAGGGGACAACTACACAGGGACATTCACACCAAGGGGACATTCACACCAAGGGGACATTCCCCTTCAGGGGTGTGTCCCCATACCTTAAAGGTGTGTCCCCAAACCTCACCGGTGTGTCCCCTCACCGATAATTTAGTTATAAGGAGATGGATTAGGATGGAACATGTGGAAGCTAAATGTATGCTGTGCGGCAAAAGCTATCAACTAGGAGAAGATGATAAGGACTTTAAAAAAATGAGTAACAAAGATAAGCCGGGTACATATATATGTGATTTATGTGCCAACCGTGTTAGGTATGAATCAGACGAAAATAGGAAAAACCCTAAACCCCAGAATAGTTAGGATTTGGGTTAATTCCAGGGTTGGTACCAGTAATAATCAATCAGCTTTACCCCGGATTTAAAAGCTGCTTTATTCGTGTAATAATTGGTCTGGCCAGCATAGACGTCAACCCAATATGGGTAGTTGTGCCACAAACCATAATAAACATCACCGGTGTCATTAACCAATAGGGAGTCATATTTGTTGCCTTGGATTTCAACAGGTTCAGATAGGTATAACCGCGTTCCAAAGGGAATAATCGGTTGTCTTGCTTCGCCACCGGCATTAAGAGGATGTAGTGGATGGACGGCTCCCGAACCGAGGAAATATCCTTTGGCAGACGCAGAAGCAGGAGCTTGGGCAGCCTCGGTATAATAAGTTGATTTTTGTCCTTTTACTGAAAATTGGATATACCATTTCGGCTCGACCTTAGCTGTCTCTCCTTCAGGTTGTACCGTTTCTGCAGGAGGGATAGGCTTTTGTTCTGGCTTAGGTTTTCCTTGGAATATTAAGAATACAACTATGAATAAGAACACTATTATGAGAGGTAACAATAATATACGCCAATCTCTAACCATCTTGAATTCCTCCTTTCTGCTGATATTTTGTGCATTTTATGATTTTTTATGAGTAATGGAATCATCATGGTATAATTACTTTTAAAAAAAACAATCCGAAAGGGGTTCAATTACGTTGAATGCGGTTAATGCTGGGTTAGATGAAAAGCTTTTCGATTATCTGCAAAAATCGATAAAAGAAACTGCTTTTTATAATTTATTAGGCTTGGAATTACAGCTGTTAGCACCAGGGTACGCTGAATTTAGGGTTATTTCTACGTCGCAGCATACCAACAGTATTGGATTAATACATGGCGGATTAATTATTTCTGTTGTTGATGCCACAATGGGTAATGCCATAAGAAGCTTGGGAATGAAAGGCGCAACTGTGGATATATCAACCTCCCTGATGTCCACAGCCAGGCTGGGAGATACCATAGTTGCCAGGGGCAAAGTTTTAAAAGCCGGCAAGAATCTGATATTTACTGAGGGACAGGTTTATGTTGGTGACATACTGGTTGCGGATTGCAAGGCTACGTTTTATAAAATATCCGATCAGAACAATTAGTTTCAGGAGATGTATTAATGGAAAACAGTCTGTTTAAATTCAAGGACTATGGCGTGTTTACTTTTATATCAACATCGCAGGCGTTAAAAGCGGAGCGGGTACTAAAAAACGCATCCGCTAATTTTTTGATTATGCCCACCCCGCGTGAAATATCGACCAGTTGTGGCCTAGCTATTAAGGTTGCCTCAGCTGATCGGTCTTCCTGTCATGAAATCTTGATCAATAACCGGGTGGAAGTTGAAGCCGTTTATCAGGTTAAAGCGGTTGATGGCAAAACTCATACGGAAAGGATCAATAATGAATAATTATCTAGGCTTGGTACAAGGCTTTATGGAGTCTGGCGGGAAAATGGAACAATGCCTGGAGGGTTTCATCCATCGGGACGAACAGTTACGCTTTGCCAAGGCCGTCGCGCGAACCTTCGAAAACGATACTTTTCTGGCTGCAGAGGCGGGAACAGGGGTGGGAAAGACCTATGCTTATCTAGTGCCCGCTCTAATCTGGGCGAAGCAGAACCAGGACAAGGTCGTCATTTCGACCAAGACCAAAGCTCTGCAGCAACAGATTATCGACAGCGATTTGCCGGAACTGGAAAGAGTCATGGGCTATGCATTGAAATACACTGAGGCTAAAGGCAGGGATAATTATGTGTGCTGGCATAAATACCAGAACATTTTAGCAGGTAAAAAAAGACTGGAACCTGGCGAAACCGATTTCGTAGAAGCGATATTAAGCTGGGCTGAGGTGACCAAAAGCGGTGATCGCAAAGAACTGGCTCTAAAACAGGATTTGATGCAATACTGGGGACTAATCGCGGCCGATCGGAATAATTGCCAGAGAGAAATGTGCTCCTATCGAGATAAATGTTTTCGCTTGAAGATGATTAAAAGCATGAACAAAGCAGATCTTATAATAACCAATCACGCCTTGCTTTTATCCGATGTCTTAGTTGATAACAGTATTCTACCCGAGTTTCAATATTTGATTATTGATGAAGCTCATACCTTTACCAGAGAATCTTTTGAGCGATTAGCCCATCGTTTTTCCCTGTATGATACTCTTAATGTCCTGGAAGTACTTTATGTGAAGGACAAACGCTCTAAAAAAGGTTACCTTTTTCACCTGCGTAGCAGTTACGCTCATCTCAGCGCAATGATTGATGAAACTGGAATGTTGGTGGATAAAGCTATCAAGCTAACCCGGAAGATGTTTGATGCCATGTGCAAAGGGCTGAAGTATGGGGATGAATTTAATTTCAGTCATATATTAAGCCCTGGGGATAAAAAACGCGAGTGGTTTGCAGACGTGCACGAGATCTACCGGCGGGAATGGAAACCTAATATTGACCTGCTGCTAAATAAACTAAGAGATATAACAATGGAACTGGAGGGACAAGCGGAAGGTGGCGACCTCATGGGAATCACTAATGCCCTACAGGAAATCGATGATACCGCCTTTTCTATATTGGCAGAAGAAATCCACTTTGACGAGAGCATTACCTGGTTGGATTGTTTGAAAGGTAAAGCGGTGGCAATATGTTCTGCTGCGGTACATAGCGGGGATAAGCTGAATCAGCAGCTATACCAAAAGCTCAAGGCATTGGTTCTGGTTTCCGCTACTCTGGCCATTGAGGATAGCTTCGATCATTTTATTGACCGAAACGGATTAAGTGAGTATGCCAAAGAAGGGAAAATGGAAACTCTTTTGGAGCACTCGCCTTTTGATTACCAGAAGCAGGCCTGCCTGTATGTAGTAAGGGATATGCCTGACCCGAGCAGCCAGGTATTTAACCGGGAGGTTAATCAAGTTCTGGCTGACATATTTTTATCCCAAGGTGGGCAGACCATGGTTCTGTTTACCTCCAAGAAGCATATGCAAGAGGCGGCTGCTGAGCTTCGTCCTTTTTGCAAAAAGCATAAGCTGAAATTACTAGTTCAACATGAAGATGGAGAGTTTGCCAGTCTGGTGGAGGAATTTAAGGGCCATGGAAATAGTATATTAATGGGAGTAGAGACCTTTTGGGAAGGAATAGACCTGAAAGGGGAAGTGCTCAAATGCCTGGTCATTGTCAAGTTGCCATTTCGTTCACCATCAGACCCTTATTGCAGTGCCTGGGACAGGTACTATAAAATGCAGGGCAAAAACAGTTTTGCCAACTTTATGCTTCCTGATGCGGCAGTTCGTTTTAAGCAGGGGGTAGGCCGTCTGATTAGGAGCGAGAGAGACCGGGGAGCGGTAGTGGTGTTGGATACCAGGTTAATTAACCGAAACTACGGGGCAGTTTTCAAGAATAGCATTCCCATTAAGAACCTGATCTCACTGCCTAGGACAGAACTCAAGGTGCAACTTGAGCAGTGGTTGTAAAATATTACAAACAGTAAGCAAAATTATATGCGAAAAGGTAACATTTTTCATCATCCCTTCATATCATAAGGTGAATGTTATTAAGATGACCTGCAAAAAGCAGGTTTTAAAAAGCTTGTAAAAAGGGGTGAATGTAGTGCAGGTTTATTATATTCGTATTCCAAATTTCTTGAGAGATATCTTGCTTAAAATATGGGGGTAACTGGGGAGTAGTTGTCTACTCCTTCTTTTTCTGTGGGCGAGGGGGTTAAAGAGATGCTCAATCTGCGAATGACTATAGCTGGTTTATTCATTCTTTGCGGATTGATGCTCTTATGTCTGAGCCGTTGACACATTAGAATTGTTGGTTTTGTAAACAGATCATATTATAAGGGGTGAAGTGAGTAGAATTTCACCCCTTATTTATTAATTCTCACTTAGACCGATTCCTAATATCCCTCCGATGCCACCTGATACGATGCAGACGGTCAGGGTGTATGCGAATCCTTTGAAATAGATGTGGGAAGGACTATAAATGAGCGTAGTTATGAACATAAGAGTAAAGAACATAATGCCCAGGCTTACTCCCCGAACCAATCCCTTGTTGCCATAAGCTTTACTAACATAGCACCCACCGGTAAAGACGCTGACTACCAGTACCAGTTTAGCTATAGGATTTAGGAGCGTCTCCTTTAGCCCAGTATAATAAACCAGTACCGATGCCAGGGTGCAGAGCAGCAAGGCCATGATTATAGATTTACCCAGCCCCTTCAATTCTATAGGTAATTTTTTCCCCATCAACAACACCTCCTTTGCTAGTAAAATATGTAAGATAAGTTATAAATATGACTGTGCAGATAGATTTATAACTCAATGTTCGCAGTTGACTGATTATGCGCAGCAAAAAGGGGACCGGTTTTATGTCATCCTGAGGATCAGCGAAGGATCTTTCCCCTAAGCGTGGGGAAGATTCTTCACTTCGTTCAGAATGACAACTCTTATCTAAAGATATATCACGAGGCTAACAGAATAAGCATTTCATCCCCCACATAGACATGGTATATATTGTTTGCAGGTGGGGTGTGGGTTTTGACCAACAGTATTCAATGGAGCATATTAGCCGGTCTGGGCACCGTTATAGGAGCCTTGCTCATTTTTGCCAAGAAAAATTGGAGTTCAAAGAGCCTAGCTTTTTACCTGGGTTTGGCTTCGGGTGTCATGGTGGCTGTGGTAGTTTTTGACATTCTTCCTTCAGCCTTTCTTTTTTCAGGCTTCATAAAGGTTTTTGCCGGTGTCTTACTGGGGGTAGTCTTTATGACAACAGGGGATTTGACCTTTTTTAGAAAGACAAGTGGTTATCAGACATTAGGCGGTCTGGGCTATCTAATTATGCTGGGTATTGCTATGCACGATTTGCCTGAAGGTATGGCAATTGCTCTGGGCGAAGAGATGAAATCCAGAACTGGAATGGTGATTGCTTTAGGGATCGGAATCCATAATGTACCTGAAGGTATGGCAATCGCTGCCCCCTTAATAATGGCTGGCATAAAAAAAACGACTATATTTATGCAAATACTAGCGGTAGCGTTAATTACACCATTAGGAACGCTGCTAGGGAAATGCCTGGTCTCCTATTTGCCTTCTTTACTGCCTCTTTTACTGGGGATGGCCTCAGGAATTATGTTCTACTTAGTTCTATTTCAACTCTGGCCCCAGGCTAAACTAAAAGATCGAAAAAGCCGTTGGTGGGGTTTCTTTATAGGAATGTTAGTTATCTTGGGGGCAACATACCTTTAAGGGACTATCAAAAATAAAATCTTAGCTAAGCAAAACTATCGAAGTGTTCTGCCTTTTTTGTTCCTTGATAGCCCCTAAACGAATAAAAAAGGCTGGCTAGTTGGACAATAAGCCAAAAACTTAAAGGAGATTGAACAGCTATGCCTAATCTATTATATTTAGCTATTGCCGCCTTGTCAGGAGCGGCGATGGCTCTTCAGGGAACCTTAAATACTGCTCTGGGAAAAATCGTAGGAATATGGGAATCTACACTTATTGTCCACTTGGTGGGTACGGTTGCTTCCTTGCTAATCATACTTGTTTTGGGAATTGGCTTTGGTAACCTGGGAAAGGCGGGCAGCGCACCTTGGTATGTTTACCTGGGTGGAATTCTAAATGTGTTAATAATCTACGCGGTGGTTAGAACTATGCCGCAAATTGGGGTTGGCAACGCTACTACCGCTATAGTTGTGGCTCAATTGATTACCGCCCTTATAATTGACAATACAGGAGCTTTTGGAATGAAGAAAGTACCGTTCCATTACATTGATATACTGGGGATTGTACTGCTTGCCATCGGTGCACGCATATTGTTCCTGGAATGATTACTCCCAATATTTGATAACGATTAGTATTGGCTTTTTAAATAAAACCTTCCAGGAAAGATACTCAATTATCATTATTTTATCACAACCAGAAGACATTTTTTCATAATTATTGAACAGTCTCGAAATGAGTCGGAAAATATAGTATAATACAAATAACTATTTATTGATAAATAGAGGGATACATAGCATTTTGTCAAATTATATAGAGAAATAAGTCTATTGCGTAATATTAACAAAAGAAAACTGACTGAATACTACATAATAGTTACCTGGATTCAGCAGTTATGAATAGTGGCATAGCCCAAATTATGTAGTTGCTGTTGTTTAAGGGCTTGTTGAGCGAATCGGATGAAGATACAAGGGGGTAGGCCGATGAAAGACTTGAAAAAAGAGGTATTTATAGAGATTTTAGATGGAATCCTGGAGAATCCATACATTGGAATCATTATGGTAGATACCTTGGGTAATGTTAATATAGTTAACAAGACCTACCTGGAAATAATGGGTAAGCAGGAAGAAGATGTATTGGACAAGCATATATTAGAGGTTACGCCTCACTCTCGGCTTCCGGAGGTGTTGAGGACCAGAGAGGTTCATCTAGCTGATCATTGGCCAGTAAACGGTCATGATACCATCGTCTTTCGTATGCCTTTATATAAAGATGGTAAGATGATTGGAGCTATGGGGCAAAGCCTGGTTTTAGGTGCTGCTGGGGTGAGGATTCTTTCCAAGAAGCTTAAAGAGTTAGAAGGAGAACTGGCTGTTTATAAGGATGTGGTCAGCAGTATATACAGTTCCAAATATTGTTTTGATAGTATTGTGGGTGAGGATGTAAACCTGCGCAATGTCAAATCCATAGCCCAGCGAGCTTCGAATACTGGCTCTACTATTCTTATATTGGGGGAAAGCGGCACTGGCAAAGAGCTTTTCGCCCATGCTATACACCATGCCAGTCCGCGGACGGAGCGTCCGTTTGTCAGGGTAAACTGCGCTGCATTGCCTGATAGTCTTCTAGAATCAGAATTATTTGGCTACGAAGAGGGAGCCTTTACCGGAGCGCGTAAGGGAGGAAAACCGGGTAAATTTGAAATGGCCAACCATGGGACGATATTTCTGGACGAAATTGGGGACATGCCTCTGGCGATGCAAGCCAAATTGCTCATCGTTTTGCAGGAACGTGAAGTTGAGCGGGTGGGAGGGACCAAACCCATTCGAGTGGATGTTCAGGTTATAGCCGCAACCAACCGTAATCTAGAAGATATGATGAAAAAGGGTAAATTCAGAGAGGATCTCTATTATCGCTTGAATGTAGTAACGCTAAATGTTCCTTCACTGCGTAAGCGACCGGAGGATATTTATCTATTGATAAGCTATCTTCTGCCCAAACTGAACCAGCGTTTACATACCCAGATAGAAAAAGTATCCAAAGAAGCATTAAAGCTTCTTTGTACCTATGATTGGCCAGGTAATGTACGGGAGTTGGAAAATTTACTGGAGAGGGCCATTAATTTGGCGGACTTGAATCAAGATTCTTGTCTTAGTCCCGAGTATTTTCCTTCGTTAACGAGACTGGTTGCGAAACCGGTGCTAGGCATCGAGCCAGTTGGAGACGAGAACGTTGATAACCTGGGTGAAGCAGTGGAAAAAATGGAAGAGGAAACCATCCGGAGGGTTTTAGAGAAAACCCACAATAATAAAGCTCAAACCGCTAAAATTCTGGGTCTGAATAAATCTGTTCTGTATCGTAAATTAAAGAAGTATAATTTAATCTCTGATTTGTGATTGCTGTTTCTTCAGTTTAAAAAAGAGTCGCAATTTGCAACCCTTGTCGTTAAATAAATAGTCGCATTTTGGTACCATGTAAATAAATAACATTTAAATTAATGAAAAGCCGTATCTTCGCAATGCCGAAAATACGGCTTTTATTTTTTATTTATTTTCCTTGGCTGGGTTGGCATGCTTATTGCGTAAATAAAGTGTACAAGGAGAACAAAGGAGGTGAGGGGTGGACAGGCAGGGTAATACTTTTCCATAAATATTGAAGAGGAGGAATAATAGTGGAAATTAAGAAAATTGGAGTATTGGGTGCTGGCACCATGGGTGCGGGAATTGCTCAAGTAAGCGTTGAAGCAGGATATAGTGTAGTTTTAATAGATGTTGTACCAGAAATAGTTGAAAAGGCAGTTAAGGGTTTAAATAAAGCATGGGCCAAAGCCGTGGAAAAGGGCAAGAAGACTGCTGATGATGTGAGCGCATATAATGCTCTGTTAACTAGCAGTACAGATATTAACGATTTTAAAGATGTTGACATTGTAATCGAAGCGATTGTCGAAAACATTGATATCAAGAAAAAAGTCCAAAAACAACTGGGTGAAATTTGTAAGGCTGATGCCATTTTGGCTACCAATACCTCAGCTCTAAGTATTACTGAGATTGCTGCAGCCACCAACCGCCCCGACAAAGTATTAGGAATGCATTTCTTCAATCCAGTAGTCATGATGAAATTAGTGGAAGTAATTCCGGGCGCTGTAACAACTGATGATGTTGTACAGGCAGTCGTAGAAATGTCCAAGAAAATTGGCAAAGAACCAGTACCAGTTAAGGAAAGTCCTGGATTCATCGTAAACCGCATCTTGGTTCCGTATATTAATGAAGCAGCTATCGTTTTCCAAGAAGGTGTCGCATCAGCTGCAGAAATTGACAAGGCTATGAAACTGGGCGCAGGAATGCCTATGGGCCCCTTGGCGCTGGCTGACATGGTTGGAATAGATATTGTTTTAGCAGTATGTGAATTCTTTGTAAAAGAATTTGCGGATTCCAAATACCGTCCTTCCTTGGCATTCAGAACAAAAGTTCGTGCTGGACACCTGGGAATGAAGACTGGCAAAGGCTTCTACGACTATAGCAAATAGGGCGTATCCGGCGAGACATAGACCGAGGAGTTCGGCCGACACAATGGAAGGAAGGTCATAATATGGAATTTGAAAACCTCATTTTGGAAAAAGAAGATTATCTAGCCATACTCTATATTAACCGACCCAAAGCCTTGAATGCTCTCAATGCTGAAACCTTGTACGAACTGGAAGCGGCTGTTAAAGATGTAAAAGCTGATCCCAATATTAAGGTTATGATCGTTACCGGTGTAGGAGATAAATCCTTCGTGGCCGGGGCTGACATCACCTTCATGCTTCCACTCTCTCCAGCTGAGGGAAGATTCTTCTCTGATGTAGGAGAAAGAGTAATGCGGCAGTTTGAGCTTTTGGAAAAACCAGTTATTGCTGCTATCAACGGCTTTGCACTCGGTGGCGGTTGTGAGTTGGCCATGTCCTGTGACATCAGGTTGGCCTCGGAAACCGCAATTTTTGCTCAACCTGAAGTGGGACTGGGTGTTATACCTGGCTTTGGTGGAACACAACGGCTTCCTCGTTTGATTGGTGAAGGACGTGCCAAAGAACTCACCTACACAGCCGATGTAATCAATGCTCAGGAAGCATATCGTATAGGTCTGGTAAACCATGTTTATCCCCTTGACCAGTTGATGGTTGAAGCCAAGAAACTTGCCAAGAAGATTGCCGCCAAGGCTCCGCTGGCAGTTGGTTATGCCAAATTTGCCATCAACAAAGGCATGCAGGTAGATATAGACACAGCTATGAGTATTGAGTCTGATATGTTCGGTATGTGCTGTGCTACAACAGATAAGTTCGAAGGAATGGGCGCGTTTGTTGAAAAGAGGAAACCACAGTTTACGGGTAAGTAACTTAGAAACTTAAGGGATTATTTATACTCTACAAATTTACCACCATTCCAGGCAATGCAACAGGAGGCTGACCAATGGATTTTAGATTTACCGAAGAGCAGGAAACGATGCGGCGTATGGCTCGAGATTTTGCCGATAAAGAGATAGCCCCTTTTGCGGGAGAATGGGATAAGCACAATGAGTTTCCCTTGGCAACCGTAAAAAGAATGCGCGAATTGGGGTTGATGACGATTGGTGTGCCAGCTGAGTATGGCGGAGCCGGTTTAGATCATGTATCTCAGAACTTGGTAACCGAAGAAATCGCTCGCGGAGATGCTGGAATTGCCACTACGATGGTTGCCAGCACCTTACTGGGTCCGGATCCGGTCTTAGTTGCTGCTACCCATGAACAAAAAAAATGGTGGTATGAAAAGGAACTGGAAGGTTGTATGACTGCTTTCTGCCTGACCGAACCAGGGGCAGGTTCAGATGTGGGAGGTATGGCCACCAGATGTTACAAGGTAGGGGACGAATATGTTCTGAACGGCAATAAGCAGTTTATCAGTAATGGTGGAGTTGCGGGACTTTATACCGTCTTTACGACTCTCGACCAGAAAATGGGCTTGCAAGGCATGTGTGCTTTTATGGTGGATCGAAATACGCCAGGTATATCGGTAGGCCCCCAGGAAGACAAACTGGGCATTCGTAGCTCCAATACGGTACCGATTATATTTGAAGATGTTCGCGTGCCTGCTAAGAATCTGTTGGGCAATGAGGGAGATGGCTTTAAAATAGCCATGAAGACTCTGGATATTTCCCGAACCTCAGTTGCCGCTATGGCTTTGGGAGTAGCCCAAGCGGCTTATGAATCAGCTGCTAAATATTCATTTGAACGGTACCAGTTTGGTAAACCCATTTTTGCATTTCAAGCTATCCAGTTCATGTTGGCGGATATGGCGCAGTATATCGAAGCCGGTCGTTTGCTGTACCTATCTGCTTCTAATAAACAGGATCAGGGTATACCGTACACTCAAGCTGCTTCCCTATCCAAGTGTTTCTGTGGAGATATCGCTATGAAGGTTGCCACTGATGCGGTGCAGATTTATGGTGGATACGGTTATACCAAGGAATATCCGGTAGAAAAATATTTCCGCGATGCCAAGATCATGCAGATCTTTGAGGGAACATCTCAGGTGCAAAGAATGGTTATCGCAGGTGATATAGCCAAAACCTTCGGTAAATAAAATAATGAGGAGGGGTTGACTTGGATTTTAAGAGTGAATATGAGCGCAAATTCGTCTCTGCCGATGAAGCGGTCAAGGTAGTTAAATCTGGAGATCTTGTACATTACGGTGAATTCATGATGAATTCTCATGTTTTGGATGCTGCTCTAGCCAAGAGGAAAGATGAATTGGAAGGGGTAATCATTAGAACGGTTACTTGTCCATTTCCTCCGCAAACGGTTGTAAATGATCCGGAAAGAAAGCATTTTATCTACAATGACTGGCATTTCAGCGGGGCTAGCAGAAAGTTGCATGATAAGAATATGTGCAACTATATTTCATTGACCTATCACGAAGGTCCCAGCTTTTATGACAAGGGTTGGGTGCCCGTTGACGTAGCTTTAATAAAGGTTACTCCTCCCGATCAACATGGCTTTGTGAACCTGGGAACATCAAATTCCATTACACATGCCTTTTGCGACCAGGCTAAAATTGTTATTGCCGAAGTAAATGAGTCAGTACCGAGATGTTTGGGTGGTTCAAGGGAGACTTTGCATATATCAGAAATTGACTATTTTGTCCAGGGTGACAATAGACCATTGATTCAGCTTCCTGAAACACCGGTAACCGATGTGGATAGAAAAATTGCAGCAATTGTCTTGGAACAAATCGAGGATGGAGCCTGTCTGCAGTTGGGGATAGGAGCTATGCCCAATGTAGTTGGAGCGATGATAGCCCAATCGGACTTAAAAGATCTGGGTGTTCATACCGAAATGCTGGTAGATTCATTCGTGGATATGTACGAAGCTGGAAGAATTACCGGTCTCCGCAAACAGCTTGACAAAGGTAAGATGGTTTATACCTTTGCTATGGGAACCAAGAAGCTCTATGATTTCTTGGACAATAATCCGATTTGTGCCAGCTACCCGGTTAATTATACCAACGATCCTGATATTATTTGCCAAAATGATAATGTAATCGGCATAAACAATGCTATTGAAGTGGACCTTTATGGTCAGGTAGCATCAGAGTCAAATGGAGTGAGGCAGATTTCAGGAACTGGCGGCCAGCTAGACTTTATTTATGGGTCATATAAATCCAAAGGAGGCAAGGGGTTGATCTGTCTTACCTCTACCTTCCTTGGCAAAGATGGCCAGATTAAATCACGGATCAAGCCTATTCTGACCCCAGGGGCAATTGTTACCGTTCCCAGAAGTATAAATTATTATGTGGTTACTGAATATGGTATTTGTAATCTTAAATCCAAGAGTTCTTGGGAAAGGGCGGAAGCTTTGGTCAACATTGCGCATCCAGATTTGCGTGATGAACTTATTAAAGAAGCTGATGCCAATCATATTTGGGTAAGAAGCAACAAGATATCATAAGGCAGTAGATCACTCGAATTCCGGGTGTAATATTAAAATTTATTGAAAAGGAGAAATTAATAATGGCAAAAGAAATTAACGAAGTTGTAATAGTTAGCGCATGTAGAACACCTATTGGTGCTTATGGAGGAACACTTCAATCAGTTAGAGCCAACGAATTATCGAAAATTGCTGGTGCCGAAGCTATTAAGAGAGCTGGAATTGATGCCACACAGATCGATGAGCTCCAGTTGGGAATGTGTCTGCATCATGGTAATGGTTCCCTTCCAGCCCGTATTGTGGCAATGGGAATAGGTATGGATCCTAAATCTACTGCCAGCATGGTCAACCAGAATTGCGCCTCCGGCATGAGAGCTATGGAAATCGCAGCTATGGGTCTGATGTTAGGTAAAAACGAAATAGCCCTCGTAATCGGTACTGAAAGTATGAGTAACATTCCTTATATCTCTCAGACTGGCAGATGGGGTGCGAGAATGGGCGATGTTAAGCTGCAGGATGCCATGCTTGCAGATGGACTGGTATGTCAACTGGCCCAATCGCATATGGGCGTCACCGCTGAAAACATTGCTGAACAATACGGAATTACTAGAGAACAATGTGACGAATTAGCACTCCTCAGCCATCAAAGAGCTGTAAGAGCTGTTGATGAAGGCCGCTTCAAGAGAGAGATTGTTCCTGTTCTTGTTAAAAAAGGCAAAAAGGAAATATTGTTTGAGAATGATGAACATCCCATCCGCGGAGCAAGCGTCGAAAGCATGGCTAGACTGCAACCAGCATTTAAAAAAGGCGGAGTAGTAACTGCTGCTAACGCTTCCGGTCTGAATGACTGTTCGGCTGCCGTAGTCATGATGACTAAGAAAAAAGCCGAAGAACTGGGCATTAAGCCTTTGATGAAGCTTATAAATGTTTGCAGTGAAGGCGTAGAAGCCCGTATTATGGGAGTTGGCCCAGCAGTAGCAATACCCAAATGTTTAGCTCAAGCTGGCATGAAGTATTCGGACGTAGATTACTGGGAAATCAATGAAGCATTTGCAGCTCAAGTACTGGGCGTTGGCAAAATGATTAAAGAAGTTGCCGACATAGATGTAAATATAGGTACCTTTGAGCAGGATGGCAACATTAACACCAATGGTTCCGGTATAGGTCTAGGACATCCGGTTGGTGCTACTGCACTACGTATAATTGTCAGCCTTTACTATGAACTGGAAAGACTTGGAAAAACAGTTGGCGGCGCTTCCCTTTGCGTAGGTGGCGGATCAGCTATGGCTTCCCTGTGGACTAGAGATATATAGAGCCTCCTCTCTATAATCTATATTGTGGGTGATGGTTTTTATAAGCCATCACCTGCCTCTTTTAATAATAAGAGGTAAAAAATGGTGAAAAATTATATTTGAAATGGAGGGAATTTAAACATGGCTTCTAATTTTGCGGTAAATAATATTAGAGATTTTGAATTTATATTATCAGAATGGCTTCCGACCGAGGGAGTATTTAACTATCCGCAGTTTGCTGACTACTATTCCAGAGATGATATCAAAGCGGTTCTGGGACCAATTTTAAAAATGTGTAAAGAAGTAATTGAGGCCACCAATGATGATGGTGAAGAAAATCCAATCAAGTGCGAAAATGGTAAGGTAACTACCCCAAAAAGTTTTGGACCGCTTTTCCATAAGTTGCAGAGCGAAGGATGGGGAACCAGCAACATAGATGACTCACCTGATGCAATGGTACTGCCTGAAATGCTGAATGGTGCGGTTTGGGAACTGATTGGCGCAGCCAATCCTACTTTTATGCCTTATGTACTGCTGACCAGCGGTGCTGCCGGCCTTATCCAGAGCTTTGGCGATGATAAACTGAAGGCTATGTTCTTACCCAACATGATGGATGGAACCTGGTCTGGAACCATGTGCCTTACTGAGCCCAGCGCCGGTTCTGATGTAGGCGACATTCTTTCCAAAGCTTATCCCACCGACGATCCCCGCATCTTTAAAATTAAAGGAAGCAAAATATTCATAACCGCTGGCGACAATGACTTCTGCGACAACATCATTCACCTTTATCTGGCCCGCGTTGAGGGAGCCAAACAAGGTACCGGCGGAATCTCACTGTTTGTAGTACCGAAATTCTGGGTAAATGAAGATGGCACTTTTGAAGACAATGATTTCCAGACCACTGGTGTAGAACACAAAATGGGCCAGGCTGGTTCCGTAACCGCTGCTCTGTCAGCAGGCGAAAATGACGGTTGCCGCGGCTGGCTGCTGGGTGTAGACCCCCGCACCAACGAAGGTAAAGGCCAAGGCATGGCTCAGATGTTCCAGATGATGAATCTGGCTCGTATGGAGACCGGTCACATGGCTCTGTCCTGTATCATCAATGCGTTTGCCAATGCTCGCGACAATGCCAAGGAAAGAGTTCAGGGCCGTCTTATGACCAATCCCAAAGCTGGTCGGGTAGCGATCATCCACCATGAAGACATCAAGCGTACTCTGATGCTCGGCAAAGCTCACATTGAAGCTATGAGAGCTATGATGTACCGTGTATATCTGGCATTTGACCAGAGACACCGTGATCCCGATCCGGAAGTAAGAAAAGCTGCTGCTGACCTGATTGAGATGACCACTCCGTTGGTCAAGGCCTATATCTCTGATGAGAGCTGGGGTCTGATTTCAGAAGCAATCCAGTCCTATGGCGGCTATGGCTACTGCGAAGAATATCCTGTTTCCAAGCTGGCTCGTGATTCCAAGATCTATTCCATCTGGGAAGGCACCAACTACATCCAGTCCATGGACCTGGTTGGCCGCAAGATGACCATGAAAGGCGGATCGGTTTTCGCATCCTTTGTACAGGACATGGTTGATTTCTATGAAGCAAACAAAGCCAATGAAACCTTCCTTAAAGAATTTGCCAATCTGGGCAAAGCCCTTAACGCTTTCAAGGAAATGCTCACGGTCTACAATGATAAAGCCAAGACCAATCCCAGCATAATTCCGGTATTCTCACGCCGGGTTCTGACTGCCACCTCACAGCTCTATTGCGGCCGCCTGATTATTGATCAGGCTTTACTGGCTGATAAGAGAGCCAAAGAACTTGGTGCAGATCACTTTGATTATAAGTTCTACATCGGCAAAGTTGCTGCTGCCAGGTACTATCTTAGAAACGTAGTACCTAATGTATGGTCGATTGCGGAGATCGTAATAGATGGTGATACCTCAGCGATTGATGTACCGATTGATGTTTTTGAATACTAGAAAATAGTAAAGCATAATCAAAAAGGCCTTCGCATAATAAGCGGAGGCCTTTTTGCGTGCGATTAGAGGTTTTGCCCGAGTGAAAACCAGGGACGATTCTTGAAGTAATAATTTATTACATTGTCGTATTCTGGAAATTCAATTCAAACTTTCCCCTATTTCTTATAGCACCTATTTTCTAGGCAAAGCCCAGCAGGTTAAGACCGGTTAGGGCATCCAGGGTACGGATGGCTCCACTGTCTAAAAGCTCCAGAACAATAACTTCAACCACCAGATATACCCGAGCATCTTTTCTTATACATCCTGTCAATGGTTCTTCTCCCCGACCCAACGAGGCGTGCAGATGAATGACTGGTTCACTGCCCTCGGTGAAAACGGTTGCCATACCCAGTAATTCCCGCCCATCCTGAAACTCTTTCCATACCGGTTGGGGTGGAACGGTGCAGTCTTCAGGACCTACGACCAGGGAACCACCTTGCAAAGCGCCGATCATAAACATAAGACCTGCCTGAATTTGTTCAGTCCGTAACAGATTCTGCAATTCTTCCAACAGATCATCACCGTGTTCTATTTTAGCCACTATTACTCTGCCCAGAGATGCTTTCTGGTATTGCATTAATCCTAGCCTCCTATACTGGTAAATTAAAAGGGATGTTGTACAGCTTATATATTTGCCATTACAAAAGGGATTTCCTGCCCGCAGGCGAATTATTATCTAATATAGATTACCGATACGTGCTTCCTTGGTTACAAGTTAAGGATTGCTAGCGTCAATTATACCAACGGGGGTGAAAAGTTGGCCATACGATTTATCTTGGGTAGGGCTGGTATGGGTAAAAGCCATCATATCCTCCAAGAAATTAAAGAGAACCTAAAGGATGACGGAGAAGATAGATTAATTCTACTGGTTCCGGAACAATTTACTCTTCAATCAGAACGGGATTTAATCCAGAAGTTGAAACTACCGGGAATTATGCGGGTGGAGGTTTTAAGTTTCACCAGGCTGGCCCAGCGGGTTTTCAATGAAGTGGGCGGGCTGACCCGCACCCTCCTAAATGAGCAGGGCAAAAATATGGTATTAAGAAAGATGATCGACGAGGTCGCTCGCGATTTGAGTATTTATAAAAAGGCTGTCCAGCAGGACGGTTTTGTAAGCAAATTCAGCGAACTCTTATCTGAACTCAAACAACAGGATATTCTTCCAGCGCAACTCCTTGCCAGTATGGAAGGAGAGGAAGAGCTTATCATAAAACACCCTTCGGGTACGCCTGATGCTCCCGGGGGGTCGCTAATAATGTTGCATAAGATACATGATATTGCCCTCATCTATGAGCATTTTAACGAGTACCTGCAGGGACGTTACCTGGATACCGAAGACTACCTGAACCTTTTAATAGATAAGATAGACGGAGCCCAGTTCTTAAAAGGGGCCCGGGTTTGGCTGGATGGGTTTACCACCTTTTCACCTCAGAGCTTAAAAATCCTTAAAAAAATAATGTTCCTGGCTCGGGATACCACCATCAGTTTGAGCCTGGATGGTAACCGGCAGGCCAGGGATAGCGATTTGTTCACCCTGTCCTGGCGCAGCTTCCAAAAGATTCAGGCCATTGCCCGGGAGCATGGATTAGCTGAGGAAACTATCCGCTTGAATGGCGCAGCAGCTGATTCCATGAAAAGTCCTGAAATCCTGCATGTGGAATCAGAACTATACGCCTATCCGAATCGCATTTTCCCGGGAGATGTCCAGCATCTTGAACTATTCGCGGCCACCAATATCAACAGTGAGCTAGAATACGTGGCAGCTCAAATCCTGAAACTGGTGCGGGAACAGGGCTATCGCTGGAGAGACCTGGCCGTGGTCTGTAATAATATGGACAGCTATGGAAGTCTATTTAAACGGGTTTTTGATGAATATTCAATACCCTATTTTATGGATCAAAAGAGGGATATCATGAACAACCCCCTCATTCAACTCATTCTGTCTTCATTAGAAGTGATTCGTCGGGGGTATCGCTATGAAGATGTATTTCGCTTCTTTAAAACCGGTTATAGCGGCTTGACGGGTGATGATATCGAGAAATTGGAGAATTTCGTGCTCCGTTATGGAATTCAGGGACAGGGTTGGAAGCAAGAGTTTTTCCTGGATCAGTCTGAGCCTTTAGAAGAATTGAACCGATGGAGGGAGACCTTTATCATTCCGATCCAGAAGCTTGAAAATCAGGTGAAGGGGAAGAATTCTATCGCTTACATCACCAGGGCCTTCTATGAATACCTGGAAGACATTGGGGTGCATGCGCGACTTCAAGAGTGGATAGAAAAACTGAACGATGAGAACCGCTATGAACTGGTGCGAGAGAATACCCAGATATGGAATATCGTTCTGGAAATATTTGACCAGATGGTAGAGATAATGGGCGACCAGGAAGTCAATATTAAAGAATATCTGCGTATCTTGGAGGCGGGCTTTTTGTCGCAGGAAGTGGGTATCATTCCCACTACTATTGATCAAGTTCTGGTTGGCAATATTCAAAGGTCAAAAAGTCATGATATTCGTGGGCTGCTGGTAGTGGGGGTAAATGACGGGGTCTTACCATCTGGTCAGGAAGAGGAGGGCATTTTGTCCGAGACTGAGAAAGTTTTGCTTTTAAATAAGGGAGTAGATTTGGGTTTTGATCTTAATCGCAAATTATCGGAGGAGAGGTTTTTAATCTATACAGCTCTGACCAAACCCACCGAGTATCTTGGTTTGTCTTTTGCCCTAGCGGACATGGAGGGTAAAGCATTGCGCCCGTCGCTCTTAATCAACCGCTGCCAGAAAATATTTCCCGGACTGCAGATAGAGAGTGACGTGGTAAATAATTATTTTCATGAGTTGAATAAGGTATCTGCTTCTAACAGTACCTTTAAATATTTGGTCGAAAACCTGCGACTTAGACTGGATGGTAAAGCTAGCGAAGAATTTTGGTGGGATGTATATGCTTGGTTTTATGGACAGGAAGCATGGCAGGAACGGCTCAGTTCAGTTATTGATGGCCTGTTTCATCGTAATCAGGCTGCTTTTATTGGTTCCGAAAATGCCCATAAGTTGTATCACCTTCCGCTTCATTCTACGGTTTCACGGGTGGAGCAATTTGTAAGCTGCCCTTTCGCCCATTTTGTCCGTTATGGGTTAAAACCGCAGGAACGCAAGATATTTGCGGTTGGAGCACCGGATGTGGGAGAACTCTTTCATAATTGTCTGCAGTCTTTTGCTCTAAAACTGAGGGAAGAGCATATAAACTGGTCGGAGCTACAGCGGGTAGAATGCGAGAGCATCATGGACGGTATTATGGATGAAATGGCGCCCGTGCATGGGCATGGGGTATTCGCCAGTACACACCGATACCAGTATCTTATGAAAAGACTGAAGAGAATTAGCCGCCGGGCGGTGTGGACGCTCACCACCCATCTTCAACACGGCGATTTTAAACCCCTGGATTTTGAAGTGAGTTTTGGGCCGGGATGCCCTTTCCCTGCCATCAAAATCGAAATTGGGAATGGGGAAATATTTTATCTGGTGGGAAGAATAGACCGTGTTGACTTGCTGGACGAGGAAGGCGGAACTTTTGTTAAAATAATTGATTATAAATCCGGGAATCAGAAATTTAGTCTATCTGATGTCTATTATGGATTAAGCTTGCAACTAATGATTTATCTCCAGGCTGTTTTGGCTAGCCATCATCAGCTACAGCGCCCGCAGCTGATGCCAGGTGGAATATTCTATTTTAAGATTGATGACCCTCTGATTAATACCGAATCCAAGGTAGTGGAGACAATTGAGAAAGAAATTGCCAAAAAGCTGAAAATGACGGGGTTGGCTTTGGAAGATGTGAGACTGGTTCGCCAATTGGATCGCGAAATCGGGAAGAGTTCGGAAATACTGCCGATAGCTTTAACTAAGGATGAAGGTTTTACAAAGAATTCATCCGTGTTACCACAGGAGGATTTCATGGCCCTAATCAGCCATGTTGAGGGACTTCTCCAGGAAATTGGCCGGGAGATCATGCGTGGCAAGGTGAAAATCGAGCCGATTAATGACGGCCTCCGGACGGCCTGTACCTTCTGCTCCTACCGAGCTGTTTGTCAGTTTGATCGCTTGTTGGAGGATAATAACTACAGAAATATTAAGCCTTTGAAGGACGAGGAAGTCATTACCCGGATTCGCCCTGCGGGCACTTCTGGTGCTCCCACCCTTCACCCTTCGGGTACTCCTGATGTTCGCGATAGCTCACCAATAATGTTGCACCCTGCGGGTACTCCTGATGGCAGCACACTATCACTGCCAAAGTTGGACGGGACAAAGGAGGGGACTGAACTTGCGAGAGTGGACTGAAGAACAGGAAAATGCTATCACAGCTAGAAATACGAATCTTTTGGTGGCTGCAGCAGCAGGTTCAGGCAAAACTGCGGTTCTGGTGGAGCGCATTATCCAGCTGATAATAAAGGATAAGGTGGATATTGACCGGATGCTGGTTGCAACCTTTACCCATGCAGCAGCCGGAGAGATGCGCGAGAGAATCAGTGCTGCCCTCTTGGCGGAATTGGAAAAGAAAGATGAAAATGAAGAATACTTGAGAAAGCAGATGAACTTATTAAACCGGGCATCCATCAACACTTTACATGCATTTTGTACTGATGTGGTCAGGAAATATTTTTATTTAATTGATGTTGATCCGAATTTCCGTATCGGAGATACTACTGAAACTTCAATAATGAAGCTGGAAGCCATAGAAGAGCTGTTGGAAAGCGAATACGCTAAGGAATCCCCTGCCTTTCTAAATCTGGTGGAAATGTTTGGCGGGGGCAAAGATGATGCTCCCCTGCAAAAATTGGTTTTGCAGGCATATGAGTTTATTCAGAGCAAGCCGAATCCGCTGGCATGGATGGAAACCCGAGCTGGGGATTTTAATATGACTGAGGAAGAATTTGCCTGCTGTCCATGGATAGAGAGTCTTACCCAGCAACTTCGTATTAACCTATCTGGGGCCAGGGATCTTTTCAGCGAAGCCGTACAGATTACAGAAATGGTGCAAGGACCTCTGGCTTACCAGCCCGCCCTCATAGATGATGTGCAAACGGTAGAGCAGCTTATTAAGGCTTTGGGTCAGGGACTACCCTCACTATACGAGCAGTTAGCTGAGGTGCAGTACTCGCGGCTAGGACGGGTTAGCAAAGATACTGATGCGGTATTACAGGAAGAGGTCAAGGAACTTCGAGCACAAGGAAAAAAAGTCATTGACAACATCCAGTCTAAAATATTGTTCCAAACTCCGGAACAATTTCGCCAGGACTTAAATGAACTCTATCCTGAAATAGAATATCTATGTAAACTGGTCACTTCCTTTACAGCGGTATATCGGGATAAAAAGAGTGATAAAGGAATCTTAGATTTCAACGACCTGGAACATTATGCCCTGGCTATTTTAGCTAAGCAGGAGGCAGCAGAGGAATACCAGCGTAAATATGCCTATATCTTTGTAGACGAATACCAAGACAGCAATCTGGTTCAGGAGATTATTTTGAATTGTATTAAAAAGGAGGACAATATTTTTCTGGTGGGGGATGTCAAGCAGAGCATTTACCGCTTCCGATTAGCAGATCCCTCTTTATTTTTGGCAAAATATTCCGCCTTTCCGAGCAGTCTTTGGGGTGTTGACCGGCGTATCGATTTACGCAAGAATTTTCGCAGCCGGAAGGAAATAATTCAGGGGATAAACTGCATTTTTAGACAGATTATGTCCCGCGATTTTGGCGAAATTGACTATGATGAAGATGCCTATTTATATCCAGGGGTAGACTGTCCGGATGCAACATTAGTGGTGAGCGACAGCAACATTAGTGGCGACCGCCAGGGAGCACCAGGAGTACCCGCAACCTTAATAGGTGACCATCGGGAACATCAGGAGTACCCGAAGGGTGAAGGGTGCGAGCATCAGGCGTGCCCGAAGGGTGATGCCAACGGCGATACGGCTCTCCCTGCCTTGGAGCTTTTTTTGATTGAAAAAAAGCCAGTCATCCCTGATGCTGATGGGGAGCCTACGGTTGAAGAAGTGGAAGAACCAGGCGCTATTGAAGTGGAAGCCCGAGTGGTGGCCGCGCGCATCCAGGAACTATACGGACAGTCATTTTATGATTCTGGGCAGGCGGTTTATCGTCCCCTGGAATATAAAGATATAGTGGTTCTGATGCGGGCCACCCGGCAGCGAGCCGATGTATTTTCTGAGACTTTTCGAGCAGCAGGAATCCCTGTCTATGCCGATTTGGATAGGGGTTATTTTCAAACCCTGGAAATCAATATCTTCATGAATCTATTGAAGGTGATAGATAATAAGCGTCAGGATATTCCCCTATTAAGTGTTCTCCGTTCGCCCATTGGCAGATTTACCATCGATGACTTGATTGCCATTCGGGTCAGTAGTCAGAGTGCAACTTACTATGAGGCGATAGAGGACTACCTGGAAAAGTATAGTGATGATTTGCAGGTCAGACTGCAATCATTTATAGACCAGATCAATAATTGGAAAGAAGCAGCCAGATATACAGCTATGGATGAGTTAATCTGGAAACTGTTGCTGGAAACCGGATACTACTATTATGTGGGAGCCATGCCAGGAGGGTTGCAGCGCCAAGCCAATCTCAGGGTTCTCTTCAACCGGGCCAGCCAGTTCCAGACCACTTCGCTAAAGGGCTTGTTTCACTTTATTAAGTTTGTGGACAAAATGCAGGCAGGCAGCGGCGATATGGGCATGGCTAAGTTATTAGGCGAAAATGATAACGTGGTTCGCATTATGAGCATTCATAAAAGCAAGGGCTTGGAATTCCCCGTGGTTATTCTGGCAGGTATGGGCAATGGATTTAACCTCAGTGACACCAAAGCTGCGGTATTATTTCATAAAGACCTGGGTATCGGCCCCTATTACGTCAATACTGAACTGCGCGTCAACAAGGATACTATAGCCCGCGTAGCCATGAAGAACATGATAAAAATGGAAAGCCTAGCGGAAGAAATGCGTATTCTGTATGTAGCGTGTACGCGTCCTTGCGATAAGTTGATTATGGTAGGTTCGTTGTCCGACCTGCCCCGTAGGGCGAAAACATGGAGTAAAAAGATCAGCCCGTTTCAATTGGCCCAGGCTAGATGCCACCTGGATTGGGTCGGCCAAGTGGTCTTGCGCCACCGTGATGGATCAAAAGTGAGGGAATTGGCGGCATTAAATCACCCTTCGGGCACTCCTGATGTTCGCTGTTGCTCACCAATAATGTTGAGGGAAGACAGGGAATTCTTGCCGGAAGAATTTCGCTGGCGGGTGGAGATTATCAGTCGTTCCCAGGCTGTTCAGGGAGAAGGGCAACAACAAACAAAAGAAGGGGATATTCAGAAGATCCTGCAGGACTTTCAGCGTGCTGACTATTCCCCGGAGCAGGAGCTGATTGAGCGGCGATTAAATTGGAAGTACCCTTATGGGGAGGCGGTACAGATTCCTTCCAAACTATCGGTCAGCCAGATTAAAAATATACAGGCCCAGGGACTGCAAAGCTTGGGTATAAACATTCCGCAGATGGTGAAGCGCCCTAGTTTCATGAACGCTGAGACCGTAGGGGGACCGTCTTTTAGCGGTGCCGAAAAAGGAAGTATCATGCATTTTGTGATGCAGCACCTGGATTTTGAAAAACTTAGCCTTGAAACGGAAATTGCGGCTCAAATTCAAGAAATGGTGACAAAGGAATTGCTAAGAGAAGAAGAGGCCCGGTTAGTGGATGTTGCTAAAATATTAAAATTCTTTTGCTCTGATCTGGGCCAAAGGATTCTACAGGCTGAAAAGGTATATAGGGAAGTTCCCTTCAACCTGGTTTACAGAGCATCTGAAATTATTGCCGATTGGGAGCAATGTGAGGAAGAACTTCTGGTTCAGGGAGTGATTGACCTTTATTTCTGGGAAGGTGAGGAGATGGTTCTCTTGGACTATAAAACTGACCGGATCACCCCTGAGAACCGGGAGGAGCTTATCGATAAATACCGGATTCAGGTTGAGCTATATAAATATGCTTTGGAAAGTATTCAGGGCCACCCTGTGAAAGACAGCTATCTCTACCTATTCGATTGTGACGGAGAGGTGAAGTTGTGAGAATTTTACACACTTCTGACTGGCACCTGGGAAAGACCTTGGAGGGTTACAGCCGACTGGGGGAACAGGAACAGTTTTTAGGAGAACTGATCTCTATAGCCGATGAGGAGCAGGTAGATTTAATTCTGGTTGCCGGGGATGTCTACGACGGTCCCAATCCTCCCGCGCCAGCCGAAAGATTGTTTTACGATACCGTAAAACAACTGGCTCAGAATGGGGAACGGGCCGTATTGGTGATCGCCGGAAATCATGATAACCCGGACCGACTGATGGCTGCCAACCCGCTGGCTTACGACCACGGGGTCATTATCCTCGGAAAGCCTAAAAGCATGGCATTAACGGGATACTATGGAGGCTTTGAGGTTGAAGAAGCGGGCGAAGGCTATGTAAAAATATCACTTAAAGGTGAAAAAGCAGTGATATTGACCCTGCCCTATCCCAGCGAGACTCGGCTAAATGAAGTTCTGAGCGGCTCTTATGATGAAAATATACGTCGCGAGAGCTATTCCAAACGGGTGGGAGAGTTCTGGAAACAGCTTTCTGGCCATTTTGGGCCAGATACCATCAACATAGCGGTATCGCACCTCTATATTTCCGGGGGAATAGAAAGCGATTCTGAAAGACAGATACAATTGGGCGGGAGTCTGGCGGTTGATCCGGAGATGCTCCCGGAGGCTCAGTATATTGCCCTGGGACATCTGCACCGACCGCAGAAGGTTTGGGGTACGGATAAATCAGCCTATTATAGCGGTTCCCCTCTCCAATACAGCCCAAGTGAGATTCACTACAGTAAATCGGTTTACATTGTGGATGTAGAGCCTGGTAAAGATGCAAAGGTGAAAGAAAAGTTGCTGCACAATTATAAACCAATCGAAGTTTGGGAGTGCGACAGCATCACCCAGGCCATTCAAAAATGCACTGAACAGCAGGCTGGAGAACGCTGGATATATCTGAATATTAAAACTGATAGGGTTATTACCCAGGCCGAAATTAAGGAGATGAAAAGCCTGCGTAAGGATATCCTCCAATTCAATCCACTTTTGATAAAAAGGGATGAAGAAATGGAGACGGAAATCGAAGATTATCGAACACTTAAGATAAATGAACTATTTAAAGCCTTTTATCGTCACCAGCGGAATGGCGCAGAGGCTCCGCAGGAAATTATAGATTTATTCTATACAATTACCCGAGAGGAGGAGACTGAGGATGAAACCTATTCTGCTAAAGATTAAGGGGCTGAATAGTTTTATTGAGGAACAGCTCATTGATTTTAGTCTCCTAACGGAGAACGGATTATTTGGCATCTTCGGACCTACGGGCAGCGGTAAATCTACGGTTCTGGATGCAATAACATTAGCTTTATATGGGAGAGTTCCCCGTTCTGGTGGGAAGCCTTCCGGTATCGTGAATTCACAGAGTGACAAAGTCCAGGTAATCTATGAATTTGCAGTGGGCGAGGGCCAAAATCGTCAGCGCTATTCCGTGCAGAGAATTTTTAAGCGAACGGGTTTAGATGGAGCCAGGGCGGAGCTAGCAACTATCCATGATATAAGTAATCCAGATGATCCGCGGCCCCTTTATGAGGGAAGTCGGGAGGTTAATGCGGGAATCATTGAAATCATCGGTTTAAGCGCGGATGATTTCACTCGTTCAGTGGTGTTGCCCCAGGGTAGCTTCAGTGAATTTCTACAGCTAAGCGGCAGCGATCGTCGCAACATGCTGGAGCGGATCTTTGGCATGGAGAAATATGGAGACAGAATTACTCTGATGATTAGGAGCTATAAAGGGAAGAAGCATAATGAACGCACTCACCTGGAAGGACTTTTAAGTTCCTTCCAGGATGTATCTTCAGAAGCGTATACCAGCCTGAATGAAGAATGCCGGAAATTTAAGAACCAAAAGGAAGTTTTAGCAGAATCGTGGCAGGAGCTAGAAAAGGAATATCAAAAATATTCAGCGGTATGGGCCTGGCAGCAGGAAATTCAAAGATATCAGGATATCGAGACGGAATTGAACCAGGAGAAGGAATCCTGGGCCACTCGAGAAATCCTTTTGCATCAGGCTGAGCAGGCGGCTGTCCTTAAGCCCTTAATCGATAAAGCCCAAGCTCAACAGGAGGAGTTACAGGAAAAGAAACAAAACTTGGCACTCATAGAAAAGGAGGAGGAGAGCTTATCCTGCTGTCTTCAGATGACCCGACAAAGGTGGGAAGAAGCTGCCCGGAAAAAAGAGAGCCAATTACCGCAGCTATTGGCCCAGAAGAGTAACCTGGAACTTGCTGGTAAAATTATCGGCCAGATTAAGGAGCTGGAGGACGAACGTGATCTTCTCCGAGAAGAATATAAAAAAATAACGACTGCATTACACCAGGGAGAGGCCACCCTCAAAAATACTCAGGAGAAAACTGAACAAATTAGGTTGATTTTAGGGGGGCAGAAGGAAAGAATCGCCGCTCTGAAGTTATCCCCAGAGTACCGGGAACAGGTGAATGAAGGGTCTGAGCTGGAAAAAGAATGCACTGTGCTTCGACAGAGTCAACTTGAATTAGAGGCTAAGATGGCATCTCTGGAAACTGATTTACAAAAAAATGAAACCAGGCTAGCCTTGATCGGTGAACAACGAGTGATCCAAGAAAAACTTTGCCAGGAGCGACTCCGCAAGCGGAAGATACTGATAGACCTATGCCCGGGTCACAATGAGGATTTATTGGCAAAGCAAAATTCTCTTAATGAGATGGAAAATGAACTCAAGTCGTTGCTGCAATGGAGCCAGAGTTTAGAAAAAGTTGAAAATGAACGGCATGAATCTCAGAACCAAATGCTATCTTTAGAAAAGCAGCTAATCCATAGAAAAAAGATACTGGCCGACAGCATAGAGCAACGTGATGGGCTGATTGCCAGCCTGGATAAACAAAGGAACCATCATATGGCTGCCGCTCTAGCCCGAGATTTGAAAAACGGGGAAGCCTGTTTAGTATGCGGTTCGCTTCATCATCCTGCTGTTGCCAGTGATTTAAGCAACGGGTCAACCGAAGCCCTGACAGAAGAGCTGGATGCAGCGGTGCAGAAGACCCATGAGCAGGAAAAAACGATGCATGATCTAGATATGCAATACCGTTACCTAGTCAAAGAAATAGAGCGCCAGAACTGCGAACTAGAAAAGCTGAGCGAGCAAGTGGCTGGAAGGGATATTGTTAGTTGGCAGGAAAAATGCGTCATTCTTAAATGGGAACTGGAAGACTTGAAAAAAGGGATTGCCCACTGGGAAGCAGAGACTAGGGACAACGAGTCTGGATTGGCCAATGAGCAAGAGCTTTTAGGAAATCTCAAAAATCAAGAAGCGTCTCAAACCGTTGCCTTACAAAAGGATCGGCAATCCTGGCAGAATCTGCAAGGAGAGTGGGAGGCGATAAAAGAGCGTTTGCAGGAATCCCAGAGTAAATATGACACATTTAGAGATTTATTGGGCTTGAATCAGATAGAGGGTAGACTCCGTGAAATACGGGAAAATGACCTGGAAATGGAAGCCCTGGAACAGGAAAACAAGAAACTGGAAGATACATTAAAGGAATCTGAGAGCCAGAAATCATCATTTCAAGAGGAAGTCCAGGGTCTAAAAATTAAAAAAAACCAATATGAAACCATTGGGTCTGAGAAGACGATAGTTATTGAGCAAAAAAGCCTGGAGATTAAGGCATTATGCCAGGATCAAGAACCGGTGGAGGGTTTAAAGGTCGTGCAAGCCGAAATGGACCAACTTCAAGATCATTACGCCCAAGTTACGGATACCTATGAGCAAGAGAAGCAACAACATGAAGAATTGTCTCGCTTATGTTCTAATTTAATTATAGGGAATCAAACTCTGGGAAAAATACTCCATGACCAGGAGGAAGAGTTGGCCGGGCAGTTGGTGGCTCGTAAGTTCAATAATCAGCAAGAGGTGCTAAGCTCTTTTATGACTGAAAATGAAATGAAAGAAGAGAGACAGGCTGTCCGGGAATACAGGGAACAGGTCAAATTGAACGCAGCTAATCTGGAAAGGGTTTCTACCCTTTTGCAGGGTGAATGGATAGAGGAAGCATCTTGGCGATTAATACAGCTACAGCGAGAGCAAATTCAGGAAGACCTCAAGGAAGCCAGTAATAGTTTATTATTACTGGAAGCCAGGCAGGCCGATATGGAGAAAAGGGTCGAAGAACTGACAGTATTACAGATGCAAAAGCGGGAAATTGACCAGCAATTTGGACTCTTGGAGGAATTGGAAAACCTCTTTAAAGGGAAAAAATTCATTGATTTCATTGCTCGAACCCGGTTAAACTATATGGCTCGTGAAGCATCAAAAACCCTGCGGGACATCAGCCGGGGAAGATATGCTCTGGAATTGAACCCGGACGGAGAATTCATTATGCGAGATGATTTTAACGGGGGAGCCAGAAGACCCACCCATACACTGTCTGGAGGCGAAACCTTCCTAACCTCACTGGCTCTGGCTCTGGCTCTATCTTCTCATATTCAATTAGGCAAGGCTTCGTTGGAGTTCTTTTTCCTGGACGAAGGATTTGGGACCCTGGATGCGGAGGTGCTTGATATTGTGATAGGCGCCTTAGAAAAACTGCATTCAGATAAATTGAGTGTCGGTATCATCAGTCATGTGGAGGAACTTAAATACAGAATCCCCCGCAAGCTCATCGTAAACCCTGCGCTGCCAGGTGTTAGTGGTACGACGGTGAGCATAGAAGAAAATTAGAAATGTGAGGAAAAAATTATTAAGAGCGAATGGGTGGGTTAACAGAGTTAGTTATGAGGCTGTCCCGAAAGTCCAAAATGGAAAGAGGGGGCAGCCTCATTTTAATTTTAAGAGGTATTTAATAAAAAAGGATAATAGGGTGTTTTCGGCGTTGCGACATTTAATTATTTAAGGACCTGCAAAAACAACTGTTGCGAAATATAAATACATAAAATGGTATATGATAGCGAGAAATGTCGAAAGTGATAATAATAACAAGAAAAATGAAAACAAAAGGAAGGAAATTAGTAAAAACAATAGAACTAACTAATATACCAAAGTCATGTATATTGTGATAAAAATGGGGAAATGGCTAATAATTTGGGACTTGAAGAAAAGTTTGAGTTTGGGTGTCGAGGCAGGGACGTGACTGTCTGTTAATAGATTAATTAGGGAGGTTTCAAGATGGCAAAAAAACTAGAAAGACCAGCCAGTGTAGAGTTTAGTCAAAAAACCGGCATTACAGTGAAGAGAGAGAACGATGATGATGTAGCCCGGAAAAGAGAACTGGCCAGAAAGATGGCCCAGGAAAAAAGCAAAGTTAGAACCATGGCAAAACAGCAGGCTATGGCAGAGCGTATTGCTTCGGCCTCGGAGGAGTTGTTAGCGGGGATTGAAGAATCCAACTCTGCTGCCCAGGAGTTTTCCCGACTAATGAATGAGCTGGCTTCTCAAGGTGAACAGGTAGGTAGTAATGCCGAGCAGATGCGAGTAGCTGTCGCCCAAATGGATAAATCAGCTCAAGCGGTACAAAAAACCGTAGGGGAACTCGATAGAAAGGCGCGTGAGGGGGGCATTGCGGTTCAGGATTCGGTGCATCAGATGCAGGCCTCAGTAGCTCAGATTAAGGAAGCGGCTACTCGAAATACTCAGTCAGGTCAGCGTATCGGTGAGTTAGAGGTGCAATCACGCCAAATCGGTGATATTGTGCAGGCGGTGGTTATGATTGCTGATCAAACTAATTTGTTGGCTTTGAACGCAGCCATCGAAGCGGCCCGGGCCGGGGAACATGGACGAGGTTTTGCGGTAGTAGCCGACGAAGTTAGGAACCTAGCGGAAATATCAGAGCGATCTGCTCGCGATATACGTGGGGTAATAGATGAGATTCGCCTCGGAGTTGAAGTAGTAGTAAAAGACATCAGCAAAGCTGTGGAAGATTTTAACCGTTCCGAAGAAGAGATGGGCCAGGTGGTTAATGAAGGCTTTGGTAAAGTGGGAGAATTATTTGGCAAATACATTGGCATGGTTGCTGAAGACCTGAGACTAGCCATTAAGGTGCAGGATCTGTCCGACGATTTCCTTTCAATAAGTGAGACTATAGCCTCTGCGGCTCAACAATTGCTCAGCAGCACTCAGGAATCATCTAAAGGGGTAGCCGAGCAGAGTAAAGCGATGGCTGAAGTCAACATTGCGACCCAGGAATTAACCGAGATGGCTGAGGAGTTAAAGACCTCTACCAATATTAATAAATCTGCTGAGGAAGTTGCGGCAACTGCCGAGGAGTTGTCGGCGAATATAGAAGAGGTTAGCAGTTCAGCTACCCAGATTGCCGTAGCTTTGAACCAGATGGTGGGAGGAACCCAGTTAGCCGGGACAGAAGCGGGCAAAGCCAATAATTTGACCGGAGATGTTGGCGGGGTGTTGCAGGAATTATTTGCTGTAACCGGGGAAGCTGGTCAACTCTTTGAAGAGGCTGACCGGGTTATGGAGGAGAGCCGGGTGGGAGCTCGTAAGGTTTGGAATGATGTTAAAAATAGTATTAAATCCTACGAAGCTACCAATACTGCGATTGAAGCCCTGCAGGATAAGATTCGTCGTATTGAGAAAATAGTTGATACCATTGAAAATGTGTCTATTCAAACCAACATGCTAGCTGTTAACGGCTTCGTCGAGGCTGCTACTGCCGGTGAGCATGGCCGTGGTTTTTCAGTGGTTGCAGGAGATATTAGAAACCTTGCTACTGAATCAGCAGAAAACGCCGATAAGATTAAAGATCTGGTGCGCGATATACAGATGCAGATGGTCAAGGTGGCGGCAGAAATTGCTCAGTCGGAGATTGCCGCGCGTAAAGCGGATGACGGTATGGTCTTAGCCGCTCAGAAAAACCAGGTAGTTACTGCTACATTGCAATCTCTGGGTGAGACCCGCACAGAGTTCCGGACCAGAATTAATGAAATTAAGACTGCTTCAGCAGAAGCGGAAAAAGGTACAGAACAAGTGGTATCTATTATTAATATAGCTGGAGAGCTGGTTGAAGAAGCCTCCAACGTTGAACAGGAGCAGGCAAAAGCTACGAACGAGCTGGCAAATGCCATAGAAGAGATCGCATCCATAGCCGATGAAATGCAGGTTAATTAAGGAAGAGGAGCAACCTTAATCGTGAGCCCTGCGAACATCAGTGGTACCCGCAGGGTGAAGCGAGAAGCAGTAGGGAGGTATTGAGATGGATAAAAAAGAATTCTCCTCAGAAGAAATGCAGTTGGTAACCTTTGTTTTGGGGCAGGAGAGCTTCGGAGTAGATATAATGAACGTGCAGGAAATCATCCGGATACCTGCAATAACAGTGATACCCCAGGCTCCCGCTTATGTAGAAGGCATAACCAACCTGCGCGGCAATATCCTACCGGTAATAGATACCCGCAGCCGGTTTGGCATGGACAAAAGCGAGCGAGATATATCCAGCCGAGTAATAGTAGTAGATGTAAGAGGCAACAAAGTGGGATTAATCGTAGATGCAGTTTCAGAGGTATTGCGAGTAGAAAGTAACCGAATAGAAGCGGCACCGGAAATGGTATCAGGAGTAGACGCCAGTTCAATCGCCGGAGTGGTAAAAGTGAACAATGGCAAGCGCTTAGTGATGATACTAGAGGCATCCCGACTCTGCAAAATAGACCAAGTGGATAGAATAGATAAAGCCAACGTTAGGACCGAGCGGGAAATGGAAAGCCGGAAAGAGGAAAAAGCCATAGAAGAAGTGCAACTGGTTTCATTCCTATTGGGTAATGAAGAATTCGCTTTAGAAATAGAGCACGTGCGCGAAATCATACGTTATCCCGAAATAGTGAAGGTACCCAACATGCCAGACTATATAAAAGGAGTAATATCCCTAAGAGACACCCTGATGCCCATCATAGATATGCGGATAAAACTAGGAACCAGTGACGACACAGTGACAGATAGCACCCGAGTAGTAGTAGTAGATGTGGATAGTATAAGAATCGGACTGGTAGTAGATCGAGTCTATGAGGTAGCAAGAATAGCCAGAGATACCATATTCCCGCCCCCCCAGGCGATAAGCGGAGAAACACGGGATAGGTTAAAAGGAATAGCCCGCTTAGACAAGGGCAAAAGAATAATCATGCTCCTGGAGCCCCGGGAAATAATGACCAGAGAAGAACTAGAGGACATAGGACAACTAGATAGCAGCCCTAATGAAGAAAAAGACGAAGAAAACACCTTGCAGGTTGAGCTGGACGAAGAACAAATGGTAGTTTTCAAACTGGCAGGAGAACAGTACGGAGTACGAATTACCCAGGTGCAAGAGATAAACCGTCTATCCCAGATAACCAAAGTGCCACGAGCAGCCAAGTTTGTAGAAGGAGTTGTCAACCTGCGGGGAGATGTAATCCCGGTAATCGACCTGAGAAAGCGATTTGAAATAGAGTCCAAGGACTATACCGAATTTACCCGAATTATAGTGAGCGATATCAACAACAAGAAAATAGGAATAATAGTTGATGAAGTCATGGAAGTATTAAGGATACCAGGCAAGTTAGTAGAAGAAGCCCCGGACATACTGAATGGTAACCAGGCCCAGAGCTTTATGAACGGAATCGCCAACCTGGGCAACCGGATGATAATGATGCTAAACCTGGAGAATATCCTGGTAGAAAAAGAATGGCAAAAGATAGCTGATATAGGCAAAGCAGATGAAATTCCTGCAAAAAAGGTTCCCAAACTAAAGAAACAGGGCTAGGAAAAAGGAAATATAAGAGGTATAACGCTAACTATAAAGGAAAACAAAGCGCTTGTGAAAAAGTTAAGAATAGCTAATAGCTAGCCTGGCCGTATTTGCTGAGCTCAACTTTCTTTGCGAAGAAGATTGAGCTTTTTTTGATCTTAAAAGGCATAAACAAAAGTTATAACAAATTGCTTTTAATGTTACGATATTAACTAGTTAGGATCTGCTAGAAAAAAGCTGTAGCAAAAGATATATATCGGTAACATGTCGAATATGATAAAAATGTTATGAAAAATGAAAATAATTAGCAAATATTAGAGGAAATTAGGAAAAACAATAGAATTGATTAACTATTACCAAAGTCATGGGTTCTTGTAATATAAATGGGACAATAGCATTAAAAATAGGACTTGAAGAAAAGTTTGAGATGGAAATAGGGACGCAGATTCAGGTTCAAATAAGTTGAGGGCTTATCACGGAATAACCGTATCAAGCATGCCGGCAGAATTTCCGACTAGTCAGCTCAGATACAGTCAGGTATTATAAGGGGAAATTGCCTGTTAGGGGTGTGTCCCCATACATTAATACTCCTGCCGCCTTGCACTTTATGGGTATTACTGGTGCACCCGCAGGGTGCGAGTACGGTTGTAGGACGAAAAATCTACTCAGGCATCAAATAATACATTTATTCCGCAACAAGCCCTAGCAAGCTATTTTCCCGACAGCTATATATTTGGCTGTCGAGGCAGGAACCTGACTGTTTAATTAATACAATAATTTAGGAGGTTTGAAGATGGCAAAAAAACTGGAAATACCAGCCAGTGCAGGGTTTAGTGAGAAAACTGGCATTACCGTGAAGAAGGAGAACGACGATGATATAGCTCGCAAGAGAGACTTGGCGAGAAAGATGGCCCAGGAAAAAAACAAAGCTAGAACTATGGCCAAGCAGCAGGCCATGGCAGAGCGTATTGCATCAGCTTCAGAACAATTACTGGCCGGTATAGAAGAATCTAATGTGTCTGCGCAGGAGTTTTCCCAGCTGATGAATCACCTGTCCAAGGATGGACAGCGGGTGGGCAGCAGCAGTGAACAGATGCGTGTAGCAGCCATTCAGGTGAATAAATCAGCAGGTGAATTAGGCAAAAGCTATGTTTTGCTGAGTCAAAATGCCCAGAACGGTACCATGGGGGCGAAAGATTCAATCGGGGCCATGAGCACCATGGCGGGAATGCTTAAAGAAGCTGGCGATAAAAACCTGCAATCTGGAAAACGCATTGGAGAACTGGAAGTACAATCCCGTCAAATTGGCGAAATTGTTCAAGCGGTAGTTATGATCGCCGATCAGACTAATCTACTGGCTTTGAATGCTGCTATTGAAGCAGCCAGAGCTGGAGAACATGGTCGGGGTTTTGCAGTAGTTGCTGATGAGGTAAGAAACCTGGCCGAGATATCGGAGCGTTCCGCCCGTGACATTCGTGGTGTAGTAGATGAAATACGCACCGGAGTGGAAGTAGTTGTTAAGGATATCAATGTTGTGGTCAAAGAATTTGATGATATGCAATTAGAGCTGGGCGAGAGTAATAAGGGCTTTGAGAAGATGGGAAGTATATTCGGCCAATACGCCCAGATTGTTGCTAAGAGTACCGACATTACCAAATTGCTGCAGGAAAAATCCGAGACATTTCTATCCTTGAGCGAAGAAATTGCATCTGCATCGATGCAGGTCGTGACCAGTACGGAAGAATCAGCTAAGGCGGTTCAGGAGCAAAGTAAGGCTCTGGCCGAAGTCAACGTGGCCACCCAGGAGCTAACGGAAATGGCTGAAGAGTTAAAAACTTCTACCAATATCAATAAATCTGCTGAAGAAGTAGCAGCAACTGCTGAGCAGTTGTCAGCTAATATTGAAGAATTGAGCAATTCTGCGGCGGAAGTAGCTTCCACACTGCTTGAGATGGCAGACGCCATAAAAACGGTGGAAGATAATTCTCATAATGCAGCCAGCATAGCTGCAGAGTGTCAGGCCAGTGCTGAAGAATTAGTGGACTTGGCTCAGCAAGGCGCTGCCGCCAATGATGAGGTAGTAGCTCTGTTGGAAAGCTCACGGGCTAGTGCCAAAACAGTTTGGCTAAAGCTACAGGATTCCATTAAAACCTATGAAGTTACGAATACCGCTGTGGAATCCTTGCAGGATAAGATCCGCCGCATTGAAAAAATTGTTGATACTATAGAGAATGTATCCATCCAGACGAATATGTTAGCGGTAAATGGCTTCGTAGAAGCTGCCACTGCGGGTGAGCATGGTCGTGGTTTCTCGGTGGTAGCAGGAGACATTAGAAACCTAGCCACCGAGTCAGCCGAAAACGCTGATAAAATAAAAGATCTGGTACGAGATATACAGATGCAGATGTCTAAAGTAGCCATTGATATAGCTCATTCGGAATTAGCATCAACTAAAGCTAATGAGCAAGCGGGTGTGGCAGCCCAGAGAAATACGGTTGTGACTACCCAGCTTGAAAATATAGCCAAGAATAGAGAACAGGTACAGATTCACCTCCAAGAAAGCAGGAGAGCTCTAGAAGAAGATGAACGAGAGGTTAAGCAAGTACTTGAAATAGTAAATAAGGCAGCAGAAGAAGTGCAAACAGCCTCACGGGTGGCACAGGAGCAGGCTAAGGCGACAAACGAGCTGGCCAACGCAATCGAGGAGATAGCATCGATTGCGGATGAAATGCAGGTTAATTAG
>PHAA01000028.1 GCA_002840245.1 Firmicutes bacterium HGW-Firmicutes-15
ATACTACGCAGCTCTGGATTACACCAAAGTACGCGTACAGAGCAAAAAATCGACCGATCCGAAGGGACCCAGCGTCAGGATCATTGAACACGAAGACGTCCGCCGCATGCTGTTGTACCAGAAATCCGGCATGGAAGCCATCCGGGCTTTGATTTACACAGCCTATCTCTACCGCGATCTGGAAGTAGATGCTACTACACCAGAAGATAGAGAATATTATGCTGACATGTTCGCAATCGCCAACCCGCTGTGCAAGGCCTACTCCTCCGACATGGCCAGAATTCTCACCGGGGAATGCATCCAATGCCACGGCGGCTACGGCTTCATGGAAGAGTATGCCGGGGCTCAGCTATACAGAGACTGTGTTATCCACGGCATCTGGGAAGGAACTAACTTCATTCAGTCGCAGGACTACACTGGCCGCAAGTTCACCATGAATGGCGGCGAACCGTTCAAGAAGTGGGTGGCAGAAATTGACGACTTCGTCTCCAGTCAGAAGAGTGATGAATTAGCTGCTGAATTTGCCATGATGGCGGATGCCATGACTGCTTTCAAAAATATTGTAGATATGAATGCTGCCTGGACAGCTGGCGATAAGCAAATGAAACAGCTCTTCGCCACCCGGACCATGCATTCAGGCGCGAGAGTTTACTGCGGCAAGCTGTTGCTCTCCCAAGCCCTCGTGGCTGCTGCGAAGCTTGCAGAACTAGGCGACGACCACTTCGATGCTAATTTCTACAAGGGCAAAATCGCCAGCGCCAAGTTCTATATAATGAACCATGTCCCCGAAATCTTCGGATTCGAAAAGGCCGTGAAGGGTGCTGACAAGAGTGCTATTGACATAGCCGAAGCATCGTTTATGTAATTCAAATGGACCTTGCCACAAGTACAGGAAGTCATCATTCAAAAAAAGGTGACGTTTCTAACTATCAGTATTAGATCCGGTTAAAGGGAGGTCCCAATAGAGCGGAATTTATATGAATTCCGCTCTATTTAAAACCAAATATAAGCTGGGGCTATATATTGGAGGATCAATAAATATGATGATGAGTGCACCTTATATTCCTGAATACCAAAATAAAATGAAATTTGCCGATGAAGCAGTAATGATTGTACAAACGGGTGACTGGTTGTATTATGCTTTTGGAGTTGCTTCCTACAGTGATTTGGATATTGCTGTGGCTCAACGCAAAGGGGAGCTTCAAGATGTAAAAATATGCAGTGAAAACACGGACTGCTTTTATCATGCTTTGGACTTAGACTCAACTAACGGACATGGCATAATTTACACAAACAGTCTCATCCAATATCTGCATGATTTTGAAACAATTAAAAAACCTTCACGAGTTGGAGCCAAGCAGATTTCTATATTGGGTAAGAAAAATAGGCGGCCCAACATTATTTTTATGGCTGTTGTAAGCCCTATGGATAAGGATGGGTATTTCGGATTATTAGGTAACTCCCTATTTGACCTTATGATTCTGCAAATAGCCCAGACCGTTATTCTGGAAGTAAACGAAAACATTCGTAGATTACCAGATGACGATCAAGATTGTATTCATATTTCCCAGGTGGATTATATTGCACCCAGCAGTAATGCACCTATAATTCCATTTGACGGGGCTCCCACAAGACATACTCTTGTAATGAATAAACAAAAAGAATATGGTCGGTTTACGATGAGTAATAGCTTGATTGCACAAAAGACTAGTTATTAAAAAGAATTTTCGACCATGGCTAATTTGACGCGAAAGGGGATGACGCCATATGAATCAAGTATGGATTGATGAGTATAAAAAGAAACTAGTTACTGCAGATGAAGCGGTAAAGTGTGTTAAGTCCGGAGACTGGCTGGAGTATGCCTTCGGAGTCTGTTCTGCTAATGAGGTGGATGCTGCTCTAGCCAGGCGTAAAGATGAACTCCTGAATGTAAAAGTACGTTGCGATATAGGTTCATATCAACATTATTCAGCGGAAGCAGATCCTAGCGGGGAACATTTCACCTGGAACAGCTGGCACGTAGGTGGCCATGATAAAAAATTTATAGGGAAGAATCTATATTATGTTCCTATGAAATTTCATGAGAATCCCACATTGATTCGCAACAATGCATGCCCCCCCAATGTCTCGGTATGCATGGTAACCCCTATGGATAAACACGGCTATTTTAATTTTGGACCAGGAGCGCCTTCTGTTTGGGCAGCCATGGAGAAAGCGGAATATGTCATAGTAGAAGTGAATAAGAATATGCCCCGAGGTCTGGGTGGCAACCAGGAATGTGTTCATATTACTCAGGTGGACTTCGTAGTTGAAGGCAGTAATCCACCCCTTCCGATTCTTCCTTCAGCCCAACCTAGTGAAGTAGAAGTCAAGATAGCGGAGCATATTATCGAGAGACTCTACAATGGTAACTGCATTCAGTTAGGGATCGGCGGAACTCCCAATGCTGTGGGTAGTATGGTTGCGGCATCTGATTTGAAGGATTTGGGTGTACATACAGAAATGTATGTTGATGCTTATGTGCAGATGGCCAAAGCCGGCAGAATCACCGGTGCCAAGAAGAAACTCGATAAGTATAAACAAGTGTATTCCTTTGCTATGGGAAGCCAGGAATTATATGATTATATTGACGATAATCCAGGTCTGGCTGCATATTCGGTAGATTATACTAATGATCCCAGAGTGGTTGCACAGATTGATGATTTCGTATCCATAAATGCTTGTATCGAAATTGACTTGTTTGGACAGGTCTGTGCTGAAACCGTAGGTACACGCCATATCAGCGGAACCGGAGGTCAGTTGGACTTTGTCGAAGGCGCCTTTAAATCCAAGAATGGACAGAGTTTCGTCTGTCTTCCATCGACTATTGATCTCAAAGGGGTAATTGGTTCCAGAATAAAACCAATTCTCAGTCCGGGAGCTATTGTGACTGATCCCAGAACTGCAGTTCATATGATAGTAACCGAATATGGAATAGCAAACCTGAAGGGTAAGAGTACCTGGGAACGTGCTGAAGCGCTGATTTCCATAGCTCACCCTGATTTCCGGGATAGCTTGATAAAAGAAGCAGAAAACATGAATATTTGGAGAAGAAGCAATTTTAGGTAAGTAAAGAGGAATAATAAACGCTGATTTTATTGAAAAAATATAAAATCAATACAGCGGTAGGTTAGAAAGACTCTTTCTTCTCCTATCGCTTTCCATTTCAAGAACTCCTCACAATCCCATATTTAGCCGCTTTCCTGACGACTGTCGGCTGGCTTATACCTAACGCCCGGGCTACAGCATAAGTGGAATTGTGGACCGAAAAAGCGTTTTGCAGTAGTTTGCGTTCAGTATTCTCCAACGCGCTTTGTAGTGGAATAATCTCCGATTCCAGGTCGGCAGGAGTTTGGAAAACATTCGACCATGAAGCCAGATCATAAAGATCAATGGAATCATGCATAGTTGTTACCACCAGACGTTCAATCAAGTTCTCAAGTTCTCTTACATTTCCGGGCCAGTCATAGGTCATAAAACGTTGCAGCACATAGCTCGACAGTTCTTTTTTCATGTTATACTTATTATTGAAATTCTCTAAAAAATGCTTGCTGAATACGGGGATTTCATCCCGACGTTCACGTAAAGGCGGAATAAAAATCGGTACTACATTCAGGCGGTAATATAAATCATTTCTGAATAGATGTTTTGCCACCATTTCATGCAGGTTACGGTTGGTTCCGGTTACAATTCTAACATCAATTTTTGTCGGTTCAGTTGCTCCAATTCTAGTTAGTTCCATTTCTTGAATAACCCGCAAGAGTTTGACCTGCAGATCCAGCGGCAGGTCACCAATTTCATCCAGGAATATCATTCCGCCACTGGCTAATTCAAACATTCCGGCTTTGCCCTTTTTGCTGGCTCCGGTAAAGGCGCCGGGTTCGTAACCAAAAAGTTCTGATTCTATCAAACTATGCGGAATAGCACCACAATTAATTTTTATAAATGGTCCAGCTTTGCGGTTGCTATTTGAATACAGGATATCCGCTATAAGCTCTTTACCTACTCCCGATTCACCCTGAATAAGCACGGTAGAATCTACCGATGCAAGATGAACCACCATTTTCATAAGCTCTTGCATTTTTGGCGAGTGAATAACGCATTTCTTTGAATTTAGTAGTTTCAGATTTTGTAGTTCTTCCTGATATAAACGACTCAGACCTTCCAGCTGTTCAAGTTTTTCCTGCAATTCGTTCAATTCAGAAATATCTCGTACATTGGTTACAACCAGAACAGGAATTCCATCATCATCATAAATAGGGGTACTGGTTACCAGGGCATTTTTTCCCGTTTTGGACTGGAGTGTTATAGTCATACTCTTATTCTGTTCCAGGGCCAATAGAGTGCCGGAACGCGAGTAAATACCTTCCTTGACCAAATCCTGCATATTACGTCCAATGCATTCAGCAGCTGTGACACCCATAATCCGTTCAAAACCTTGGTTAAGCATCAAGGTATTAGCTTCTCCATCGGTAATATATAAACCGTCATAAGAAGAATCAAAAATGGCATCTAATTCTTTTTGCCTTAAGCCTTCAACACGTTCCAATTTACGTTCTAGCTCGATCAATTCCGAAATATCTCGTACATTGGTTACTACCAGAATTGGAATTCCATTATCATCAAAAATAGGGGTGCTGGTTACCAGGGCATTTTTCCCCGTTTTGGCCTGTAGTGATATCGTTACACTCTTACCCTGTTCTAGCGCAACGAGAGTGCCGGAACGCGAGTAAATACCTTCCTTGACTAGGTCCCGCATATTACGTCCAATGCATTCGCCAGCAGTGACACCCATAATGCGTTCAAAACCCTGGTTGAGCATCAAGGTATTAGCTTCACCATCAGTGATGTACAAGCCATCATAGGAAGAATCAAAAATAGCGTCTAATTCTTTTTGCCTTAAGCCTTCTACATGTTCCAATTTACGTTCTAGCTCGTTCAATTCCGAAATGTCTCGTACATTAGTTACAACCAGAACAGGAATTCCGTCATCATAAATAGGGGTGCTGGTAACCAGGGCATTTTTCCCCGTCTTAGCCTGCAGCGATATAGTCACACTCTTACTCTGTTCCAAGGCTAAAAGGGTACCTGAACCCGAGTAAATACCTTCATTGACCAAATCCTGCATATTACGTCCAATGCATTCAGCAGCAGTGATACCCATAATCCGTTCAAAACCCTGGTTAAGTCTTAAGGTATTGCCCTCTCCATCAGTGATATACAGGCCGTCAAATGAAGAATCAATTATAGCATCCAATTGTTGATTAAGTTTTTTGGTATTGGCTAGTTCCTCTAGAATACTTTCCAGTTCTGAAGTATCCTGAAGAATTGACACCGCTCCAACAATTTTACCGTCTACATAAATAGGGCTGCGGTTAGATAAAAAGGTTTTGCCTACGGCTTCTATTTTTTGGGTTGCCTCGGTTCGGCCACTTGTTATAATATCGGCTAACTTGGCATTGTCAAAGACTTCATTTATATTACGCCCGTATGCCTCTTGAAAAGAAATACCGGATAATCTTTCGGCAGCCTTGTTAAAAACTTGAATATTTCCCTTATCATCAACAGTTATTACCGGGTTATATATGGCATTCAGGCAAGCATTCCATTGCTTTTGACTGCTTTGAAATATACGGGCAAAACGACAGATTAAGCTGTTTTCATCAGACTTAGTTAGTCTCCTTTCATCGATAACTGCCAGGTTTTTCTCATATTCTTCTAATTCATGCTGTAAATCGTTAATAAAGTTAATCGTTTCCGGGTTGTCTGACATTATTTCCATGACATTTGTTTCAAGGGGAAGTCCCTCGGCTATTGCCTCCAACAGGTGAGCCCTGGTAAGTAAACCGATAACATGACCGCCTGTATCAATAACCTGTGCACCTTCAAGACTATGTTTGAGAATAAACCTGGAGGCATCAATAACAGTAAATCCGGATTCAATGAACGTTGGGCTGGTATTCGATAATTCAATATTATTCATTATCATTACTCTCCTAACCCGGACGAGCCGGACCATTACCATAAATCATTATAGCATAGGTTTTTTTCATTGGAATATTGAAGATATTATAAAATCATGCAGGCATAGAAATTGTCTAAGGCAACGAAATGTTATCACATGTTGATGGTAGTAGATTTTGTATCGGAAGATTATAGGATCTACTACATTGAGTACAAAAATAAAATAGCGTTATTCCTATACTTGCTTTAATAGCAGGAGGAAAAACGCCAAAATATTGTATATAAAGTTATGGGATATACATGGTAGCCCCAAGGGGAATCGAACCCCTGCTTCCGCCTTGAGAGGGCGGCGTCCTAACCGCTAGACGATGGGGCCAAGTGGCAGCCGAACAAGGATTCGAACCCTGACGAACTGAACCAGAATCAGTCGTGCTACCATTACACCATTCGGCCTTACCGCGTGAAATTACTCGCGCAAAAAGTATTATAATACAGGGACCGGTGATTGTCAAAAGGTTTGTGAAACTTATGGTATCTAAGCCAAATTGTTTATATATTCGATAGCTTTACTGATTCTATCCACCGAGGTCTTCCTACCCAATAATTCTATGATTTCAAAAAGCCCTGGGGTCATGGTTCGACCGGAAATAGCCAAGCGGGCAGGGTGTATCAATTCGGCTGCCTTCAATCCTAAAGTTTCAGCTTTAAGGCGGGTAGCATCCTCAAGGTTAAGAGAAGTAAAGCTCTGGGTATGGTTGACTACACCCAATACTGCAGTGAGCTTCTCGAAGCTTCCTGCTTTGCGGAAATATTTATCTACCCCTTTTTCATCGTAGGCTTCTGGTTCTTCGAAGAAATATTGGGCTAGATCCAGCACCTCATTTACCGATTTCGCGCGACTGCGTACCAGATCGACAACTTTATTAAAATAGTCATGATTTTCGGTAGTTAGATATCCCTTTAGCCTAGCCCGATCCTCGACTAGTTTAACAATGACATTGATATTTGCAGCAGTAATATAATGTCCATTCATCCACGCAAGTTTTTTTATATCATAGATAGCCGCTGAGAGAGATACATCTTTTAGTGAAAATAGATTCGGCATTTCCTCCCGAGGTAAAATGTCAGCGTTTTCACCAGGTGACCAGCCTAAAAGAGCCAGATAATTGACCAAAGCATCGGGGAGGTAACCATCGTCTCTAAATTCCTGTACGGAAGTAGCACCGTGACGTTTGGATAGTTTACTGCGGTCAGGAGCTAGGATCATGGAGACATGTGCAAATTGGGGTGGGGTAAGTCCAAGCGCCTGGTAAACCTGTAGCTGTTTGGGAGTATTGGATAAATGCTCTTCCGCACGAATTACATGGCTTATCTTCATCGTGTAGTCATCTACAACTACAGCAAAGTTATAAGTGGGCCAGCCATCTGATTTGGCTATAATAAAGTCATCCAGCAAAGTGTTATCAAATTCAACATCACCTCGTATAAGATCATGCACCACAGTAGTTCCGTGGCGGGGTACCTTCAACCTGATCACTGGTCTTAAACCCTCTGCCATATGTAGAGCTACTTGCTCCGGGCTCAGTGACTCACAAGTTTTTGGGTATAGATAGTTTTTCTTTTCCTGATGAGCTGCTTCTCTCTGTTTGTTGAGTTGAACTGGTGTGCAGAAACAGTAATAGGCCTTCTTTTCATCCAGTAGTTGCTGCAGAAATTGTTGGTAAATAGATAGTCGTTCACTTTGACAGTAAGGACCATAAGGACCCCCGACGTCCGGGCCCTCGTCCCAATCTAATCCCAGCCAGCTCAAACCTTCCAGGATGCCCTCAGCCGACTCTTCGGTAGATCTTATGCTATCTGTATCTTCGAGGCGCAGAATAAGCTGGCCACCATTACTGCGGGCAAAAAGCCAGTTAAATAGAGCTGTACGCGCCCCGCCTATATGTAATGTCCCGGTTGGGCTGGGAGCAAACCGTACTCTAACATTTTCCATAATTTCTTCACTCCTATCATCTTAATATAGTAGCTTATCATCTGAAAATTATCAAAGCTTGGTACGGGCTAATAATAATTGTTCGAAATAGTCACTAAATGTAACTACTTCTCATATATTAAATTAGATAGCAGAAAAAATGAAAACTGTGGAGGGGTTAAATTGGCTAGAAAATGGCTGCCATCACTTTGCATTCTGATAGTCATAGTTTTAGCGATGGTCTTACTACTTGCTGATCTGCGACTGAAGGGCAGCATTTTAGAGATAGCCCAATCCGAGGCCCAATTAAAGGCGGTTGAAATGGTTAATCAGGCTGTTAACGATAAAATTGTAGCAGAGACAGATTACCGAGACATTGTCTATATCCATAAAGACGAAAACGGTAGGATCGTAATGATTCAAGCTAATACAGTGATTTTGAATCAGATAATGGCAAAGACGATTAAAGAAGTGATAGCAAGTCTTAATGGGCTGGAAGCACAAACAATTAGTGTTCCTCTGGGGCAGGTGACCGGATCTATATTTTTAGCTGCCTACGGCCCGAAACTAAGTGTGAAAATAATTCCAGCTAAACAAGTAACGGTGGAAGTGGAAAATAAATTTGAACAGGCGGGCATTAACCAGACCAGGCACCTTATCTATTTCAAAATCAATAGCAGAATAAAGATAGCAGTTCCCTTGGTTGATAAAGATGTGGAGATTTCAACCACAATACCTCTGGCGGATACGATCATCGTTGGGGCTGTACCGGATACCTATTTGAATTTTACTGCTCCTGGTGAAACGCTTGCTCCACTCTTGAAAAAATAGTATAGATATAGGTATCTAAAAATAAAAAGGCTTTCCGTAGCGGAAAGCCTTTGGGAATAGTCTAAAGTCTATAGTTTGTTGCTGAGCTGTTTATATAGAATATCAGCCAGTCCGATGGAACCAGTTTTGCTCATCTGTTTTGAATATTCTTCATCGAGCATGGATTCAAAGGTCTCCGTAGCGAAGCTTTTTTCAACAAGATCACTTTTAGGAATTGTAGCTCGCATGCATTCCATGATTTTGTTTAGAAATACGGATTCTAATTCCTGGCAACTGGCCATTAGTTTTTGTTTATCTTGTTTACTAACTGCGCTTTCCAGTTCACGGGTGAATTTATCACTGCTCGTTTTATCATTACTAACAGTGTACTGTGACTTTATCGCATCTGGACTAATTAGGGAATTATCGATCTTCATTTTTTAACCCCTATATCATATTTTTTAATACTAAAAAAGTATAAATACATAATTTATATAATTTAATTACTTATCGACGTAAGCTAGTAGCGGTTTGTAGCATCTCATCGGAAGCTTGAATTACCTTGGAATTGATATCATAAGCTCTCTGAGCCGTAATTAAACTAACCATTTCCTCTACAACCTTTACATTGGCCATTTCCAGGTAGCCAGATTCCAGTTTTACTGAACTATCGGATTCTGAATCCCAATCAACCGGCTCACCGGAATTGGGTGTAGCCTGATAGAGATTGGCACCCACTTTCTGTAAGCCAGCGGGATTAACAAATTTGGACAATTCAATTTTACCGGCTTCTTCAGGAGTTGTTGAACCTAAAGGCAAGTACGTCACCGTGCCATCTTTTGCGATATTAACATCAGTTGCACCTTCTTCTATTGGTTCTGCTCCTATGACCAAGTTGCCATCTGCGGTTACCATTTGCCCGCTGCCATCCAATTTAAAGGAACCATCGCGGCTATAGAGAGGATCTTCATAACCAGGTACCTGAATCTTAAAAAAGGCTTGTCCGGTAATACTGACATCGAGTGGATTCTCAGTCTGTTGCAAATTGCCCTGGCCGAATAGGGTATTGATAGCAACTGGTTTAACACCCAGCCCAACCGTGAGCCCCACGGGCTGGTTAGCCTCTTCAGTAGCGGCAGGTCGTTTTATTATCTGATAAAGCAAATCTTGAAATTCAACCCGCTCTTTTTTGTAACCAGCGGTATTGACATTGGACATATTGTGGGCAATGGTATCAACATTAAGTTGCTGCGCATACATACCGGTGCTCGCAGTGTAGAGAGACCTCATCATCCAGGTATCCTCCTCAAATCAATTATGAGTGCGGTACCTCAATCGTTTAGTACCGCTACGGGCCCCTCTAATGAGTCCAGCCCGAAACCTATATCATTACTTTCATCGAAATATCATAAATTAATCTTTAACTGAAAAAAGGTCATATATAGGCATATGAGTCCAATAAGGCAAATTTTAATCGGATAACTCCATATATGAGGATATTGCTAAAATATCAACAGGCAAGTTTTATCGATGCGGTTCATATATTAAAAATATAGCTATTGATGATAGGGGTGATTGTATGGTGAAGGTGTCCGAATTACGCATGCGGGAAGTCATTAATGTCCTGGATGGTAAAAAACTGGGTAATATTATTGATATAGACTTGGATATGGAAAAAGGAAAAGTGATGGCTTTTATGCTTCCGGGACAGGTCAGGGGATGGAGCATCTTTTCCAAAAGGGAGGAAATAGTGGTGCCATGGGACAAAATAGTACGAATTGGCAGAGATGTGATCCTAGTGGAAGTACCTTCATTTAGCGAGATTGACCAACAATATAGTTCGCGTTATATAGACGATGAGGATAGATATTAATTTTTTGCCGTTCCTTGGTCAGTTGATTATCATCACCTAATTGTTCATAATAAGGGCAGATAGCCAGGCGCTTATAAAACCGAATTTTACCAGCATGGGAGTGATTGATAGTGCACTGTCCTTATTGCCAGGCAGCGGATAGCAAAGTAATTGACAGCCGCTCCAGCGAAGATGGGGCTGCCATTAGACGGCGGCGCGCATGCGCAATATGTAAAAGAAGGTTTACTACTTATGAGAGGGTCGAAGAGAGACCATTGTTAGTCATAAAAAAGGGAGGTAACCGGGAGCAGTTTGATCGTAATAAATTGTTAAACGGACTCACTCGCGCTTGTGAAAAAAGGCCGGTAAGCTTGGAGGCTATAGAAAATTTGGTAGGTTCCGTTGAAGCTGATTTGCGGGATCATAGCGATAGAGAAGTAAGCAGCATGGAGATTGGTGAAATGCTTATGGACAGGCTACGTAGTCTAGATGAAGTTGCCTATGTCCGTTTTGCCTCAGTCTATCGCCAATTCACTGATCTTAACAGCTTCATCAATACGATTGATCAGTTAAAGAACAAGTAGTAATTGGTGAAGAATCCCCGGGCGTGACAAGGGGATAGTTCTCCGATTGCTGCTTATACATACATTAAAGATCCGTTTTCTCAAGTTCCGCTTGCAAAAGTTGTTTGGCTTCCTCGGCATAAGCCTCAGGAACGGCTATTTTTACTTCACCCAGCGGTCCGATCGACAGGCCAAAAACAGATCCTATCGATTCGTGTATAAGCTTAACTGGAATGCCAAATGATTGTATCAGGCTTTCCAGAACTAGATCATCAGGCGGGGAAACGGTAGCAATCACTTCCCAGGCAGATTTTGATAGGTCCAAGCCAGGATAATGCATATTCAACACCTCCACTAGTCATTTTAATCGAAATGGAGCGTAAGGACAAATGGAGCTTTGGAATTGGGTGAACCGCAACGGTTTGCAGTTTATTTCCCTGCAGGCATGGTTAAAAGAGGGAATTAATATGGCTTTTTCGGCACGCACTGAGGGAGTAAGTAATGGAGCTTATAAATCCTTAAACATGGGCTTACATGTAGGTGATACGGCCGATTTGGTCTTGGAAAACAGAAGGCGTTATCTTAGTATTTTTAATGCAGACTTAGATGACATGGTAGCTTGCCAGCAGGTACATGGTAATGAGGTAAGACGGGTTAATTGTATTGACCGGGGGAAGGGAGCCCGAAGCTTAGATGAGGTTATCATGAATTGTGATGCAATGATAACTAATGAACCAGGAATTTATCTAATGAGTTTTTATGCTGATTGTATACCGGTGTATTTTTATGACCCGATAAATCGTGCCATAGGGATGGCTCATAGTGGCTGGAAAGGCACTATGAAGAAGATCGTGGTTAATACTTTGGAGGCCATGTATAAAGAATTTAATACTTGTGCTAACGAAGTGCAAATTTTTATAGGACCGGGTATAGGTTTCTGTTGTTTTGAAATACAGTCTGATCTTTTGGCAAAAGTAAAAGCTGAATTTAATAGCTTTCATGATATAATCAATAATAAAAATGGCTTAATTACCTGGGATTTACAGGAGACCAACTTGCAGTTGCTGAAACAAGAAGGAGTTAACCCTCTTAATATTAGCACCTGTAAGCTTTGTACAGCCTGTTGTGCAGATATTTTTTATTCTTACCGGAGAGAAAATGGAGACACAGGCAGGATGGGTGCTTTGATTGGTATGGAGTATTGAGGTGATAACTTGGCGCATTCCAAAATTTTGGTGGTTGATGATGAGACCTATATTGTTGAACTGGTAAAATTCAATTTGGAAAAGGAAGGTTTTCAGGTCATCGTTGCTTACGATGGACTAAAGGCTTTAGATATGGTAAAAAGCGAACGCCCTGACCTGATAATCTTAGACATTATGCTGCCTAATATGGACGGTCTCGAAGTTTGCCAAGTGTTGAAACAGGATACAAATTATAGCTTCATCCCGATTATAATATTGACCGCTCGGGGTGAGGAGATTGATACGGTTTTGGGTTTGGAACTGGGTGCTGATGATTATATAAAAAAACCTTTCAGCCCTCGTGAGTTACTAGCACGAGTAAAGGCCCGGCTGAGAGCCATACGTATTTTACAAGCTGAAAAGGCAATCGGTACTAAGGCATACGTCTGCAAAGATTTGATTGTGGTTCCTGACCAGCATGAGGTGTTTCTAGGGGAAGTGAAATTGGAACTAACCCGTAAGGAATTTGAGCTTTTAAGATTGATGGTGTCGCATCAGGGTAAGGTTTTTACCCGAGAAATACTTCTGGAAAAAGTCTGGGGGTACGAATTTACGGGAGATACCCGGACAGTAGACGTGCACATAAGGCATTTGCGGCAGAAACTAAATGACGACTCTAACTTTCCCGCATATATTGAAACCGTACGAGGTGTTGGTTATAAGTTTGTGGAGTAAATGACGGCTTTATTTATTGATAGTCCCTAAAATGGATCGAAACTTTAAGGGTGATGACAGATGACAGAATTTAATCAAGATAAAAAGACGATGAGTGCGATTCTGAGCAGTATGGCAGAAGGAGTATTAGTGGTTGATCGAAGCTCCCGGATTATCCTGACCAACAAAGTTGCGGAAAATATCTTCTTGGTAAGGGAAGGGGTTTTGTTAGGCAAGACTTTTTCGCGGCTCCCACATTATGGGAGAATCAGGACAATGGTAGGCGGGGTATTGAAAACAGGTAAGGAAGTATTTACCGAGACCTTAATCAGGCCTCATACCCAGATATTCAGGGTGCATGTTGCACCGATTAAGGGTGATAATGGCAGCATTGATGGGGCAGTGGCGGTATTACGCGATGTAACTGACGCCCGTAATTTTGATCAAATGAGGTCTGCCTTTGTGGGCAATGTGTCTCATGAACTAAGAACGCCACTAACCTCAATTAAGGGTTTTGTAGAAACTCTATTGGATGGTGCCATGGAGAATAATGACTTGTGTAGGCGCTTCCTGACCATTATTGACAGCGAAACCTACCGATTAAGCAGGCTCATTGAAGATCTGCTCACCTTATCATCAATTGAGTCTAAAGAACGGCCGATGTGTCTTATACCTTTGTGTATTGCCAAGTCCGTATTTAATGTATTGAATATCATGGGACCTCAGATCAGTGAAAAATCTCTGCGGGTTGATTATATTTACGAACCCAATTTGGCTTACATTAATGCGGATGAAGACCTTTTGAACCAAGTGCTCATAAATCTGCTTGATAATGCCATCAAATATACACCGAGAAAGGGTACTATAACGATTAGGAGCCGTGAGCGTGATAGCCGTGTAGTTACAACTATAACCGATACCGGGATGGGTATTTCTCGTGAAAGTTTGCCACGGGTATTTGAAAGATTTTATCGGGTTGACAAAGCGCGTTCCAGGGACCAAGGAGGTACCGGTCTGGGTCTATCTATCGTAAAACATATTGTCGAATCGCATGGCGGGGAAGTACTGGTAGAGAGCGAAGTAGGCAAAGGATCTACCTTTGGAGTCAGTTTTATTGCATTGTAATTGTAATGGAGGTATATAAGTGTCGAGCAGGAAGGCTAGATTAAAGCGTAGAATTATGCAGCGAAGCGCATTAAAGATTGTCCTTTTATCCTGTTTAGCCCTATTACTTCTAGGATTTATCTACCAACTGGGGCAAAATTCTTATTCGACCATTGTCAAGCTAAACAGGGATATCAAGGTAGCAGAATATGGGCATATGGAAGATAGGCTTTCCGGTGAAGCCATTGTTCTGAACAAGGAGGAAATTGCTTCGGCTCAATTTGAAGGACGCTTTGAAAATATGGTTAAAGATAGAGAAAAGACCAGGAAAGGTACATTGTTGGGCTATTACATAAGTTCTCGGGGACAAACTCCACTCCAAGCTCCAGTATCAGGCATATTCATGCGCCGAACCGATGGCTTGGAAGAAGTATTTCGGGAAATAAACCTGCAGGCGGTTAGTCCGGAGATATTTCAATATAAAACCAGCGCGGTGGCAGAAGATAGGCCTATTCAAGCTGGGCAGGCTGTATATAAAATAGTGAACAACCTGGAACCGACCCGCTTGCTGGTTCATTTTCCGCTAGAAAGAATAGATTTTGATATAGTGGCTAAGCAGCAGGTGAATGTTTTTTTAGCGGGAAAAGACTTGGGTACGGTTATTGTTAAAGATATGAAGAAAGATTTTGGTGAAATCGTAATGATCTTGGAATTTAAAGATTTCCAGGAAGAATTATTGAATCAGCGTTATATCGGGGTAGAACTAGTATTTAATTCCTGCAGTGGTTTTCTGGTACCTGAAAAAGCTTTGGTTGAAAGAGAAGGGAAAAAAGGAATATATTGTACCAAAGACGAAGATATTACTTTTAAACCTGTAGATATAATAAAAATAAAAGGCGGTAAAGCAATTGTTGAGGGGTTAAACAAAAATGATATACTGGTGCTTAATCCCAGCAACTATAATTAATGCAAGCAGGTGATATGGTGGAAGAATTGCAGCAGAGGATTATGGAAGTGCAAAGCCGGATTGAGCTGGCAGCGCAAAGAAGCGGTCGCAGTAGTCAGGATATTACATTGCTGGCGGTTAGCAAAACAGTTGACAATACTACGGTTGATCAGGCTTATGATCTGGGTATTAGGGATTTTGGTGAAAACCGGGTACAGGAATTTGCGAGCAAAATCCACAGCGTACCTCAGGCTAGATGGCATTTTATTGGGAGGTTGCAGTCCAATAAGGTTAAGGATGTGGTTGGCCATGCATTTCTTATTCATTCTGTTGACAGGTGGTCACTAGCCCAGGAGCTTGACAAGAGGGGGCAGTATCTGGAAGTGTCGGTGCCAGTGCTCTTACAGGTAAATATATCTGGTGAGGAAAGCAAGACAGGACTTCATGCTGGTGAAGTAGAGAGTTTTCTTCAGTCTGTAGGGGAGTTGAAATCTCTGCGGGTTATGGGTTTTATGACCATAGCAGCCTTAAATTCAGAGCCAGAAGAGAGTAGGCCTATATTTCGAGAACTTGCAGCCCTAAAAAATAAGGTGCATAGTAAGAATTTTACCAATGTTGAACTTAATTACCTGTCCATGGGTATGTCTCAAGATTACGAGATTGCCATTGAAGAAGGCGCTAATATTGTGCGTATTGGCAGCGCACTATTTATATAGATTAATTGTAAAATATATTTCGTATAATAAAGGAGGAAGCAATATGGGAGTCATAGATAATTTGTGGAAGTGGTTGGGGGTTCAGACGGAAGTCGAAGAGGAATACCAGGACCTGCCAGTGTTGCCGGAGCGTGAAAACAAATTGGGGGCAAATATAGTCAGCATACATAGCGGCAAGAACCTAAAGGTAATAGTATGCGAACCGGAGCGGTTTGAAGAGGTGCAAGCCTTGGCCGACCATCTTAAGAATCGCAAGCAAATTATACTTAATTTTGAAGCTACACCGCCGGATGTGTCTCAGAAAATTATTGATTTTATCAGTGGTGCTGTCTATTCTTTAGATGGGCAAAGCCAGCAGTTAGGGCACAATATCTTTCTATTTGCGCCTTCATCGGTTGAAATAACTACTGACCACAAAACTTTGATGCGTAAACATGACCAGCAACGCCCCGAGACCTACGGAGGAAAACGGTAATGGTTAAGAAGCTGGGTATAATAGGTTGCGGAAAAATGGCATATGCCCTCTTAAAAGGAATCAGCCAGGGGCCTTCTATTTATGCTAGTATCTATGCCTGTGATACCAGTAGTGTGCGAACCGAATTGTTTGCTAACGAGTTCAATTCTATAACGGTTACCCCAGATGAGCTCGTTACCAATGCTGATCTTATTATACTGGCGGTAAAACCCGGTCAGATTAAAATGGTACTAGCTGATACAAGCGGACTTTGGAATAATGAGAAATTACTCGTTTCAATTGCAGCGGGCATTAAGACGGCGATGATAGAGGAGGAACTGGCAGAGCCGGTACCGGTGGTACGGGTCATGCCCAACACTCCATGCTTGATAGGTGAGGGTGCCTCTGCGCTTGCAGCAGGCAAATATGCTAGCCGGGCTGATTTGGATATAGTGCAGGCCATCCTGAACAAGGTGGGCGTATCGGTCATCGTTGATGAAGTTTACATGGATGCGGTTACCGCAGTGTCAGGCAGCGGCCCGGCCTACGTGTTTTTGGTTGCTGAAGCCATGATGGACTCTGCCCTGCATTTAGGCTTAAACAGCGATATGGCTCGTCAGCTGGTTTTGCAAACCCTAAAGGGCAGCATTTCTATGTTAGAGCAGACCGGGGAGCATCCAGCGATATTAAAGGCCCAGGTTACATCGCCGGGTGGCACTACCATCGCGGGTTTAAGAGAGTTAGAAGCAGGAGGTATCAGAGAGGCATTTTTCGCTGCCATGGAAAGAGCTTGCCAGCGTTCAATAGAGCTGGGCAAGCATTAAATATTTTAGGAGGACAAGAATTTGAGCTCTTTTCAGATCATTCAATTAGTAAACATTGTTTTTGAGGTATTGACATGGCTAATTATTATTCGTTGTGTTTTATCCTTCATTAGGCACGACCCTTATCAGCCGTTGATACGCTTTGTTTATGAAGTTACGGAACCTATAATGGCTCCTTTTAGAAGGCTAATACCGTCAACCAGCGGGATAGATTTTTCGCCTATTATTGCCGTACTAGCGATAACCCTGGTTCAGAAGTTGGTAACCCAGCTCCTATGGACCATTTTTTAGAGATAAGATGAAGGAGTAGTGGGATGCCTTTTCATGAACTAGAGCTACTGGCTCCGGCTGGTAAAATGGATGTGCTGCATAGTGTAGTAGAAGCTGGTGCTGATGCAGTATACCTGGGTGGCAAAAGATTCAATATGCGTGCCCTCAGACCCGATTTCAACTTTGCTGACGAAGAGATTAAACAAGCAGCAGATTTTTTGCATCAGAGGAATCGAAAACTCTATATAACACTTAACAATCTGTATAGCGATAATGAAATTGACGAGATTGGAAGCTATCTTCTTTTTCTAAAAGAAGTAGGAATAGACGCTTTAATAGTGCAGGATTTAGGAATCGTTACTCTGTGCGAAAAGCTTGGGCTAGGAATTCCTCTACATGCAAGTGTACAAATGGGTATAGCTAACCTTGAAGCGGTCAGGGTTTTGGAGCAAAAGGGTTTTGAGAGAGTTATACTTTCCAAAAATGTATCCTGGCAGGAAATTGCAGAGATATCCGCTGATACAAGCCTGGGGATAGAGTACTTTTGTCATGGCGATCTTTGCATATCACATGCCGGTCAGTGTTTTATGAGCAGTTTCGGTGGCGGTGAGAGTGGAAATCGGGGTAGGTGCAGTAAACCATGCCGCTGGCAATATGAGTTGCATGGGCCTAAAGACGAGGAATATTCTGGGTATCAGTATTTTTTAGCCCATAAGGATTTATGTCTTTATCCCCATTTACAGGAACTGGTGAATGCCGGGGTTTGTTCCTTTAAAATTGAAGGCAGAATGAGAAGTGCTGACTACCTTGCCCATCTGGTTTCCATATATCGGCGGGCTCTGGATAGGCTTATAGAAAATCCGGATTCCTACCGGATGGACGAAGATGAATATAATAATCTGCAGGAACACCGGGTTCGGGATTATACTGCAGGCAATCTTTTTGGACGTATGGGTCGGGAAGGTATTGGTTACGATGGTCAAAGGGAGCCCTTTTTTATAAGCACGGCCCAGCCTTTAACCCCTTTAAATATTTCTGATTATAAAAAGGACTTACCAAGCATCAGTCTACCCCAACCTGAATTGACGGTCCAGGTTAGTGGACTGGATAGTTTAAAAGTACTATGTGACCTAGGCGTGGACAATGTCATCTTGGAATGTGAACAAATCCGCCAAAATAGGCAAAACTTGACTCAGCAATTCCTACACCAAGCGTTGGAACTGGCAGAGAGTACTAAAACTAAAATATTCGTGGAAACTCCGCGGATTGTCAGCCAGAATGACCTGGAAACTATTCGCAGGGTTAGGTATATGCTTGACTCAGATCCTGTGTTTGGTGTAATAGTTAATGATCTGGGCAGCTTTAAACTCTTTAAAGACTCGGGACTTGAATTATGGGCAGGTTATGGCTTAAATACCTTTAATCATAAAGCTGCTTCCTTACTACAAGAAATGGGTGTCAGCAGAATAACTGCCTCGTTGGAAATTGATAAATCCCACCTGAAATCGCTGCTGGGTTCAGTACTGCCAGTAGAGTTAATGGTTCATGGATCGTTACCCGGTATGGTCAGTGACTACTGCGTTATCCGAGCGGCTCAAGCAGGAGGTGAAGGTGACTGTGGTTTATATTGTTCACAGAATGACTATGAATTGGTAGACCGTTGTAACCAAAAATATAAAATAATTACAGATTATAATTGCAGGAATTACTTACTAAACCCTTTTGATCTGTGCCTTTTTCCACATATGTCACAATTGCTGGCCTGGGGTGTAAGATCATTCAGGATAAATGGACAATACTATAGTCCTGAAAAATTAGCCATGGTTGTGGCAATCTATCGGGAAGCTAGTGAAGGAATAAAAGATGGTCAATGGAACTATCAGGATAACTATTCTAAATTGTTGAAACTATCTCCAGAAGGTCTTACTGTTGCGTGCTTCTAAAGGCTGGCATTATTTACTGAGTTTAAGGGGCTATCAAGAAATAAATAAGGCAGAATACTCCGAGGATTATTCGTACTAGACAAGGCGTCAAAGCGCAGTCATACTTGACGTATTTCCAGCTTTGATAACGAAGTATAGTGCGAAAAAGACCGGAGTAAATGACTAATTTATATCTTGATAGTCCCTAAAAAAAGGGGATGAGGAATTGATAACAGGAATGGAGATAAGAAATCAGCAATTTGCTAAATCCATACGGGGTTTTAACGAAGAAGAGGTAAAAAGCTTCTTGCTCAGACTGGCGCAGGATTATGAGACAATTTATAGCGAAAATTCTCAATTGAAAGAAAACATACAAAGGTTGAAATTTGAATTAGAACGGTATCGTAAAATGGAAGAAACCATGAACAATAGCCTTATCCTAGCCCAACAAACCGGAGAAATGCTAAAGGCTAATGCACAGAAGGAAGCAAGTATGATGCTCGAGGATTCCAAGCGGGTCATTGCAGACATGTTGACTGCTTACCAAGAGGTAGTAAAGCGCCTAAACCTTTTTAATCTAGAACTTAAACAACAATTAAGCAGCGAATTGGAAATGATAGAAAAAAATCAGAAAAAAACTGAGGAATTATCTACTTTCTTTCATAATCAAGATGTAAAAGATCTCCTAGCTAACCTAAATAAGTTGAAATTAGAGGAAAAGGTTTGATGTTACGGGTTGGTGAAGTTGTTGGGGGAGTGCGCCTGGAGGTGAGGGTGCAACCTCGTTCTTCACGGAATCAAGTAGTAGGTGAGCAGTCTGGGGCTTTGAAAGTGAAACTGACCGCTCCTCCTGTGGATGGGGAAGCCAACGCAGCTCTAGTGGCATTTCTATCAGGCTATTTAAAGATACCTCGCAAGGATATAAATCTAATTAAGGGCGAAACTTCACGCAATAAGATTGTGGAAATTATGGGCATCAGCCCTGAAGAATTGATGTCGAAAATCGATATTTAAATATTCCTCCTGAAAACAATCGATAGTAGCATGGCCAAAAGGATCAGGGTAGCACCGATTAAGCCGAAGCGGGTTAGGTGCTCTCCGGCCCACCAATATCCGGCTAGAGCGGCAAAGACTGGTTCGGTGGTTAAAACTATAGCAAAACGGGTAGGGGTGCTATATTTCTGCAGAAAATTCTGAAGTAGGAAAGCCATAGCGGTAGCAAAGACGGCGGTCACAATAATTGCGAACATGGCATTGAAGGTAATCCTAGCCGGTATAGGTTCGATTATGAGACCGATAGATATACATAAAAGTCCCACAAACAAAATTTGTACACCGGTTATGGCTAAGGCATTATGCTGGTGGGAGTAGCGATCAACATAAATGATATGAAATGCAAAACCAAAGGCGCAGATCAGCACCAGCAAATCTCCATAAGTGAGGGTAAAGGAGCCTACCGGAACAGAAATTAGATATAGTCCCACTGCAGCCATAATTATGGTGATGGTAGTAATTAAAGATGGCTTCTTCTTGTGCAGTAGTGAATATATGATGGGAACCAGAACCACAGACACCCCGGTTATGAATCCGCAATTTGAAGAAGTGGTATATTGCAGGCCTAGAGTTTGAAATACATAACCGATGAATAAAAAAAGCCCCAGCAAAGCGCCGGCCCCAAGGGTTGAACGGCGTATTTTTATTATATCTTTAAAAGACAAGGCAGCTAAAACCAAAAAGGCCAGGATAAATCTTATTCCCAAGAATAGAAACGGGCCGATATCTGCCAGTGCATTTTTCACAACTACGAAAGTAGTTCCCCAGATACATGCAACCAGCACCATACAAAATTCAGCCCTCGACCGTTTACTAAAATTTTTCAACATTAAATTATCCTCTTAGGACAAGGGACAGCTCCCTCGTTCCACTTTTTCAACTTAATTATCCGAAACTGTTTTTCGGGATAGATATATAAGAGCTGTACTAAAAACCTGTATACTTATTGTTATGATAATGCAGTAAATTATGTGGAGCCCATAGGAGATTTTATAATTTTGAAAATCAAATTATAAGAATAGGGCTGAATTTGGACCGAACAGCTGATTCAGTAAATGGCTGCAGATATTGAACAAATCCCTATGTTTTTATTGTTAATTAGGCTTGTTGATTAGGTCGGTTTCTGTATAATTACATTTATGAAATATAACAATGATAAACTTGAGGGAGATGGAAATTGGTGAAAATAAATATAAAGTTGTGGCCAGGCATCTTGATAATGGTTCTGGTATTTTTTGTCGCAGGGTGTAATCAGAATACCGCAGAACAAAAGGGTGTTTTCGAACCGAAAACCACGGTTCCCCAACCAGTTTGGAACGTAGGATCAGATATTAGTTATCCACCGTTTGAGTTTGTAGAAAATGATCAGTATGTTGGGTTCGACATAGATTTAATTAAAGCGATTGCTGCAGTGGAAGGCTGTGACATAAAGATTAATAAACTAAACTCAGATGCATTAATCCCTTCGGTAACTAACGGTACGGTTGACTGTATTATTTCATCCATCACCATAAAAGAAGAGCAGGCCAAGCAGATTGACTTTAGTAAATCATATTTCAAAGCGGGCTTGATCATTGCTGTGGATCAGAAAAATGAAGACATTAAAAGTCTGGATGATCTTAAAGGAAAGAAACTTGCAGCCGAGGTTCAGACTACTGGACTAGAGGCTTGCAATGCCGTGAAAGCCAAAGATCCTAAAACTACAGTTAAGGAGTTTAAAACTGTGTTGGAAGCCTTTTCTGAACTGGAAAAAGGTGGCGTAGATGCAGTGATCAACGACATGCCGGTAACTAACTACTACATAAACAGTAAGGGCAAAGACAAAGTTAAAATGGTTGGCGGAATTTTACCGGATAATAACTATTATGGAATTGGAGTTAAGAAAGGGAATGTGGATTTACTTATCAAAATCAATAGTGGTTTTGATAAATTGAAAGCCAATGGCGAATATAATCAAATTTATAAAAAATGGTTTGGAGATATTAAATAGCTGAAGAGGAATTTGCAGAGTGAATAAGAAGAAAAAATGGGCTTTAGATATAATACAGCGCTTACAGGCAGAGTACCCGGATGCTGGGACTATGTTGAAGTATTCTTCACAGTTTGAACTCCTGGTTGCGGTGGTGCTGTCAGCTCAGAGTACTGATGCGCAGGTGAATAGAGTAACCTCAAAGATGTTTGAAAAATATTGTACCCCGGAAGATTTTGCCCAAATGGACATAGTTGAGATGGAGGAACTGGTTCACGGGGTAGGGCTCTATAAAGGCAAGGCCAAGAACTTAAAGAATCTGTCTGAGATCTTATTGAAAAAATTTGACGGTAAAGTTCCATCTGATTTTAATGCTCTCATGGAATTGCCCGGAGTAGGTAGGAAAACGGCCAACGTGATTATGTCAGTTGCTTTTAACCAACCAGGTTTGGGAGTGGATACCCATGTGCAACGGGTGGCCAATCGCTTAGGTTTGGTCACGACAAAGAATCCCGACCAGACTGAGAATCAACTGAAAGCAATTATCCCTGTTGATTTATGGAGTAAGGCTCATCACCAATTTATTTTCCACGGACGGAAAACATGTATGGCTAGAAAACCTAATTGTAGCCAATGTGTGCTTGGAAACCTGTGTAAAAAAGTTTTGGATAATTAAATATTACCTTTTCTTATAATTTTCGGTATCTTATGGTGGCAATAGTTGTTTTGTCAGGGTCTATATGCTAAAATATATACGTTTTTAGGGCAAATAAAACCTTTCTTCCCTTGGGATGAGAGGTATTTTATTAATTAGCTAAAATAAACTTGGTAAGGTGGTTTTAATATGGCCAAAGGCAAATATGATGCGACTCTAAATCTAACCCAGACTGAATTTCCGATGCGTGCTAATCTTCCTACTCGGGAACCGGAAATTATTGAATACTGGAAGAACATCGATATTTACCAGAAAATACAGGATAAAAATCGGGGACAGGAGAAGTTTATACTTCATGATGGGCCTCCATATGCCAATGGTGATATTCATCTGGGACATACCCTGAATAAGGTTTTAAAGGACATTATCGTTAAACAGCGCTCCATGCTGGGCTTTGATGCGCCTTATGTACCTGGCTGGGATACACATGGGCTACCTATTGAACAACAGGCTATTAAAAGCCTGGGAATTGACCGCCATAAGACCGATGTTGTGGAATTCAGGCATTTTTGTCGTGATTATGCCTTAAAGTATGTGAGTATTCAGAGCAAACAGTTTCAGCGCCTAGGGGTTAGAGGAGATTGGGATAAGCCTTATCTAACCCTGAATCCCGAATTTGAAGGAAAACAGATCCAAGTATTTGGGGAAATGGCCAATAAAGGCTACATATACAAAGGTCTGAAACCGGTTTATTGGTGTGCTGACTGCGAGACGGCTCTGGCAGAAGCGGAAATTGAATACGCTGACAAGGTATCTCCATCCATATATGTGAAATTTCCGGTCAAGGATGGCAAAGGCGTTATACCAGAAGATGCCTTTGTGATTATATGGACCACTACGCCATGGACACTTCCTGCTAATTTGGGTATCTGCCTTAATCCTGATTACGAATACCTGGTGGTGGAAGTTAACACAGAAAAATATATATTGGCCAAAGGTTTACTGGCTAGCGTTAGTGCTGAGCTGGCGTGGGATAATTGTCGGATACTGGATGAATTCAAGGGTAAGCAGCTAGAACGGGCGATATGTAGCCATCCATTCATTGAACGTGATTCACTGGTTATTATGGGTGACCATGTTACTCTAGAAGCTGGAACAGGCTGCGTCCATACTGCTCCTGGGCATGGTGAAGATGACTTTTATGTAGGCAAGGAATACGGATTGGACGTCATTTCACCTGTGGATGATAGGGGTAGGTTTACTGACGAAGCCGGCAAATTTGTCGGTCTTTATGTACATTCAGCGAACAAGGATATCATTGCCGAGCTTGAGCAGCTTGGAATGTTGCTTAAAGCAGCCAATTATTCTCATCAATATCCCCATTGCTGGAGATGTAAAAAACCCATCGTCTACAGAGCAACTGATCAGTGGTTTGCATCGGTGGATGGCTTTCGTCAGAATGCACTAGAGGCGATAGATAGTGTGGAATGGATACCCTCCTGGGGCCGGGAGCGTATTTACAATATGATTCGTGATCGGGGAGACTGGTGTATATCCAGGCAACGCACCTGGGGCGTACCTATTCCGATTTTCTATTGTGCTTCCTGCGGGGAAACCATTATTAATAAAGCGACCATTGACAGGGTAAGCGAATTATTCGCGGAATATGGTTCTGATATCTGGTTCACTAAGGAAGCTCGGGAACTAATCCCGGAGGGATTTAAATGTCCGGCTTGCAGCTCAGAGGAATTTACTAAGGAAACTGACATCATGGATGTATGGTTTGATTCCGGTTCCAGCCATATGGCGGTTCTGGAAACCCGTCCTGAATTGAGATGGCCGGCTGATTTGTACCTGGAAGGCAGCGACCAGCACCGGGGTTGGTTTAATTCTTCGCTATCCACTTCTGTTGCGGTTAGAGGGGTGGCACCCTATAAAAAAGTTTTAACCCACGGATTTGTGGTGGATGAAAAGGGATATAAAATGTCCAAATCGATGGGCAATGTGATTGATCCGCTGGCCATGATTGCCGAAATGGGAGCTGATATTTTGCGACTATGGGTAGCGTCCGCTGATTATCGTAATGATATAAGCGTTTCTAAAAACATTATAAAACAGTCTAGTGAAGCCTATCGCAAAATAAGGAATACCTGTCGGTTTATTCTGGGTAATCTTTATGATTTTACACCCGAGACTGATACAATTCCTTATGAAAAGCTTACTGAGCTTGATAAATGGGCATTACTGAGAATGGATAAGCTGGTTCGCAGGGTGACTAAAGCCTTTGATGAGTATGAATTTCACGTGGTTTTTCATGCAGTGCATAATTTTTGTACACTAGACCTCAGCAATATCTATTTTGATGTTCTAAAAGATAAGCTGTATTGCAATGAACCGAATGACTTGGAAAGAAAAGCTGCCCAAACCGTGCTCTATCAGTTAATTAATACTCTGGTAGCAATGCTATCGCCAATTCTAGCTTTTACCAGCGAAGAGATATGGGGATATATTAAAAAAGAGGGGCAGCCAGAAAGTGTACAGCTTCTCGATTGGCCTAGTTCTAACGATTTGTATATTAATGATGAACTGGAAGCGAGAATGGATAAAATTCTAGTATTGCGAGAGGTAGTCACTAAAGCCCTGGAAGAGGCGCGAATCAAAAAAGTAATTGGGCATTCTTTGGGTGCCTGGGTCAGCATTTATGCAAACCAGGAATGGATGCCCACATTGAAAAACACTGGACAACTGGACAAAATTTTGATTGTTTCCAAGGTTGACCTGGCAGTAGAGGAAACGCGAGGTGCGGATGCCATTGCCTTGGAAGGGGTGTCTGGTTTATGGGTCAAGGTTCAGGCTGCAGAAGGAGAAAAATGTGAACGTTGTTGGATTATTGATCTAAGCGTTGGCAAAAATCAGAAACATCCTACCCTATGTGGACGATGCGCCGGGGTAGTGGATAAATTGGAGGTTTAAAATGACCACAGTCGAAGAAGGAAAACGGATTATAATTACAGTACTGGGCCACGACAGAGTTGGAATAATTGCAGGAATATCAGCCATCCTAGCTGATACGCAAATTAATATTTTGGATATTAATCAGACGATTTTGCAAGGATTCTTTACGATGGTTATGGTAGCAGATATTACCGACAGCACGATAGACATAGCCCAATTAAGAGAGGTATTGAGTCGCAAAGGGCAGGAAATGGAACTGCAAATCACAGTACAGCACGAAGATATATTTCGCTTTATGCATCGGATTTAAGGAAAGGGGACACACCTTCCCCCGGGTAAGGAATGTCCCCATATTTATAGTTGCCAGCAAGGGGAGATTTCATATCTCCCCCTTGGTTTTAGGTAGGTGAAACTGACCATGAGGAACAATAGACGCGGGCGACTTTGTCGCACGCAGACTTTAATATGACTAACGCAGATTTATTGGAATGTCAAGGATTGCAATAAAAATACTAACCAAACAACATTATTTGTTACAATAGTCTGCGTAATTCATAAAAGTCTGCGTTGTCTGCGTCTATAAATTAGGAGGTAGATTATGCCATTCAGTATAAGCAAAGATGAAGTTTTAGAAACTGTCAGGATGTTACAGACCGAGAACTTGGACATTAGAACCATAACAATGGGTATAAATATTATGGATTGCCGTGCTCAGAACGGTGAAGAGACCGGTCGTCGCATTTTCCACAAAATTGTTCAATATGCATCGCAACTGGTAAAAGTAGGAGATGATATTGAAAAAGAATATGGAATACCTATTATTAACAAACGTATTTCAGTGACCCCGGTTTCCATTATAGCGGATGGATTTACGGTCGATGAAATGGTTGCCATTGGCAGATACTTGGACCGGGCCGCGGTGGAAGTAGGAGTAAACTTCATTGGCGGTTTTTCCGCCCTGGTGCATAAAGGGTTTAGCCGGGGGGATCGGGCTCTAATTGAGGCTATTCCGGAAACCCTGGCTACTACCGCCAGAGTATGTTCGTCAGTAAATGTGGCTACTACCAAAGCTGGGATAAATATGGACGCTGTCTATCAGATGGGAGAGATCATTAAAAGGACAGCGGAACTTACCGCGGACCGGGATGGAATTGGCTGTGCCAAATTAGTTGTTTTCTGTAATGCGGTAGAAGATAACCCCTTCATGGCAGGGGCTTTTCATGGGGTAGGTGAGCCTGAATGCACGCTTAATATAGGTATTAGCGGGCCGGGTGTGGTGCTTAGCGCGGTGAGGAATCATCCTGATGATGACCTGGGGCAGCTGGCTAACATTATAAAAAATACCGCCTTCAAAATAACTCGAACTGGAGAAATGGTGGGCAGGATAGCATCAAAGAGGCTAAATGTCCCATTTGGCATAGTAGACTTGTCACTGGCTCCGACTCCAGCTATAGGTGATAGTGTAGCTGACATATTGGAATCCATGGGTCTGGCCAGGGTAGGAGCACATGGCTCAACTGCAGCCTTAGCGATGCTCAACGATGCCATCAAAAAGGGCGGAGCAATGGCCTCATCATATGTGGGGGGCTTGTCTGGTGCATTCATTCCGGTCAGCGAGGATCAGGGCATGATCAACGCCGTAGTAGCAGGAGCCTTAACTATAGATAAATTGGAAGCTATGACCTGTGTTTGTTCGGTGGGTTTGGACATGATTGCTATTCCTGGGGACACCCCGGCTGAAATAATATCAGCCATAATTGCTGATGAGGCTGCCATTGGCATGATAAATCGCAAAACCACAGCAGTCAGACTCATACCGGCACCAGGTAAAAAAGTAGGAGATTGGGTTGAATTTGGAGGCCTTTTAGGTCATGCACCAGTTATGAAGGTCAATGAGAATTCTCCGGCCCAGTTTATTAGGCGCAAAGGACGGATACCAGCACCTATTCATTCTCTTAACAACTAAGCGATAGTCGTAGGTATTGAAGACGAAAAACTTGGAATAATACAAGGAGCGGGGTGAGTTTATTGAACAATGAACTCGAACCATTGGATGATGATAACTATTTGAAGAGTTTGAGTGAAAAAATCGATGAATTAGCTATTAGCATGGAGAAACTAGGTATTGCTGAGTACGTTGAAATGCTCAATAATCCACGTCGTCTCTTTCGTATTAACTTTTGGTCCGGCGTAGCACGGGGCTTTGGTATGGCGATAGGTTTTACTGTACTAGCTGCCGTAGTATTATATGCTATGCAGCAAATAGTAGTCTTGAATATGCCAGTGATCGGTAATTTTATCGCTGACCTAGTAAATATTGTCCAGAATCAGTTGAACGTGGGGGGGAGCGTTTTTCAAAGCCATGGGGGGAGAATATGAGGTGTAAACGATGGATGAACGGGATATATTACTGGTCAAGAAAAATGAGCTGGAACAAATGATTCAGAATAAGCAGGAAAGTCTTTCGGTATCATCCAACCAGTGGATTAATGGACTATCCGCCTATGCTTCCCATCCGGCTGATATGGCTTCCCACCTACAAGCATTAAATATTGAATTAGAACGTATAAACGATGAGTTGGCGCAGTACAATCCGGGACAACTTAGCTAATCATTGCTATGTTGAGGGAATCAGCGTTGAAATAGTGGCAAGAAAGGTATATATTAGATTTGTATCCATGTGGTATAAAGGAGTATGATGCCTTGAAAATCGGAATCTTTACCGACAGTTACAAGCCCTACACCAGTGGGGTAGTGACTTCAATATCAAATTTCAAAGAAGAATTGACTCGTTTGGGCCATGAAATACACATCTTTGCCCCTAGTTATCCCAGTTATGATGAAATAGAAGAGAATGTGCATCGCTATTTTTCCCTTCCATCACCTTCCAACCCCGATTTCACACTGGCTATACCGATTTATCCAGGGATGGACACGATTGTAAAAAATCTGCAACTGGATATTGTTCATGTTCATTCACCGTTTACGATGGGCAGGGTAGGTTTGCGTTATGCCAAGAAGCTTAATATTCCACTGCTTTTTACCTATCACACCCGTTACGATCAGTATGTGCATTATGTACCTTTGGCTCACGATTTGGCCAGGGAAGTTACTATTAAATATAGCAGCAATTTCTGTAACCATTGTAATCACATAATAACGCCTTCTTTTGAAATAGAATCAATAATTAGAGCTTTTAAGGTTAAAACGCCTATTTCCGTAATTCCCAGCGGGGTCCCTATCGATAAATATGAAGGTGGAGATGCGGGCTGGCTGCGTAAGCATTATTCTATACCTGCAAATAATCGAATTCTCCTCTTTGTGGGCAGGCTGACTCAGGAAAAGAACATTCCATTTTTGATTCAGTCATTCAAAGAGGTAAAAGCCAGCCAGCCAGATACTACGCTGGTCATTATAGCACAGGGACCGTTAGAAGAAGAACTCAAGAACTTAGTAAAGTCATTAGGTCTATCTCTTAATGATGATGTTATATTTACCGGGGTTCTACCTTTCAGTTCTCTAGTAAATGCATACTACTCCGCGGATTTGTTCGTCTTTTCTTCTCTTACCGAGACTCAGGGACTGGTGCTAATTGAAGCCATGGCAGCCGGGCTTCCGGTGGTGGCAGTAAGAGCCTCAGGGGTTCGAGAGATGGTGGATGATGGAATAGACGGACTTCTAACCGAATGCGATACTGGTGAACTAGCTGCCGGTATTCTCAGGGTCCTGAAGGACGACAAACTTTACCACAGCTTACAAATTAATGCCAGGAAAAAGGCAGACCAATTATCTTCTCATAATATGGCACTAAAGCTGGAACAGGTTTATATGAATATGGTTTCAACCAATAAGGTTAATCCAGATAAAACACTAAATGTGAAACTAGGGATTTAATATGCAGAATATTCGGAAGATAATGGCTATACTGGCGGGTAAACTGCTCATAGTCCTCAGTCGAATGGCCGGTAACCAGGGAACGAATTTTCCCGGCAGGCTAGCTCTTAAAATTTATCCTCCCCTGTTGAAGGAACTGGGTAAGAATACATATAAAGATACCTTCATCATTACTGGCACCAACGGTAAGACTACCACCACTAATATGATAGCCAGAATATTTAGGGAAAATGGCAGCAGCTTCATCCATAATCAAGCTGGGGCAAATATGCTTCCTGGTATTACTACAGCTTTCATCCAGCAGACTGATTTCACAGGCCGGAAGACTTTTGATTATGCTCTCCTAGAGACCGATGAGGCCAATGTGCCACTTCTGATTGCCCAGATTAAACCCCGCTTAATCCTGATCACTAATTTTTTTCGTGATCAGTTGGATAGGTATGGTGAACTGGATACCACCATTAAGCTAATTAAGGAAGCGGTTCAGGGTACAGACATTGAATTGCTTTTAAATGCTGATGATCCTCTGCAGGTAGATTTCCAAAATCAAAAGGGTTTGAAATATTGGTATTATGGTTTCGATGCCAGCAATTATGATAGCTTTACCGGTGCCGAAAGCCGTGAGGGCAGGTATTGTGTTCTTTGCGGACATGAACTGGAATATACGCGCTACCATTATGCCCAGTTGGGAAAATACCATTGCCGGCACTGTAATAACCAGAATCCCCAGCCTAATTTCATAGCTGCCGAATTGCTGATGGACCCCAGCATTCATTTACAAATTGACAAACTGCTTATAGAGAGTCCTTACCAGGGCTTTTATAATGCCTACAATATCCTGGCAGCAGTTTCGCTGGGCAAGCTGGCAGGAATACAGGAAAAGGTCATTCAAAAAGCGATAGCCAATTTTCAACCCAGTGCCGGTCGTATGGAGAACTTTCTAATACGAGGCAAAAAAGTCATTTTAGTTCTAGTGAAAAACCCTACTGGATTAAACCAGAGCCTGGCCATGTTAGCCCAGGATTCGGCTGCCAAAAACCTTTTTATCGCTCTTAACGACAATGCAGCTGATGGCCGGGATATAAGCTGGATATGGGATGCCGATATAGAGGTCATAACGGATGATAAAGCTCGAATCAGAAGGGTTATCTGTTCTGGGCAGCGCAGCGGAGATATGGCAGTGCGGATAAAATACAGCGGTTTTGGTATTGAAAACATTATAATCAAGCCATCTTTAGAAGAAGGCATAGGAATAGCAATCAGTATGGAGAGCGAAGTAAGCTACATACTCTGTACTTATACCACTCTTTTTGCCAGTCGCAACATCCTGGCCAGAATGCAAAAGAAATACCCCGCACCATTGCAGGAAAAAGAAAGAACACCGGAAAAGGCACTATAGACACAGACGACACAGCAACATTAATGGTGAGCGATAGCGAACATCGGTGGTGCCCGTAGGGTGCAACATTAATGGTGAGCAACGCGAACACCAGAGGTTCCCAAAGGGGGGAGTACCGGTAGGGTAACTTTTACGACTTGCGCACCTAGAGTCCCTGCACCTAAAGTCTAATCAGGTGGTGAAAGAATGGAAAAATTTATTATTGCCCATATGTATCCGGCTCTGATGAACCTCTACGGCGACCGAGGGAACTTGGTCTGCCTGAAGAAGAGGATGGAATGGTACGGACTGAATTGTGAGATAAAGAGCATACATCTAGATGAGAAACTAGATTTTAGCCAAATAGATATGATATTCATGGGAGGCGGTTCAGATCGCGAACAGGGACTGGTTTATCATGACCTCTTAAAGAAGACGGATCAACTAATGGCTCAAATTGAAAGCGGGCTTCCGGCCCTATGCATTTGCGGAGCCTATCAGTTGCTGGGAAGCTACTATAAATCTCATGAGGGCACAGTAATGGATGGATTAGGATTTTTCCCTTTATACACCGAAGGCCGCGAAGGCCGCCTAATAGGTAATATATTAATCGAAAGTGAATTCAATGGGCAGAAAGTCTCTGTGGTAGGCTTTGAAAACCATGGAGGCAGGACCTATTTTTCCGACCCTAAGCTACAGAGCCTGGGGCAGGTAATCATAGGCCATGGAAATAATGGCGAAGATCAAAGCGAAGGCATGAGATTCAAAAACCTAATAGGTACCTACCTGCATGGCCCACTACTCCCCAAAAACCCTACCTTAGCCGATTTCTTTGTCTATGCCATGGCTGACCGTAAAGGGCTTAAGCTAGAAAAAGTGCTGGATGATACGATTGAGAATTTGGCACATGAACAGGTTAGATATAAGATGATATCTGGACAAAAATCATAAGTCCTACAATCCAGAATTGTATAGCGCAAAAAATATTGAAAAAAAGGTATTTTTAGCTATACTGTCGAATCATTATTTGAAAATATTTTGGTATTGGAGGAAGCGAATTGAAATTTACGCAGAGTATTAGATTTCAACTATTAGTATGGATACTGTTTGCTTGTTTCTTGGCTTCTGTAGGTCAGAGTGCTGTGTCCTATTTGAGTAGTAAGAGTATTCTTGATGTTGAAATTAAGAATGAATCCGAGAAGCTAGCTTTAGCTACCACCGCAGAAATCAATACCTGGGTTGAGGGGAATTATAAGGAACTTCAAACCATATCAAAATTAGAGGTCGTAAAAAAAATGGATGCGACCAAAATTCCAGGGACACTAGCCCCCCTTATGTCGCCTGAGAAGGATAATCTCTATGTAATTTGGCCGGATGGGACAACATATGGTGATACCGGTCAAATGAATTTTAACCTTAGTGACCGGGACTATTTCAAGATAGCCTTGGCAGGCAAAGCCAATGTAAGCTCACCGGTTATTTCCAAGGCTAGTGGGAATGTAGTAGCACCAATAGTAGTTCCTATTATGCAGGGTGATAAGGTTGTCGGCGTCTTAGGTGCTACAATTAAGGCGGAAAAACTTATAGAAATAGTAAATAAGGTTAAAACCGGGCAAACTGGCTATGCCTATATGATTGATAATGCTGGAACTATTGTAGCTCATCCCAACAAGGAAAATATACTGAAGAAAAAGCTGTCAGAACTAGGAGCGGGCATGGAAGGTCCGCAGGCTAAAATGCTTACTATGCAAAGCGGAATCATGGAATACCAACTGGACGGAGTTGCTAAATATATGGCATATGCTCCGGTTCAGACTACCGGCTGGTCACTGGGGGTAACCGTACCGATTAAAGAAGTAAACCAGCCTCTGGACAAGTTGCTCCAAAATACTATGCTAGTTACTCTGGTTACCCTACTGCTATTATTTGGCATTATATGGTTTATAAGTGGTAAAATAACTAAACCGTTTGGGGAAATGACTGAAATAACCACCCGTCTTTCTCAGGGGGATCTTACGCAAAATATTTCCAGTAATAGCAGTTCTGAAATAGGCATATTAATTAATTCTCTAGGACATATGAACGAAAGTCTTAAGGATAATTTCCGTAAGATCGCAGATAGTGCCCAAAATTTGAGCGCGGTCTCACAAAACCTCTTGGATACAGCAGAGCGGACAGGAAGAGCGGCTGAGCAGGTTAGTTTAAGCTCCGAGGAACTAGCTCTAGCGGCTGTGTCTCAGGCAGAGGATACCCAGAGAACTAGCGAATTGGCCAAACAAGTAGGTGATGCTATGCAGAGCGCGGGTAAAGGCACCGAAAATATTTCTCGCCAATCGAATAATTTCAAAGGAATAGTGAATAATGTAACCCAGCTTATGTTGCAGCAAAAGGACAAGATGCATCATACAGTTAAAAGTGCTGGTAACGTATCAGAGGTAATATCAGAATTGAGTAACAAGACTAAACAAATAGGGGAAATAGTTACGTTAATAACTAATATTGCCAGTCAGACTAACTTGCTAGCTCTAAATGCAGCGATTGAGGCAGCGAGAGCCGGCGAGGCAGGACGGGGATTTGCAGTGGTGGCTGAAGAGGTTAGGAAACTTGCAGAGGAAACGGGTTCAGCTACCTTAAATATAGTCGCTATCATAGGAGAAGTTCAGGATCAGGTTAATCGCGTAGTGAGCGAAGTACACCAAGTAGAAGTGTTAGTGAAGGAACAAAGGGAATCATTAGGTGAGAGTGTATCTGCTTTCAAGGAGATAGAGGGTGGAGCGCAAGGAATTGATCATTCCATCCAGGATATATCGGCTACCTTTAAAGAATTGCTGGGTTCAGTGGATAAAATACTTCAAGCCATGGAGAATATGTCAGCTGTTACCGAGGAATCAGCAGCATCTGCTGAAGAGGTAACAGCAGTTAGTCAGGATCAGTTAACAGCGGTTAATGATATGGTTGGTATCAGCAAGGATTTGGGAAAGTTGTCCAAACAATTAAAGGATATAACAGATGGATTCAAACTTAATGAGAGGCGGCAAGAAGCTCGCAAAATTCTAAGTTAAATGATATAAAAGATACATTCAAACTAGCACAAAGAAATTTGCGGGAAACAACTCGGATTATTAATTATGGTGAATGTTATAATTTTCTTGAATGGGAACAGGAGACCGGGAACAAAAACGGTTCTCCTGTTTTTTGGGGTTATTAATTAAAAAGTATATATTGTATCTAAGCGGGAAAGCTATTAGCAAAATGTACCATAAAGGGGTGGATAGCCATTAACGCTGATACAAATACTCGTGCCTTATATCCTTTTCCTGATGAACTGATTCGCACTCGGATGAAAGAAGTATTAAGAGCAGATAATCCAGGAATTGATAGCATAATAGATTACCTCACTGATAGTAGCGGAAAGATGATACGGCCTAGGATGGTATTTCTGACCGCATCCATGTCTGCCCATGACCCACTTGTAGTCAGAGATGCAGCCGTAGCCGTCGAACTCATCCATTTAGCTTCTTTGGTACACGATGATATTATCGATCATGCCATGATGAGGCGGGGACGTGAGAGCATTAACAGGATCTGGGGGAATCACGCTAGTGTTCTGACGGGCGATTACTTATTTGCCAGCGCGTTCAATCTCATAAATATGCATGGTATGCAGGATATAATGGAGAATGTCACCACGACTATCCGCATTATGTGTATCGGAGAAATTAAGCAAATGTCTCTGGTCGGTGATCTCAATGTTACGGAAGATGAATATCTCGAGAAAACTTACGGTAAAACCGCTTGCTTGTTTGCATCTAGTTGTAAAGTGGGAGCACTGGCAGGGTCTATGCCTTCCGAGTCAGTCAATGCCTTAGAACAATTTGGCCTCTGTCTCGGATATGCCTACCAGATACTAGACGACCTCTTGGACTTCCTTTCGGAAAGCAGTTTACTGGGCAAACCAGTTGGAAACGACCTTTTGGAGGGAAACATCACCCTTCCAGTGATTTATGCCCTGAAAAGCAAGGATTACGGAACCTGGTTGCGGTCGCTTCTAGAAAATCGTAAATTGAATACTCACCAGATGGCTGAGGTGATCCAGATCCTAATTGACAGCAAAGCAGTAGAATATTCACTCCATTTGGCACGCCAGTTCATGACTAAGGGAATATCCTGTCTAGATGTACTTCCAGTTAGTTCAGCTATTAAAGAACTTAGGCTAATGGCTAGTTATATGCTGGAAACCTATTACCAGAAGCTAAGTCATTATGATTGTCCAAGCTCTCAAGAGGCAGCCCGGCTATGAGTACCCTGGAAGTTAAAGCCGAGAAAAATCGAGCCGAAATATTATATAGCGCTAAAACAGGCTCCAGTCAGGTACGAATCCTGTTTCATTACATCATTTATACCCTGCCAAAGGTAAAAAGACTCTTGAAACACTGGGCAACAGTAGCATCTCAATGCGTGAACGAGGAGCTGCGGGTGCAGGCCTTAAACAGTATCGCCGGCAAAGACTTTCACTGCCAGGGAGGAGCGGTATTTGCAGTTCCTTATTCGGAGAACGAAGAGCTTCTATTAAAGCTAATCGTTGCCTATCAAACCCTGTGTGACTACCTGGACAACCTCTGTGACCGAGCTAATTGCCTGGATGGAGTGGCTTTTCGCGAGCTGCATGAATCCCTTCTGGACGCCCTCACTCCTGGAGTTGAGGTGCACAATTATTATTTAAGTTATCCTTGCCAGGATGATGGGGGATATATTGCCAAGCTAGTAGAGGAATGTCGTCAATGCCTGGTGCAGATGCCCTCCTATAACGTGGTTTATCCCGATTTAATCCAACTGGCTCAAATATACATTGACCTTCAGGTAAAGAAACACATAGCTTGGGAACATAGAGAAAAGACCTTGATAGACTGGGCCAACTCACATCTTTCCGGGCATCCATCTATACTATGGAATGAGTTTGCCGCTGCCAGCGGCTCCACTTTGGCGCTGTTCGCGCTATTTGGATTAGCTACTCAGCGTAAAATAAGCCGCAGCGATAGCCAGATTATGGTACAGACCTATTTTCCCTGGATATGCGGCCTACATATCTTGTTGGATTACTTCATAGATCAGGAGGAAGACCGTGCAGGAGGCGACCTGAACTTTACCTTCTATTACTCCAACCAGGAAGAAATGATGAATCGTTTAAAAATATTTATCCGCGAAGCACATACTAGAGCCAGCCAATTACCACATCCCGGTTTTGAGAAGACAGTAATAGAAGGCCTTTTAGCCATGTATTTTTCCGACAAAAAGGTTAAAAAACAAGGAATTCATAAGATGGCTAGAGAATTAATTAATGAATCAGGTCTCGGAGCCCGTAATACCTACCACATATGTGCACTGGTGAGGAAAATAATTTAGCCCAACAGGACGCAAATGAGGAACGGAAAAAAAGAAAAAGGGGGAGATAATAGATGAACGACGTAATAGATTACCAGATTTATGGAGACGACATGCAGATAGTGGAAATCGAGCTAGATCCAGGCGAAGGTGTACGGGCCGAAGCTGGTGCAATGATGTTTATGGAACAAGGCATAGAGATGCAGACCTCCACTGGAGGTGGAATTTTCAAAGGCTTCAAACGTGCTATCACCGGGGAAAGTTTTTTTATAACCACCTTTCTTAATAACGGTAACAGGAAGAGCAAGCTGGCCTTTGGGGCACCTTATCCAGGCAGTGTCATTGTTCTGGATCTAGCAAGACTGGGTGGCAAATTTATCTGTCAGAAAGATTCCTTCCTTTGTTCTGCTCGCGGGGTAGAAGTAGAAGTGGCATTTACTAAGCGTATTGGTGCCGGACTATTTGGTGGGGAAGGCTTTATCTTGCAGAGATTGGAAGGTGATGGCTTAGCCTTCGTCCATGCTGGAGGAACACTGATAGAAAAAAATCTAGTTGCCGGAGAGACTCTGCGCGTTGACACGGGTTGTCTGGCAGCTATGGCTACTACGGTCGATTACGATATTCAGTTTGTGGGCGGCTTTAAAAATTCCCTGTTTGGCGGAGAAGGGTTGTTCCTTGCCAAGCTGACCGGCCCAGGTTTAGTGTATCTGCAGAGCCTGCCCCTTTCTCGTCTGGCTGACCGAATCGTAGCTGCATCCCGCTTCGGCAGTAATAGAGAGGAAAGTAGAGGTCTCGGTGGTATTGGTGGAGCTGTGCTGGGTGCAGGATTACTGGGCAGCTTTCTAGGAGGCGGGGATGGCGATTAGTATTATTTAGTTAAGGGTAGTTAGGGAAACCCCTGGAACTGGTTGACGACCAGTCCGGGGGTTTATCGTTTTCTTCTAAAGAACAGAACTGCGAGAAAAATAACCCGCACCGGTGTCGCTGATAAAAAGGTGATTTTGGTCGTATGCATTTCTCGCGTTCTATCGGATACCGGCTTTGAGAAAACAGTCATAGAAAGCCTTTTGGCCATGTATTTTTCCGACAAATAAGTTAAAAAACAAGGAATTCATAGGATGGCTAGAGCATTAATAAATGAATCAGGTATAGGGCCCGTACTACTTATCACATATGTTCACTGGTACGAATAATTATATATATTTAATCTCTGGAAGGAATTAGGGAAATGCTATATAATATAGTGATACATGCGGGATTCTAAGTGAAATAGAAAGGAACCTGTGAATATGAGTCTAGCAATCGATACAAGTGAAAGCAAAGAGCTTAGTCAATTAATTAGGAGTGAAGCTACTATAAAAGCTTTACTTGATGCTTCTAATGAATCAGCTTTCCTATATAATAACCAGGGTTATGTTGTCACCCTAAATGAGACTGCCGCCAGGCGACTAAATATGAAAATCGAAGATATTATTGGCAGACATGTGAAAGAAATTTTCCCTATTGAAGTTGCTAATAATCGTATAGAACACATAAATAAGTTGGTTGAAAATGGAAAACCAGTAAGATTTCAGGATAAACGTGATGATCATTACTTTGACAATTCTATGGTTCCTATAATGGATCAGGATGGCAAGGTTGAAATGCTGGCTGTATTTTATCATGACATAACGGATCATAAGCTAGCAGAAATAAAAATACTCAAGCAAAGGGATGAATTAGAGCGTTCTAACCAAGAGTTGGAGCAATTTGCATATGTAGCATCCCATGACTTACAGGAACCGTTAAGGAAGATTGCAAGCTTCATTACCCTTTTGGAAAGGCGTTATAAAGGTGCTTTAGATGAAGATGCCGACCGATATATCCATTATGTGGTTGATGGCGCTACTAGGATGCAGGGCTTGATCAATGACTTGTTAACCTACTCTCGGGTGGGGAAACAAAACGTAGAGCTAACTATGGTAAACTGCAACAATGTCCTTTCACATGTACTTCGTGATTTAGAACATGTAATTACATCAAATGACGCTGTAATAACAGTTGAAGATTTACCGAAGGTCTGGGGGAATTCTGTTCAGTTAAGGCAACTATTTATGAACTTATTGAGCAACGCCATTAAATTCAAGGGACCCCAAATACCCGAAATACAGATAAAAGCCGAGCAGCAAGAAGGCAAATATGTTTTTTCATTCAGAGATAATGGAATAGGTATAGAACCCGAATATAAAGAACGAATATTCCAGATGTTTCAACGTCTCCATACCAAAGAAGAGTACCCGGGGACTGGTATTGGACTGGCTGTCTGCAAGAAAATAGTTGATATTAATGGTGGGCAAATATGGTTTGAATCTGAGAACGGAATGGGAACCGTCTTCTATTTCTCATGGCCAATGAAAGGACGATGTTAATATGGTCGAAAATAATGAGTTTCGAATTCTGCTCGTTGAAGATGATCCTGGCGATGCTGAGTTAATCAGGGAAGGGTTAAGAGATGCTAAAATCCTAATTGATTTACAGGCTGTGGATGATGGCATAAAAGCTTTGAAATATCTCCGGCATGAACACCCCTACGAGAAAAGCCTTCTACCCGATATTATTCTTCTGGATTTAAACCTTCCCAAAAAGGATGGTCGGGAGGTTTTAGGGGAGATAAAGAGCGACCCCCTGTTACGTAGAATTCCAGTTGTGGTTTTGACTACATCCGATGCAGAAATTGATATTATTAAGAGCTATACATTAGGGGCGAATTGCTACATTACCAAACCGGTAAATTTGGATGGTTTTCTTAAGGTAGTACAAACTATTGAAGGCTTTTGGTTAACGGTGGTTAGGCTTCCCTATAATTCAGGTGAATATTGAGATGAGTATGGATATGTCGATAAAAACATTGTTAATCGAAGACGATGCAGCCGACCGACTGTTTATTAAACAGGTATTATTAGAAAATGAAAGAACCTCCTATGATATCCATTTTTGTGAGTGTCTTTCCACAGCCATGGAAATGCTGGAGCAGAATAGTTTCGATATAATTCTTTTGGACTTAATTCTTTCTGATTCTTATGGAATTGATACATTTAAAAAAGTATTTGATAAATATAAAGGTATACCGATTGTTATATTGAGCGGTATAACCGACGAGCTGGTTGCGTTGGATGCAGTGCGAAAAGGAGCCCAGGATTACCTCATGAAGAATGAGATAACCCCTATACTACTTAAACGCATAATTAATTATGCTATTGAAAGAAACCAGTTGATGAATAAACTTAACCAAAAATCAATTACCGATGATTTAACCGAACTATATAACCGGCGTGGTTTCTTAAATATGGCACACCAGCACCTGGATTTGGCCCGTAGAATTGAAAAGAAAATTGGACTTTTCTTTATAGACTTGGATGGAATGAAAGACATCAATGATAGGTTTGGACACCAGGAAGGTGACCGCGCACTTATTTATGTATCAACAGTTCTAAAAGAATGTTTCCGGGTTACGGATTTGATTGGACATCTGCACGGAGATGAGTTTGCCGTTTTGGTTTACCTGGAAAGTATTAACGACCTGAAGGAATTGGAAGAGAGAGTACGCGATAAAATCCAGAAACATAATTGTGTTTCTGCGGATAAATATTTGCTGTCAGTAAGTATTGGCAGTATATATATGGACCCTCAGGAGGATATTGATATCCAAAGATCCCTGGATAAAGCAGATCAATTGATGTATCAGGAGAAAGCTGAGAAAAAGAAATTAAATGCCTCGAAAAATATAGAATAAGTAAAAAAGCCCCTGGAGTTGACAAAATACCAGCCAGGGGCTTTTAAAATATTCGCCTGTTATACTGATACTATACCCTGCCACCATTAGCCTTCATAATCGCTACAGCTTTTTCAATATTATCCTTTGAGGTCACCAATGTGAGCATAAAATTCTCCTCGCCAGCTAAATTATCATTGTTGATTCCTCGCCCATTTTCAGTATCATTGGCTGCAAGCAAGGGATTAGCACCATCATCTACACCCGCACTGTTTGAATAGATTGTCGGTCCGTGTAGTGTAATGGCATTATTAATCGGGTTATTATACTCACTATCATTTACTACTCCAAAACGCGAAATCCGATCAATCTGGATTGAACCTTCATTAGGCACCAGTTTTGCCTTCTTCAAAGCTTCCATAGCCTTCTGCGCCATAGTGCTGGAAGGGAAAAAGCCCAATATGCTATGTTCATTTCTATCTAATTCCATAAAAATCACCCCCATCATTTTTCTTAATTTGGCATATTAGGCTGGTGATTATTCACATGTTTAATATATTAATAATACGAATAATATTAGGGAGGAAGTTCGTATCTTGATCGCTAGGCAATAGACATTTGGAAGGGTAAATTCGGAGCAGTAAAGCCATCTCCCATTATGTTTTTATCCAGTAGGTGGAATAACAGCGCTGATTCTTTCTTTATATTAATTTCTTTGTTTTAAAATAGTCTGCCTGGGTAAAAAACCGTAACGAGCATAGAATGAAAACGCGATTTCGTTACCGGAAGCGACATGTACGTTTTTAACTCTTGTCTCTAAATCATCCATCCAACCCAGAGCTGTTTTCATGAAGTGGTCCCCAATACCCTGGCCACGATAATCAGCTTTAACAAATATGGATTCGATTTCTCCCTGACTACGCTTACCTATTGAGCTTATAGAATAGCCGATCAACATCTTCTGATCCAAATTATCAGCTATCTCAATGCGCAACAAACCCTCTGCAGCCTTTTCCAGGAACATGATTTGGCGTTGTGCAAAGCTTAAGACTTCGTATTCCTGCTTAAAGTAGGTGGACAGGTTTTTATGGTACACATTTAACTCTTCCCAGAGGGGTCCAATTATACCAAGTAATTTTTCATTGCCCACCATATATCCTATCTGCGATTGGGTCATGGATAGTACTCCTTTCATAAGTCAAAGGCCTGAGCCTAAATAATATTTATGTCATTTAATTAATCCTCTCGACTTATTCTTTTTCCCGCCAGACTATATATGAATAAGTATTCTGATACTTTTCAACGACTCTTCTAATTCACAAGTAATTATCGGTAGTCACTATACAAATTGTTTTTCAGTCTAAAATATACTGTTTACTAAGTCAATGTATTAAGGGCAATATTTCTCGCAAGGATTGTTTATGCTATTCTATTGGCTAATACTTGAATACAGTTGAGGGTTAACAGTAAACCCCTCCAAGCTTAAGAACAGACCTTTATGCAGCACTTTGACTCACAAAAATACCCGCCGCATTTTGCGACGGGTATTTTGTAGTTGTTATGCAATTATTATATTTTGGACTATGGAGTAGTTGAGCTGGCAGCTTTAGCCACATTGGGCTGTACTTGTATAATCTGAGTAGCACCGTCGTAGCTGACTTCTGAGTTTAAACTTTTCCCGACGAATGCCAAAGGCACTACTGTACGGCTGTTCACGATTTTTGCAGGGACATCGAGAGTAACCTCTTTACCATCAACTTTGGCTAAATTACTACCGATAGTCATTTCCACCGTTTTCCCATCGCGGAGCATAGTTACAGTTTGGGTGTTTGCTTCATACTTAACCTGTGCTCCCATTGACTCTGCAATTGCCTTGAAAGGCACTAAGGTTCTGCCCTCTTCTATAAAGGGCTGGGTATCAAAACTCGGCTTTACCCCATTCACAAAGACCTTGGGACCATCGATGCCAGCTTTTTGATATAATTCACCAGCTTTATCGTACAGTGCTGTATTATTTGGTGCCATAGCGATAGCTTTCTCAATATTCTGTACCGCCGCTGCATTATTCCCGGCCTTGGCAGCCATATTGGCTGTATAGGTACTCACAAGAGCGTCGGGATGTTCTTTTAATTGAGAATTTAATACTGCAGCTGCTTCAGAAAATTTGCCTTCCTTTTCCAAATTTCTGGCCTCAACTAGGATCGTATTTCCCGGAGCACCTACTGAGGCATCAGTCAGAAAATCACCTAGGTTATCCAATGTTGCTTTATCGGCTGCTTTTTGATCAGTGCCTCCAGCCTTGGCTTCAAGCATGGCTTTGTAAACATTAGGTGGGGCACCGGGTATATTGGCAAATGGTGCCTTCGGATCACTTAAAACTTCTGCTGCCTCTTTGTATTTGCCTTGAGCCTCCAGGGCTTGAGCCTTAGCAATCCAATCATGCCCCGGTTGCCCTGTTGAAGCTTGTTTTAGAAAATCTCCAAAACCGGTCTGACTTTTGTTATCAAAGATTATACCTGCACCAGGAGCAGATTGATATGGCTGAGACATTGGGCCAAACTTACCTGGGTTAAGACCTTTCATGAGCTCCTGGGTTTGCAGGTCCATGGTCTTCTCGCCTTTTAGGACTTGGCCAAATTGGGCAGATGTCATGTTAGCAGGTAAATTAACCCCAAACTTGTTAGCATCAAAGTTATCGGCTACTTTATCAAGGGTTATTCCATCCGGAATCTTAACCAGGGTGCCGGGAATAAATGCTGGCGCACCAAAACCGCCACCAGCGGCTCCGCCTGAACCCATCTGACCACCAGGAGCACCGGCACCAGTGCCGCCTGGGAATTGGCCACCGGTTGCACCACCGCCGGGGAACTGCCCGCCGGTAGCACCACTACCAGGGAATTGGCCTCCTGAAGCACCGGGCATACTGCTTCCCAAGCCCTGAATACCCCCACTGAATACGGATGATCCTCCAAATACTCCCTGTGGGGGAGAAGAAGACATACCAGTACCGCCAGGCATACTACCGCCAGGCATAGTACCACCAGGCATACTACCACCAGGCATACTACCACCACCAGGCATACTACCACCACCAGGCATACTACCACCGCCAGGCATACTACCACCG
>PHAA01000029.1 GCA_002840245.1 Firmicutes bacterium HGW-Firmicutes-15
TATCACCAATCTTTAATAAAAATAGCATCTTAAGAAAAGGAGGACACATTAGCTTATTCTTTTTGAAAATGTGTCTTGACAACGGGGGGCACTATAAAACTCGTCCAACATTTTCTATGAACAAAATAGGATAATTATGGCTCTCACTTCTGACCCTTAAACACAAATCCAAACAGAGATATGATAAAGATTCCACCGGTTGTATACATTAATGGAGATGCCGACATCTGAAAACCCATAGTAATCATCAATATCAGGAACACCTCACTGACCAAAAGAGACAGTAACAGTCCATATTTTATAACAATATGCTTTTTTACGTTCCGGGTTTGTCTAATCTCCTCTGGTAGAGTAATTTCCATTTTACTATCCTCAGAAGTCAGTACAATAAGTAACGGCAAACCAAATATAATTGGAAATCCAAAGTCGTTAAGCAAAATAATCCAAAATATCCGAGGCATCCACATGCCAAACAGCATATCCAGGCCACAGGCAATCAGTATGGCTGTGGCAATGGCAGCAACAGCAGATATCACAATGTATTTAACTATATTTTTGTTGCTTTTTACGTTGGGCTTTTCCCTATTGCCAGATATGTGCCAAAGTTTATAGGGTAGCCAAGCAGCAATGAAATTACCTACAAAACCTAGAATAGATCCTTGGGAGAAGGTGCCGAAAAGATCTGCGATCAGGTTGCCTATGGCACAGCCCCACGCTCCGGCAGGCCCTAATAGCAGCCCTGCTACTACCGGCACCGCATTGACAGGCCGCACTTCGGTAAACCCTTCGATGAGCACCATCACTTTAAAGGGTACAGCCATCCCAATAAATATCAGGGCACAGATAACTATCTGCCATAATTTTTGTTTTGATTTAAAAGGCGAAAATATTTCTTGCATTAATTATTCCCCCACGGTGCATTGATCAAGGCTGTTCTTTTTACTTAAAAAATCTGTTCCTGCACAGATGGCCCCGGCAACGATAAAGGCTGCCCCAACTAGTTTTGCACTTGTCAGAAGCTCTGTAGACCCGAAAGTATTAGGAATAAGCAATGCAAGCACCAAAGTCACCACTGGCTCTGTAGAGGCTATGACCGTTACGGCAATAGGCGATGTATATTTTTGCGAATACATCAACATTATGTAGGCATAAGCTTTGGCAAAAAAGGCTAATAGAAAAATATTGGCCAGGATTTCCTTAGTATATGTTAGTGCAAAAAAGGTCTTGGGTTCCTCAACGAACCATAACACAAAGCCAATAATAGCTGTGAAAAACATCTGCCCGATTCCAAGTAATAGCGGATCGCTTTTTTGGGTAAAACTATCAACGGTGATAATGTACATTGCCATGAAAAGGCAGGCCGCCGCCATAGCCAGAACACCGTAATTCAATGTATCTTCGGGCTTTAGGCCACTGGTGCAAATGAGGCCGATCAGTATTAAAACAATCCCCAACAGGTTGTTGGGACTTGGTTTGCGATTAAATAGGAGCAGCAGAAGGGGTACAAATACAATATTCAAAGATGCTACAAAGCTGGCTGTGGATGCTGGTATCCGTGTAATGCCAATCCTCTCAAGGATGAGATTTCCGCAAAGAATGGCTGCTAGAATAAGGCTTCTTTGCAAGGTTTTTTTATCAAACTCCTTAAGCCTTTTAAAAAATACGATGACTAAAATGAGGCTGGCAATCCCTGTTGTCATAGTCAAATAGGCAAAGGGTGAGATAGAAGAGGGAATATTCTTGATAAATATGTAAGACGAGGCCCAGCACAGAGTAATGGAGAACAAAACAATGTTTGACTCAGTCCTTGTCATGGCTTTGCTCCCTCGTAAAATTCATAATTTACTTTTTGCTTTTCTATGAGTATGGAATTCTGGTTAAGATCACGCAATATCTCGTCCATGATGGCTTTCATTTGCTGATCGGTAGCATTATAGAACTCAAAAACAAGGCTATTTTCGTGGGTTATCACCCCTTTTTCATCCTTGTATGCACCTTTGGCAACACGAGCCGTAAAACCGTCTACATATTTCAGAGCGATGTCACTTACCTTCTTCTCCGCTTCCTCGTATGAAATCTGTTGTGTGTAAGTATCCTCATCATTTAAGCCGATATACATAGTGTATTTGAGCACCTCGTTTTGCCCAAGGCCAGTCTGCGTTACACAGCCGGAAAGCATAAAACATAATACGATAATCAAAACAATCGAAATATGCGGTTTTTTCATCAATTTCCACATACTTTATTCAAACCTTCCATCCTTACAAATTAAAATTGGCAGCTTATTTACATCTACTATCATCGCACCGCCCTTAGCAAAGGCGATATGCCTCCCAATGCCCTGATAGCCCTTTTCTTCATGCATCGCCTCGGCTATCTTGGACGGATCGTTTGTGTCCAACCGTACGGCAGTATCAACAACAAGCCTGATCATGTCATAACCCTGAACCGCCCATATATCTGGCTCTTGGCCGTATTTTTGCCGATACCTTTCCTTGAATGCTTTAAGCCTTACGCTGTCTTCAATAACCAGAGTAGAAGGTACCATCATTCCCTCGGCTATTAATTTATACTCAGCAAGGGCATTAGCCCTGTTGAAAATAGGCTCACCCATAACTGCTAATCCCTTATCTTTACTGCGCAGCATTTTCAAGACCTCAAAGGCGCGATCCAGACCATACTGGGAAATGACCACGCCGTCCACACCCAGAGCTTGCCAGCGGCTGTAAACACTGTCAAATGCATTTGCCGAGGCAATTGACGGCACATAATCCACTATTTTTGTTTCAGTATTCAATAATTTAAGTTCAAAGGCTGTAACCATTTCCTCCTGTGATTGTTTGCCGTTGTGATAGACGGCAATTCGCTTGTAGCCATTTTTCAAAGCATAATCCGCCATAGCCTGGCCTAAATCGGAAAAAGCAGGCACACCACAAAAAATATATGGGTTGTATTTCGCAAAAAGGCTGTCATAGGCACCATACGGAAACAGGGTCAGCTTTCCGCTCCTGGTAAGAATATCTTCTGTGGTTTTGGAAACATCAAAGTTTTGCAGATTAAACACCGCAGTAACTCTATTGTCCGCCGCTACCTTGGTTGCCATTTCTACACCTTTTTCGTAAAGGGCTTGATCGTCAATAACATCGATTTTTGTATTAAACCCTTTATCAGAATACTCTGTATTTACATCCTCCGCTGCTAGCTGCACACCATTGATAAACGCTCCGTCAGCTGTCAGCCAGGTTGCATCAGCCAAGACTGGAATATAAATTTCACGGCCACCGACTTTTTCCTTATTAGTGCATGATATAGATATGAGACTTAGTGCAGTAATAATGCAGATAATCAACAGTTTTTTCATCATGACCCCCTTCTCCAGGTTAAACCTCTTTCATTTTATCTTAGAAAAATGCCTGTATTAGCTAATCTGCCTTTGCGCAAACTCGTAAAATAAACCTCTTTTCTCCATAAGCTCCGCAAAAACACCCTCTTCAGAAATTACCCCTTTGTCCATTACAATGATTCTATCACAGTTTTTGACTGTTGATAGACGGTGAGCTATAACAATTCTGGTACATCCCAGCTGCGCCAGGCTGTCTGAAACATGCTTCTGGGTAATATTATCCAAGGCGCTGGTCGCCTCATCAAAAAACAGTATTTTGGGGTTTGAAACCAGGGCTCTGGCAATGAGTATCCTCTGTCGCTGTCCTCCGGATATACTGCCGCTGCCCTCGCTGATTAACGAGTGCATGCCCATAGGCATATCTTTGATGTCCTCCTCAACTCCTGCCATTCGAGCTGCCCTCCAGGCATCGTCAAGGGTACTCCAAGGCGAAGCAATAATTATATTGGAAAATATATCTCCAGCAAAGAGCTTGCCGTTTTGCAGGGCAACTCCGATGCATTGCCGTACTGAACGAACATCAAGAGTTTCCAAATCCGATCCGTCATAATACACGGCCCCTGCTTCTGGCTTCTCAAATCCCAGCAGCAGCCGCATGAGGGTTGATTTGCCACAGCCGCTTTTCCCGACTATGGCAATATATTCACCTGGATTTACTTTCAAGCTTATATTATCAAGAATGATTGGTCCGTTTTGGGTATAGCGAAAGCTAACATTTGATATATCAATATTTCCGGAAAGCGATGTAACAATCTGTTTGCTTTCATCTACTTCAGGGATGGCCTCAAAAATAGGTTTGACCATTTCTAGAAGCGGCTTTATGTTGGCAATGGTCATAACCACACCCGCCAGTGACATTATGGCTCCGCTGACGGCACCGTAAGCAATATTGAAAGCCATGTAGTCAGATTGGGAGATTTTATTCAGACCTGCAAAATAGTAGAGCAACAGGGTGCCTCCTAGGGTAAGGGCTCCCGTTATTGCCCCATTGAGCCGCAAAAAAAGAGGCGGCGAGAAGGTTAGTCTACCCGTTTCCTTATACCCCGCTGCCCATTTAGCAAAGGCCCGTCTTTCGGCACCAGCCAACTTTACCTTTTGCAGACCATTAAACAGCCCAAATACCAGCCCGCTTACTTTGGCAGACAGAATCATCTGTTTTTTTGATAATTTTTGTTGCAGCATACCAGTTAATACTGTAAAGGCAAACATGGTTATTATGACTAGCAAACCAGGAATAACCAGTGTCGGCGCAAAGCTTCCCATCTGAAAGATATAAACAAAGGAAAAGAGAACTGAAAGCCCAGTTGTTAAAACCGTATCTGAAAGCATAGTGCAAAGCTGATTAATGCTCATAGCACGGGTGCTTAGTTCCCCTGCCGAAAAATCTTTAAAAAAGGCTGCCGGCAGGGAGAATATCCTGGCCATAGCCGCAGTCTGAACCGAAAGGTTTATTTTGTCACGCAGCCTGGTCAAAACCAGGTTTCGTGTAATCCCAAACAAAGACGAACCGATAGCCACCCCAATTAAAAGGCCTGCCACAGGGAACACATCGCTTTTAGTTCCGCTGGGAATAACGTTGTCAAAAATCTGCTTGTTTACAAAGGGTGTAAAAAGCCCCAGCAGGCTGACCAACAAGCTGGCACCGAGTACAAAGGCAATATCGGCTCTGGTAATAGAACGCAGAGCAAAAATCCCCAGGTCCAGCAATCTTAGTTTTTTGGCAGGTAATGCAGGGTAAAAGCAAAAAGCATCGGCATCGAGCTTTGACGCTGTTTTGCTGCTGACCTTCACCTGCTTGCCAGAATCCCAATCGTAGAAAGTATAACCGGATGGAAAAGCTGGAACTATGGCTACCGGTTCACCTTCTTTAGTACTGCCCAGCAAAACCCCGGTAGTGTCCTGCCACCATTTCCCCGTTAATTCCACACGCCTTCGCATCACCCCGGATGGGCGCAGCATATATTCAAGGCGGGAATTGATGTCCACGATTTCCTCTGGTACTCGTATTATTTTAACCCCGAGGGCAGACAACACCTCATTAATAGCGCTCTCTACAGCCAACTCTTTTCCCTCAGCCAAGGATTTATCCCTATTGTCGCCAATTATGGTAAAAAGGTCAGAGAAGGCGTTGTCCATTGCTTTATGATCATTTTCAAGACGTTTTTGCAGCTGCTCGCTGAATGCCACTGAATTCTCCCCCTTAAGCTAATTGCTAATTAGTGCGGCATATTTACCACCCATTTGCATTAGCTCTTCATGCCGGCCCCGTTCGGCAACCCTGCCTTTATCCAATACGATGATCTCGTCGCAGTCCCTAATAGTGGAAAGCCTGTGGGCCACAATAATCAGGGTAATCCCCCTTGCTTCAACCGCTTCCATTATCAGCTGCTCAGTTTTGGCATCCAATGCACTGGTTGCCTCGTCCAGGATGATGATGGATGGTTCCTGGGCTAAAGCCCTTGCTATTTCGAAACGCTGCCTTTGACCACCGGAGAAGTTTTTGCCGCTTTCCTGGATTATATGGGAGTATCCTCCCTCCCGCTGCATAATATCCTCATGAATCTGAGCATCCTTGCAGGACGATACAATAACAGCTTCATCAATAGACTTATCCCACATGGTGATATTATTTTCAATGGTATCCTCAAAGAGCACTATATCCTGATCTACTACTGCCAGTGACCCTGTGAAGATACTCCGGTTAATTTCATTCTTAGTTAGTCCACCAAAGCGGATTCCGCCAGACCATGGCTGATATAGGCCGGAAATCAGTTTTGCCAGTGTTGACTTGCCGCTGCCCGAACCACCTACTAAGGCAACACTACCACCCTGTACAAGCTTAAGGGAAAAATCCTCAACCAGGGGAGGTGAAAGTTTGTTGTACCCAAAAGTAATATTTTCAATCTCAATTTTTCCCGTAAGCTTTTGCAAGCATTTATCATCCAATTGGTTCTGTTCAGTATCATCAACATCCGGCTGGTAATTCATGACATCTTCTACCCTCTCCATCTCCGAGCGCATCTCAATAAATGATTGTCCCACTCCCACCAACTGATTGACTGGGGACAGGAACGAGGATAAAAAGCCCTGGAAGGCTAAAAGCATACCAATCGTAAACTCTCCATCCAAAATAAGGTAAACCCCTATCATTAAAACAGCGGTATTTGCAATCTGCTGTAATAGTGAGGGTATTATGCCATAGAACTGGTTGGCTTTAGAAAAGACAACCAGGGCATTCCCCTGCTTGGCAAAATACCCTGCCCAACGTTCAAAAAAGCCATTTTCCGCACCTGACGCTTTGATAGTTTCAATCATCTCAAAGCCAGACATAGTTATACCCGCCAGCTTTCCGCCATCACGCTGCATAACCCGGCTCATATTTACCCGTTTCTTAGATACCATTTGCAGCACCAGCATATTAAGCAAGGCGGTTCCGATACCTACCAAAGATAAGGTCACGTTGTAACTAAGCATTACCCCCAGATAAAGCACCAGTAAACATACATTCATAAATATAGGTGCTATTTGGCCGATCAAGGTGGAGGCAATCCTTTCATTGCTTGATTGCCTGGAGGCAATATCACCGGCAAACCGTTGGGAGAAAAACTCCACCGGCAGGCGCAGCACATGCCACATAAAGGAGGCATTGGCTTCTATGGCCAGCTTGCCCTCGATTTTGAGCCAGTAGATGCCCTGAATGATGCTCACCACAAATTGAAAAATGAGGGCCAGCAGCATAAGGCCAATAAACGGCATCAGCCACTCAGGGTTTTTACCTGATAGGATATTATCCATGAAAACCCTCGAGAAAAACGGAGTTATTATTCCAACTCCTGCTGTGAGAATGCCAGTCAGAATTACAAATGCAAATGCTGCAGACGTACCGCGCAGCCGTTTCTTGGCAAAGCCCCAAACGCTTTTAGGCTTGCCCTCAGCTACAAATTCCTCACTTTTTTCGAAGCGTAAAACTATTCCGGTAAAGCTTTTGTCAAACTCATCCAGATCTACTTCAACTATACCCCTGGCCGGATCATTCAGCACTGCCTTATCCTTTTTAAAACCGTTCAACACTACAAAATGATTGAAATTCCAATGGATAATAGCAGGCAAAACAATGTCCCGAAGAGCCAAGGGTTCCATTCGGTAACCTGCAGCTTTCAGTCCATAGGCTCTTGCGGCCTTTAATACATTTTTGGCACTGCTGCCGTCGCGGGATACCCCGCAATCTGCCCGCACCTGCTCCAGAGGCAGCCATTTTCCATGATAGGCCAGGACCATGCAGAGGGACGCCGCTCCACATTCCAGGGCTTCCATCTGCATGACCACCGGCACTTTTATAATTTTTGACATAGGATATCTCCAACTCATTGTTAGATAGTAACGATTAGCAATATGTTAACCAAAATACCCATATTGGCAGCTATCACATCGATTGGTCATTCCAAAATGAGGATGATATTTATAGCCAGGACACACATAGTTAAAGCCGTTACTCGCCATCGATTTTTTTATGTATTCTGGGTCCTCAAATTTAGTGCAGTGTATACACCCAGAATAACGGAATTGCGCTTCGCCTCCGACCACCTGATCCAGCTCCTCATCCGATAGTTTTCCGTCTTTAGAGGATACCTGAAGCTCCTTCAATTCAACAATGCTAAATTCAAAACCAGCTTCTTTAGCCATAGGCAGGATTTCGCGTTCGAATAATTTGTCCTTCTCAGCCTCATCAAGTGTTTGCAAATTACCTCTACTAACTACACCCAGATACTTATTCTTAAGATCACTGTTCATCTCCATTGACATAAAAAACCTCATCGCACTTTCTTTCGACATAAAATTACCTCCTTTTTCTAATAGTCTCTTATCTTTCCCCAGGCTCTGAAATTGAAATTTTTGCAGGTTCTACAATTATAGGAATACCGATAATTCTTATCTACTTCGTACTTGGGGCATTTATACATGCCGTCATAATTACCAATGCCTGCTAATAAGGACTTTTCCATGGTACTATTGTCTGCCACATCACACCACATGTCTACGCTGTAAGCCCCATCCGCTCCTGCAACTACCTTTTCCAGCTCCTCATCGGATAACTGAGCGCTTTGCGAGGAGGTCTCAAGTTCCTTCAACTCATCAAGAGTAAATTCAAACCCAGCTTCCCTGGCCAAGGGCAGGATTTCACCAACGAAAATTTTGTCCTGCTCTTCTTGGCTCAGCTTTTGTCTAAAATACTTGATTATTACTGTAAGGTACTTTTCCTTTAACTCGTGATTCTCCTCCACAAGTTTGAAGAATCGCATCGCGTTTTCCTTTGACACAGAAATGCCTCCTTCCTTTATTAGGTTCCTTTCTATATACGATGAATTCTTTTAAGTAGCTCAATCCTCGTAAAATTAAGTTTTTTCACATTGTTTCTTTAAATATGTAGTTTGTCTAATCTTGCTCTAAAAGCAAGAATTATGTTATGCATATGTAATTGATTATATCCCAATTAAAAGCTATATTGGGGAAAATATATGCACCGGAAACCTACAGGTTTTAATCCTCTGGCTTTTAACTATCCCTTCAAGGTTAACCTGATTCGCTTTATACTTTTATGGGACAACCATCCATTTGCTTAGCAATTCTCTGGCAGGTAGCGGCTGTCAAGCAATCCTTTACCAGCCATTTCCTTTATATATGATTTCATGAATTCAATTGGTTGTCCTAGCATTGACTTGCGTTCACAATTGATATAACCCAATGGGTCCTGATCTCTGGGAACGTATTCTAGATACGGCTCTTCAATAGCCAAGGCCAATAAGCGCTGATCAACGCGGACTAACAGCTTGCTGCTCAATAGAGTTTGGATTGCGGTATCGACATCAGAACTGGCTAACCCTCTTTCCTGAAGCATTTTGCGCACCTTTGATTCATTCTCTGCCCGATCGCAGGCCAGATACAACTCCCGCTCAGCACCTTCAAGGGTGAAAGAAGGGGCAACTGCAACCGGACGGGTATCACGCACGATGACTTCCTTTTCGCCCACCTTCATGCTTAGTACAGGCCGGTTCTGACTTATGAACGCCACTGACCACTGAAGAATAGCCGCTCGAAGGTTGCGTAACCCGGGGCGGTCGAATAAAACCGCCATTCTTGGATCATTTCTAATCGAAGCATAAAACCTATCATCAAACGTATAAGAAAGATCGTAAATTTCATTTGGACTTAATGGATAGATCATGGTATCTAACGGCAACGAAGTAAGATGCAAGGAATAGTCAGCCGCCCGGTCGAAGTAGTGACTATTGCGCTGGTACTGGATATCGTTAAGCGCCATTGGTGGATATAAGTGTATCAGCAATGGCACTAATTCAGCCATCTCCTGGCACCAGTGATCCAATTCGTAGGGGAAGCCATGAAGAATCGACCAGTAGACATGGATTCCATACTGGCGACACCACTTCAGCGTCTGGATGTTTTGCCAGGCGGTTACCCCTTTACTCATTGTTTTCAGCGCCTCGCTGTGAAGGCTTTCTATACCCGGCTGGCACCATACGACACCGGCATCGCGCAACATTTTGAAATGCTTTCTGGACAGATTTGAACGAACTTCGTAAAACAGCTTGTAGGGAGCACCACGGCTGATAAGCTCAGGAATCAGATCCTTAAAGCATCTCATGTCCAGAATGTTATCAAGAAACTCGAAATGCTCAACACCATAACAGCGGCTGAGCTCATCCAACTCGGCAAGCACCCCTGCAGCCGGGCGTGATCGGTAGGGCATTCGGGAAGCGTTTAATCCGCAAAATTTACACTTCCCGTGCCAGCAGCCCCGGGAGGCTTGGATTGGCAAGCTGGGGCGGACAATTTTGCCAAGTGTGGGCAAGGAACTGAGAATGTCGAAGTAGTCCTGATAAACGGGGGTTATCTGACGATCAAATGAACAGGCCACAGCCCGCGGGAGATCCTCATTCCCATTCTGTTTAGCACCCGGATATCCTAATTGCCGGTGCAAGGGAGCAAACACACCCTCGGGCAAAACTTCGAGAGGAACCTGGCGGCCGAATTCAAATATGCGTTTAGCAAGTGGCAATATGAGATCTTCGCCCTCTCCGGAAGCCACAAAGTCAATCCACGGGAAATGCTGGTGAGTCGCACGTCCCATGACCGTTTCGCAGTCCGCTCCTCCCATCATGGTTATTACATCAGGGTTAAGTTCACGTATTTTTTTAAGCAAGGCTATGGAAGGCACTCTCTGAGACAAGCTTGAGGTACAGCCGACGATACGCGGAGAAAGATCAAGAATTTGTTCCGCCAGGCGGGTAGTAAATTTCTCTGCTTTATCACGCACGAAATGCAGCTCTTCGCGACACTCTTCTAAACTCTGCTGTCGAACCCCGCCTAGCTTGGCATGGATTTCGCCGACAAATTCATTTTCATCGGGCTGAAACTCTGGAAAAGCTGAAGAAGCGAATGACCAATCAGATAGAGGCAAGCGAGGATTAGGATTGTTAATCTGTTGTAATAAATCGAATCCGAGTTCCTCACAAAAGAGGAGGTTGGCGTAAATGCTCCTGGCAGCTATTCCTCCTTTAGCCAGTACGGCCTGCAGCAAACCGAGGGCCAGTGAAGGTTTTTCAGGGCTGCAGTAGGGCATACATACCAGGCAAACATCCGCAGGTTCCAATGGCAACCGATAATCTCCTATGTCCCAATTGCCAGTAGGATTATTAAATGTGCAAGTCATACTTCTCACCTCCAGGTAATCCTTTGTCGTTCAAACCATCTTCCAGTAGGCCTTGGTCAAAAAGTCTCTGAATAGAGGCTATTATTGCGAAAACATCTTTGTGTTGAACCATAAGTTCCTCCAGCACACGCCTTGAAGTCAAATTACCTTGAGCGATTAACTTGCCGAGTTGGGGCAAGTGAGGCGACCCAGTCATCTTGTGGGATTGGTACCTGCTACAAAGTTGGAAGCCCTCCAACATGGGGGAAAACTCAAGGTCCTTACGAAAGGCTAAAATATCGTCTGTTGCAACCTGCTCGGGCATGCATTCTTCAATGGTTTTGCCAATAAAATCGTCCAATTCCGCCGCACTTGAGAAGCTGCCTTCAGCGTGGACACGGTAGCCTAATGGCCAGCGATCAGAGGGAGGACAGGGACTGATCAACCGTACAGAACGTTCCACCATGTTTACCAAGTATCCGGTTAGACAGGCGATAGTATGCTCCTGACTGAGCACCGGCGGAGGGCTGCCGGAAGCATCCTTGCGGTTGCGACCCGAGCGGGCCATTAACCGTACCAGGTAATCTGAGTGCTGCATAATTAACTCTGTCAAAGCTAAATCCTCCGCGGAAAATGTCTTATGCACACGACGCAAGGCATTGGTCGAGAGAATGGAAAAACGATCCACCACCATAACATGTTCCCGCCGAAACCGCAATAATTCTCTTGTCCAGGCAAGATTTCGCAAAGGGGCTGCAGTGGTCGTCTGTGGATAAATACCTGTCGCTTTGCCAAAATCGGATACGAACTTTAAATAATCAGGATTATCACTAGGCTCGGTAGCCCAGTAACACATCCCACTCCCTACCGTAGTGCCGAGACGTTCTATCGCTGCGCTCAGGACATCCTGCCAGAGCCCGGCATTCTCTATGGTGTACATAAACACTCCTTGCAACCGTTCAGCTGCAAGACCGCAGAAAGGACAGCCCATCGAGCAGCCTTTACTAAATTCGAACGCTACGGTCGCATGAACGATTTCTCGGTTTGTCCCTCCGCCCAATTGACTGTAACAACGATTTACTTGCTGTTGGTGCCAGGCATTAAAACGATTACTGGGTGTTCTTTCGCCGCGTTGACGCCAGGTCTTTCGTAATTGGTCAATTGTATCAACATATCGCCGCCACAACTGTGCCTGCGGCTTGTCTTCCATTTCCGCAGCAGGGACTTCCTTCAACAAAGGCAGTTCTGGCACAAGTGCCGCAACTTGAACCGGATCCACACCCAATATCCCCCTTGAATGCAACAGGGAACCACACCCGGCGGCGTTCTCCTGAACAGTCGCAAAAAATTCCGCATCACCGACAACACACTCAAGGAATCGTTTAATATGTGGAATCAGCTTTTTTTCATCAATGTCAAATCGTTCGTAAAAGTCTCCAAAGAAATGCAGCTCTTCCATCGTTGCTAGCCTCTCCTTATAATAATGGCCCGGAGTACTGATGGCTCCGGGCCATAAACTTGACTAATAGATCATGTTTGCCACCTTTGGCTTGTTGTTTTCTAAGTTAAACCTCTTTTAACCAACCAGAACAGCTTTAGCCTCCCCTAAAACAACACCGCCAGCCACCTTATCCAGTTGTTCTTCAGACAACTCACCTTTTTGGACACTAGCTTCAACATCTGCGACTGTGAAATCATAGCCCTTGGAGTTGGCATATGCTACAATTTTCTGCACATCATTACCGATGTTCTTTAATGCCTCCAGCATCTCCATGTTCTCACTAATGTCTTTGTTAAATCTTGTAATTTCTAAAGCACTCATTTTCATTCTCCTTCACTTATTTTTTTCAAAACACTACACTCACAATGTCTCACACCGGTGAGACGGCAGAATCTCTCCTTTGAACCAACCCCCTTTCATGTATTTGTTCATGATTGTTCTTTCAAATTGAGTTGTCCATGTTTGACGACTCAACAACATGTATAGCTTCATGCGAGGGTCTGTAGTATTTCATTGCCATATTGGCCTTTATTTCCTAGATCTCAAAAACCTTCCGCAACCTTTCTAACCCTCTCAAGCAAATAGTAGCAACCGTACTTTCATTTATACCGGTTTGTTTGGCAATTTCCCGGTTTTTAAATTCCCCAAAGTATTTTAAAGAAATGACTTCCCTAGTCCTTCCGTCCAACGCCGCCAAGGCTTTATATAGCTCTCTCAACTCATCCTCTCCAATTAACTTGCTTTCTTCATCAAGACTATCGCTATGTAGTTCAAAGCTGCTCTCTGTGTCATCAATTGATATCTGTGTACGTCTTAAACGATAAAAATCTGTGAGGGTATTTTTAGCAATCGTGAATATCCAGGTATTAAATGAGGCCTTTTGCGAATCAAACCGAAGTATGTTTTCAGATACCTTCAAGAAAATATTAGATACAACATCTTCGGTCTGCTCTTTATGTAAAAGCCGATAAAATACATGATTGTAGATTTTGGGGAAGTAGTCATGATACATTTGCTCAAAGTCAGCAGGATTGTGAAAGTTATACATATTCCACTCCCCTACTTCCTGCAGCCGTCGGTGCAGTGATTTGTAAGGTGTGGACTATTTAAATATTTATCACATTTTTCACATGGCAAATCCCGGTTAGGACATACTCCACCCTCAAGGCTCACACCGGCTGCCGTCACTAATTCAAGCTCATCGTCGCTCATAGGTGCCGATAAAGATAACGCCTTGTTATAACTATCCTTGCACCTGGATAGAAGCTTGTCTTTGAAGGTAGCTTCCTCAGAAAAGTCATATTTTTTTGTATTTAGCATCAATAAAGACTCCCTCAAAACTACTTCACATTTTAATATACGATTAATTCGTTAAAGTAGCTCAATATTGGCAAAAATATTTTTCCTTATTTAAACACCAATTCATATGGTCTGTAGTCTTTAACCACAATCAACATATTGCAGCTTGTTCCTATGGAAAGTGATGTGCTTTCGCCCTTTTTGCTGGACCATTTGATTTTATTCTGAGATCCTGGATCAACAGTAAGAGTCACTCGCACTTCAACACTGCTTTCCTCGGGCATCAGTCCCTTGGCATACTGCATACTGCCAACTGCTGATAACACATCAGCTTCCGATACCGGATAAGTGCCAATGTTGGTAATATGACCAAGCATATAACCATATTCCTCACGAGGTGCAAAATCCGGGGATACCTGTACTTCCATCCCCTCTTTTAGCTTTTTCGCGATTGACGTTGGGATATAACAAATAATCTGCTTGTCATCAGCATATTTTTCCTGCTTTACTATTCCGGCTATAGCTTCGGTAGAAGAAACCGTTTCATTGACAGACTTAGCTGATAGAACAATCCCTGAAACAGGGGATATAATAAGGGAGCGGCTTTCATATTCACTGGTCAGGGCAGCAATCAATTTTTGATCAGGCTGTACACTCCCTTTTAATTCGTTCAGCTGTTTTATGACATTTTCCTGAGGTATAACTGCGATAATCTGGCCCGCCTCTACAAAATCGCCAACTTTAACCCGCATATCGCTGATACGCCCACCAGCTGATGGTATAACCGTATTAACACCACTTTGTGGAAATATCACCCCTTTAGCCCTTACGCTGTCAGGAATGTTTCCGTAATACCCCCAAAAACCCACGGCAATCAAGAGGGCAAGACAAGCCAAAAGTATGCTCCAGATCCCGGGATTAGTTATTTTTATGTATTCATTTAGTCTCTCCGGTGAGGAAATACGTTCCAAGGATGATTTTCTGAAGATGCTGGGTTCCATTCCGTCCCCTCCATTTTGTTAATTGCTCTTTCAAAGATATCAGTTATGTATAATCTTGCTCCAAAAGGAAGAATTGTGTTGTATTGATTTTTCTATTATATCGGATTTCGGCTAATATTGGGGGATTATAACACAAACCAATAAATACCATTGTATTTAAGTGACTATCGACGGAATCCTTTATCGAAGCATCAAAAGGAATTACTGATCAAACAACTTCAGAAAGATTCTCAGAACATTACCACTTTTTCACCAAAACTTTTTCCACAAATACTCTGGCAATTTCCGGGTCAAATTGGGTTCCAGCATTTCTTTTTATTTCTTGAATCGCAGCCTCTGGTTTTAAGGCCTTACGATAAGGTCTATCACTGGTCATGGCATCGTAGGTATCAGCAACGGCAATTATTCTGGCTTCTAGGGGTATTCTTTCTCCTTTTAACCCATAGGGATATCCCCTACCATCCCATCTTTCATGATGCGCCAGGACATATTCAGCTATCAGCGCAAACTCATTTACTGAACTCAAAATTCGATAACCGGTTTCCGAGTGCCGCTTAATTTCAATCCATTCAATATCACTAAGGGTGCTGGGTTTTTCTAATATGCAGTCATCAAGGGTTATTTTTCCTATATCATGGACTAGTCCCACAGTTCGCAGTTCACTAATATCTTCCCCGCTTAAACCTAAAGCCCCTCCTATTGATTGACATAGTTGACTAACCCTGGTCGAATGAAGCTGTTCTCTTGCATTTTTTTCATGCAGAGTTTTGATAATCACTTCTATTGTCTTATATCGCATACTGGAGCTTTCCGAAAGTTTGCGTCTATACATGTCATCTTCAGCTTTCTTAAAGACCGCAGCCATATCCTCCATACCATTCCGTTTTGTTTCCCAGCCAAAGGAGACGGACATTATTATTGTATTCGCTGGCTCTTTGAAAATAGTGTCATTTATTCTCTTTACAATCACTTCTGCTTGCTGTGAATCGGTTCTTGGCAATAAAAGAACAAATTCGTCTCCGCCAATTCTGGCGACAATATCATCAGAACGACATCCCCTTTTAATAATCTGGGAAATTTTCTTTAATAGTATATCTCCAGCTTTATGACCAAAGGCATCATTGGTTAGTTTTAATCCATTGACATCTGCCATAACTAAAGTTATTGGGAAATTTCTTTCTGTATCTAATCTACACAATTCTTCTTCGTAAAATCTACGGTTATATAGTCCGGTTAGTTGATCATGATAACTCAAGTATTTAATTTTTTCTTGCCTTTCTTTTTTCTCGGTGAAATCTCTAAATACCATTACAACACCCGTAATATTGCCGTCCTTATCCTTAATGGAAGCCGCGCTATCTTCAATAGGTCTTGCAACACCATCTCTAGAAACCAGTATTGTGTGATTGGCAAGGCCAATAATACTTCCATTGTCCAATACTTTATCTACCAGCTTCCCACATCTTTCTCCGGTATTTTCATTAACCATATGGAAAACTTCCTCAAAAGGTTTATTATACGCTTCATTTTGAGTCCAACCAGTTAGCTGTTCGGCAACTTGGTTCAATAACTCAACATTAGCATTCCTGTCTGTTACGACAACCCCATCTCCTACCGATAAAAGAATAGCTTTTAAACGTTCTTTCTCATTAAGTAAATCAGTTTCTGCATTTTTTCGATCGGTAATATCACGAATAGATTCGATAGCGCCAACCGCATTCCCTTGCAGATCCCAAAGTTTAGAAGCAGATCCCAATAAATAAGCACCCTTACCTCGATAAGTATTGGGTACATAGATTTCACCTAAAAGAGTATTGCCTTCATGGCAAATGAAGTCGTACTTATTCTTCAATATGCCATATTGGTTACAATGCAGTAGAGCCAAATCTATCAATATCGAGCGCCTTTCTCCGTAAAATGGAATAGCGTATTCGAAATTACCTCGACCAATCATCTGCTCCTTGGGGATTCCTGTCATTTCTTCTATGGCTTTATTCCAAAATATAACTTGCCCCTGTTGATTAATTACAAATGTAGCATCTGGTAAATGCTCTATGATCTGTTCCATTTGACGCTGTAATTCTTTCATGCTGTCCAGTTTTAGCCTTACGCTTTGTTCGCTATTTACCAGTGCCTCCTCCGCCCGCTTGCGATCGGTAATATCCTTTGATGAACAGATTGCGTTTATGACAGTTCCATGTTTATCAATGACAGGAGTTATTGTAGTAATGAAATATCTATCGCCGTCAGCCCTTGGAACGCGTACCTCGATGACTTTTTCCAAGCCACTCTGAAATACATGGTCCAAAGCAGCAAAACGCTTGTCCGCTTCTTCACGATCAAACACATCCCATATCGTTTTTCCTATAATCTGATCAACACTTTTTCCTACCCCTTCAGCGAAAGCCCGATTGACATAAAGATACCTGCCCCCAGAACTGAAATAGAAGATTGGATCAGGAGATTTGTCCAGCAGTATGCGATGTATCTCCTCAAGCTCTTGGAGAGGATAATTCATTTCATCATTCATATCCGACGTCCTTTCACCTTTATATGGTTTGTTACTTATTTTAAAGCAATTACTGCATTTTTACTATTTTTTCGACATTTTTTTACATTCTTAAATCGCAACAATTGCCCCTTATTAAAAAAAGGGCAATTTCAACATTTTGAAAGTGCCCTTTTGTCGACTATTGTTATTTACCCAAACACACAAACACAGGGACGGTTCTCCTGTTTGTTGCATTCTCTTGGCTTGATCAGGCTTTGTGTATTATATATAGACCTAGCCCCGTTATCCTGGCTATTTGCCGTAAACTACTACCTTCGATTTCTTTAATTCTCCGTAGAATTTCATCCCGTTCTTGTCCTTCCATTTGCTGCAAAATTGTAACTGGCTTCCCCTTCAGTATTTTCCTTATTTCTTCTTGAACTGTTTGATCGGTTAGTCTTTTCTTAACTTTATCTTCCAGGCATTCTTCTGTGTTTTCTTCCTCATTATATTTTTTAAACATTTCTATCGCATGGTTCTTTTCTTTAAAAAATGTCGAAAGGATTAACCCGGTATGAGTTAATCCTGCCTGGTACTCTTTGTTATTGTAATAGTCTCTGCAACATTCCAGCGATATTCTTCCAGTTTTGCTGCAATACCTGCACTTACTGGATTGTGATGTATTTAATGAACTAATGTAAGTGTAGACAGACGTCACTTCTACATTTTGCTCTTAAATCTTTCTTGGAAGACGTGAAACAACACCAGATTTCCCCTCACCAAACAGGAGAACCGTCCCTTTGTTTTTTTGTTTGCTTGCTATGGCACCTGGGTTTGAACTTGTCCGCCAAAGAGTATTTGAATCACTCCCCCGTAACTGCATATGAGCTTGGAGCTATCATTAAGAGCAGGATTGTTGGCAATTAACACTGTAGGACACCCAGGAGCCCAGGGGGCAGATGTCATTGGGGTGCAGGGCATGGGGGTAAGTACACCCCAGGCAGCAGCCGTGGCCGAAGCAACCGCTGGATTCGCCATTGAAGAGCACATTCCAAAAGGTATTATATTCATAAATGCTACATTATCCATAATAGTAGCTGCAGGCATAGTAGCCATAACCTTATTTTTGGGCAAAACCGTCAGGGGGGTGGGGGCCACTCCAAAACTACACTGTAACAATGCTCCATTGCACACCAGAAATCCCATAGTTTTATAACCTCCCATTTTTCAATATTATCAGGTGTTAAACGTTCGGCCTTTATCTCATTTCGCTCTAGGAGTTTACATGAACAGAGTCCCATCCCATCCCTCAGGTGGACCACTTTTTTCGTGCTCCTCACATAGGTAAAAATAGATCCTGGCAATCTCATCCTGGCGATTGCGTTTAATAACCTCTATGAACTTACTGCGGGCATCGTAGAAATAACCATCCTGGAAGAGTACTATCCCTTCCTCAAATATTTCCTTGCTTTCTAATTTAAGTACTCGAATATGTTCAGCTTCTCCCTCAAATAAATCATATAAAATCAAAGGTTCATCTCGCCCCTCTGACTGTATCCTGCCAAGGCTTCGGTATTGGTAGCGATGAGCATTTTCCATCGCTTCAAGGATTTCCTCGGTGATAATAATGGCGCAAGCAAGCTTGCCCGTCAGTGACTGAAGGAAGGAAGCCACATTCACATTATCAGAAATAACCGTTCCTGCCATTCTTCTCTCTTCACCTATTATCCCTAGCATTAGCGGCCCTTTGTGAATACCAATTCCTATATCTACGGGCACATAACCCGCCCTGACTCTGCCTTCATTATATTCGACCAGCCTGTTTCTCAATTCTATAGCCGCCTGCACTGCTTGTTCAGCTTGGTTGGGGAAAAGTGCCAGAAATCCTGGACCTGTATATTTGTCTATCAAACCATTATTGTCCCTAACAACTGGTCCCATCCAATTTAAATAGGACTTAATAAAATTGAAATTATCCTCTGGCCGCATAGTCTTGGAAAGCTGATAAAATGAATGGATATTTAGTGAAAATATGCTCATATCCTGTCTTACCTGATCACCCAGCTTTACATCAATAATGCTCTTTTTGCCCAATAAACTAAGGAATTGTTGAGGCACAAAACGATGGTAGGCCTCACTCAAGTCCGTGATTTCCTGAATGTAGTGCCAAATGTTAGCAGCCATGTCATTCACACTGGCACCCAGGTCGGCTACTTCATCACCTGAATCCACAGCTGCTGCAGTCTCCCAGTTACCTTGTGCTATCTCAGCAACACTGGTACGTAACTTACGGATAGATAGAAGTTGGAAATAGGTAACCAGCATGAATATGCATATTATTCCCAGGGTAATATATCCGATATTCTTGGCTATATTTTTAAATAGCTGCATCCTTTCCTGGTTAAATCCGCTTCGATCCACACCGGATTCATAAATACCAATGATCTTACCATTAGAATCAAAGATTGGAGCCATTGCAAACATCCAGCTTCCGTTTTCATCATTGGCTTTGTCCGTAACCATTTGCTGACTGTCCAAAACCTGTTTGAACTCCCCTGCTATAGATATAGGACGATACATGTTAACACTATTATCATAGTCAACAATTGCATAAAGCTTGTCATTTTCCAGTTTATAAATAGCGGTATAAAGTCCAGCCTCATCCAGTTTATTATCCCCATTGCTTCCACGGTGGGTCTGAGCCTCAATCGTAAGATCACGTAAAAAAAGGTAATCTTCATTCATATAATCCCGGGGACTGCTTATATGTTCCAGCCGCACCGGGTCAAGTCGATTTAGTCCAGTTCGAGTAAGTACCACCAGTTGGCGGTAGACCTCCTTCTCCTCCCGGTCTGCAAATTGCTGGTAGATAAACCAGGAAAGAAAAACCATGGCGATTATTATTATAGGAGTAAATACCACAATCTGCTTAACTACTAGTGAAACCCGGCGCTGCATAATTTCTATATATGTATAGCGAATTAGGTATATAAACAACCCCAGCAATATAAAAGGTAATATCCAGGCGAGCCATCTCAACATCATGGTTTGTGATGACTGGGAAGCCTTCTCTACCATATCTATCAACTGACCATTGGCATCCAATTTATAAATCCGATCACGAACCGCAACTGTCAGGCTGCCATCTGCCCCCAGCACCATATCTTTTAGCACCGATAATTTTCCGCTGCTGCCAAGATTGGCCTGAGAAAAAACAGTTTTTCCAGAGTCTGCTTCCTTGGTTGACAGGCAACGAATTTCATTGGCAAAGGTATCAATAAAATACAACTTGTCCTGATGCAGTTTTAATTGCAGCGGGAAAGTTCGGTCTGGAGTTTGTTCGGTCCAGGGGTTCAGGTTAATTCCCGGGGGATAAAGCAGCTTTGAATCTCCATTGGCATTTATGCCATAAATCTCTCCTCGCTGGGTACTATAATATATCTCTCCCGGTACAGTACCAGTTATGTCCGAGAGGTAACAGTTTGATGGAAGGTAGGCAATAATATACTTATTGATCGAATAATCTTTGAGGCTAATACTGAAAAGGTAATCTCGATCCGGTTCCACATAGTGGAAGAAAAGGTGGTCGTCTTTTAACTGTAGGGATTTGATATTCCCAGCCCTCAGAGGGCGGTTATCTCCGCTATAATCTACCCGGTGAAGAACCCTGAGAAGTTGGCCTTGAGAAGAAAAACATAGTACGCTTTCGGCTTCTACATACATCCCTTTACTATCCAAGTCGGTACGCCGGACATAGAGTTGGCCTTGCTGATCAACTGTCATATCACTGAAGAGGTACATCTCATTCTTGTCATTACCCACAGGTTCAATTGTGTACTGGCAGATACCGTCTTTGTCTATCTTAATAATATTTCTACGTGCCGCGACTATCATATAGAGATTACCGTGTGAATCAGAAGTTATAGCTGAGAGATTTTGTATAGGCAGGCCACTTTTTATTGGGGACTGGGATAATAGTTCTTTATGTGTTAGCAATAATATTGACAATATCAATATTGAACTCACTAATATTATTGGTACCAGCAGTTTTTTTCTCATCTTTTCACCCCTGCACATAGAATGATTCACTAATCTTTAATATTTTTTTATTCCTAATAAGCTTCCCAAAATAAATCCTGTCGTTTTATTTATTAATTATTTTATCAGATTACCCAATATATGTCTTGTTTTTCTATGATTTGCTTACTAATACCATAAAAATACCTAAATTTTAAATTTATCCGTTTTGACCTAATATATCTACTTATTCTGTATAATCCTGTATAATAATAACAGATTTCTGTTGATTAGGAGTGAATACATCATGGAGAAATTCTTTCTTAAAATATTTGGCCCGATAGTAAAGCCAATCATTTCCCAAGTCAGAAACTGGATGAAGCAATTTAAAAAATTACCCATGACCGTAATGCAGAAGCTAGCCCAAATAACAAGAGAAATCTGGAGCAAAAAGGATACTACTGTTGAAGATTATATTGGCGTAGGCCAACGACTTATTTCCAAAAAGCTAATCTTAATAGTATTGGTTGTGGTCCTGCTCTTAGGCTACGGGGTTTACAAGTTTACTCCTATTGTAAGTGCAAAAATTAGGGGTTATGAAATCATCCATATAAGTTCCGGTACTCCCCTTACCTATACCGGAAAAGTTATGTTATTTGACGAGGGAAACATGCTCATGTATGAAGGTGATATGGTAGGCGGCGTTTATAATGGTTACGGCAAAATCTATGAAAATGGCAATCTAATTTACGAAGGACAGTGCAAAAACAGCATTATGCATGGGAATGGAACCATGTATTATGAAAATGGTAAGAAAAAATATGAAGGAAGTATCGCCAACGGTGTCTACGATGGACAGGGGAAATTATTTAACATGAAGGGCAAGTACATATACGTCGGACAATTTGTCAGTGGTTGCTATACCGGCCAGGGACGGGAGTACTATATTAACAAGGGTTTAAAATATGAAGGCAACTTTTTAAACAACCAGTATGAAGGCCAGGGTAAGTTATACAATGAAGATGAGCAGCTAGTCTACGTCGGGCAATTTATCAGCGGGGTATACTCCGGCCAGGGGTTGGAATATTGGCCCGACCAGGAACTAAAATATGAAGGTGCATTTGCCGGCGGATACTATGAGGGCCAGGGTAAACTATATAATCAAAAGGGTAAGCTAGCTTATCAGGGCGAATTTAAAGCCGGACTGACGAATGGAAAAGGCGAGATGTATAATGACGCGGGTAAGTTAATCTATAAAGGGGATTTTTTGGCGGGTTCCAGTGCCGGGCAAGGTCAGCTGGTATCAGAATCAGGTAAGGTTCTCTACAAGGGAGCATTCCTGGACGGTCATCCTGAAGGACCGGGGGAAATGTACAATGATGAAGGAATCGTGGTTTATAAAGGTGAATTTAAAAATGGAGTTTATTCCGGAATGGGTAGTGATTTTTACCCGAATGGCCAAGTAAAATATAGTGGTACTTTTGAATTAGGCTACTATAAAGGCCAAGGTTTGCTTTTGGATGAGAAAGGCAAGAAAAAATATGAGGGGAATTTTAACGCAGGAAGTTTTAATGGCCTTGGTATCCTGTATAACTCCAATGAAGAAATTGTATTCCATGGCTTCTTCACAAATAACCAACCCAACTATCCTGGTTTTATGAATCTTTCAGAGAAAAAGATCGATGAGCTTGTGGGTAAATCCGAGGATAAGGTAGATATAGGGACAATTCGGTCAATAAATTATAAAGATATGGCTATGAGTTTTGAACTATCTTCTTCAGGACCGAAAGAGAATCAAGTAGTAAGCGCTATTACTCTTTCCGGCAAGCAGGAACTCTTGGGGATAAAGCTTGACATGAAGGCTTCTCAGATACTAAAAGCTCTGGGAGATCCAACTCATCAAGAAAGCCTGCCTCCCAATAATATTTGGGAATGCCGCCGGGATGGCTTTGTTTATAAGTTTTTCTTTAACGACGACCAGAGTATTAACTACCTGGAAATCCGACCTACAAATTAAAAAGCTACCCAACCTTATTGAAGTCGGTAGCTTAATATTATAATATTTAATTATATGGCTTCTCTCATACCACGGATGGTACCAGAGAAGCCATATAATTTGCATACTACTTTATGTATACTCGTTGTACCCGGGAGCTAAGCAGGCAAACCAGGTCGCAGTTATCCATGCATATACCAGACCGCATTGCAATCTCCTCAGCACTTATCCTTTCATCACCCTGTTCCCCCATTACCACTGCTTCATCACCCACAGCAGCCTCTTTAATATGAGTTACATCCACAATCAGGTGATCCATGCACGACTTTCCTATTATAGGCGCTCTTTGCTTGCAGATAAGTACTTCCCCATCTTTAAGAAAGTGCAGAAAACCAGCATCGGCATAACCAATAGCTAGTGTCGCTATACGAGTTGGGCTCATGGTAGTAAAAGTACAGCCATAACCCACCCCGAAATCGCTCCCTACTTCTTTTATCGTAACTACTCTGGTCTTTATTTGCATAACGGCCCTAACCCGGTCATCCAGGAATTGGTTCCCACAGGGCAGCCCATAGAGTACTATTCCTAATCGTACCATGTCGTACTCAGCTTCTGGTAGTTTGAGTACTGCCGGGCTGCTACTGGCATGGACCATAGGAATATGTATCCCCCTTTGTCGAAGTTGAGTCATAAGATGCTCAAAACTACTCACCTGTTTAATAGCATCTTCTCTTCTACCTCCATATATGGTGTTTATATGGGTATATATTCCATCCAGCTCCAAGTATTCCATCTTTACTAATTTGTCTATAATTTGCATACATTCATCGGGCAATAATCCGTAACTTCCCATACCGGTATCTATTCTCAAGTGAGCCTTTATTTTTTGGCCTCTCTTGCGGCCACATTCATTTAGACATAAAGCCATTTCTAGGTTATTCAGTGATGGAAGCAGACCTTGCTCAAACAATTCCTCAATATCTTGCCCTGCAACTGTTCCCAGCACCAGTATGGGAATATTTATTTGATTTACCCTTAGTTCCACAGCTTCACCTAACGTGGCTACCGCTATGGCATCGACACCATAATCAATCAAGGCCCGGCTGACTTCCACTGCTCCATGACCATAGGCATTGGCTTTTACCACAGCCATAATTCTGGTCCCGGCAGTTAACTGGCTCCGAACCATCTCCAGATTATGGTGCAAAGCTGACATATTAATCTCGGCCCAGTTAAGGTTGGTTTTATTCATATCACCCAATACTCTTTTCCTTAAACATCCTTAAGTCCATAGCAAACTACTAGCGCATCAGAATTATATTCCACATCAAAGCCATAGTACCCCTGCCCGATCAGCCTTTGCTGCAATTCTATATCTGTATGCCGACATCTTATAATTGAAGTCGGACAAATTCTTAAAGGCTCCTGTAAATCACGAAGCAGCAGATAACGAAGTTTATTTCCATATTTTTCTCGCAGACCACTTATGGAGAGCTTTAATCTCAGGCTATTACGTAAAGCAGGATAGTTGTTACAAGCTACAGTAGACAATATATAACGGTACTTTTTCTTCTGAACAATGCCTTCAATTAATTCCTGATACAATCTGTATTGCCAACCTCGACCTCGAACGAACGGGTGAACCAGACCTGTCTCAATGTGAGCAACCTGCAGAAGTTCAGTTCCAGTTAGTGCCAGATCCAATCCCAGGTTGTCCGTTTCGCTGCCAGGAAAGTAGGCTGATGCATATCCAATTAACTCTTCTTCTGTATTATAAGCCCCCAGACTAACCCCCCGCTTAACCAGCAGCATTGCAACTTCATCTCTGGTCAGCGGATAGTAGGCAGAGGAATCCTTTAACCCCTCTACCACTAGTTCCTGCAGGTAAATAATATTGCCTAGATCAGGATAGGAAAGCTGCCTTATTATCCCATCTGACCTGAATAAAACCCTTCCCCAAGCCAGCTCTCTTGGTACATTAGGCCTATCCAGGCAGGTTCACCTCGGTCGCACTTTTAACAAAGGTACGTGACAGAAGGGCGAACATAAGCAGCAGGGCCAAACAAGCTAGGGAAATCAGGCCTACACTGCGCATCGCACCCAGTATTGCCAAGGCTCCAAAGATAAATGGTCCTAAAACCTGCCCCAGTCGGCGTACTGTGCTGTAATAACTCAAGGCCTTACTCTCACCCACTTTTTGGGTAGCTGGGAGAGATAGGAAGTAATTATTCTGTGCTACAGTGCCAAAGCTATCCGACAACCCCATAATCAGGATGGCTATAATTGCCATAACTGTGCCACCCCGCCAGGAAAACAAGCCCAAAGCACCTATAGTCATAAAGGCAGCTAATAAAGAGGCAGTCCAAGGGCTCAACCTTTTCTCGACAAATCCTCCCAACCACGGCCCCAGGTATACGATACAAAGGCCATATATCAGGAATCCCCTGCCTATATCAGACGTTGAAAGGCCAACACTGGCTCCAAACAAGGGAAAGAAATAGTCCATAAACATACTGCATACCGCCAGGGGAATGGTAATTAAGAAGAAGAAAAATATAACACCAGGGTCAAGCAGGAAAGTTGATATCCTGCCCCCAATAAAATCGGGTTTAATTTCTTCCTGCTCCGATTCAACCTTGCCAATGAAACTAAAGGCAAAGGCTACGACTATAAGTAACGACATTAAGGCTATAAAAAATACCTGGGAAAAACCGATCCGATCCGCCATCATTGCACCTATAGCTATACCGCAGTTAAATCCCGCATAGATTCCAGCATTATATGCAGAGAGTCCTCGCGTCTTCTCTTCTTGCTGGGTAGGCGAGGTACTTAGCCAGCGCATAGCCATCCATGAGAAACCATAACCAATACCGGTTAAAGCCCGTGCCAGAATAAATACTTCCCCGTTCCAAGCCAGACCTGAAAGCAAGAGCCCCAGTCCCATGAAAATTAGTCCGCTAAAAAAGGGGAAACGCCATCCCCGCCGCTCGATTATGTAACCAGTAATAATAATTGATAAGGCTGCACATAATAACTCGGCCGAAATAGGCAGACCCAGCACAACTTCCTTCGGTAATCCCCACATAGGCTGATAAAGATCTTTCATTATCAGAGGTATATAGGAAGCTGCCATACTTGATGCAATAAAGTAGAAAAACGCCAGCGGCCGAATCATCTCGGCATCAATAGATCCGATTTTTTTGCGCTGACCTTCAGAACTGGGTGCGCGTGCCATACGATTCACTTCCTGTTTGATATACACCAGCAGGAAGAGGGTTATTTCTACCATAAAGAAGAAGGCAATAATCAGTACTGTTAGAGCATCCAGGGCAATAGCTAGTGATTTCTGCTTAATGTATTCCCGGGACAGACTTATATTTATACCCGCTGTGACAGTAAGCTTATTCTGCCCTCCCCCTGTCTTTAATGGAAGGCTATAGAGATAAGCAGAGTCTTTTGATTGCTCTAACTGCATACCCTGCTGATCGGTGCTGTAGACAGCTTTTCCATTGTCATCACTGATAGTAATGCTATCAATTTGGGGAACAGATTTGATAATAGTCTGCATCCATTTTTCGATCCCATACAACTCATTATAGGAGACCCCCCGAGAGACTACGGAATCAATATCCCTTTGAATAATATTAGCAGTTACCATCGTGTTTTCCCGGGCCATTTCATAGTACACATTCCGGTACATATAATAATTTATTCCGGCATAAGCAATCTGCGCAACCGTCAATATCGATAATACCACTGCCAGAAACAATTTTTTCTTCAGCTGACCATCTGGCTCCAGAAAATCAATTTTAATATGACAAATAAATAGGAGCAGTGCAGCCAGGGCAACAAGTATATATAAGTACTGTAGGCTCTCCGCCTTGGGTATGGATACCCGTGATTCAATTACTTGGTCATTGAACACCATATCCAAGCTTCCTACCCATTTGGCATTGCGGTCAACTAAGGGCAAAAAGATGTGATACTTCCCTTCAAAAGCAACATATCGATAATCACTCTCCGCCAAACTATCTACACGCAGCTTCTTTAATATTTCTGGAGATAAATGTTCACTATCTACTTTACCCTGATGGTTATAAAGTACCTGTCCCTCTGGGGAGACCACCAGAACACTTTCAATTCCCGGCGAAATACTCTTGATGTCGGTTAGTATCTTTTCCATGTCGTTGAAATTTTCAAGTGGTTTGCCGTATTTTAGAGCGTATTCTATATTTCTAACTCCGTCACTGCCTGCCACTGCATAACTGGCTACCAGTGAATCGGTATAGCTGGTCCTGAACGATGATATGTTCAAAGCGCCGGTGAAACCCAGAACCAGGATAAGTAACATCATGACTGTACCTAGTAGTAAAGCTCCTTTTTTAAATGACATGGTTCTTCTCCCCCGCTTTTTCTACAATTTTAGATCCAATAAGCATAACTGATCCATATCCGCTCACTTGATCGACTGGTAAATTTCATCTGCTACCAGTAGTATTTCGAATGGTGGCTGGTATCCTATCTTCCTGGCGACCTCCATATTTAAAGCTATATGAGGTACGTTTGCATAAACCTGGGGTAGTTTTTGGGGTGAGTTACCCTGCAGAATCTTAATCATATTATCTGCACCGAACTTTCCTACCCCGCTAAAATCTGCCCGAGCCACGCTGATTAAAGCTCCTGCCACGACTTCTTCGGTTCCCAGTTGAGAAAACACAGGAATGTTCTTATCATAAAACGGTTTCAGTAATTCGGTTAATCTACCGGGTTCGATAGGGGCCATGGTCAAGTACATGGCATCTACTTTTTCTGCCAATTGACGGTGTATAGCCAGCAAATCACGATAGTATCTTTCTTTGTCATCTTTGTTTAATGGCTCCACAATCGGCACTGCTTCAATATCAAATCCCATCTCTTTGGACAGGTCTACTGCATCATCTACTGCAGCATAAATCCGACCTTGAGAGGAATTCTCATAGACCATTCCCATACGCTTAAATTGAAAGAGATCATAAAAGACGTTCATTTGCCGTTTGTATATCTTGGCATCCATGTGAGCCCATATATGATTACTGCCGGAGTCCTGTTCGGATTTTATGATCCCGGAACGGACTGCATTACTGGTAGAAAAAACCATTACCGGAACTGAATGCTGGTCATTGGCTAGTAATACTCCGGCTGAAGTCCCCATGGCTATTACCATATCTATATCTTTTTGCTGAGCTAGGCGGAACTGCAGAGCTTGCTTTTCCGCTTCGTTCATGGTACTAAGGGTATAGTGGCCATCTTTGACAAACTCCAGGTAAGGAGAAATATCTTGTTTGGAAAGCCATTCCCACATAGCCACGGTATCCATTTGCCCCTCCTGGTAAACCAAACCATTGGTATTAGTGACCCATCCCGCACTTTCCAGACCTTTGATCAAACCATACAAGGTCCCGGCATAATTTAACCAGGGCTCGGTCTCACAGTAGGCTATACGATATTTCCTTGCTATTTGCTGATTCTCCTTAGTCGGCTGCTCATTTACCCCATTGATGGCAGTCAGAGGCTTAGGTAACAGCAACAAGGACATGATCAGTATGGTACATGTAGCAATTCTTATAAAAAACCTCATCTTATAGCCACCTTTCAGGCTTTCTTGTATACCCACCAACGTATTCTGACCTTGGTGACACTGGGTGTTTGGCAGCGAATTCCTATGCGGAAACTACCCCTTTCCGGATATAGCACTGTTCCTATATCCATACGCGGTGCCAGTGATTCATATTCACTTTTCTGAAAAATATCATAGTCACCGAAAAAAATCTGCTCACAATGTTGAGGTGACCGCAGCACTTCCTCTTCGGTGCTCTCTTCCACTCCGGTTATTATATGAACTAGCCCCGTACCGAGGCCATGATCTATTTCATCCGAAAAATAGCTTTTTGCAGCTCTGGGTGTCACCTCCAGATCAAACTCCACCACCCCGGTACTATCGGCTCCAGCAATTACCCTGGGTCGAGGAATCCCTAAGTCAAAATCGAATTGATTTTTATCGGGCTGGTACCTGACATCAAGCCGTGGCTCTTCCTCTGCTTCCGTGAAGTAAGCCGAAGCCTTGGTTAGATAAGGTCCCTGGGCTCTACCCTGGCCCAGAACACCAAGTTTATACAGATCGGATAGATTATAGGCATACTCTTTAAACGGAAGCTGTTCCACCTTCTCAATCATAAAGCTGGGACCTATTTGCATAATACTAATGCGGGCCAGATATATCGCCTGATCTTCCTTCTCCAGATACTGATCCAGGCTTAAATTAAGGTAATCCTGCAAAATGCGTTCTCTTACCGGTTCAGCTACTATCTGCAATACCTGGCTGCAATCGGCTTCAGGTTCCAATACTCTTTCCCCTAGTTGAATTCTCATCCGGCCCTGTTTAATAACCACTTCGTCTACCATCCCGGCAACCGCTCCAGCCCGGAAAGGGAAACTCACTTCATAGCTGCTCTCCCGGTCATGTTCCGGCTCCTGAAAATAAATCTTGCCCCCTAGCTCACCATCCACCCCATATATGTATCCTCCGCCAAGTTCATATTCCACTGTTACCCGCGGCACCTGAAGGGTTTTCTCGACGAGCAATGTAATCTCAAATAGATCATTCGGATTTACATAGTTCGGGCATCTTTGCCAGATGCGCAATTGTTCGTCACTGTAAAGCAGGGTTGTATTCTCAAAAAGCCGGGAAAAACCAAAATTTGCCGGATCTGGAGCATCTTCACGAACAAACAGATGATAAATTTCCTGCATACGATTATGCTCTCCCACCTCTTCCGCACGGGTCGAGGAACTAGCTACTGAATATACCGGCTCTTTACCTCTTTCATCATAAGCAATACACAGGTAAATATTTTTGGCGTAATCATTATTACCAAAGCCATCTATCATCGATAATTTTTGGGTCACAGGTGAGGCTACAACTATTTCTCGTCCTGAGTAATCAATGGCCATTCCAGTTTCTACTGAGATGGTCTTATCATCGACAGCAACCACTTGCAGTCCGCATACAACTCCGGCTCCGTGAAGCACACGGTTACCCATACGCCGTTTATCATTACAGTATTTTTGTTCAGATTCAAAATCTCTTACCGTAAGTAACTTGCCATAAAAATAGCGGTTCCTCTCGTGGGGATAATACCTGGGATTTTTCACTTTTTACCCTCCTCCTTCGTAATGTAGTAAACACGCCCAAAAGCTAGATTACATTCCCCCTGAGCCCGTATCCTTAAAACGCTGGCCAACCACCTACCCTTTCGCTGTAAACAGTCTTTACTAAGCTTTGCTCATCTATAGCAAATGTGCATCGAGTTCCATACGGCTATGGGTATCAAGCTGATTATCCCGTTCCATATCAATGATTACTGAACTGAATGGCACTGAAGATTTATTGTCCAGTCGAAGCAAAGATAATTCCGATAGATAGGTATTGATACCCAGATAAGAATGCATATCCATATAAATCCACGGTTGTAATATAACCAGTCTGGCATCCGTAAAAGCCGGCTTTTCTTCATCAATAATTCTTTGCAGGGCAGAAACCTGTGCTGCTGTCGGTACCATTTCCTGTTTGACCATTACTGCAAAACCGTACGGATCCTGACCATAAAGCTGGGACATAATTTGTTTTATCTCAATTGTTTCCTGCAGGTATTTATACTGGAAATACTCGACTATTATGGGTTTTTCCCCTGTATAAATCTCAATGATGTCTTCCATGCCTGCACGGGTACCTCTCTTTCTAAAAAGGAAAGGAGCATTCATCAGCAGACGCCGGAGCTGTTCTTCACTCCAGTTCTCATCAGCACTTATTCCTAACCAACCTGCCAACCAACTTAAAAAAGGCCCAGACACCACTTCTGGATCAAATATTCTATCCAAGCGGTCTATTTGTTCTTCCATGTCCTGTAGTAATGTGCCTGGCAGTGATAAGAAGCGTTCCAGAAAATCCCGGCTGCTCCCTGACTCTTGGTATACGGCTGGAAGGTAACTTAACAGTGACATACGGGGGAAATATATTCTAACACTCCTTAAGAGCGGGGTCCTAGTTTCACTTCCGACCAGTTCTATTTTTAGCCAGAGGAAGCGTCCCTTTGCTCCCTGCAGGAGAGCATCTCTGGGGTTAACCAGTTCCTTCTTCCATAGAAAGTCCATATAACCCAGTCTATCAGCTAATGAGGCAGTCCTATCCTGTAAATACACTTCCATATTAATTAAATGATCCTGTATAACTAGCTCTTTAGTGTCGCTGGCAAAATAATTGAGCCTGATCTGGGTATCATCGGGAATATCGGCATCCAGTGTAAACCTGTGCCACTCCATTTCTAGAGACATACTATCCAATAGCGGAAAAATGAAAACACCCCGTGGAGTTCCATTAGAATCAAGTCTAATGTTTTCCTGCCTCTCCAGGATGCTGAGAGACAAATTGCTTCGATTCCAGACAAATATCCGATTGTCATGGTCGAGCCATAAGTTATCTACCAAACCCCGATAGGCGACACCACCAGTCGGCTCCCATTCCGAGGCAGAGAACATTAAGATAGAACGGTCATCTTCACTATCTGGATCTATTTGCTGAACATCAGCAATATATATAGATCCTTCGTTATCGACGCCCAGACCAACAGCCCGTGCCGATATACTAAGCCGGTTATTAGCCAGCAAATTACCATCCGGAGCAAACCTCCAGAGTTGGCCGCTACAGGTATCTAGTACATATATTTGCTCTTCTTTTCCTAATGCAAGTTCCACCCGGCCTCGTTGCCGGAATTCAGCTGCTTTCTCTAGAGCCAACGTCAGCGGTGATGCAAGAACCCTAATCTGACCATCGGGAGTAACTTGCAGTATTGCCATTGGAGCGAAGTCATCACCCTTATCCGCTTGGTAAGAAAGGGAGCTATTACTGAATGTTACCATCAATAGTTGATCGCTGGCACTGACCACTACGGCCAGGGGAGACCCACCATAGAACTCGCTCTTGGTCCATAGAATCTGGCCATTAGCTGCTGATATAGCAACAATTACAGCCGGGTCAGATTCCACCAGAAATAGGGTGTTTTTGGCTACCGCCAAAAGAGCCTCACCGCTGAATAAGCCATGTCCCTCCTTTAACAGCAGGGTAGTCTGGCAATTAATATAGTCATAGGTCCAGATATTACCAAGTCGGTCCAACAAATATACCAGGCCGAATGATCCACTTCCTATATTCGTTATTGGCTCCATTATGCCTGTCTCAGTCTGTAAGATAGTACGGTATAAGGCATATTTTTGATCCTTCATCAGGCTGATTCCCTGCTCGGCTAACAGAAGGTTTTCCCCCCGGCCACGCTCCCAGTCAGATTCTTTATTTAGAGCCAAAAAGCTAAATTGACTATACATAAGTTATTCACCCCCTCTCCATATATGGAAACCATCACAGGTCATGACGGTTGATTATCTCAATTTCATGATCACCCGGGTAAACCAGTCCACAGGGGGGGAGTTCAACATCTCCGCTAAGCTCCCTGCGCAGCTTGTTACCTTCGGCGCTGATCCATAAGTCCTTTACATATTCCACTCCTTGAACCCGATTAATTACTTCGTAAATATCACCCCGGTAAACTGTACGTCCAAAAGGCCAGCCTCGACTCAAATCATCGCGATCCAAGGGCTGTAAGAATTTATCCAGTTCTCGGGCAATTCTTTCCTCTGCCCGGACTGTTCCCGGAGCAACAACAACAGCTGCATATACATTAATCCTTACATAGTCTGGCGAGACTACGTGTATTTCAGTACTGAGCAAGCGATGGCAATTAAGGTGCCGATATACTGTTTCTCGAAAACCAGGACTGGGAACCGGAGTAAGGACTTCACTATATGGCATTACGGCTACCGTTACCTGCGCCTGGGCTTGCCTATCGGGATAATTTCTCATCCCCGGACTGTAGAGCGAAACTGCTTTCACCCTGGCTACCCTGAGTCCAGGAGTGAGCAATGCCAATGCCTCATAATCGGCAGCAGTGACGGCACGCTCAGGTCTTCTGCGTTCAGATTTCAATCGCTTGCGGGCCTCAACTATGGTTTCTTTAGGACTACCACCATGGGCGGATCTGTGATTGGCTACCTGCAGCGTTTTAAGCAGAGGCTCATCTTCAAGGATCCGGTTTATCTCGTAGTCTTTGACATTACCCTTAATACCACCACCGGTTCGGTAACCTATAAGCAATATGTTGGCTTGCTCCTCTCGCTCGGGGATGATTCCATTTTCATGGTTGCCAAAGTATATTACCCCCGGCTCTTCCTCCAGCACATAATGGCGGTCAGAAGGTCCAGAAGCGATAAAATCATCAACTGCCTGCCAGTCCTGCCACACCATTTCCTGGGTAGCATTGGATCTTTTCCCTACCTGCAGCCGAAATTCCAGCCCCAGGAGAGGATGTACGGGTAATTCGAATGACTGTCCGGGCAATCCATTACTTCGTCCCAACCAGCGTTGTTCTTTAAAACTGGGCTGAAACGATATTAAGCGGATATTGTTGCTGCCGGGCGGAGGTATCATCCCCCGTTGTCCATCACCGAACTCAATAATTATCTCCTGGCCTTCATTTCGTTTAAGGCTGAATTTTCTTTCTCCTGCTTCACACATGGAAATATCTGCAACTTCCTTCCAGAATATCCAGTCTCCCTTATCATCCTTTATCTGAACTTGATTGCATCCATACAGGGCAATACTACTGGCAAGCTTAAATTGCATGCTGTTTTCTCCGCTGCTAGAAAAATCGTGTACCTCACTTAAAGTAGACTGTTGTACTACCGATACAGTATTCAGACAGATGTCTTCTACACGAGGAGGGAGTTCATATACGTCATCTTCCAGGAAACAGGCGATCCAAAATCTCTGGCGGTCCAAAGCCGGGCTAAACCTGCTTGCTTCCATAGCTTCAGGCAACAAAAACTTGATACTGCCGCTCTTAGTAAAGTGCGCGCTGTCATCGAGCAGGATTGTAAGCGGTCTCCAGACGCTTTCCTCACCTTCCCGGCCATAATATTTCCATGCAACCCGGGCCGGCGGAATTATTTCAGCCTCATATTCCCCCGCTGGTGCTGACTTTACCGGATAGTCCTCATAAAGATGCAAGGCCAGGGACAACTCCACTCCGGCAGGTAAGCTCTGATCCAAACCTATCAGTAACTTGTTATTCTTTTTCGCATCCCGGCCAAAAGCATAATAGTAAAGACCTCTAGTTTCATTAAATGATGTAAATTCCCGGTAGTCCTTCTCAGAATAAACCAGAATTTTATCTATTTGGGCAGGGAGAAGATACAGTGGTTCAGTAGTCTCAAATATCTGATCACCTGCTGCCAGTCTGCTAGCTGCAGGGATTGACATCATTTCAGACACAGCGCTAAAGGTAACGTCAGTTCTGGCAGGCAGCGCGCTGCGCAGCTTTATACCCATAAGATTGAGGAACTTCAACTCATTCTTACGAGTTATCCGGTTGAGGTAAAACTGCTGCATCTCAGTTAACCAAGCCAGTAGTTCGATTAAAGTGATACCCGGATCATGGTAGTTCTCATCAGTCCACCCGGGGAATAGTTGGGGTATCATTTTTCGTGCGTCGTCTACTATCTGCTGGAAATCCTGATCATCTAGTTCCGGCAAAGGCAACATTGGGCCTACCTCCTGACAACTTAGTTCTGTACCCTGTTAACAGGGTACTAGGCTTTCACCTTAATCTGGTGCCCGCCATTTAGAATGAAACCATGGGATATGGTGCCAAGCTGATTGGGATCTATCTCAATCCTCTCTTCATTAACCAGTTTGTGTACAATCATGGAGACACTCTCAATATAATTGACCCCGTTGATCGATTTTAATAGCGTATAAAGTACTGATATATGCGGGTATTCCCCTATATTCCATCCTTGTTCATATCTATCGTATAACTCGGGTTGCAGAAACTCCCTTAATTTTTCCAGAGCTTCTGTTTCCACCAGAGCCATATTATCTATACTATCAGCAACCAGTACTGCCATAACTGATATCTCCAGGTACAAGGGCTCAATAACCTGCATCTTGCCTGGATGTAAGAGGTTGCCGCTGGTTCTCTGGTAAAGATATCTTTCTACCTCCTGCCTCAAAGCAGAAAATGTCAACGAAGCCTGTACACCACCACGCGGTAAAACCACCATAGTAATGCAACCGCTTTCTCTTTCACCCCGCCAGTTAGTATTGGGCAGGCATTTTACCCGGGCCACATTTCTCGATACTTCCCGTGCCATGGTTTCAAAATCTGAGGCAGTCACTGCCCGTCCATTATGCTTTAATGTTTGTGGTCCCCTGCGCAGGGCTTCATCAAAGCTCTCCCGATCGCAGCCTCCACAGGCTGCTTCGGGATTAAACACCCCATTAATAAAAGGCAGTGAATTACGCAAACGGTTAATTTCCTTAGCCCCGACGTTTCCACTGCTGCCGCCGCCTATCCGGTACTTTATTTCAATATTATTGATATTAGAGCGGGGCGGAATTCTTCCGTGCACGCTATCCCCAAAACAAACCCTTCCGGAAGAGGTATCAATGGTATAATGGCGGTCACCGGTTTCAGATAAGCCAAGATCCTCCACCCGCTGCCATTTTATCCAGAGTTCACGAATATTACCCCATTCATCTCTCATTTCCCTCAGGTTAAGACTCTTGTCACGCAATAAATCTTGCTTTTCCTCTTCATTTAGCTGGCTAGACTCCTCCACCCATATTTCTGCTGAGACAATCGGAGTACGGGGTAGATCATGATAAAGATGGCCTTCTCCAGTAGGATTGGCTAGCATCTCGCTAAATGCGCTTTCTTGCTGAATAACCCGGGTAGTATTCATGAACAGACCCTTTGCTACCGGTAAAACAGGACGATTCTCAGTTCGATCAAATTTCCCGTCATAATTAACTGCTCTGACCCAGTATAGTTCTCGTCCGAACATTGGCATCCGGGATAAGTCAGGGGGTGCGCCAAAAACAAGCAACCCACTGCCGCTAAGGTTATTGGTATGATCAACCGTATCCAGCCTGGCCCACTTTCCTCCCAGCGCATTCTGGGTTGAATACTCCCATTCCAGAGTCGGGGCATCGTCCGGATCATAGCTTTGTTCCCGCAATGAGAAGAACAAGCCCAGGGGACCTTTACGGAGAGGCTGTTCGAATCCCAGATACATGGCTGGGTAAGATAAATCCAGGTCAAGCAGAGGGTGCGCCATAAAATCTTCTTGCTTTACTATCTTACCCTGGTCATGGTATTCCAGATTGTTTAAACTGAAAAAGGATGTCGGCATCAGACTATCATCACCATACTCATAACTAAGTTCTAAATTCTCCAGCCTGGGTGCATGGTAAACTCCATTAGGAGCATAGATATTGTGGATACTTACAACCTTGGCCCTTATCCAGTAATTCATCTGATCGTGGGTCATACTGGCCTCTATATCATCCGGGCATTTGAACTTGATAATGGTTCGCTCTGATACGTGCAGGAAGATATCCTCATATTGGGAGCCATCAAACAGCTTCATCCAGCCATTACCGTTAAAATATTCCCAGACAACTCTCATGATCAGCAGATTAGGCCGTTCGGGTTCCTCCAGATCAGATTTTTTCATTATCATCTTCCAGTCGATGGCAGGTGTATTATCATTGTTCATTATCTTCGGTTCATGCTTTAGCTTAAAAGAAATCGTTATGATAGCCTTCTTTTTTGAAAAAGCTTCCTGGCTGGCCAAATAAAATGTATCATAAGTGCCAAAAAATTCACCTAACGGATAACAATCTTTCGGGTTAAGGGGAATGTCATTATAAAACATCATATCCGGTGCCAGACCCGTTTCATTATCTTCAACCAGGTTACGAGCCTTCATCTTGACAGCATCAAACTCTATATCCCTTAAGGCCCCAATTTTTCCGGGCTTTACCCGACAGCACAGCCAGCGGTTGCTAACCCCATTAGTTTCACTGTAATCTATCCAACCTAATTCTTTCTTTTTCAACTCAATACGGTTGGCCCGCACTGCAACTTCGCTAAAAGCTTGCCAGCTATCATCTTTTCGATATAACCATTCTGTATATTCAGGATTACTCAGCAGTTCGCAGTCAAGACGTTCTTTAAACTGCTGTCTGGAGTTCTTTATTTCCACTTCCAAAATCGCTTTCCCATTGATATTTAAAAGGTCAGGTTCTCCCAGATAGAAGCAGTGGTCCTGCAAGTTCTCACCACCAAAGCAATCCAGCAAGGCTAGCTCCTGACTTGGATAAACCGGGTTATCTATTAAGAGAGCAGCCGGAATTTCCACTATGCGATCATGCTGTCCACTAGTGTTATATATCGCTACCGGGATGGCAGGACTAACCAGGAGGTTAGCTGCGGTTTCAAAAACGATTTGCTCTCCTCCTGCTACACTAGCCAGGGCTTGGGTTCCTGCTGGCACTAGAACTGCTTCGCCGTCAATAGAGCTCAGGTTAAAAGTCAAAAAAGCAAAAGACGGACAAGCAGGTAAGAGACCAATATCCATCATATTAAGAAACGCTACTAGGTTTCTCCGTGGAACCTGATTCAGCCTTTTTATGGTGCCATCAAACATACGAGTAAAAATCAGCATTAAAGCTGTACCCGCATCTGGGTCCTCGGGAGAAAACCGCCATTCCGGGGTATAAAAGGGCAGCATGTCTTTTACTTGCTGTATGAGAGCTCTGTTATCACGTGGGTCAAGAGGTGGTAGCATATTCTTCCTCCATATGTCAGCTTATCAGGTTTTCTAACTGGTACCTTCATTTATATAGAAGGGATAAACAAGGTTAAACAGATTGTTAGTAGACCTGACTGTGTAATTTATATTAATCCACAATTGCTCCGGGTTGGATTTATCACTTTGTACCTGAACCTCCACCTTACCTACTCGGGGTTCCCAAACCATAATGGCATTTCTCAAATCTGACTCCAGCACACCTAGAGTCGTGGGGTCAGTAAGGCCAAAAACAAAATCATTAAGTCTGCCACCAAAGCCAGGACGCATAACTCTTTCACCCTGGTAAGTCATGAGGATGATACGGATGGCCTCAGCTATGTCGTCTTCACCCTCGGACATCATTATTCTCCCGGTTACCGGATCAACTTGAATCGGAAATTTCCAGCCTCGGCCTAAAAAACTGCTCATCTATCACCCTCCTAACTCTTAGTACATTGTAAAACCTAATTCAATGTACTATCGTCGGTTAAATTTCCGTATGACTGCGTTGTCGTCAATCGCAATACGTCCAGTATTACTCATTCCTTCGTCTTGTCCTACAAAAATTTCACTCGACGAGTAATACACAAAATTAGGTTTTATAATGTACTAGTTTATCTTTACCATAGCTCCTTCAATTTTCATCATAGCTCCCGCCTTGACATTCATCGTAGCGTTGGCCTTTATATCCATCGTAGTGCTAGCTTCAATCTCTATCTGGTTGGCCTTAAATTTCAGAGAACTGGTAGGAGCATTAATACTTATTCCTCCACTCCCGTCAACCTCAATGTTACATGACTTAACCTTAATAGTAACTTTGCTATCAGCCTGTATAGTAATACTATTGGACGAAGTGTCTATGGTTACAGTATTTTTTCCATTATCGTCCTTTAGTTCTATCTTCTTGTTCTCGTCATCGAAAAGAATCTTTTTGCCCTTAGGCGTATGAATCTCTACTTTCTCTTTACTCTTTTCATCTGTAAAGATAATTTCATTCCCACCACTGGTCTTTATTTTACGAACATTGACTTTACCATCGGCATAAGGATTGGCCTCCGGTGGCTTATCCTGACTATTCCATAACGCTCCAATAATGAAAGGCTCTTCCACATTACCTTGGTGAAAAGCAAGCAACACCTCATCATTTACCTCGGGCAGAAAATAGAATCCCCGTTCCGGTCCGGCCATAGGACTGGCAATACGAATCCAATCACTTTCCTGCTCGCTCTCCCGTAAAAGAAACTTTACCTTTACCCGACCTATTTTTTCCGGATCATTTATATTGGTTACTACCCCCACAGCTACCCCGTATATTTTCTGGCTTTGATTAGGGTTGGAATCCTGGAGCGAGTATACTATATTCAAACAACGTTCCCTCCTATGGTTAAGGTGGTTGTATAGCCCGATTCGTCTATATTGTGTCGAGCCGATATTACGTAATAAACCTTATTTAATTTTGAACCCAGACCTGCCAGCTGCACATATTGACCTGCCCTGATCTGGGGAATACCTATACAAGTTGCTTCACCGCTTACCAGTTTCATGGCCTTGCTGCTTTGAATGGCGGTAGCCTCTGCATCGGCCTGGGCCTGAGTCCGGGCTTCGGACATATAATTATCCTCCACCGTCCCCAACACATTTCCCAACACAGTCTTGCCATCCTGACCTGAATCAACCTTGCTTATCGCGCTGGCTTGACCAGTTAAAACCTGCTTGGTTTTATAATCCCAGCTTCTCACTTTAACTACACCCGCCTGATCATTCAGATCATCTTCCTTGTATAAGCTGATCAGGTTTTGTGCCCAGGTTAAGGTTACTGACGGAGACTTGTTCTGGTGCATCTTACGGAAATGCACATTCTTGCCACTGACAAAAAATTCATAGCCGTTTCTGTCTGCCAACCAACTGAGGAACTGGTAATCACTGATTCCCACCTGCTGAATCATATCGTGCACAATCGTTGTAGTATCTACTTTCGCCGTAAGTCCAGCGCTTGATATTACCTGGCTGGCTACATCACTATCCTTTACCTTGGAAAACACCTTGGATTTTATTCCCTTCATCAATTTAAATGAGTAATCCATCCCTGAAACTACTATGCTGGTCTGATCCCAGGAGCTCAGTTCATAGCGCACTGATGTGATATAGCCGTGGAACACTGTTCCTAGTTTATCTTTATAGCCCATATCAATCTGTACTTCTTTCCCGATAGTCAGGTATTGGTCTAACCACTTAAATTCTCTACTCTCGATATCAAAGGCATTTGTAACAGTAAAACTGCAGGTATCGGCTTTCTCCAGACTGGTATCAACGCTGACACTAGCTATAACCATATCAATGCCATCACCAATTTTATTGCCCCCAACTTTCACCTCGAAACTGGGAACAAAAAAGTCACCATATTGCTTTGATAAACCTCCAAAGGTTAAACCCTGCTGATTAAGAACGGTATAGTCTGCCATAATATTACACCAGTGGAGGGACGATTACTTTGCTCCCGGTCTGCACTAATCTAGGGTTATCTATATCATTGGCTATAGCAATCTCTCGCCATCGTCCCGGATCTTCGTATTCACGTGCTGCTAGCATCCACAATTGTTCACCCTGCTTCAGCACCCTTTGTTTGGTACGATCGGAAGACTGGAGCGGTATTGCCTGCAATTTTTCTTGTACAGTTTGGTAGGAACGCATTTGTACGCTTAAAATGGCTCTCACCGGTATTCCCGAGTCAAGAAACATAGTGAAGCGCTGTGAAACTTTTTCCATATATCCTCTGAAAACAAGTGAGCCCCATATAAACTTGCATACTGGCGGTGCGTGCAAATCACTGTCGATATCAAGCAATTCAGAAACTTGCTTGGTGTGATTTCTCACATCACTCCCAGCTTCATAAGTGTCAAAAAATAGTTCCATGGACAGAAGGCTGGTACTGCCACTTATAAATTGGGTAATTGGATCTGATGACACAGTATGAAAAGCATATTTATTTTCACTGTCTATGCTATATTCACTGGGATTAAAGAGCACTTCAATTTTTTTACTACTGCTTCCTTCCACTTCAATGCTAGCTTTCTTAAGTGACACTGCTTAATCCCCCTTCCTTCTTGCTTTACAAGCCTCGGCGCTGCCGCTCCAACTTCATCCGCTGTTGTATTTCCTGGTACACACGGTCAGCAATTCTCTTTATTTCAGTATTCTTGATCTCAGGGTTCCTGGTCTCGGTTATTTGCATCTTAAGCTCCTTAGTAATGGCTTTCGCTTTAGTATCAATAGCGCTATCCAAATAATTGCTTGCAGCCGAAGATGTATCCCGGCGATGGTTTAAATCCGGCCCAGAGGCCAGAAGTGAATAAGATGGGAGCCTTTTGTCATCCCCGGTTTTGATGCCCCGATATGGAATTAAATTGGGATCAGAATAATTAACTGGCAGTCGAGTCTTATCGCCCGATATTAACGTTTTGTTGGCTCCTGTAATATTTCTGTCCAACGGTGCCTGCGAGCTTCTTTTTTTATTAAAGATTACAGCCCGGGTCTTAATTCTGCTTACCCTGCTATGATCCATATATCTGTTAAGCCAGCGATCAGAGGGTTTACTAGACCTAGTTATGTAATGCCCAATCGTCTGCCAATTCGGGGAAACCTCCCGACTTGAACTAGTGGATTTTGTGAATGGCAAAATTTTCATTGGGCTTACTAATCGATGTTTTGGCTCTTTTACGCTAAGTCTCTGGTGAGTTGGCAATTTGCTACCTGCTCTCAGGGATCCCCAATTAGATGCTAATTCAATAAAATTCTCCCTGGCATTGGGGGTCTTAAGCAAGCTAGGCTTCTTATTAACAAACCATTTCTGCAGCCATCCGGACTTAGTCTGCTTTTCCCGATAATTCTTGAGCATATTTTTCATTATTAGCCCAAGCTTAAAATCTCTAATGCCTTTATTTCTGTTGGCGGGGCTTAACGCTTCCAAATTAGCCCTGCCCCGGTCATAATTAATATCTCCTGACCTCTTGGGCACCGCAAGGAAATTATTTATACTTCCAGCTGTGGCTTTTCGCATTATCATTGCCAGGCTGCCTGGAGCTGAGAAAGAGAGACTGCTTTTTCCAGAATCGGCCATTAATATTGGCCTGAATACATTAGGAAAGCTATTTGTCCCGCTATTTATTGCGCCTACTGAGCTTGATATAAGCTGAGCAAAGGGTACAAGAGTTGGTGATTTTCCTCCGAAGAGGATTTTGGGGTCCTCGTATCCCCTACCCTTACTCAATTTATCGCTATTTCTGACTAACGGCAGTACCTCTCCAGCCACCCTGCTGCTCATTCGTCCCTCTACTCGTTTTCTGGCCCGGATCTGCAATTTTATCACCTTCAAGTTCGCCATCGCTTGATGACCAAACCGGCTTGGTCCGTCCCCTGCTGCAGAAGCCATTGCCGTTTTAATATAGATATAATCAGTATAACTATGCTTTTTCGATCTCATGCCTGTGCTTCTGTTGATAAGATTTGAGGCTCCCGACTTACCCCTATCCTGAGCAGATTTCATGTCCCTTGATCTGCTTGGCATGGCAAGGGAATTATTTGTATTTCTAGCAGCAGATTGGTGCATTTTCGTTGCCAGCCTACTTGGGGCTAAGAAAGTGAGACTGCTTTTTTCATAATCAGCCAATAATTTTGGCCTGAATATATCAGGAAAGTCTTTTGT
>PHAA01000030.1 GCA_002840245.1 Firmicutes bacterium HGW-Firmicutes-15
AGTCGGGTCACTTGTTAATACCTCCATTTCTTACCCTTGTGGAGATATTTTCTCATGCTTAGATTATATTGACCATGCACCTGAATACTGAGCGCTTACACTGTAACCGTACAGGTAGCCTTGTAATAACCATCGGCAGAGGTAGCAGTGATAGTTGCGCTGCCGGCTTTCAAACCTGTGATTTTACCATTAGCTACACTTACTACGGTGGGGGCACTGGATATCCAGGTTACCTTTTGGTTGGTAGCATTGGCCGGGGTGAAATTTACGGTTAGAGTTTCGTAGCCTTTTACTGCCAGGGTAGTTGTTGACTTGTTAAGGGAAATGCCGGTTGTCAGTACCGGCAGGACTACCACTCGGCAGCTATCGGTGAATTTTCCATCCAAAGTTGTGACGGTGATGACAGTGGTTCCTGGAGTCTTACCCGTAACCAGGCCAGTTGTTGAAACAGTAGCTACTGCAGCCTTACTGGAAAGCCAGGTGACCTTATTATTTGAGGCACCTGCGGGTGCTATTGTAGCAACTAGGGTTACCGTATCGCCAGGAGCAAGTTGTTCTATGATGTCTTGATCCAATGATACTCCGGTAACCTTTGATACTATAGTTACTTTGCATATAGCGGTTTTGTTTCCGTCGTCAGTGGTTACCGTGATATCGGCAGTCCCTGCTGCTACTGCGGTTACCAGACCATTTTCATCAACGGTGGCTATTTCCTCAGCGCTGGATGACCAGCTAACCCCGGAATTGGCAGGTGCAACAGGGGTAAAGATAGGGCTTAGTTTTTCACTTAGTCCGGTATTTAAGGTCAATGCAGTTTTATTTAATTTAACTGCGGTAACACTGGAACCAGCGGTTACCGTTATGCTGCAAACAGCAGATAAACTTCCCTGGGATGCGGTAATGGTTGCAGTACCGGTAGCTATAGCGGTTACTTTTCCTAAACTGTCTACAGTTGCGATAGCTTCGTCACTTGACGCCCAGCCAATGGTCTTGTCGGTGGCATTAGCTGGTGTAATAACTCCAGCGAGTGTTTTGTTGGCACCAACCTTTAGTATTGCAGTGATTGGAGTAACCGTAATTTTAGTAGCAGCTACATTCCCAACGGTTACATCACAACTAGCCTCTTTATTACCATCGGTACTGGTGGCGGTAATGGTGGCCGTTCCAGCCTTAAGTCCTTTGATGCTTCCTTTGCTGTCAACCGAAACAGTAGTGCCATCGCTGGATGTCCAGTTGATGGTTTTGACAGTTGCAGTGGTGGGATTGAGGGTAGCCTTCAAAACCTTGGTTCCACTAACCGGCAGGCTGGCGGTTGCACAATCCAAACTTATGCTTACTACCCGGGTTGGAACAGCGACTGTACAAATCGCGGTATAGGCCTTGGTGCCTACCTTGGCACTGAGAGTGACTTTGGCCGTACCACCGAGAGAGTTTGTTGGTGCACTGACAGTTATATCGGTACCACTCATGGCAACCGTGATAATACCAGTATTACTCGATACACATGTTATGGAGGTGGCACCTTCCTGGATGGTTGCAGTAAGAGCCGCACTGTCGCCCTTTTCTATACTTATGCTGGTTTTATCAAGGGAAACAACAGTTTTTGGGATAACCGTTATTACATAACTAGCGATCTTACTCCCATCTATAGTTGTAGCAGTAACCGTTGCTTCTCCTACAGCTAGGCATTTCACCAGGCCGTTGGTAACACTTGCTATATCGGGGTGATTGGAAGTCCAGTTAATAGTCTTATTGGTAGCATTGGTTGGAGTTATGGTGGCTATTAAGGTTTTACTCTGTCCTATAGGTAGTGAATCAGAGCTGGCGTTTAAGGTGATACTCTCTACCAGAACAGGGTTCACAGTTACGGTACAGGTATCGGTGAACTTGCCGTCCAAGCTGGTTGCGGTTATGGTTGCTGTACCTACGCTTACACCTTTCACTTTTCCGGTAGTATCTACGCTGGCTACTTTGGCATTACTAGTCGTCCAGGTGATTTTCTTCTCCGTGGCATCGGTGGTAAGGGTGGCAGTAAGGGTCTCGAACTCTCCTATCTTTAGCTGGGTAGTATCCTTGTTCAATTCGATACCCATCACCAAGACAGGTTTAACCAGTACCTGGCAGCTATCACTAAGGCTGCCTATATCGGTAGTAGCTTTTATGGTGGCGGCACCGATTGCTTTAGCGGTAATGGTTCCGTTACTGTCTACAGTTGCTACAGCAGGATTGCTGGACAACCATATCATCTTTTTATATATTTTCTCCGGGTCGATTACAGGGGTGAGTGTTTCATTTTTACCAACCACCAAAGTGGTTGTTTCTTTGTTCAAGCTTATGCTATCAATATCTACCATACGGGAATGATTGTTTATATCGGCATCTGCCGTTGTGTAATGTGTGGTTGCAGCAGGGAAACTGGCGTTAGTCCAGGTTCTCGTACTGGCTATTTCGCTATCGGAAAGATTAAAGTAAGAATAGCCTACCCTTCCTTTGGTGTCAGGAAGCGGATCATTCCAGGTACAATCCAGGTGATACCAGTTACCGCCTAACTGAACCAGGTTCCAGGCGTGCGGTCCTCCGGCATTGCCATCAATAATCCGCGCTGGAATTCCTGCTTCAGTCAGCATCTTGTAAGCCAGTAATGCATAACCCTGACAGACGGTGGTTCCTTTCGCAAGGGAGGCATAGGCGCTGTGTTCTTTTAGAGTTTTGTCATAGGTAGTATATAAAACGATGTAATCATTTATAGCTTTTTCTTTTTCTTCATCGGACATGCCTGCTTGAATAATATCAGCCAATATTTTATCTACCTGACTATCAACAAAAGCTGCCTGTTCAGGAGTCTCCCAATAGGTGAAGGCTGTAGTAATTTGGGTGCCTGTCACTCTACCGGGGCGGTAAGAAAAGGACCATCCTTTCATAGAAAAATGCCGATAATCGTTCCCATCCCGATTAAGAATCTCTTGAATTATGGTCTGCAGGGAGCCATTCCAATCAGAAATATCATCACCTGTATATCTTATAGTCCCATTGCTGCTGCCCATTAGAAGGTCTTCAATATCCTGCGCCAGTTCCGTTTGATTAGCGGATACAATGGGATTGAGAACAACCGGCCAGTAAGTGGCGGTAAATTTGATTAAGATATTGCCGGGTATGCCGGTATATGAATATCCATAGGTTTTGACCAGGAAGTTCAGGTTGCTGCTATTGGTGAAAATAGAAGTGAGTCTGGTATTAAGGTTTGTAGATAAATTCGTACTATCACCGGTATAAGTTATACTAAAGCTGGCTTTTTTAGCTGTCAGATTGATTTCGATACTTGATTGCACTTCATCCAACGTGGCCAAGCCGCTGACGCTGCCGGAATTAAAGATTATAGACGTGTCGAGACTATTTGACGATGTAATTGCCGTCTCCCCAGTTGGAACCACAGTTTCTACAACTTTGCCCCCTAAAATCTCAGCGCCAAGGGAATGTTGTTCAGGTTGGGGGGATTGATAAGTACCGCCAACCATTAATGGTGCACCATTAGCCGGTTGTAAGCCAGTCTGGCTAAACGATAATGCTAGGATTATGAAGAATGCCAGAAAAAATGTTGGCATCAGTTTGAGGGATTTTACCATCGAATCACTCCTATCGATAATTAATTGATTGTAATTATAATAATACCATTATCTTCCGAACTGTCATAGATTCTTACGGAGATTATTGAGAAATATGGATGATTTATTGAAGTTTACTTGGGGTATCATTTAAATTCGACTATTAGATGTTGATCTCTATAGTAAATACACCTTTCAGCCGATAATATATACGTATGGGCCAGGTAATAATTTCCTGTGCTCTTACGAGTCAAATCTTTAGAAAGGGGGAATCACATGGATACCAATGCTATTGCGGGTATGGCAATGGGTATGAAGGCGGCTAGTCTTCAGCAGGCAGTAAGCACAGGTGTGCTTAAAATGCAGATGGATAGCACAGAACAATCTGCCCAGGCCCTGGTCAAGATGATGAATGTCAATACCCAGATCATGGAGAAATCAGTGAACCCCTACCTGGGAGCCAGCGTGGATATACTGGCCTAGTTACCAGGAAAACCTGTCAAAGCCTCCGTCCTCGGATGGGGGTTTTGATATTTCAGCCTTTAAAAGGCAAAACTATTCGCTGCAACGAATTTAGAGTAAAGCATAAGTGTTTAAGTTACGATATATGCATAAAATATAATATAAATAAAACATCTAATGAATTATTTAGAGGAAATATAATGCTGGGACGCAAATCTCAAGTTGTTACCTGGCACGAACAAGTAGGAGAGGAAGATATCATGGAGAACCAAATTAGTATGTGTAGAGAAATTATCATCATGGGGGGGACTATGGAAGAGGGCCTGAATCATCTGGTGCGTAGAATGGGGGAAGGCCACTTTGAAGATACCCGCTATCTTTTTGATGATATTATGGAGGCTTTTAGAGCCATTAATGCAGCGCTGGAGACGGTAAGCATTCAATGGGAAGAAACGAAGGTGGGAGAACTATCTGATCGTTTACAGATGAGTATTGATAAGATGAACCAATTTTACGAAGATAATAAATTGGATCAGGGGCGTATAGACATGAAATTTGTATTAATGCCAGCTTTTTCAGTCTGGATACAAGAAATTGATAAATGTTTGAGTCCGCTCATTCAATCCTAGAGTTGTTTGTTGCTGATATGATCGAGTTATAAAAGCGAGGGGGAGTAAAATATGAGTTTTGCAGGGCAGACCAATAGTGTGGTTGGAGTAATGAAACCTGAGGTCAACGCCAGGGAGCAAATATCAAAAGGTATCTCGAAGAAACCATTAATAACCCTCGCGGATTTAAACGCACCAACTGTTAATCAACCTATTGACATTAAACTGCAGGAGGACAAAGAACCCGCTAGAGAAAAGCTTAAAAAGGTGGTACAAAAAACCAATAAATTAATAACTATGTCCAACTATCATCTTCAGTTCCGAATTGATGAAGACAGCGAGCGCCTACAGGTAAAGCTGATTGATGATGAATCCAATAAAGTAATTAGGGAAATCCCCCCTGATAGTATGCTGGCGCTTTCGGCCAAGATTAAGGAAATAATAGGGACCTTCAGAAAAATGGTGGGAGTATTTGTTGATGTGCTCGCTTAATTTTGTGGAAAGATTGTAAAGTATTTTCATATTATCAACGATAGTATTAGTAACTATATTTAGCACGGAGGCGATAATATGAAGATCGAGGGGCAAGGGATGGCCGCAGAATTAGTTGCTGCTAATCATGAAGTTGCTAAACCGGTTGTCGAAAAGAGCAGTGAACAGGATAAGCCTAAAGTGGGGCTTGAAGTTTTGAAGACTGTGCAGCCGGTGGATGAGGAACGTCTTAAGAGTTCTGTCGCAGTAGTCAATGAAGCCATGAAGATATCTAATTTCCATCTGGAATTCAGACTTTACAAAGATAGCGGGAGCTACCAGGTATCAGTAATAGATTCAGATTCACAAAAGGTTATAAGAAAAATACCGGCTGATGATGTATTGGATTTCCAGGCTAAAGTAACCGCTATGCTGGATAAGATGATTGGTCTGCTTGTAGATGAAAGAATATAAGTGAAATTAGCCTGTATATATATTTTTCTTATAGAACAGGAGCGTACTTTATTTTGCTCTATGGTCCTGGGAAATAAGTCCTATTTATAAAAATTTCCTGAAGATCTGCCTAATTTATAGTGAATTTATTTAATGCCGAGAAGATGCAAGGGGGCAATATTATTGAATGCGAATGCGCAGGCGTATAACCAATATCAGAAAACCAGTATAGAGACTGTAGCCAAGGACAAATTACTGATAATGCTCTATGACGGGGCCATTAAAAATATTAACACTGCTAAAAAAGCTATAAATGAAAAAGATATCAATCTTGCTCATCAGAAAATCATAAAGACTGAAGATATCCTGGTAGAACTGATGTCAACACTAAATATGGATTATGAGGTATCCTTGGGCCTTTTTGCTTTATATGAGTATTTAATACATCAATTGGCTCAGGCAAACTATAAAAAGGACATAAGCTTATTAGAAGAAGTAGAAGAATTTTTAGTGGATCTAAGGAAAACTTGGGCTGAAGCAATAAAATCAGTCAAAAGTGCTCCGGCGGATGTAGCTGCTGTAGTAGAAGCTCCCATCAGGACTATTAATGTAAAGGGATAATGATGATATGGAAATGGATGTACATTGCGGGCAGGAGACGTTGCTCGTAATTAAGAGGCTTTATGAAGATATGCTGGAGATATCTGTTCGGCAGAAGCAATTGCTGGAATCTGACCAGGAAATATCCTGGTCAATGGATTTAATGTTTGAACTTCAGGATGAACGCCAGGAAATTATGCAGCGCATTGATGAATTGGATAGCTTTTTTGGATCTGGTTCATCCTCTCCTGATTCATTGACAAATTCTACTTCGGGTTTAGCGACTTATACAAAGCTTTATCGGGAGATATTGTTGCAAATGCGCAGTATTATTAGAGCCATTGAAGCAAATGACCATAGTTGTCAAGACAGGTTGGAAGATGCAATGCAAAAAATGATGAGCAAATTATCTCAGGTGAAAGAGAACAAAAAAGCTCAGGTCGCTTATAATCAGGAGGATGTTTACGCACCGGCCTGGTTTTTTGACAAGAAACAATAGTTGGTTACTTGGAGTAAAGGGCGGAATTTAAGTGAATATCAAAGAATTAATTGAAGAGATTCTGCGAAATTTTTATAAGCAGCAGGAACTATATCGTCAGATGGCGGATTGGTCACGTCAGCAACTAGATTTGCTTGAACAGGAAGATTGGGCTGGGGAGAGTCTTAACCTGCTCCTGGAACAGCGCCAGGGAATCATTGCCGAAATAGATGTTCTAAGCAAACAAAATAGACAGTCGCAGCAACAAGTTACTTCAAGCCTGGATCTGGATGAGTTTGTTTTGAGCTCACTGGAAAAGAATTTGGAAGCGCCTCAATATCAGGCTCTTCAGGATGCCTTAAATGCCTTGGGCAATCTGCTGGCTGAAATAAGTGAGATGGATCGTCAAAGTAACAACCTGATTAGGAAGAAATTAGGGGATAGGAAGAGTGTGGGCAGAAGAGACAGCCGTCTGGTTCAGAAGGCCTATAAAGAAGCGATGCAGCAGGTAAAAAAACCAGAATAATCCTAAAATTATTGCTATTTTATTGGATAAAGAATATAATTATTGACGAGTCGGGTATTTTTAATTTATTCTCTAAGGCTCGGCAATACTCAAAGAAGTGAGGGATATTTTTAGATGTTTGAAGACAAAATTTTAGTGTGTCAGGACTGTAACCAAGAGTTTGTGTTTACTGTTGGGGAGCAGGAATTCTATCATGAGAAGGGTTTTGAAAATGAACCCAAGCGTTGCAAAGATTGCAGACAAAATCGCCGCAACAATAGTGGCAGCAGAGGACCAAGAGAGATGTTTACAGCTGTTTGTGCCGAGTGTGGAGCTAATACCGAGGTTCCTTTTAAACCGGTTGATGGAAGACCCGTCTTTTGTTTAGAATGTTTCCAGAGGCAAAAACAAGCAGCATTATAATAAGAACAGTTTGACCGGGCTTTTAGAAGCCCGGTTTTATTATTTTTGAGGGGATACAGGCCTGGTATTTCACATAGTCTGTGGTCCCCTTGTTCACTCTGCTTCTTCACCTACAGGTAATTCCTGAACGTCTCGTAGCCGCCTTTCGATACTACGGGATCTTCGAGAGGCAGTATCGATGGTGCTGCTGGCCTCATCCAGCTTCTTTTTGGTCTTCTCCAGCACATCGCCAAACTTACCGAACTCGGTTTTAACCACCCCCAGCAGTTCCCACACTTCACTGGAGCGCTTTTCGATAACCAGGGTTCTAAAACCAACTGCGAGGCTATTCAGAAGTGCCATCATAGTATTGGGTCCGGTAACAATAACCCGGCAGTCGTTCTGCAGCGAGGACATTAATCCAGGTCTTCTTACCACTTCAGCATACAAGCTTTCCGTGGGCAAGAACATAATACCGAAATCAGTGGTATGGGGAGGCTCCAAATATTTATCCCGGATATGATGTGCTTCCAATTTTATCCGTTTTTCTAGTTGGCGGCCAGCTTCTTCTACCTGATCCGCCAGGCCGTTTTCACTGGCCTCTATCAAGCGTAAATAATCTTCTTGTGGGAATTTGGCATCAATAGGGAGCCATACTTCCCCATAGCCCTGGTTTAGGCCAGGCAGTTTGACAGCAAACTCTACTCGTTCGTTGCTGCCCTGTCGGGTAACTACATTGAGAGAATATTGCTCCGGACTTAAAACCTGTTCTAATATATTGCCTAATTGGATCTCGCCCCAGATTCCTCGAGTTTTAACATTAGTCAGTACTCTTTTTAAATCTCCTACTCCAGATGCCAGGGTCTGCATTTCGCCTATTCCCTTGTGCACCAATTCCAGTCTTTCGCTCACCAGTTTGAAGGACTCGCCCAAACGGTTTTCCAGGGTTGCATGAAGCTTCTCATCTACTGTGAGTCTCATCTGCTCTAGCTTTTGGTTGTTGTCATCCTGGAGCAGCTTTATTTTTTCCTCTATGGTCTGTCGCATGCGGTCGAGTTTTTGCTCATTGCTTACGGTCAAGCGGGATAGTTGCACTGAAAATATATCGAGTTGATTTTTTTGAAAGCCGGCGATTTCGCTCATGCGGGCTAACAGGGAGTCCTGAAAATAGTTCAGGTTCTTAGCCATTTCTTCACGGCTGTACTGGGCTTGACTAGAGGACTCGCCGCGCAGGGTGGACAATTCATTGCTTAAGGCCTGCAGAATGCTAGCTTGACTTTTTTCTAGCATTGCCAGCCTGATTTCCAGTTGGGTTAGACTGTCTGGCAAACGTTCCAAGCTCTTCATCCCGCTCCGAATACTCCTCTGCCAAAATATAAGGCTTATGATTCCCACGATTAAAACTAGATTCACTGTTAGTGCGGTCTTATCCAAAAGCTCGTTCCTCCTTGCTCTGATCTCTGATAGTCTCCTACTACATTGTATATGAACTGGAGTTCGGAAGGAAATGGAATATATATAGATTTATTGGACGTTAAGCTTATCTTTAAAAAGTACGATAATTGAGGAGAAGTGCTTAGTAAAAAGACCGGAGTAAATGACTTTATTACTGGATAGTCCCTTAGGTGCTTATTAAGGTCTGTGTTATAATACAAGTATATTTAACCTATCGATCTATTTCCCGAGTTGTAGATCCAGTCCTGAGCATTCTGTCTGAGGAGGCCATGAATTGAAGGAGGATATTTCAAGGGAATATGAACTAGAACCAGAAAGCGCGGGTGACTGCTTTGCAGAGCGGTTGGAGCTTGGTGAGCGCGAAGTACTTCTGCGCCATATAGTTGAGAATATGGTAGATCTGGTTATGGTGATAAACACCTCCGCTGAGGTTACATATGTCAGCTCATCATGCCGGAAGGTGTTAGGCTGTAGACCAGAATACCTTCTGGGCCAATCATGGCTTGATTTAATCCACCCTGAAGATCAGCAGAAGTTCCTAGCTACCATAGAAAATGCTCGCGCTACTCGCTTGCCTATCAAATGGGAGTACCGCGCTCGTCATGCAGAAGGTCATTATTTATGGCTGGAGTCGGTGGGCAACCCCTTGACGGCGGTGGCGGGTGGGGGATACATAGCAAGTACTCGCGACATCAGTTATCGTAAGAGAAGCGAGGAAGCTTTGCAGGAAAGCGAAAAGAACTACAGTTCGCTATTTAACTCCATGCAGGAGGGCTTCGTACTGTGGGAAACTGTTTATAACTCAGCAGGGGAACCTGATGATTACCGATTTCTCAATGTGAATCCGGCATTTGAAAAGATAATGCAGGTAAAAAAACGTGAAATAATCGGCCGCTTGCTTTCGCAAACCAGCTTGGGTTTCGAGAGTTACTGGCTGGATAGCTTTGCTCAGGTGACCCGTACTAGGCAACCCTACAATTATGAAGGATATAATAGGACTATACAGTGTTACCTGGAGACTTTTATTTTCACTCCAGGAGACAATCTGCTGGCAGCTCTTTTTATTGATGTTACCCGGCGCAAAATTGTAGAGAAGCAGCTCGAAAGAGAACGAGAATGGATGACGGTGACACTGGGTTCCATTGGTGAAGGGGTTATTGCTACTGATGTCTCTGGCAAGGTGCTTTTAATAAACCGGGTTGCGTCTGACTTGCTGGGATGGCCTGAAGCTAAGGCGATAGGCCGATATTTAAGTGAATTATTGAACACTGTGGATGATATTGATAGGAGTTTTTATACCGAGCCTTTGCAACGTATAGCTCAGGCTGAAGAGGAAGTGGATATAAGTGGCAATACGATTAGCATCGTTCGGAACGGGGAGCGAAGGATAATTTCTAATAGCGCTGCCTCAATCAGGGACATTGAGGGGCAAATCATCGGTACGGTAATGATTATACGCGATGTGACTGAAAAAGTTAGGAATGAGGCCAAAATTGAGCGTTTGAGTTATAGTGACAAGTTAACTGGTTTATATAACCGCGCTTATGTGGATCGTATTCTGGCAGACGAGGGAATAACTAGTCAGTTACCTTTTAGCCTGATTATGGGTGATATTGATGGTTTGAAATTGACTAATGATGTCTTTGGCCATCAGGCTGGGGATAATCTGCTGGTTAACATTGCGAAGGTGATAAGAGGCTGTTGTCGTGAGAGTGACATCATGGCCCGCTGGGGTGGGGATGAGTTTTTGATGATTTTACCACAGACTAGCGAGAAGGTAGCTTTGAGGATTTGCGAGCGTATCGCTAATACTTGTGCTGAGATGGAGGCGGATCCTATTGAGCTGCATATTGCTTTGGGAACTGCTACTCGAAAAAGCCTGGAACAGGGAATGGAGGCTCTATTTACCTTGGCAGAAGAGGAGATGTATGAACATAAGATGCAACAGAGCAAGGGCTTTCGCCAAGCTATCCTATCCAAACTGGAAAAAGACCTGTGGACTAAAAGTCATGACACCCAGGAACACAATCACAGGTTAAGCAAGATGGCTATGGAAATCGGGGCGAGGCTCGGATTGGATCGATATGAGCGCGATAAACTGGCTTTGTTGGCTTCGCTGCATGATATTGGCAAGGTTGCTCTTCCTGAAGATATAATGTTTAAAAATGAGAAGCTCGAACCTGAAGAGCAGGAGATTATGAAGAAACACACCGAGATTGGTTATCGCATGGCTGAGGCCATTCCTGAACTAAGGCCGATAGCGGAAGCGATCTTATCCCATCATGAACGATGGGATGGCTCAGGGTACCCCCGAGGGTTGAAAGGGAATGAGATACCTTTTATTTCCCGTATTATTAACTTGGTTGATGTTTATGATGAAATGACATATAACCGGAATGGACAGGCAATCATTGACCCGCAGCTTGCCATGAAGGAACTGGAAAAGGGCAGTGGGGTTCAGTTTGATCCCGTAATTGTCCAGGCATTTTTGCAAAGTATCATTGAGTAGAGTTGGGGACCTATGGAAGTGTCAAAACCTGAAACGGTAATAATATAAAGGAGGTTAGTAAAATGGAAAAGATTGAAGTAAAATTTAAAAAATTGGTTTCATGGGCTCATTTACCGGAATACGAGACTCGGGGTGCTGCAGGCTGTGACATAAGTGTTGCTTACCAGGAGGAAATAGTCCTTTATCCCAATGAGGTCAGGAGTTTTGGCGCCGGCTTTGCGATGATGATTCCAGCCGGGTATGAAGCGCAAATAAGAAGTCGGGCTGGTATGGCGGGAAAAGGTATAGTAGTTGCCAATGCACCTGCCACGATTGATGGGGATCATATCGGTGAAATTAAGATTTTGCTCCTGAATGTAACCGATAAGCCGGTGAGAATTCTCCCCGGCCAAAAGGTAGCTCAGATGGTATTCAGCCCAGTGTTACAGGCGCTATTCAAGGAGGACAATTAAGCTGAAATAGTAATTTTTTTCGAATTGAGGAGTTAAAGTTGTCAGAATCTAGGCTCAAACTTTTTACTGCCATCCTGGCTATGCTGGGCATAACGATAGTCAGTACTGGCGGGCTGGTTTACTTTGAAAGTTGGTCCATCTTTGACGCCTTCTGGGTGACCGTTATTAGTCTGACTACTACCGGTTATGGGGACATTGTTCCGCAAACAATGGGTGGGAGGATCTTCCTACTCGGAATGCTGGTCACCGGGGTGGGTATCGTCGCGTATTCTGTAGGAGCAATCATTAATATACTGGTGGAAAGTCAGATTTCAAAAATAATGGAGAAAGATAAAATGACCAAAGACATAAAAAAGCTGGAAAACCATGTTATTGTTTGCGGGGCCGGTCGGGTCGGCAGCAATGTTGCCTATATACTTAAAGCTGAGAAGGTTCCCTATCTTTTAATTGAGAGGGATGAGGAACTGGTGAGTAAAATGCGGGAGGAAGGACATCTGGTGATGGTAGGAGATGCTACCCAAGATGAAATCCTGCAGGACGCTGGTATTCAACGAGCCAGAGGAATTATCTGCGCTCTTTCCGAAGATGCCTATAATGTTTTTGTGGTTTTAACAGCTCGAGCGATTAATCCGGGCCTTAAAATCGTGGCTAGGGCAGTAAACCCGGAAACCGTCGGAAAACTTCGCCATGCTGGGGCCGACAAAGTTATATCTCCTACCCAGATAGGCGGACATCAGATGGCTATGGCTATGTTGAAACCGGCCACTGTCGAACTGGTAGATACTCTGTTTAGCTCCCGCAATCTTGAAATACAGTTGGAGGAAGTTATAATTACTGAACAGTCACCCCTGCTTTATAAGGAAATTAAAGATATTTTTAACCGGCAAGTAAGTAATGTTATCGTTGTCGCTATTATTCGAGGAGATGGGGTGCTTATGAATCCTCACGGCCATGATATCGTATTGCCGGGGGATACCCTGGTGCTTATTGGATCGCGCCAGGATTTAGAAAAGCTGGAGACCAGTAGTTTTAAATAGTCCCTCAGGTGAAAGCAACAGGAACATTTCTCCGTAATAGAGTCAAAGGCGGGTCACTGAGTGACAAGCCATAAGAATTACTTGAGGAGGTTTTACCATGAAGTCACCTTGGGGCAAATTTAAGGCTCTATTACCGGTTGTATCACTTTTAGTTTTTTTACTGACTGCGGGTGGGGTTACCTTAAGCCTTGCCACGCCCAATACACCTCTGCCCCAGCCACGCCCGGATTTACCACTGATCGGTACCTATGACAACCTACTGAAGCTGTTGGAGAAATCTGCAGGGCAGGCTCAGATGTACCCTCTCCGAGGCACGATGAAAATGTCAAGTTCAGCACTTGAAGCAGGAAGCCAGCAAGAAGCGAGTAAATCGGCGGCAGTTCCCAGCGCAGACATGGGATATTCTAATACCAATGTTCAGGTGCAGGGGGTTGACGAAGCTGACTTGGTAAAAACTGATGGCACATATATTTATCAGGTTAATAAGGAGCAGGTATTGATTATCAAAGCTGTGCCAGCTGACCAGATGGAAGTCGTAGCTGCTATTCAGCTAGAAGATGCCGGATTCATTCCAGTGGAGTTATACCTGGATGCCGAGAATTTAATTGTTATTGGAAATTATTCGCAGGATTTTCCCGTACTTCCGGGCCAAAGCCGGCTTAAAGCCCAGATCTACCCTCCCATACGTTCTTTTCAATCCACTCAGGCCATCATTTACAATATAAAAGACAAAAGCCAGGTTGTTAAGGTGAGGGAACTAGAACTGGAAGGTAACTACCTGTCTTCGCGCAAGGTGGATTCTTCCTTTTATCTCTTAACCAATAAATACCTGGATTATTACTATATTCAGAATAAGGAAGGCATTACCCCCTTGTGGCGTGATACCGTGCAGGGAAATGGTTTGGTAGCCGAAAAGCTGGAAGAAATACATTATTTCCCGTATTGCGTCAGTCCCAACTACCTAACGATAGCAGCTCTGGACTTAGGAAAACCTCAGGCAAAAGCTGATATCCAGACCTATCTGGGCAGCGGGAACCAGGTGTATGCTTCTTCGCAAAGCCTTTATGTGGCTGTTAATCAGTATACTTATGCAGACCCTGCATCGCCCAGTACTAGCATTGCTTACCGGCCTGCAGATACCAGCACCAATATATACAAATTCGCGCTGGAACCTGGAAAAGTGCAATATTACGGATCAGGCGTTGTGCCAGGCGCCATCCTAAACCAATTTTCTATGGATGAAAATGGTGACTACTTCCGTATCGCTACCACCAGCGGCGAAATGTGGCGCAGTGACCAGTATATTTCCCGGAATAATGTCTATATACTGGATCAGGATTTGAAGCTCTGTGGTAAATTAGAAAACATTGCTCCAGGAGAGAGGATTTACTCCACCCGCTTTTTGGGCGATCGGGCCTATATGGTGACCTTTAAACAGGTAGATCCCTTCTTTGTGCTGGATCTTAAGGATCCGAAGAATCCAACAATTTTAGGTAAATTGAAAATACCTGGTTACAGTGATTATTTACACCCCTATGATGAAAACCATATCATAGGCTTTGGCAAAGATACCGTGGAGACGAACGGCTGGAATGGCCAAAGCCAAGCCTTTTATCAGGGAATGAAAATCGCCATATTTGATGTGACTGATGTCAGTAAACCGGTGGAAATGAGCAGGGCATTGATTGGCGACCGTGGTACCGATTCTGAGTTACTGCGTAACCATAAGGCATTGCTATTTTCCCAGCAAAAAAATCTTCTGGTTTTCCCCGTAACGGTCATGGAAGTCCAGAATAAACCGGCCTCGGGCGAGGGCAAATATATGCCCGACTATGGAAGTTTTGCTTTCCAGGGAGCTTACATTTATCGGATTGATCTAACTGATGGTTTGCAGTTCAGGGGGAGGATTTCCCATCTCAGTCCCGAAGATTATACCAAGGCTGGGGACTCCTGGTTCGATACGGACAAAAATGTGGAGCGGGCACTGTATATCGGGGATACCCTCTATACCTTGTCACCTGAGATGATAAAAGCTCATAACCTGTCCGGTTTGTGGGAGATAAAAACTTTATCTCTTAAGTAAATAAAAGAAGCAGCATGAAGATGTGTTGACAAATTGTGGAGGAAACTAGGATAATTAATTTAGGGGTGAATATTACAAAACACTTTGAAGCGAAGAAATGATAGAGTAACCTTAATGTAAAAATATGGATACTGTTGCATTTATATAGTGCCTTTGCATATATATGGATAGTGGCAGGAAAAAACCGGGAGAGAAGATAAATCATAATAATTTGAGGAGGAGTTGGTATCTTGAAGACACAGGAACAATTGACAAAATCATTCACCGCAGCTGATGACATGGTGAAAAAATTCTGGGATATGTGGATGGTTGGTCTGGGCAGTGTAACATGGACTCAAGAACAAATGGAGATAATGGGTAAAAAGTACCTGGAACAACGCCAGTTGGCTCGTGACGAGAGCAAAAGGGTAATTGAAGAATTACTTAAGCAGGTTCAAACCAATCAGGCACAATCACAGAAAATGGTTCAAGAAGCGGTGGGAACCATATTTACCACCGTTGATACGCCGTTCTCTAGCTTCTACGAGGATTTCGTTAAAAAGATGCAGGAGTTAGTAAAAGAAAACTAGGCGAACCTTAATTTGTAAAGGAGTATGCTAAATGGTGGAGCATATTTTTGAGGAGTTAAAGGTGGGGGATACCGCCTATGTTGAAAAAACCATTTCTGAATTCGATGTTTATAATTTTGCTGGAATAACTGGTGATTTTAGCTGGTTGCATATCAACGAAGAGAAATCCCGGGAAGGACACTTTAAAACTAGAATCGTACATGGCATGCTTTTGGTAGGGATGATTTCCAATGTAATCGGTAACCAAATGCCTGGTGCGGGAACTATTTATGGAAGCCAAAACCTGAGGTTTATAAGACCTTGCTATATACACGATACGGTTCGAGCTCGAACCCAAATCATAGAATTGATGCCCGCTGGTAGGGTAAAACTTAGAACCACCTGCCATAATCAGAATGGAGAACTAATTATCGATGGTGAGGCCATCGTAATTCCTCCCCGCAAACATGTAGTGCAATAATAAATTCAAGAGGGGTAGTTGCTGACATTTTGCCAGAACTACCCTTCTTAGGGGCTATCAATAAATAAATGAGACAGAATAGGCCGAGGATTTTTCGTGCTAGACAAGGCTTAAAGTGCAGTCATACTGGACGTATTTCAAGCTTTGAGAACAAAGGAGCGCGAAAAAGACCGGAGTAAATGACTGATTTATTTATTGATAGCCCCTTAATATAGTGAAAGGAGGGGGCGGCTAATCCATGGGTCCGCCTTCCCAGTACTGTCTTATCTTTCGTAGGGCATAACCCCCGAAAAACAGACCGTTAATAAATGCCACCGGTATGGCCATGGCGCCAAAGTTGATTTTTTGCTTTAGGTTGCGTTGATTAGTTACCCTACGAAGTCTGTTCAAACTAAATCCCTCCTTTAGCGTTATTTTTAGCCGAAGGGATAATAATTATAGCTGGTTTTCTATTTCAAATATAGCTTAAAATGGTAATTAGGTTTTTTTTGTTAATTCATCAAGATCTTTATCGTTCAGTGCTTTTACTATTATTATGGTAGACAGCTTGGAGAGATCTACTTCATGGGGATGGTTTAACCTTTCACTGTTACTGTTATAAACTACCCTTACTACTGGTCGGGTAGGCATCTCTTTATTTACATCCACTACTATGCCGACAACCCCCGAATTTAATTCCACAATGCTCCCAATGGGATAAACAGCGACATTGGCGATTAATGCCGTAATACAACGAGGATCTAAATAAGTTCCGGCCATGCGCTGCAAAATGGTTATAGCCTGGTTTACGGAATATGAAGAACGGTAGGGACGATCTGCCAATAAGGCATCGTAAACATCGGCTACTGCTACAATCCGTCCATATTCATGAATGTCGTTCCCGGACAGTCCTCGGGGATAACCTGTGCCGTTCCAGCGTTCATGGTGTTGGAAGGCGATATGAGCTGAAAGCAGGGAAATATCGTCATATTTCCTTAGAATCTCAAAACCACTTTCGGCGTGTTGTTTAACCTCGAAGTATTCTTCCCGGGTAAGGTCGTCAGCCTTGTTTAAGGTACCTTTGTCCAGCTTTATTTTGCCTATATCGTGGAGCAGGGCACCTACACCCAAGTCTTTCAGTTTAATATCATCATAACTAAGGGTTACTCCAGTCATTAAGGAGAGAATACATACATTAACTGAATGGGCAAAGGTATAATCGTCATAGCTGCGAATATCAGTTAGGTTTACCAGAACATTGGGGTTAAATAGGAGTTCCTCGACTAGATTATTGACCACGTCTTTTATCAGGCGAACATTTAATTTGTGGTTGCGTTCCATATTATTGAAGCTATCCCTGACAATTTTAACCGTATCAATACGGGTTTTCTCGGAAATTACCTCAGGGATATGATCAATATCTCCGAAAATATCATCTTTTATATAAACGGAAGCGATCCCTAAGCTGAGGAGACGTTCGATATAGGGTGCTGAAAGCATGACTCCAGAACTGAGTAAGATACGCCCTTCGCTGCTGAAGATATTGCGAGCAACTATCATATCAGCTTGCAGGTTTTCAATATTTATTCTTCTCATACAATCACCTTATTATCTAATAACTCTTTTGTAACCATTCATACATATTATACAAATATATGCCTTTTCCTGCTTAGGTGGGTAAATTTTCTGACAAAAAGATATTTTAATCGTGACGATTCTCATAAAATAATCTGCAAATTAGAGGCTAATGAGGGATCGACAGGAGTCCATTTGCCATCCTGCTAGCAAAATGTTAAATTAAATTAACTATAAAATAAAACTATAAAATAAACACGAAATAGAAGTCCTGTGATATACTCCTAGTCTGAACAATTTTTATGCAGAATTTCTATATAGGGGATAAAAATGAAAAATAACAAAAAAACCAGCTTTCCTCGGGCTATGCTTAAAAAGTTAGCCGAAGATATTACCCAGCTTATCTCCACCAATGAGGGGAGCTTATCAATTCTGGAGATAGTGGAAGAGATTCCTTATGACGTTAGACCGGATGTCATCGAGGGCTTGTCTTCTTTTTACGGATCTGAACTGGTGGCTTTTTACCAACTCATTAAACAGGAGTATGGCAAAGAATTTGAAGCCATATGCAACCGAGCTTTGGCTAAATACAGCCTAGCTGGGCTGGAAATTGATTTTGGGCCTATCGCCAAGGGAGATTTTTACAAGGCATATGCTACCGCTAGCCGACATACTGGGAGAATGACCATAGATGTTGCCTGGAAAAAGCCGGAAACAGGTTTATATGTGGAGTGTTTTTTTCTTACCTATAGCTCAGATGGGGTCCATAGTTTCTTTATCGTGGATAATATGAGTGTAGAACAATACGAGGGTGATCGAAAAATTTTGGCCGACATGGTGGAAATTAGTTATGAGGAGAGCTGTTTCCTCATCGGTGATGCCTATAAGTTTAATGTGCGTTTTATGAGTCGACCAGCTCTGGGAAAATTCCTGTATCATAGATATTTGGATGATGATCCAGATTTCAGTCATGGTCGTTCAAATTCTGTCTTGAGGAAACTCTGTGCTAAGCTTACACCGCGTCAAATGGTCAATAGTTTTTTCCATGCACTGCGTTGCCAGGATTTTAATTACATGTTTTCCATACTCTCAGATAGCAGTATGTCTCAAGGTATGCTGCTGCAACAGTTGAACCGAGCCATGAACCCGGGCGCTTTGCTCCTGGAAGGACAGGCTGAACAGGTAAAGGGCTCCAACAATAGCGCTGAACTGACCGCCTACTCCATAACAATGTACGAACATGAAGTATACCGGAGCGATTATGTTTTTAAAATGCTTAAGGAACTTGATGGAGACTGGCTAATAGCAAGCATTGATCGGGTTGAGAACCGTAAGCTGGATGCTGGCTCGGAGTTTAATCCTTTTGCCATGCAGGTTTTCTGTCGGGTTTATGAAATTCTTGATGTAGATGAACTTTTTGAAATGCTGGATCGAGTAGATAATATCCGGGAGGTAGAGGAACTGCCTTATGGAATGCACATGAGAGTGACTTGTTTTGAGGATGACTTCAATCATGGGGTATCATTCATGACTGGAGTTATTGCGGACTTGGTTATAAATGGCGATGAGTTTGTGGTGATATCTCAGGATCACGATTCCACGGAAGATTTCCACAATCTTTTCACTATTGATCGCCTGGGACCGCTGGTCGCCAGGGGGAAATATGAACTTAGTCTGACCAGCGCCTACAGTTACTTGAATGGGCAATATTTAAATTTTGAGGATATACTCCTTAACGATGATAGGGACTCGTTTTTTGAAGATGGGATGCGCTTTATTACGGCTCGTTATATTGTAAAAGACCGCAACGAGGTCTTAAGTCGATTGGGAGAACTTGCGAGTTTAAAAATTGAATTGACGGGGGAATTTCAAGTTTTCTACCAGTCAGATAATTGCTATGATAAGCCGGGTTTTTTGGCTGAATATATCTTGGGTACCAACTGGATTACGGTATCAGCTTTTGGCGATAAGGACATAGGGGTAATCCGCCAGCGTTTTGAAGAGGATATGTATGATGCGCTGGAATTTGATGGTTTGGAAGTCAGAGAAGAAGGGATATTTGAAATCCTTTCAATGGATGTAAAAAAACAATACCCTGAGCTGGAATCAGACTTAAAAGAAATGTACCTTAATAAATGGTATAATTCGCATCTGCCTCCTCTTAGGGGCATGAGCCCCTCTGAAGCCTGTCAAACTGAAGAGGGAACCCGACTGCTATGGACTATGTTCAAGAGGATCAAGAAGAAAGAGCATCAGAGGTATTTACAGGGGGAACGTAAACAGATTGGGTTAAAGGAATATATTCGTAAGCTGAATTTGAATAAGTAGAAATAGAAAATTTCTTGACATTAAAGTTCGACTTCCTGTATACTATTCCGAAATACATTAAAAATGGCCATGAAGGAAACGATCCTGCGAAATAGCTTGATTACAGAGAACCGGGGTAGCTGCAAACCGGTATCAATGCTTTGCAGGGGGCTCATTCTGGAGTCGCTATCTGAACAGCCTGGAAACAGGAATTAGTAGGTGGTGCCGGACGAACAAGTCCGTTAAGAAGTTAGCACAGCCCCTTAATTTTGTGCTGCAAGAGGTCGTACTTGTAAATAATGCGACAAACAGGGTGGTACCGCGGGATATACCTCTCGTCCCTGATAAGGACGAGGGGTTTTTTATAACCTTTTTTAGATAAGATTTCCATTAATTATTTAGTTAAGGAGAATCGTTATGAAAAGCAATCTAGTAAAAAATGGTTTGGAAAAGGCTCCACATCGTTCACTTTTTCGGGCATTGGGTTTGACAGATCAGGAAATCGAACGGCCCTTCATAGGTATAGTGAACTCCTATAATGATATCGTGCCCGGCCATATTAACCTGGATAAAATCGCGGCAGCAGTAAAAGCCGGAGTGAGGTTAGCTGGAGGAACTCCTTTCGAATTTCAAACCATAGCGGTTTGCGATGGCATTGCCATGAATCATATTGGCATGAAATATTCCTTAGGGAGCCGGGAACTGATTGCAGATTCCGTAGAGATAATGGCTACTGCCCATGCTTTTGATGCCCTGGTTTTTATACCCAATTGCGACAAAGTTGTCCCTGGCATGCTTATGGCTGCCGCCCGGCTTAACATACCATCCATTTTTGTGAGCGGAGGGCCAATGTTAGCAGGAACGGTGGGAGATAGAAAGGTAAGCGTTACTCAGGTTTTCGAAGGGGTTGGAGCAGCAGCAGGGGGTAAAATAGATATAGAGGAACTGACTTACTTGGAAAACCAAGCTTGTCCCACCTGTGGTTCCTGTGCAGGAATGTTTACTGCCAATTCCATGAATTGCTTAACTGAGGCCCTGGGAATGGGCCTGCCTGGCAATGGAACCATTCCTGCGGTTTATTCTGAGAGAATACGTCTAGCCAAGAGTGCTGGCATTAAAATTATGGAATTATGGGAAAAAGATATTAAGCCCAGCGATATTATGACTGATGCGGCTTTCAGAAATGCCATGACCATGGATATGGCAATAGGGTGTTCTACCAATTCGGTACTCCATCTTATGGCGATCGCTAGTGAAGCTGGTGTGAAAATTGACTTGAATATGTTCAATGAATTGAATAACATTACCCCGCATCTTTGTAAAATCAGTCCGGCTGGCAACCATCATATGGAGGATCTTTATCGGGCCGGAGGGGTGCAGGCTCTTTTTAACGAACTGAACAAGAAAGACTTGGTAGATAGGGGGGTGATGACCGTTACCGGTCTTACCCTCGGAGAAAACATTGCGAATGCGCCAGTACAGGACTACTCTGTAATTAGGCCTCTGGATAATCCATACAATCAAAGTGGCGGTCTGGCTATACTTTTTGGCAACCTAGCTCTTGAAGGCGCTGTAGTCAAGCAAGGGGCTGTAGACCCGGAGATGATGCAGCATCAAGGACCGGCTCGGGTCTTTGATAGTGAAGAAGAGGCTGTGGAGGCTATACTCAATAAGAAGATACTGGCCGGTGATGTTATCGTAATACGTTACGAGGGTCCTCGGGGGGGGCCAGGAATGAGAGAGATGCTTACCCCTACCTCGGTTATTGCGGGAATGGGACTAGATAGAGAAGTAGCTTTGATTACCGATGGAAGATTTTCAGGGGCCACCCGGGGATCTTGTATTGGACACGTATCCCCTGAGGCAGCCGCTGGTGGTTTGATAGCCCTGGTGGAAGAAGGGGACTTAATTCGAATAGATATTCCTCTTAAAAGCTTGGAGCTTCTAGTTGATGACAGTATTTTAGCCGCAAGAAAGCAAAAATGGATTAGACCCGAACCCCGAATTAAAACTGGATATATGCAGAGATATGCAGAGATGGTGCAATCAGCCAGTACGGGAGCTATATTTAAAAAGTAATATTGCTCCCTAGGATGATATAAAGCGGGCCATCACAAGCCCGCTTTTTTATTTTACAAAAAAATACCAGGAGCTTCTTAAGAACAACAACTAAAGTTTATATTTGTTTTTAAGAACTATTTAGCTCGATATATTGTTTTAGTGTTTCATAATAATATCTGGTGATAGAGTGAATTAATGGTGTTTTTGTTATAAAATTAAAAGGCATCATTGTTTTAGAAAAAGGAGCAATCCTTTTTCAAATCCTTAATTCAAATCAAGTTTCAAATCTTAATAATTATAACGGAGGTGATGGGAGTGAAGATGAAAGGAGCCGAGATTCTATTGCACTGCCTGCAGAAGGAGGGAGTCGATGTTGTTTTTGGCTATCCCGGGGGGGCGGTTTTACCAATTTACGATGCCCTGTATGATTCCAGCATAAAACACATCCTAGCTCGCCACGAGCAGGGAGCAGTTCATGCTGCGGATGGTTACGCCCGGGCGTCCGGCAAGACAGGGGTTTGTATTGCAACTTCGGGGCCAGGGGGAACCAATCTTGTTACCGGAATAGCGACCGCTTATATGGATTCAATCCCGCTGGTGGTTTTCACCGGACAGGTCAGCTCTTCATTAATTGGTAAAGATGCATTTCAGGAGGCAGATATTACCGGTATAACACTGCCTATAACTAAACATAATTATTTGCTGGAGAGAACCGAAGATGTAGCCAGAATTGTAAAGGAAGCCTTCCATATTGCCAGGACTAATCGCCCAGGCCCCGTGGTAGTGGATTTACCCAAAGACTTAATGGAGAAATCGATAGATTTTGAGGACAACGATGACGAGGTGCAAATGCGGGGTTATCGGGTAATGAAAGGCGTGAACTCTGGCCAAATTATTAATGCGGCTGAGATGATAAACCAGGCAGAAAGACCGGTTATTTACGCTGGAGGAGGCGTAATTGCGTCCGAAGCGTCGGCCGAACTCAAGGAAATGGCTGAAAAAATGAAGATACCAGTTACTACTACCTTGATGGGTATGGGTGCTTTTCCGGGGACGAGCTATCTGTCCCTAGGAATGTTGGGCATGCATGGAACTCGCTGTGCCAATTATGCTGTCGGGGAATGTGATGTACTTATTGCAGTGGGGGTCAGGTTTGATGATCGGGTAACGGCAAAGATTGAACATTTTGCCCCTAATGCCTCCATCATTCACATAGATATTGACGCGGCTGAGATTGGTAAAAATGTGGATGTAGACGTACCTATCGTGGGCCAAGTCAAAGAAGCCCTGAGGTCTTTAATACCCCGACTGCAAGCTCGAGAGGAACTAAGCGAATGGCACCAGACCATTTCCCGGTGGAAGGACGAATTTCCTCTCCGTTATGGCAGGCCTTCTGAGGGGCGTATTATGCCCCAGCATGTTGTAGAGAAGATCTACGAACTTACCCAGGGGGACGCTATCATTACTACCGAGGTAGGTCAAAACCAGATGTGGGCTGCCCAATATTATCAGTATAAAGAACCCCGTACCTTTTTAAGTTCAGGAGGATTGGGAACCATGGGTTATGGATTCCCGGCTGCCATCGGTGCCAAAATAGCCCGTCCTGATATGAAGGTTATCGATATTGCTGGGGATGGTAGTATTCAGATGAATATTCAGGAACTAGGCACAGCAGTTCAGTATAAGGTGCCAGTTGTGATATGTATCCTTAACAACCACTTCCTGGGCATGGTACGCCAGTGGCAGGGGCTTTTCTACAACGGGCGTTATTCCTTTACCGATATGAGTCATCAACCTGATTTTGTTAAGCTAGCTGAGGCTTATGGAGCAGTGGGAATCAGGGTTACTAAAAATGAGGAAGTAGAGGGAGCACTGCGGGAAGCATTCCAGGTTACTGATCGTCCGGTAATCATAGACTTCTGGGTGGAAAGGGAGGCAAATGTATATCCCATGGTACCACCTGGGGAGTCCCCGCTAAATATGCTGGGAGGTGAGCTTGATGAATAAACACACTCTGGCCGTTATCGTTGAGAATAAACCGGGGGTACTCACCCGAGTAGCTACATTATTTCGTAGACGGTGCTATAACATCGATAGTCTAACGGTAGGAACCACTGAAAATCCTGGGATTTCTAGAATGACCATTGTTGTTGAAGGGGATAATAAGGTTATTGAGCAGGTTACCAAACAATTATATAAGCTAGTGGATGTTATCAAGGTTATTGATATTACCCGAGAGAGTGCAGTGGATAGGGAATTGGTTTTGATAAAGGTTAAGGCAGATAACAATGTTAGAGCGGAAATTGTCCAGCTAGTGGATATCTTTCGCGCTCGCATCGTGGATATTGGCCGGAACTCTTTGATCGTAGAGGCAACCGGGGACCGGGGTAAAATGGATGCCTTAGAAGATTCATTTCGGCCTTTTGGTATTATTGAGCTGGTGCGTACCGGTAAGGTTGCCATGGTGCGCGGTTCCAAGTAGTTAACAATTTAAAATATTTTAATAATAAAATAAGGGGGAAATTTAAAATGGCAAAAATGTATTATGACGCTGATGCGAATCTGGATCTATTAAAGGGCAAAACTGTAGCGGTTATGGGCTTTGGTTCTCAGGGCCATGCCCAGGCTCAGAATCTTCACGAAAGCGGCGTTAAGGTAGTAGTAGGTTTAAGGAAGCCTTGCGATGATTTTACTGAAAAAGAATGGAACAAGGTTATTGAAGCTGGTATCACACCTATGACCGTAGCAGAAGCTGCTGCCGCTGCCGATATTATTCAAATTTTACTGCCTGATGAAACCCAGGCTCGCGTTTATAAAGAAGAAATTCAACCTTATTTAAAAAAGGGCGATGCCTTAGGATTTTCGCATGGCTTCAACATTCATTATGGACAAATCGTTCCTCCCGCCTTCGTAGATGTGTTTATGATTGCTCCTAAAAGCCCTGGACATCTTGTTCGCAGAATGTATCAAAAAGGAGCTGGAGTTCCAGGTCTTATCGCAGTAGAGCAGAATTACAGCGGGCAGGCCAAAGAACTGGGACTGGCTTATGCTTGCGGTATCGGTTGTACTCGGGCCGGGGTGATTGAGACCAGTTTCCAGGAAGAAACCGAGACTGACCTTTTTGGCGAACAGTGCGTTCTCTGCGGTGGAGCTACCGAGCTGGTTAAAGCGGGTTTTGAGACTTTGGTAGAAGCCGGCTATCAACCAGAAATAGCCTATTTTGAATGCTTACATGAATTGAAACTGATTGTTGATCTAATGTACGAGGGTGGAATGAGTTTTATGCGTTACTCCATCAGCGATACTGCGGAATGGGGAGATTACGTACAAGGGCCCAAAATTATCGGAGAAGAAGCTCGCTGGGCCATGCAGGAAGCACTAACAGAGATTCAGAATGGTACCTTTGCTAAGAACTGGCTCTTAGAAAATATGGTGGGCCGTCCACAGTTTAATGCTCTTAAAAAACAGAATCGGGAACACTTGATAGAGGATGTTGGGTCAGAACTACGTAGTATGATGCCCTGGCTCAAAGAAAGCAAGTAAGAAGTAACAGGCAAGGGGGACGGTTAATTTGTCTGTGAAACAAATAAAACAGGCAAAAGAACCGTCTCCTTGCCTGTGATGGAGGATTTTTATGGGAGATAATAATAGGGTGTACCTTTTTGATACTACCCTGCGAGATGGTGAACAGTCGCCGGGAGTTAGCCTGAATGTGGAGGAAAAGCTGGAAATAGCTCAACAATTAGCACGCTTGGGTGTAGATGTAATTGAAGCTGGATTTCCTATTGCTTCGCCAGGAGACTTTCAGGCGGTAAAAAACATCGCTAAAAAGGTAAAAGGACCAATTATTGCGGGATTATGCCGAGCTACAAGGAAGGACATCGATCGGGGTTGGGAAGCATTGCAGTTTGCAGAAAGTCCCCGGATCCATACTTTTCTGGCCACCTCGGACATTCATCTGAAGCATAAACTGCAAATAAGCAGGGAAGCGGCTCTGGAGCAGGCGATCGACGCAGTCAAATATGCTAAAAAATTCTGTCCGGATGTAGAATTCTCAGCTGAAGATGCTTCTCGTAGTGATCTGGATTATCTGGCTAAAGTTGTAGAGGAAGTCATCGCTGCCGGAGCCAATGTGGTAAATTTGCCAGATACCGTGGGCTATGCGGTTCCCGAAGATTATGGAAATTTCATCCGCAGCATTATGGAACGGGTGCCCAACATTCACCAGGCTATAATCAGTGTACACTGCCATGATGACTTAGGTATGGCGGTGGCCAATTCCTTATCAGGGGTGGTAAACGGTGCCAGACAGATTGAATGTGCGGTTAACGGGATAGGCGAACGAGCCGGTAATGCTTCCCTGGAAGAGATTATCATGGCCTTATATACCCGGAAACCATTTTATAATAAAAATATTAATATCACCTATCAGGAAATTTATCGTACCAGCAGGTTGGTAAGCGGTCTGACTGGGATGATGATACAGCCCAACAAGGCTATTGTAGGCAGCAACGCATTTGCTCATGAAGCAGGTATTCACCAGGATGGGATGTTAAAAGATAGAAGTACCTATGAAATAATGAGCCCGGAACTGGTGGGCGTTAATCGAAGCAACTTGGTACTGGGCAAGCACTCGGGCCGCCATGCTTTTAAAGACCGTTTGCAGGAACTTGGTTACATTTTGAGCGAAGAGGATTTGGGAAAAGCCTTTGCTGGTTTTAAAGAGATTGCCGATAAGAAAAAAGAAATTAATGATGAGGACCTGGAAGCTCTAGTAAAAGACCGGGCTAAATCCGTTCCTGAACGATTTAGCCTGCAGTATATGCACATATCCTGCGGAACCAGCGTGATTCCTACTGCTACGGTAAAGCTGGCGATTGAGGATAAGTTTTTTGAAGCTGCAGCTACCGGGGTAGGCCCAGTGGAAGCGGCCTGCCGTGCAGTAGACCGGATTACCGACATCTATGGTAAAATGATTGAATATAAATTGCATGCTGTTTCGGCCGGAAAAGATGCTCTAGGAGAAGTTGATTCGAAAATTCAAATAGAGGAAAAGGTTTATAATGGACGGGGTTTAAGTACGGATATAATTGAAGCTAGTGTAAAATCTTACATTAATGCTATAAACAAGTATTACTATGAGAAGACCCTCAGCAGCCAGGAGATTTAGATAACAAATTAATATGGATTAACGGAGGAACAATTATGGGAATGACTATCAGCCAGAAAATACTGGCTGCACATACCAATAGGGATTTCATAGAAGCAGGAGAGTTAATCAATTGTAAACTGGATGTGGTTCTCGGTAATGACGTGACGGCTCCTGTTGCCATAGCTGAGTTTCACAAATTGGGTTTAAAAAAGGTCTTTGACCAGGATAGCGTCGTACTGGTTCCCGACCATTTTACGCCCAACAAGGATATAAAATCAGCTGAGCAATGCAAAATAATGCGTGAATTTGCAAAGGAATATAGCATTAAAAACTATTTTGAAATTGGCCAAATGGGCATAGAGCACTGCCTGCTGCCTGAAAAGGGATTAGTGGGTCCAGGGGATCTAATCATTGGTGCTGATTCTCATACCTGCACCTATGGCGCCCTAGGGGCCTTTGCAACTGGAGTTGGTTCTACTGATATGGCTGCAGCTATGGCTACCGGGGAAGCCTGGTTTAAAGTACCTGAAAGCATTAAATTTATTTATAAAGGCAAAACCCCTCGGTGGGTAGGCGGAAAAGATTTTATCCTGCATGCCATTGGCGATATTGGGGTTGATGGTGCCCGCTATATGTCCATGGAATTTACCGGAGAGGCCATTAGTTCACTTTCCATGGATAACCGTTTTTCTATGGCCAACATGGCGATAGAGGCGGGAGCTAAGAACGGAATTATTGCGGCGGATGATATAACCATGGACTATATTAAAGGGCGAGTGAAGAGACCCTACAAAGTTTATCATTCCGACCCTGATGCGGTTTATGCGCGAACGATTGAATACGATGTATCTTCAATGGAGCCAGTGGTGGCTTTCCCCCATTTGCCAGAGAACACCCGACCGGTAAGTCAGGCAACTGATGTATTTATTGATCAGGTAGTGATCGGGTCCTGCACCAATGGGCGTATTGAGGATCTGGAAGCAGCTGCTTCCATCTTGAAGGGACATAAGGTTCATTCTGAAATTAGAGTTATTATCCTGCCCGGAACTCAGGCTATATACCTGGAAGCCATGCGCAGAGGATTTGTGGAGATATTCATCGAAGCGGGAGCAATTGTCAGTACCCCTACCTGTGGTCCTTGCTTAGGTGGACACATGGGGATACTAGCCAAAGGGGAGAAGGCTCTGGCTACTACCAATCGCAATTTTGTAGGCAGGATGGGTCATCCCGAGAGTGAGGTCTATCTCTGCAACCCGGCTGTAGCCGCTGCCAGTGCTATAAAAGGCAAAATAACTCCGCCATGGGAGGTGTTATAATATGAGGTTTACAGGTAAGGTTTATAAGTTTGGTAATAATATAGATACAGATGCCATAATACCGGCGCGTTACTTAAATACTTTTGATCCGCAGGAACTCGCCCGCCATTGTATGGAAGATGCGGATGCGGATTTTCCCAATAAGGTTAAGCCCGGAGATATAATTGTGGCTGAGAAGAATTTTGGCTGTGGCAGTTCCCGTGAACATGCGCCGATTGCTATTATAGGGGCAGGGGTATCGTGCGTAATCGCTCACTCATTTGCCCGTATATTTTACCGTAACGCTATAAACACCGGACTGCCCATACTTGAGTCTCCCGAAGCAGCCGAAGCGATAAATGAAGGTGATGAACTGGAAGTGGAACTGGAAACAGGGAGGATTCACAATCTTAGGACTGGGGAAATATATCAGGCCGCGCCTTTCCCTGATTTCATGCAAGGGATCATTGCTAAGGGCGGATTGATAAATTATGTGAAAGATAAGGAGCAATAGCATGTATAAAATTGCAGTACTACCTGGTGATGGAATTGGTGTGGAAATCGTACCAGAGGCTATAAAAGCGCTGCAGGCAATTGGAGAAAAATTTGGCCATGAGTTTCAATTTACCGAAGCGTTGATTGGCGGAGCAGCTTATGATGCGGTAGGTCATCCTCTGCCAGAAAGTACCCTCGCTGCCTGCCGGGAATCAGATGCTGTATTATTAGGTGCTATAGGTGGTCCCAAATGGGAAGAGCTGCCCGTTCATTTACGACCGGAAGTAGGGGCCTTATTACCCTTGAGAAAGGAACTGGGCTTATATGCCAACCTGCGTCCCTGTATGCTTTTTCCGAGCTTGATACAAGCTTCCACCCTCAAAGAGGAGGTCATTGCAGGGGTAGATTTAATGGTTATTCGGGAACTGACCGGAGGGCTTTATTTTGGCGAGAAGAGCCGGGAAGCAACTGCTGATGGGGGGCAGAAAGCCACCGATATACTCAGTTATTCTACCTACGAGATTGAAAGGATTGTGCGTTTTGCTTATGAAACAGCCCGTAAACGCCGCCACAAGCTTTGTTCGGTGGATAAGGCCAATGTTATTGAAACCTCTCGGCTATGGAGGGAAACGGTTACTGAATTAGCTAAGGAGTACCCGGATGTTGAGACCAGTCACATGTATGTTGACAATTGTTCGATGCAGCTCATTCGTAATCCTAAACAGTTTGATGTAATTGTTACCGAGAATATGTTTGGGGATATATTGACCGATGAAGCTTCAATGCTGACCGGATCTATCGGCATGTTACCCAGTGCTTCTATTGGCGGACAGGTTGGCGTATACGAACCTTCTCACGGAAGTGCTCCCGACATCGCCGGGCAGAGTAAGGCTAATCCCTTGGCCACCATATTGTCAGCCGCTATGATGTTACGGTATTCTTTTAATATGGAAAAGGAAGCCACCGTCATTGAGCAAGCTGTGCATCAAGTGATGGAGGATGGCTACCGTACCCCGGATCTTATGGAAGCGGGCAAAAATCTAGTTAATACCATTCAGATGGGCGATCTGGTAAAACAGAGCATTTTAAAAGGTTAATTGGAGGGTTTAACATTGGGGATTTAAAGTTGGATGTTTTAATATATGATACTACCCTGAGAGATGGCTCTCAGGGGGAAGGTATTTCCTTATCCGTGGATGACAAAGTGAAAATTGCCAGGAAACTTGATTACCTGGGAGTTTCCTACATAGAGGGAGGTTGGCCGGGCAGCAATCCTAAAGATTTAGATTTCTTTAGGCAGATGAAAAAATACGATTTAGAGCATGCTCGCCTAGCCGCCTTTTGTTCTACCCGTAAACCAGGGGTTAATGTCACTCAGGACAACAATATCACTGCGGTCTTGGCGGCAGAGGTTCCTGTGGCCACGATTGTTGGCAAGGCGTGGGATTTCCATGTCCTTAAAGCTTTGGAAATAAGCCTGGAGGAGAATCTGAAGATGGTGCGTGAGACAGTTGCCTATCTGAAAGATCGTGGTCTAGAGGTTGCTTTCGATGCCGAGCACTTTTTTGATGGCTTTAAGAACAATGCCGATTATGCAATGCAGGTTTTAGCCGCTGCTGCCGGGGCAGGAGCTGATTGGGTAGTTCTTTGTGATACCAATGGCGGGTCTTTGCCATGGGAGTTGGATGAGGTCATTGCTAAAGTGCAAAAAGTGATAAAAACTCCGCTGGGTATTCATGCCCACAATGATGTGGGTTGTGCCGTCAGCAATTCATTGATGGCTGTGCGAAGAGGTGTTACCCAGATACAGGGTACGATCAATAATTATGGGGAACGGTGTGGAAATGCTGACATCTGTTCGATAATACCCAATTTAGAACTGAAAATGAATAAGCGATGTCTTCCATCTGGTAAGCTTAAGCGCCTGACAGAGGTGTCGCATTTTATCAATGAAATAGCGAACATGCCCAGCCCTAATAATCAGCCTTTTGTTGGTTACGGTGCTTTTGCCCATAAGGGAGGCATTCATGTAAGTGCACTCATGAAAGATCCTCTTACCTATGAGCATATTAACCCTGAAGAAGTCGGCAATCATCGCCGGGTTCTGGTATCTGAGTTATCGGGGGTTTCTAACCTGCTCTACAAAGCCAAGGAGTTCAATCTGGATGTGAATACCTACGATGCTGAAACTCGCAAGGTAATCAAGCAGATCAAAGAACTAGAAAGCGAAGGTTTTCAGTTTGAAGGGGCTGATGCTTCACTAGAACTGCTGCTACGTAAGGCCTTTGGACAGTTTGATGACTTTTTCCAGCTCAAGAACCTGAAAATTATATTAGAAAAGAATGAAGACAGCGAATTTATCGCAGAAGCGGTCATTAAGGTTGAGGTAGGGGATAAGACCTTTCACACTGCCGCCGAAGGAGATGGCCCGGTCAATGCCCTGGATAACTCGTTGCGTAAGGCCCTAACCGAAGTATACCCTGAGATTAGCGAGATGCATCTCACTGATTATAAGGTGAGGGTATTAGACGGGAAACAGGGAACCGCTGCTCGGGTAAGGGTACTGGTGGAATCGTCCAACGAGGCAGAAAAGTGGAGCACCGTAGGCGTGTCCGAGAATATCATAGAAGCCTCCTGGCAGGCTATGGTAGATAGTATCAATTATATGCTGATGAAGAAAAGGCTGAACCAGTAAGCACTGCAAATTCATTAATAGACCCTGACCTTAACTTAAACCACCTCTGCAGCTATCAGATATGCTCCCTTCAGAGTAGACAGTGAAAAAACAGACTGTCTTTTTGAAGGGGGGCATCATTTTGCATACTAAATTTTGATTTTACAGCACTATTCAACTTCAATCTTAGTCTCCCTAATATGTCTTGGCTCCAAAACCTCTGCATAATTACCATATGACAGCACATACCCATAAAACCATTCATCCTCGGGGAAAGTTGCGGTTACAATAAAGCTTCCGTCTGAGTGGTAAAACTGGTAGGTGTGAACCGTAATTTGTTTGATTTGGATAAAAGGTGCTTTGTGGCAGGACGCCAGGGCACGTTTTTGTTGTGTCATTATGCCCTTTTGACGATGTTAAAGCACACACCAGTCATACGTGATATTTGCCTGAGGCTCAATCTTTCAATCAATTTAAGCTGATAAAAGCATTGTAATTGCGATCCGATTTGGAGATTTCCTGTAATAGCGATGTATTACAAAAGCAGCCCTACGCTTTCAATCATTTGAGCCAGTGAAACTAGTAATGTTGACACAAGAAGGGCCTTGGAAAAGTTAGTATTGAACTCCGGTCTTCCCTTTCTAAGATGATAGAAATGAAAGAAAAAAGCGAATAAGCCACCTGCACTCACTAGCATTGATATGAGGATACCCCATATACTTGAATCATGAACCAGTACTAAACCATAAAGAATGATGAAGAGCAGCGGGATATGAAAGGTTAAGAAACCATTAATCCCGCCTTTCTGCATAGGTGGAAAGAGATTCCATTCCTGCCAGTAGGCTGAATCGATTTCGTGATCGATTAGCAGGACAGCATTAAGCAGAGATAAGTAGAATAATACTTGGTAGCTCATAGGTATCCGCCTCCGTTCATAATTTCTAAGTAGTTTTCGGTTCATTTATTATCCCTTTTAGAAGATAATCTGCCAGCATCTTCAAATCCTCCTTTATTGAGTCGGGATGTGCATATTTCAAAAAGTGTAGGGTATAGGCGTTGAAAATACGTATTAAAAGGGCGATGTCTACATCCTGTCTAAAATATTGGATGCTCTTACCTCTTTCCAAGAAGACGGAAATTGAGTTGAAATAACGGTTTTGGGCTTGTGAGAACTCTTCTTCAATAGCCGGATATTCAAGTAGAACTGTTTTGACGTTTTCCATGGATAGGCGAGAGGCAAACTCAGCAAATTGCACTATAACCTCCAGAAATAAATCTGGGTAACTTCTATCTGCGTGAGAAATGCGCTCAATGGTATTTTGATATTCTAAGATTCCGTCAATAAGAATCTCTTTGATTAATTGCTCTTTGGAGGAAAACATCCTATAGAGGGTATCTTTGGACATCCCGGTTTTGGCGGCCAGCATGGCCATATTCCAACCTTTAACACCTTGTAGAATAATGAAATTATGTCCTTCTTTTTTAACTCGTTCAATAATGGATTGATTGTTAATTTTCACAATACCATACCCTTCGTACCAAAGATGATCGACTAGTTTGATTTTATGGTAATAAATTGCATTTGTCAATCCTGCTTCATAAATTTTCGGAATGCCGGGACGGACTTCTGTGCTTATATTACAGTTGAATACTCTCCTTATGAGAATAAATAATGAAACAATGGATATTATAATATACATAATTATTGATTAAAAGGTTGTTGCATTATATAATTACCTTGAGGTGATGTCGATGGCGATGTTTTCAGATGAAAAATTACTCAATTTGTTAATCCAATATAATCCATGGTGGCGAGGAATACCAATGGCTGAAAGCTATGCTCCGCCCAAGCGACGTTTTGCGTTTTACGAAGCGCATAGAACATTGTTTCATAGTGATTTAAGACGTTTTGTTGTACTAAGTGGCGCTCGTAGAGTTGGCAAAACTACTATAATGTATCAATTAATATCTGAACTACTGTCTCATGGCGTGGCCCCTCGCAATATCGTCTATCTTTCTTTTGACAACCCAATATTAAAGCTGGGTGGCTTCGAAGGTGTTCTTAGAGCATATGAAAATGCATATCCAACTGACGGAAAGATTTATTTCTTTTTTGATGAAGTCCAGTACGCAGAAGATTGGGAACGTTGGGTAAAAGTTTTATACGATACACGTCCTAATCTAAGATTGGTAGCTACTGGTTCAGCAAGTCCGGTTTTAGAAAAAGGTTCAGCAGATAGTGGTGTTGGGCGTTGGAACGTCTTGAGAATACCCACCTTGTCTTTTCATGAATACTGCGAATTATTACAGCTGCCGCAAAGACCGGATTTACCCTCTGGAATTAGACCAACCCAGTTATATAAGATGGATAAGGCTGATTTAAGCGATTTAATGAATCGGTTTGCGCCTTTGCAGCAACATTTTAATAGATATCTAACCGTGGGAGGCTTTCCTGAGCTTGCTTTATCTAAGGACGATTATGGAGCTCAGCGTATGCTTAGGGAGGATGTTGTTGATAAGGTTATTAAAAGAGATGTTTTATCCTTGTTTAATGTTCGTAACCCACTGCAATTGGAAAAAGTGTTTTTATATTTATGCATGAATTCCTCAAGCATTATCAACGTTACAGCGATGTGCAAAGAGTTAGACAATATGAATAAGTCAACGATCACTAATTATATTCAGTTTCTTAAAGAATCTAACTTAATATATATAAGTGATCCAATCGGAGTTGATGGTAAAGGCATACTCAAAGGCAGGTCAAAAATATATGTAGCAGATGCGGCAATCAGGAATGCTGTACTTATGTTAGAGGATGTTATAACTAACCCGGAGGAAATGGGTATAATGGTGGAAACTGCGGTTTATAAGCATATTGCAGCTTTTTACTATACTTCTAATGCACAGGTTGGCTATTATCGCAGGGTTAAGGAAAATGAAAAGGAAATTGATATTGTAGTAGAAATACCACAAGGTAGAATATTGTGCGAGGTTAAATATAGAGAAAACACCCATGTTAAAGAAAGCGATGCCATTATTGAATTAACTAATGATGAGAAGGCAAAGGTAATGGGTGCGTTATTAATTACGAAAAGGATAGAAGATTACGGAATAACTTCTCATAACACAAGAATTCCGGTAATGCGAATTCCGGCGCCTGCTTTTTTATATCTGCTTGGAAACGCAGAAAAAGAAGGATATTCAGCAAAAATGTAACCCTTACCGATTATTAAAGGTCAGGTTATCCCCGTTGCCACAGAGCACAAGCGGCAAATGGAACTTCCACCCCATTCTACTCAGCCCAAAATCGTCAAAGAAATGGATTGACGAGTCTAAGACTTGGCATTTGTGAACTATAATAAAAAGACAAAAGCGATTACGTTATTTTCACACCTCTACTGCAAGATACACAAATGTCAAAACGTAAAACTATCCAGGAGGTGTTTACATAATGAAACGAATATTATCAGCCTTATTGATGGCGCTAATCCTGATTGCTAGCCAATCCCTATTTGCTCAGGCTCAGGATCAGAAAAACGCTTCAGTGTTAATCGACGGATTATCCTTAAACCTCGAGGTTTTACCTATTATTCAGAACGATCGTATCCTGGTGCCCTTCAGGGCCATAGCGGAGGACATGAACATAGATGTAAGCTGGGATAATCAAACCCGTGCCGTAAATGCAACTGACGGCAATACAACAGTACGGTTGCAGATTGATAATCGGACTGCTTATCGTAATAACACTCCTATGACACTGGATGTTGCACCACAAATAATAGATGGGCGCACCCTGATTCCATTGCGCTTCTTCAGTGAAACCTTCAACTGTCAGGTGTATTGGAATGATACCATACATCAGGTTAGCATCATCACTCCCCGCCAAGCCATGACGGTTATAGGCTTTTATGCTCTGGGTGATAGCAAAACCAGCAGCTGGACCAATCTCTTTGGCCATACCTATCCCACTGCCACCGCAGGTAACACTGATGTAATATCTGAACTGGCCTTGGGCTGGTACAGTATCGATAAACAGGGTAACCTGCTTGACAGAAGCCGTACCGGGTGGCAGCGTCCTGACGGTTGGGAGACGGTATTAAATAGTGCTAAACAGTATAAACTGTCGAGCGAAATGGTAATCCATGTGACCGATGGCGATGGTACTATTTCCTTACTGTTAAACGACCCAATAGCCATAACCCGGACGGTAAAAGCTGTAAGCGAAGAAGCCAAGCACTACAGTGGTGTTAACCTGGATTTCGAGGGTTTAGGCTTTAATGACAGTGGGGAACAGCTCAAACAGGTACAGCAGAGATTTACCAGCTTTGTCAAGCTGCTTGATCAAGAGCTGAAGACTAACAGTACTGGACTCACCCTCACCCTGCATGCCCCCAACAGCGCTTATCCCGGTTACGACTACCAGGCCCTGGGGCAAATTGCTGACCGTATCATTATCATGGCCTATGACTACGGTTCCAAGCCCGAGCCCGTGAACCTGGTAAAACAGGCCGTTGAAATGGCTTGTAAGTCAGTCCCTGCAAATAAACTGATACTGGGCATTTCCGCCCCCAGCGAAACTGCCGAAAGCATAGCCACTAAAGTAGGGATTGCTAAACGCTATAATCTGGGCGGTGTAGCGCTATGGAGATTGGGTGTAATAAATGATGGCATGTGGCAGAAATTAAGAGATAGTCTAATCGCAAATCGGCAACAGTAAACATTCCAAATATCTATTGCAAACATCGAGCAGCTAGGAGTATATAATGAAAGGTAGATTTAGGATGAAGCGATCAGCAATATTTTTAATGTTAATGGGGTTAATAGTGGCATTGTTTAGCAGGCCTGTTTTGGCTGCTCCTTCATTGACGGTGCAAATAAACGGTTCGCTGGTGAATGCTCCGGCTGATATGGATATAATCGAAGGCCAGGTGATGGTTCCCTTGCGCTGGGCGGCTGAGCAATTGGGAGCCAATTCCGTACAATGGGACTCCGAAACCCGTACGGTAACCATTAAGACCTCACAGGATTTTTATAATATGGAAAAATTGACTTCCTATGCCAATGGTCTGCAATCCAAAGCTAATAAACAGGATGAGCAAATCTGGCCACTCCCGGATAAGGCCAAAACCCTGGATCTACCCTATAGTGTGCCCAACCGTGCATGGGTATTAGAGCTGAAACAATTTAAACCGGAGAGAGTGGGCCTGACTCTGCCCATCGACCGCGATCAGATTGACATACATATTACCAGTGACGCTGGCTCCTATGAACATAGTATGTGGGTCCATAGCATCGTAAATCACCAGGACCATTATTACCTGCCCATGGACTGGTTGGAATACTTATTCAAGGCCAAGGTCAATTATGACCAGACTACCAATGTACTATCTATTCAGACCCCTGATCTGGACAAAATCAAATCCGAGATTGCCCTGATAGAAAACACCCTTATTCCGGCCAGTGCTGATGAAGCCGTAAAATTATGGGGCCGGGGCGAACAGACGCGCAATGGAACCCTGCAATATGCAGCCTTATCGCCACAGCTGCGCCAGGAAGCAGACAAAAGTTACCAGGTCCGCGGGACATACTGGGTTACAGGCGGTTCAAGCCCATGGGTAGGCCCTATAACCATAATAAGCCAGAATAAACTTAACCCGCCATATTCCACCGCCACGGAAAAAATGGTGGTAGAAAAGCTGCTTAATAATGGTCAGGAAGGATGGTATATTACTCAAATCCTGCAATCCAGTGGCTATGGGATTGTTGAAAATGTTGGCACTGATAGAAAGAACCCAATAAATGAAATCGATATGGATTGGCAGGCACTGGCGGCTGATTACAATCCTCCCGGTATAGGCGCTTTGTTGGCAGCGATTAAAGACAGCAATATCACACCAGATGGAAGTATAGACATCACCTATAATATTAAACGGGAATTTAATCAGATGGGCGAGGATTACCGTTTTTTCTTTATGCCTGAGGTAGAATGGTATGATTTTGAGTCTATAGGTGCAGCTATGTCATATATGCTTTTTACATGGACAGGTGAATTTGGCACTTTCCCTGAGAAAGCACCCCAATATCAGGCTGAAGCACGGCTGCGTAAAATCTTTGCCGCACCTAATAATGAATATCCTCAAATTGAGCATCAACCCTATAGGAAATCGGTAATGTATGACGGCGCATCCTATAAACCCTGGCCCGAAAGCTATAATAGCAATACTATGATTTATGATTTAATCGAATTAAAAGAACGGCATAAAGGTGATTATACCTATTATACCGCTACAGCCAATGAATATGGGTTTGATGTAAATAGTTACTATGAGGCGGGGGGAAATGAAAAATTTCTTTTGGCTAATTCTAAGGCTTTGGGGCTGGACTATAATGCTGCTTTAGAAAAGTTGCTAGAAAATGGGGATATCATCCACGCAGAAAAAAGCCGAACTTATATAATAGAATTTTTTATTGAGGATAATAACACGATCCCAATGATTGTTTCTGTTGACAAGCTAGATTAGATATATACCATAGGTTTTTCTTCAATAGCTAAAAATCCACTCTTGAAAATATCAGTCAACCCACTCTATTACCTTGACTCGTGAAACAACATATTTTTATATAAAAATCGCTGAGGTGATTGACTTGATCGGCAAGAAACGCTGGCTTATATTATTGGTGGCAGTGGTAGGACTAGTACTATTATACCCACTATATGGAAAAATACTAAGCGGATTAGGTATTTCTAATCTGTTAGTAAGCCAATACCAGGTACCTAAATGTGAAGTTCCGCAGTTGCTTTCTGCTCAGGATCAAAACCAAAATGGCATTCCCGATTCCATCGATATTGTAAATGGAGCGCGCCAGGAAGTGAAAAAAGGCACCGTTTATGACGGATCTTACTTTCAGGGTGGATACCCGCCGGAGGGCAGAGGCGCATGTACGGATGTAATATGGCGGGCTTTTAAAACTGCCGGCTATGATCTTAAGAAAATGGTAGATGAAGATATTAAAAACAACCCTAAAGCTTATGGAGCAACAGGACGCGATCCTGATCCCAGCATTGATTTCAGGAGAGTGAGTAACTTGCAGGTGTTCTTTAAGCGCTATGGGCAGGAGCTGACCACAGAAATAGTTGCGGGAGATGTTACTAATTTAACCAACTGGCAGCCGGGTGATATTGTGGTATTTGGCCTGCCACTTGAACATATTGGCATAATATCGGATCAAAGGGGACGGGACGGAGTTCCGCTGATGATTCATAATTGCGGCCCCAAGGCCAGTGAGGATGATTATTACTTGTTGAACTGGCCTAGCAAAATTACGTATCATTTCAGGTTCATTAGTTTACAAGATGGCTCGGCTGTATAGTAAACAACAAATCATCTGTGTTATCGTGTAAATTTACCGTCCTTAGACGGCAGGAATAGATAGTATATTAAAGAAATATTTGAAAGCTTTCTGCCAGTTCTTTTGATATTTGTTTAGACCGGTCAGTGATTGGCTTTAGCAGTTCGCATCGATCTTCTTAATAGTGCTGTGATTATAAACCCTACGGCGGCAATAATTGCCGAGGCGGTAAACATATTGGTGTAGCCAGCATTTAAGGTACTCTGGAATACATTTTCAATACTGGAACGCATGCTTTCAATGCCCTGCATCACCATAGGGGAGACCTGCTCTGGTACCGTATGCTGGATACCACTCTTTAAGCGGTCCACAATACTGGTAACATCTGCTGTCTGCAAATTAGAGAATGCATTGGTGTTATCCCCGTTGCTAACGAGCCCAGGAGGCATACCCATGCTGGGTACAGCTGTATTCATAGTCTGCTGCAGCAGTTCTGTTAAGCGGGGGGGGAGATTTTTGGAGGCTTGTACAATAAAGCCAATCATTATCCCAGGGGAAACGGTCACCCCAATAGATCTAATTAGGGACATGGTGGCGATGGCTGTGGTACCTTCCTTTTCAGGAACACTCTGTAATACCAGATAATTTAAAGGTGCTCCCATAGTAAATCCTATCCCAAATCCCACCAGAGCAAGGCCGATTATTACGCTGCTAAGACTCAGGGTACTGGTGGCAACATAGCCCAAAAAAAGACTCCCCATTACGATAAATGCAAACCCGATTTCCAATACCAATGGGGCACCTTTCTTATCGGTCAAGCCCCCGCTGAGCGGAGCTGAAATTCCAGAAAAAACAGCCAACAGGGTAATCAAGTAACCCCCGCTGCCCACCTTAATTCTCAAAACATTTTCTGCAAACTGGGGGACAAACACTGTTCCCATCATGCCGATACCGGTAATAAAGGCTACCATAAAGACCAGTATCATCTTCTTATTTTTAAAGTATTTAATATTTAAAACTGGATCTACGGCTTTATTTTCGACCATAACTAACACTGGTATTAGCAGTATAAAGGCCAGGAGATAAGGGAAAACCTTTAGATCTTGTATACTCGTGGATAAGTGAAAGAAATCTAAATTGGTGAGGCCATATAGAAGGGTAGCAATAACTGCGGCAATAGTTATTGCACCTGCCAAATCCATCGGTTTGTTTTCTTCAATAAAAGTATTTTCCATGCGCGTACTTAGAAAAATGATCAATAGGCTAATAGGTACATTGATAAAAAATATCCATCCCCAGCCATTAATTCCAGCTAGGCCCAATATGCCGCTTCCCAAGCTAGGTCCAATAATAGTAGCTACCCCGAAAATTGCTCCCACCATTCCCAAGGCAAAGCCTCTTTTTTCCTCTGGAAAGCTCAGGCCGATTACCGTTGTCGCAATGGGCATAATCCCACCAGCTCCAACGGCCTGTATCACTCGCGCAAAAAGGAAAAAGCTAAAGTTGCCGTAAAAATTAGTTAAACCACAGAGCAATGACCCCAGGCCAAAAAGAGCAACACCCCAAACAAATACTTTTTTATGACCTTTACGGTCGGCCATCTTACTTACAATAGGCATGGCAATAGCATAACAGAGAGTATAAAGGGTTATCATCCAGATTCCACTGTTTCTGCCTTCGCCAAAACTATTCTCAATAATCTCTCGTGCGGGGGAAACTATTCCGCTATCAATGGCTCCCATAAAAATACCCAGGATGAACATGATAAATACAGCTGTTGTTGTTTTTGACTTCAAACTATAAGCCTTCTTTCCACCATTTATCTATACGAGGATCTTACGGGGACATTCCCCGTAAGGGGTGTGTCCCCTAAACTTTTATTCGCCATAACGAAGGGGGCTTACTGTAAAACCTTGAGCAGCAAGGTTTCTAGTGATGAGTAGGGTAGACTTCTCATTTGACATATAATGAAATAATTTTGGACGATAAAGTTAGCCATGTCTCTGGCTGCTAAAGGATAATTGAGGGCAGTTGGATCCCGCTTTTCCTCGATTATCAGAATAAGCTCAACCTTTTCTGCTAGTCTTTGCAGGTAATCATGGCCGGGGGGAATATGTTCATGTGTACAAATGGATTCGTTCTCACTCCGCATGCTCACCCACACATCCCGAAAGCAAAGCACAAATGCCTCCATAATATCGAAAACTTTTTTGAGTTTGGCAAGTAATTCTTCATCGCTGGCGGTGGTTTTGTCTATGCATACAAAATGTGTATCCCAGTAATTCGTCATCATCTGTAACAGGAGATGTCGCTTGGTAGGAAAATAGTTGTATATGGTTCCGGTGGCTATCCCGCAAGACTTGGCGATAGCGCGCATGTTTAAAGCTCCATATCCGTCTGCGTCAAGAATTTTACGTGCATGCTCCAGTATGATTGCCTGTGGATTTTCAATAATCTTAGGCACGGTATCTTGCCTCCTACTCGTCTTTATGAACTAGGTTCATTATAAGGGAAGCAAATAAATATAACAATGGAATATATTATTTAATCGTTTTGCTGATAAATATCTGCCCATACGCATATATTAGACTTTTCAAAGTCAGACCAAAAGCATCAGAACAAATGCATGTAGGTGAAAATGTGGTGGCTAAGGCTGACTTTTATGGGAGTTCATGTTATATTGATTTGGGGCTGAGGAATATTTAATAGTGTTCAGGAGGACAGTAATATGAAAGCGATGATAATGGCGGCGGGGGTTGGAGCCAGGCTAATGCCTATGACAACGTATATTCCCAAGCCGATGATTCCCATGGCTAATCGGCCTTTGATGGCTAACACCGTACAACTATTGGCAGAGCATGGATTTAGAAGCATTATTGCCAACCTGCATTGCCATACAGATTATATTAGTAACTATTTTGGCGATGGACAGGCATTTGGGGTATCCATGGATTATTCTCGAGAAGAAGAACTCATGGGTACAGCCGGGGGGGTAAAACGTTGTGATTGGTTCCTGGATGAAACATTTGTAATTATAAGTGGGGATGCCCTGACAGACATAGATCTAGCTCTACTAGTTAAAACTCACAAGCGGAAAGGAGCCCTGGCTACCCTTGCGCTGAAAGAAGTGGAGGATGTTGAGCATTTTGGGATTGTTATTTGCAGTGATGATGGACTTATAAAGAGCTTTCAGGAAAAACCCCGGTCTGAGGAAGCTTTAAGCAGGGTAGCAAATACTGGGATTTATGTGTTTGAGCCGGAGATTTTTAAATACATACCTGCCGGGCAATTTTACGACTTCGGCAAGCAGGTGTTTCCGCATCTCGTAAAAGCAGGGTGCCCATTTTATGGTGTTACAGTAGATGACTACTGGTGCGATGTGGGTAATATTGATCGTTACCGGCAGGCTAATGCCGATGTTCTGGCAGGCAGGGTGCGTGTGAAAACGGGGGGAAGGCTGCTTTCTAGTAAAAGTGGAGGCAGGGTTTTGCTGGGGGAAGGGGTCCAAGTCGGCAAAAGTGTAAGTTTTACAGGTACCGTAGTTATAGGCTCCGGATGCAGTATAGGTGATAGTGTCAAGATTAGCGATTCAGTAATATGGAATGATACCATTATCGGGGATCATAGCACTATTAAAGGAGCGGTGATCGGTGCTGACTGCAAGATCAGTTCCGGTGTGGACATTGAGATGGGTGCAGTCATTCCCAGCGGGTCTGCGTTATAAGGATGATAAACGCTAATGCGGCAAAAAAAGGAGTATAATAGGTTTTAACCTATTATACTCCTTTTAAAATTATCGACGTTGTTTCTTATTTGGTTGCCCCGGTTTTCAACAAGCTGTCAAAGTTCTCATCAAGGACATTCATATCAACCTCTTTGATCTGCTCAAGAGTCTGGGGATCCATGGGGGACATATTAAAGATCCGCAATTGATCCTTTTCTTTAATTAGGAGGGCAGTCTCCATACCGGTATCTTTCCCATTTTCTTTAAAGCTATAAACAACGATGGCGCTGTTTTTACCCATTTTGGTATATTCTTTCATTACTTCGATGGAAACGCCTTTAGGAATCGAATTTTCCTTCTCGATGTCAGCAATTACTTTGCTTACATCGGCTTCAATTTTAGTTCTATTTTCTAGAAGTTGTTCCGGTGTCATATTGGCATAATCAGGCAAAAGGCGTACCGACCAAAACACGCTCAAGTTATTAGCTACGGTATCGAAATCACGATCAAAATAAGCTTGGTAGAAAGTTTTCACGGTTTTTTCCGGGGCCGGTGTATCCCCATAGGCTGCATACCAGTACAGTGCTGCCAAACCAGCTATTATTACGACAAAAATAAACCGGGGAACCCTCGGTTTTGATGGCGTATCTCCAACAGGCCGGTGAACATTTTCATGAGAAGACTTATCCAATTTTCATATTCCTCCGTTTCCAATACAATATATAATACATATTGTACTCCTTTTAGTTAGTATTAACAATTAAAAGGGGGAGGATATTAGTGTGATTAACGAAAAAAGATAAATATTCTGCTACCAAGCAGGAAGGAAAATCAGGAGGACTATAGATGAAGCCAATTATAGTAATCGGTGCCGGCCCAGCAGGTATGATGGCAGCTATTACTGCCGCTAACCAAGGAGCTGCGGTGACCATTGTGGAAAAAAAAGATAGCGTGGGCAGAAAGCTAAGCATTACCGGAAAAGGTCGCTGCAACCTTACTTCGTCTGTAGATAAAGACGAATTGATAAAGGGTTTTCCGGGTAATGGACGTTTCCTATTCAGTGCTTTCCACGAGTTTTCCAATCTGGATGTCATAACATTCTTTGAGCAGCGCGGCTTGAAAACCAAAGTAGAACGGGGCAATCGGGTATTTCCTGAATCGGATAATGCAGAGGAGGTCGTAGGGCTGCTTTATGAGAACATGAAACGAGCTGGAGTAAAAATTCAGACTGCTACAGCAGTTCAAGGGATTGCTATTGAATCCGGTAAGGTTGTGGGCGTAAACTGTGAGCGGGGGAGACTGCCGGCAGAAGCGGTTATTATTGCTACCGGCGGCATGTCGTATCCGGGGACTGGTTCTACCGGCGACGGATACCAATGGGCGGCTGCAGCCGGGCACAGCATCGTAGAGCCGCGTCCCGGGCTAGTGCCATTGATGGCTCGCGAGGAATGGGTTAAAGATTTACAGGGACTCAGCCTTAAAAATACCAAGGCCACAGCTTATAACGCTCTGGGAAAGAAAATCAATGAGGATTGTGGCGAACTACTCTTTACCCATTTTGGTTTATCTGGACCAATTATTCTTTCTATGAGCCATGGTATAGGGGGTTACTTGTATCAGCATAAAAAACCGGTTACTATCGAGCTGGATCTTAAACCGGCTTTGAGTGAAGAAAAACTGGATGAACGTTTGCAGCGAGATTTGAACAAGTATTCTCGTAAAATATTTAAAAACGCTTTGGATGATCTTTTGCCCCAAAAATTAATACCTGTGATTATCCGGTTGAGTGGGATTGATTCTGGGAAGGCCTGCCACCAGATTAACCGCGGTGAAAGGCTGGGTATGGTGCATCTGTTAAAACACCTGCAGTTGACTATATATGACACCAGACCTATAGCGGAGGCGATCGTTACCGCAGGCGGGGTAAATGTAAAAGAAATTGATCCCAAAACCATGCAGTCAAAATTGGTGCAAGGGCTCTTTTTGGCTGGAGAGGTCTTAGATATAGATGGGTATACAGGTGGTTATAATCTGCAAGCAGCATTTTCCACCGGCTATTTGGCTGGTAAATGCGCTGCGTTGTGAACGCGTTGACGAAGATACCCGATATCTGGTAATATTCAACTTGATTATAGAATTTTATTCGTAAATACGGGAGGAATTATTAGGTATGACACAGAACATGACACAGTACCAGGGCTCATCTGATTATATCGTAAGTGATGAGTTGAGGAACAGCATCAACATTGCAATGGCTCTGGGAAAGCCCCTCTTAATCAAGGGGGAACCGGGTACCGGCAAAACCATGTTGGCTTTGAGTATAGCTGAAGCTCTGGGCAAGAATATTTATATTTGGAACATAAAATCGACTACCAAGGCTCAGGAGGGACTGTATATTTATGATACAGTTCAGAGGCTTTATGATAGCCAGTTCAAGGATCATGATGTGGCTAACATTAAGCAGTATATCAGAGCCGGCAAAATGGGTGAGGCCTTCCAGAGCAGTGAGCAGGTAGTGCTGTTGATCGATGAAATCGATAAAGCTGACCTGGAGTTTCCCAATGACCTTCTATGGGAATTGGATCAAATGACCTATTATATACCGGAAACCAAGGAAACGGTAAAAGCGCAAACCAGGCCCATCGTCATTATTACCAGCAATGCGGAGAAAGAATTACCTGATGCCTTCCTGCGAAGGTGCATCTTTCATTATATTGCTTTCCCTGACCCGGAAGAAATGGCTCAGATAATAAAAGTGCATCATCCCAATCTGGATAAGCGTTTACTTGAACAGGCTATGGAAACGTTCTATATGCTTCGAAATATTCCTAATATGCAGAAAAAGCCCAGCACCAGCGAATTGATAGATTGGCTGCAGGCGCTGGTGGTAGGGGGGATTAGTCCTAATAAAATCAAGCAGGATATGCCCTTTCTGGGTGTGCTTTTAAAGAAAAACGAGGATCTGGATACACTCTTGAACCAGCTCCATAATAAAACTCAGACCAAGGTCCAGTCTCGCAGCAGCTATTGGAATCGTTAGGAGAAAAAATTTGTTTACTGAGTTTTTTTATTACTTAAGAAATTTTGGGGTTCCCGTTTCTATGAACGAGTGGCAGAGTCTGATGGACGCCCTTGAAATGGATATGGCAGGTTCGAGCTTAACAGGGTTTTATTATCTGTGTCGGGCATTGTTGGTTAAAACTGAGGCCCATTATGACAGGTTCGACTTAGCCTTCGCCAGCTATATGGGAGACTTGGAAAGCCCGGAGGGGCTCCCTGATAAAATATGGGATTGGCTGAATAAGGAACTTCCACCGCAAGAGATAACTGATGCAATGAGGCAGAACCATAATCAGCTCGACATCGAAGAGATGAAGCGAATGCTCGAAGAGAGATTGGCGGAACAGAATGAGGAGCATCATGGCGGTAATCGCTGGGTAGGTACTGGGGGTACATCTCCGTTTGGACATTCCGGCTATCATCCGGGGGGCATCCGTATTGGCGGCAATACCAGGAACTTATCGGCAGTAAAGGTAGCCGGCATGAGGCGTTTCCAGGAATTTCGCACCGATGAGACCCTGGGTGTTCGGCAGTTTCAATTGGCTTTGCGTAAGCTGAGGCAATTTACCACTCGGCTGGACGGAGCCAGGCAAGAGCTGGATTTGGATGCCACAGTTGATCAGACTTGCCAGAATGCAGGCCGCTTGGAATTGGTATGGGCGAGACCCCGGGTGAACAGTATGAAGGTCTTGCTGTTTATGGATGCTGGAGGTTCTATGCTGTCTTATAGCCGCCTGTGCAACCAGTTGTTTACGGCGGTAAATAAATCCAATCATTTTAAGGACCTGAAAAACTTCTATTTTCATAATTGTATCTATGACCGGCTCTATCATGACCCGAGTTGTAGAGGTAGTGACTATACCGACACCGAACACGTGCTGCGCACCTGTGATTCCGATTATCGGATAATTATCGTTGGTGATGCCAGCATGGGTCCTTCCGAGTTGATGCGCGTTGGAGGAATTATCGACTGGGATTTACATAATGAACAACCCGCCATTGATTGGTTGAAGCGTATACGCCAGCACTTTGAATACTCAGTATGGCTTAACCCCTTGCCGGCAAAGTATTGGGAATGGGTGGAAGGTGCTTTTACCATCAGAACCATAGGGCAGGTATTTCCTATGGAGGAATTGACGGTAGAAGGGTTGGAAAGAGCCATAGCTAAACTAAAAAGTCGCTCAGCGGTGGGAGAGGGGACTAAAGTTGCTAAAAGATAATAAGGTTGAAATTGTTGTGGATGGGGTAACTGGAGTGGGCAAATCCAGTCTGGTAAAGATCATCTGTGAAGAGATGCAGTTAAAGCCGTTCAGTGAGATGTTCGAAGATGAAAATAGACTACTCCATAAATTTTTTTATGATCGTGAAAAATGGGCTTTTGCCATGCAGACAAATTTTCTGACTAATCGCTTTAAGCAGTACCAGCAGGCTATGAGGGTAGGCCAGGCGGTTATGGATCGCTCTATTTATTCCGATCGGATATTTGCCCTCATGTACCTAAAACAAGGTTACTTAGGCCCTGAGGAATATGCTGTTTATAACAACCTTTTACATACCCTGCTGGAACATGTTAACCCTCCTAAACTGATGGTTTACCTGCAGGCAAGTACCGATGAAGCCATTCGGCGGATTCATCGGAGGGGACGCGCTGATGAGGTTGAGGTAGAACGGGAATACTGGGATATGTTAAACCAGTTTTACGAAAAAAACTACCGGGACTTCGACCTTGGCCATCTTTTGATTCTGAATGTAGACCACCTGGACTATGTGCATAAACCCGAAGATCGCAAATATATCATGGGGGAAATCAGGCACGCCATAAACAATGTGTCCAGATCTGCCTCGGCCTTATAACTCAGCGGAAGGCGGTGGAACGATGGGCGTGATATTGGTAGTTTTGGCAGGAATAATATGCCTCGTATATACCAGCTATTTTATTAGAATCATGAGAGGTGATCCCCAAGGTTTTGAGGTTCAAATGATCAAAGCCTTGGCTGAATGGATTATCACTAAAGGTGCGGTGAGCAAACGCTATATCTGGGCTATGTTCTTCCTTTCGCTATTGGTAGAAATGCTATATTTCTGGCTGACCATAGTATTGATTAACAATCCGGTTATGATAGCTTTGACAGCCCTTTTCATAGCTGTAGAGAGTTATCATCTTATTAGAATCGCAGTGAGTCTGAACCGTTTCTTTATTGGCAAGGCCCTGCTCAGCCATATATTTAACTGGCGGGTGGAGAGGGCCAGTGCCATCTTCTTCTTTACCCATTCCTTCCTGGTCTTGGCCATCCTTATTTTTTTCTAGCCTAAAAAAGACCGGAGTAAATGACTGGTTTATTTATTGAAAGTCCCTAGTCCTGCTGATCTGAAACCCGTATCAATCGCATCCCGTTTAGGGTGACGAGCAGCGAAGTTCCCATATCTGCTATAACTGCCAGCCATAAGGTTAACCATCCGGGAATTACTAGCAACAGGATAAGTCCTTTGATCAGCAGAGAAAAGATGATATTTTGCTTCATGACCCGCAAGGTTTGGCGGCTGAGCTTGATGGTATAGGCAAGTTTAGACAGATCATCAGACATAAGGGTGATGTCAGCAGTCTCTAGTGCCGCACCTGTACCTGCCGCCCCCATCGCAATACCTACAGTAGCTATTGCCATAGCTGGAGCATCATTTACACCATCGCCTACCATGGCTACCTTGTCATATCGTGCTAACAAGTCTTTGACTGCATTGACTTTATCTTCTGGCAGGAGGCCAGCGGTGAAATCATCAACTCCGGTTTTCCGAGCAATGGCGTGTGCCGTCGCTTCATTATCACCGGTTAGCATGACTACTTTCTTGATACCGGAGCGTCGCAGTTTTTCGATGGCTGACTGGCTGTTTTCTCGAATGATGTCTGCCACAGCAATCACACCCATAATTTGCTCATCATTGCCTATGAGCATAGCAGTTTTCCCCTCATTCTGTAAATTTTCCAGCATCTGTGCTAAGGATAGGGAGATATTCAGCTCTGCAAAGAAGCGTATATTGCCGATATAATAAATCTTTCCGTTGACTTCTCCTTGGGCTCCAAGGCCAAGGATGGCTTCAAAACCAGTCACTGACGGAATGGTAATGTCCCGTTTCTTGGCATATTGCAAGATAGCTTCGCCCAGTGGGTGTTCAGAGCGGGACTCAATTGCGGCAGCAATGGAGAGTAATTCGTAGTCGTCTCCGGTCAATGCAATCAGGTCAGTTAGTTCCGGTTTACCTTTGGTCAGGGTGCCGGTCTTATCAAAGGCTATTACCGAAAGAGATCCTGCTTGTTCCAGGTGAATCCCGCCTTTAATCAGTACCCCCTTACGCGCGGCGCCGCCGATAGCAGAAACAATAGAGACTGGCGTTGAAATAAGCAGGGCGCATGGGCAGGCGACCAGTAACAAGGCCAGGGCCTGATACAGCCATTTATCAAAGGGCTCCTTGAACAATAGGGAAGGAATCACAGCCACCAAGAAGGCGATTAAGATAACCGCTGGAGTATAGTATTTAGCAAAACGATCAATAAATTGTTGTGCGGGAGCCCGCTGACCTTGGGCTTCTTCCACCAGATGGATAATTCTTGCCATGGTATTGTCTTGGGCCAGTCTGGTTACTTCAACTTCCAGGGAACCCCGTTCGTTTATAGTACCTGCATATACCTCATCGCCAGCTTGCTTTACAACCGGAATCGATTCCCCGGTAATTGCGGACTGATCCACTGAAGAAGATCCGGCCAACACCTGTCCGTCCATGGGAATTCTTTCGCCTGGTCGAACAATGAATATATCTCCTACTTGGATTTTTGCAACTGGAAGCACGATCTCCAAGCCCATGCGGCGTACCAGGGCCTTATCCGGGGTGAGACTCATCAAGGCTCGGATGGAGTTGCGGGTCTTATCCATAGCACTAGACTGCAGGGAGTTACCCAATGAAAACAGAAGAACCACAACCGCTCCTTCTTGATACTCGCCAATTGCCACCGCACCAATGACAGCCACAGCCATAAGAACATTCATATCCAGCTCATGTGCGTTATACAGCATTAATAGTCCAGAGCGAGCCGGAAGAGCACCGCCCATGATGATGCATAGAGCATACATGGAATGGGTTAGTAGATCCGATACGCCAGTATATTCCATTACGATGGCCAGTAATAGAAAAAAACCAGCCATGATTGTGGAAAATGCATACTGCTTGGCTTTCCATAAGGCAACCGGCTGGGTAGTTACTGCTCCCTCGAAGCTGCCGGTATAGCCCATTTTACTTATAACATTCACAATTTCGCTGACTGAGACCGCATGGGTAACATTCATTTTTGAAGCGCCAAAGTTTACTTGAACTTTTTCCACGCCTGGTATCATCTGTATGCGTTTTTCCAGCTTGGCGGCACAGTCAGCACAGTCTAGTCCTTCCAGGCGAATAATATCCAGCCGGGATTTCCCCTCTGCTGCTTCCATAAACATTCCCCCTACTCATTCACATGTTCTAGCCCCTGGGTAAACAGAGTTTGCACATGGTCGTCCAGCAGCGAATAGTATACAATCTTGCCAGCGCGGCGATACTTGACCAACTTCTGGTTTCGCAGAATCCTGAGCTGGTGGGAGACTGCAGATTCGGAGGCTCCGCTTACAGCAGCCAGGTCACAAACGCATAGCTCATTTAGCATCAAAGCAAAAAGCAACTTGATCCGAGTGGTATCGCCCAGGGTTTTAAATATATCTGCCAGGGCGCGGGCGGTATCCTCGTTTATCATATTGGCCCGTACCTCTTTAACATTCTCTTCGTGAATACACTGAACATCGCAACGATCTTCAAATTCAAATTCCATCAAGAATTCCCCCTTTATTATATAAATATATGAACGTCTGTTCATATATTTATATAATAAAGGGGCTAAGGTGTCAAGTAAAACAATTTATGCTTTTATTAAACAAAATACGGCATATAATCCGGAACGATTCGACAAATTAGGACAAATTACCTAAATAAAATGAATATTACGACCGATATTCCTTTTGAAGCTTTAAGGATATTATAAAATCAGGTAAATAAAACAGTATGTAAAATATTTGGAGGTGGCGGAAATGTTGAACACGTTAAAAAGATTGGTGGTAGAAGAACAGGGGCAAGGTATGGCAGAGTACGGTCTAATATTGGCCGGGATAGCGGTAGTATGCATAGTAGTAATTAAAGCGCTGGGACTTAATTTGGTAACTCTTTTTACCAGTGTTTCTACAGAACTCACTTCGTAGGCGTAGCTATTATTGTAGCAATACTTTAATGGAAGACGAGCGCGTATTGCTTTTTGCCAGTGTCACCACAAACCTGTAGTATACTCCCGGTGGCTGGAGGAGTTAGAGGTCAATAAAAACGGTACCTCTCAGCCCTGCTTATTGTAAGTAGGGCTTATTTTTTCTAAGGGGGGATAACAAATGCTTACGAATACTTGCCTGCTGAGCCTTCTTTTAATTGCAGTGATTTTCGATCTGAAGGAGAGGCGTATTCCCAACCTGCTGATCTTAATTGGAATGGCGATGGCTGTAAATTATCAGGTGTATACAGGCGGGTATACAGGGCTGATGTTTAGTCTCCAGGGTTTGGCAATCGGAATAGCACTACTTTTGATACCGTTTATTATGGGGGGTATTGGAGCAGGAGATGTAAAACTTTTGGGTATGATTGGCGCTTTTAAAGGGAGTACCTTTGTAATTAGCACCTTTTTGTGGATGGCCTTATGGGGCGGAATCATAGCCGTAATATTATTGATAATTCAAGGGCGTTTGGGTGAAACCCTAAAACGGTTGGGAAAGGGTCTGGTTCTATCCGGGTTGGGTATTGCCAACCTTTCGGACAGCGTTAATAACGAAGAATTCAGTATCTATTATCCCTATGGAGTGGCAATAGCCTTAGGCGTATTAACCAGCTATTGCAGAGGTTGGTGGTAATAATGAAGATGTTAAGAGAAGTATTTAAGTCGCAGCAGGGTCAAGCTCTGGTGGAACTAGCTCTGGTTTTACCCATATTATTAATGTTGCTTTTTGGCATTATCGAATTTGGGAGGATATTTGGGGCTTATATGGTAATCACCAACCTGTCACGCGAGGGTGCTCGTTATGGAGTAGTGGGACACGATGACAGCCAGATTCAAAATCTTATCATATCAGGGCGAGCTTGGTTAGACGAAAGCAAATTCACGATTACCTTATCTCCGCCCTATACCGAGAGGGATAAGGGGGATTCTTTAGGGGTGACCATAGACTATCCGGTAGATTTATTACTGCCTATTGTTGCTGAAATACTGCCCAATCCCGTTAACCTATCGGTTCAGTGTTTAATGCGGGTAGAGTAATGCAAAGCAGGTGATTGCTATAAAAAAGATTAGGAAGTTCTTATGGAATGAAAAAGGGACAGTGCTGGTAGTGCTAGCTATTGCCATGTCAGTTCTGATAGGGTTTACAGCGCTGGTAACGGATGTGGGTTTCAAATATCTTAACGAGGCAAAAATGGCAAATGCGCTCGACAGTGCTGTGCTGGCAGGGGTTCAGGAACTTCCGGCAGAGCCCCAGCTGGCACTGGAACAAGCAATCAATTATGCCAACCTGAATGGGGTATTATCCGGAGAATCCAGTTTTCAGGTGGATGTTAGCAACAGATCAATAAGCGGAACAGCTAATCGTCAACTGAACCTGTTCTTTGCCCGAGCATTGGGTTTTGAGACCACTCAGGTCAGTGCTAGTTCCAAAGCCCGTATTACGCCGATTTCTTCTACCGGGGGGCTAGTCCCCTTTGGAGTAATTAAAGAGGCTTACACTTTCGGGCAGGAAGTTATCTTGAAGGAAGGTGCCGGGGATCAATCTTATTCTGGTTGGTTCGGAGCCTTGCGGCTGGGTGGAAACGGGGCCCATGTTTATAGAGACAATATAAAGTATGGTTATCCAGAAAATATAAGTATAGGGGATGTAATTGAAACTGAATCGGGTAATATGTCGGGACCGACTAGAGCTGGGATCGAATACAGGCTGAACGAGTGCCATCACGTACCCCGGTGCAGTATGAATTCATATGTTAATGGTTGTCCCCGTATCCTAATAATACCTATGGTAAATGTTGAGGATATTAACGAAGGAGGCCATCCTTCCTCTATAAGGGTAGTTGGTTTTGCGGCATTTTTGGTTGACTGTTACATCGGCAATGGGCAAGAAAGCAATGTGGTGGGTCGTTTTATCAATTATGTTATTTCTGGGAGAACTGAAGAAAATGGCTCTGATTTTGGACTCTATGGTTCACAGCTTTGCGAATAAGGGGGGCCTCTAGGAATGTTAAAAGGCAGTAGAAAATACTGGGTTATAGCGATTATTTGCGGGTTGGCAGCTTCTTTCCTATCTTACCGTTACCTGCAGGATATTAAGATTCGCTATTCTCCTGATGACCTGGTACCAGTAGTAATAGCTAAAGTCACCATCAACAAAGATACTCCAATAAAAGCTGAACAACTTAAGGTGGAAAATCTTCCCGGCAAATATGTTCACCCAGATGCTCTGCATAATATTAAGGATGTAGCAGGTAAAATAGCTACGACCAGTATTATTGCCAGCGAAGAGATATTAGGACCAAAACTTTTATCTTCGGCCGATAAAGCCAATAGACTAGCATATATGATTCCAGGTTCAAAACGGGCAGTATCTATACCGGTAAACGAGATAAGCGGCGTTGCAGGGTTTATCAAGGTCGGAGACCGGGTTGATATTATCGCGACAATTGATTTGCCTTCAGTAAGCCTTCAGGGCGCAGAAAAAATGAGCGCATATAGTATTCTTACCCTGCAGGATATTGAGGTTTTGGCGATTGGTGAAAACCCGGAAATATTGGATAAAAAGAACCCAGGTGGAGGAAAAACACTAACTCTGGCCGTCTCTTTACAGGAAGCACAGCCTCTGGTTTTAGCCTCCGAACGCGGCAATCTAAGAGTTTTACTGCGTTCCCCGGTAGATCAATCAAGGACAAATCTAGCTCCCTTCCAGCTAAATAATTTCCTGGTATATTCTGGGGCACCTAATTAGTCATGAATAGGGCGGGGGAATGATTATGAAAAAAGTTAAGGTAATCCTGGCCGATGCTAATGAGAAAAGCAGATCCAGCATTAGAGAGTTATTAGAATTGGATAATTCTATCGATGTGATGACCGAAGCTGCTAATGGCAAAGAAGTGATTGATAAGATAAAGAGCATGGAACCGGAACTGGTAATTATAGATCTAAATATGCCGGAAATGGACGGCATCGAAACTACGCGTTATATTACGATTCATTATCCTCAGGTATTTGTAATCATTATTTCGGTTAATGATGATACCCCCAACTTCAGGCAAGCTATGCTGGCAGGGGCTAAAGAATACCTGGTAAAACCGCTGTCAGCAGCCGAACTTAACACTTCGGTAAGACAGGTGGCAATACTAAATAGAAAATGCATCAAAACAAAGCCTTCGGAGTTGGAAAGCAATGAAAACGGCACGAGGGTGAAGGATAATAAGCTAATTAGTATTTTTGGGACCAAGGGTGGAGTAGGCAAAAGTGTGGTGTGCACAAATTTGGCCGTAGCCACGGCTCAGAAATATAAGAATAAAGTGGGTTTGGTAGATCTGGACATCCAGTTCGGAGACATAAGTGTAATGATGAATATTAATCCCCGCAAGACTATATCAGAGTTATTGCAAGAAGGTGAAGAACCTGGGACGGAATTACTAAAGGATTATCTTTATGAAAGACATGGAGTAAATATTCTAGCTGCTCCTAATAAGCCAGAGTTGGCTGAATTAGTTACTCCCGATGGGATTACAAAAATATTGCAGCTATGTAAGGGGATGTATGATTTCACCTTTATTGATACCCCTTCTTTTATAGATGAAACCACCCTGACGGCATTGGAAATGTCGGATCTGATATTACTAATAATCTCCTTAGATCTTCCCACTATAAAGAACGTAAAAAAAGGGCTTGATATTCTACGTTCTTTGCAGCTTCTGCCCCGGACCCGGCTAATACTCAATCGTTCATCAGGGGTAGCTGGAATAGAGCCTAGAGATGTGGAAAGGGTGCTGGATATGAGAATAAGAGCTGAAGTGCCGAGCGATGGTAAACTTGTAGTAAGTTCACTTAATCAGGGTATTCCTTTTATTAAAATGAGTCCCAGAGCCCCAATCTCAAAAAGTATGGTAAACATTTTACAACTCATAGAAAATATTTTGATGTAAGGGACTGTCAAGGGAGGTGATTGTGTGTCTCTTTTAAAAAGGTTACAGAGCCAAAATAGTGAGCAGGTAAATCCAGCTCAATGTATAAGAGAAGTGGCTGCCAATCGCTTTCAGGAGCTGGTACAAAAGATACATAGGGAAGTAATAAAAGAAATAGGGTCGGATAATTTTAACCCACCAAAAGAGGGTGAGGTGCGCAGTCGGGAGCTTGAGGTGGACACCAGAAAAATGGTGGAATTAATGTTGGAAAAAGAACTGGAATTCTATACTCGCAATGATAAAGAGGAAATTATTATGCAGGTAGAGGATGAGGTTTTTGGCTTTGGTCCCATAACCCCCTTGTTAAGGGATGAAACGATCTCTGAAATAATGGTTAATGGACCCAAACAGGTATATATAGAAAGAAGGGGCAAACTGGAAGCTAGCAAAGTAGTCTTCAGAGATAATAACCACCTGTATACCATTATTGAGAGAATTATATCTCCTCTGGGCAGGAGAATAGATGAAAGCATGCCCATGGTGGATGCCCGCTTGCCGGACGGATCTCGGGTAAATGCTATTATACCCCCCTTGGCTTTAAACGGCTGTGTTCTTACCATCCGCAAGTTTTCTTCCCAATTGCTAAAGGTGGAAGACTTGGTGAAAAATAATACCCTCACATTATCAATGGCGAGGTTCCTGGAAGCCTGTGTCAGGGGGCGCTTAAACATCATAGTTTCCGGAGGAACCGGTGCTGGTAAAACCAGTACGCTAAATATTATATCTTCTTTCATACCCCATGATGAGAGGATTGTTACTATTGAAGATTCGGCTGAATTGGATTTACATCAGGATCATGTGATCTCCCTGGAGACCAGACCAGCTAATATAGATAACCGAGGCGAGATATCTATCCGTGATTTGGTGCGCAACTCTTTGCGAATGAGGCCTGATCGACTAGTAGTTGGTGAGGTAAGAGGCGGAGAAGCGCTGGATATGCTGCAGGCCATGAATACCGGACATGATGGTTCATTAACCACAGGTCACTCCAATTCACCGCGGGATATGATATCTCGGCTGGAAACTATGGTATTAATGGCGGGGATTGACTTACCCATAAGGGCGATAAGGGAACAAATATGTTCGGCCATAGATATAATTGTTCAGCAGAGCCGTCTTCAGGACGGTACTCGGAAAATAACCCATATTACCGAAGTTCTTGGTATGGAGGGTGATATCATTACTCTGCAGAATGTTTTTATTTTTGATAAAACCGGTATTAATGAACAGGGTAAAGTGCAGGGAAAACATCGGGCTACCGGATTGAATCCCAAATGTATGGAACAGTTAGCTTCCATGGGTATAAGCCTGCCGGGAGATTTCTTCAGTCCCTAGGGAAAAGATGCGTGTATCGTTCTCTATATCCTACTAATCAGGAGGTGATGCAGGTGGAACTGGCTATTTACTTATTAATTTTTGGCTTGGTGGTCTTTTCGGTGACGGCATTATTCAAGTCGTTTTCTCATCATGACCTTTATCAAAAGCGATTAGCAAGTGTTCTAGACGGTAATAATGCCGATAAAAATCCAACTAAGTCTTATCGTTTATCCTTCAAGGCGGTACTGAAAAGAATTTCAGGATTATTTGCTACTCGTTCTTTTGCCCAAAATATTCAGGTCCAGTTAATAAGTGCCGGGATCCCATTGAAAGCCGAAGAATATATAAGTTTATGTGTGGTTCTTATACTGGTGCTGCCATTAATTCTGTATTTTTTGAGTAATAACCTATGGATGGCAATAATTGCAGTGATTTGTGGAACCTTTTTGCCGCATATATATCTCCAACATCAGAAAGATCTGCGTCTGCGCACTTTTAATCAACAACTCGGGGATGCTCTGGTGGTAATGGCTAACGCGCTCAGAGCGGGATTCGGTTTTCAACAGGCGATGGATACGGTGAGAAGAGAACTGCCTGCCCCTATAGCAACGGAATTCACCTGGACCCTAAGGGAGATGAATTTAGGCTTTAGCCACGAAGAAGCTTTGTTAAACATGGGGAAGAGGTTGAATAGCCAGGATCTGGATATGATAATAACCGCGATAATAATTCAGAGACAGGTGGGAGGTAATCTGGCTGAGATTCTGGATAATATCTCGCAAACCATACGCGAGAGGGCTAAAATCAAGCAGGAGATTAAGACTCTGACTGCTCAGGGCAAGCTATCGGGATTAATTATTGGCCTACTTCCGGTAGTGTTAATTGGCGTGATGTTGATGATAAACCCGGAGTATTTTTATGTGATGATAACTGATTCCCGGGGTATAGCTGTTCTATCTGCAGCCTGTGTTGCAGAAGTATTGGGCTTAGTAATTATAAGAAAAATTATTGATATTAATCTATAAGCCTATATTATGGGAGGTTAATTATGGAGATTGTTTTATTTAGCCTGATAAGTCTTACGGTTACAACATTAGTACTGGGCTTTCTTTATTCTATAAATAGTACCAAGCTGCTCATAAACGATAGACTTGCCGGCTATACTTGCGAGCCAGAAAAGAACGCTTTGTCTCCAGAGTTAAATCAACCCTTGAAAGACCGGGTTTTAATGCCGGTTTTTCAGCATTTTAACCGTGTAGCCGGTAAGATAATAACTGGCGAAAAAAAACAGGTCTATGAAAAAAGCTTGCAAGCTGCAGGCAATCCTTACGGTTTAAATGCTCAAAGTTTTATAGTTTTAAAATATGCTGTTTTATTGCTGGCGTTATTATTAGGAATACTGTTGCGTAACGGATGGTACTTGTTTTTATTGCTAATAATAGGAATTCTGGCTCCTGATTTATTTTTGAAATCAAATGAGAATAAACGCAAGGCTATGATTTTAAAAAGCCTGCCGGATGTACTTGACCTACTTAGTGTAAGTGTGGAAGCGGGTCTTGGATTTGATTCTGCTCTGCAAAAGGTAATTGAGAAATCTAACGGACCCTTAACGGCTGAATTTGAGAAAGCTTTGCAGGAGATTAATATGGGGAAACCCCGGAGGGAGGCTCTGCGAGATATGGCCGAAAGGGTTAATGTAAACGATGTTACTATCTTTTTGGGTTCAGTAATCCAGGCAGATCAATTGGGGGTTAGTATTGGTAATGTGCTTAGGTTACAATCCCGGCAGGTTAGAGTTAACCGCATGATGAGAGCGGAAGAATCAGCCCAGAAGGCACCCATTAAGATACTTATTCCCCTGGTGTTATTTATTTTTCCCACCCTGCTTATAGTACTTCTGGGGCCTGCCTTTATTCAATTAATGGATACTCTGTAGAATTATGAGGGGGGATAATGATGCAAAAAACCATCGTTTTTAATACCAGTAATGGACGTTTACTGGCTGAAGAAGGTAGTTTGGCAAATACTTTTCTTTCCCGGCTTAAAGGATGGTTAGGTAAAAAAGCAATGCCTGAAGGTGAAGGATTAATTATTTACCCGTGTACCAAGGTACATAGCATTGGAATGAAAATCGTTATTGACGTACTCTTTTTATCGAGAAGTAATGAAATTGTATATATAATCGAACAAATGGCACCTAACCATATCAGTCCGTATATCAAGACCGCCCACTATGTAATAGAGCTGCCTGCCGGGCAGGTTTTAAGAACGGGCACAGTTGTGGGACACATAGTCTCTTGCTCTTAAACTTTTTTGCTCGGCCTGACTTTACGACAATCTGACCCTTTGCTGATGGGAATTAATGCAAAATCACAGATAATTATTGAAAGGCAAAGTTATATTAATGAGTAGGTAGAAAGAGTTTTGAATGGGAAAAATCAACCATAGATAGGACATGAGCAGTTGTGGGATACCCTTGCTGTGGGGTATAGTTTTTAATAAGTAGTGTAAGGTAACTAGAATTGAGAAAAAGGAGGTTATTTAATGGAGTTCTTTGATGTCATCAAAAACAGACGGGCTGTACGGCAATATAAACCGGATCTGCTTAGCAAGGAAGATATACTTAAAATACTAGATGCCGGGAACTGGGCACCTTCCGGGAGGAACCTTCAGCAATGGGATTTCATCGTGGTATCTGGGGAAAAGAAAATCGAGATGGGAAAAAGCTATAAAGTGATAAGTGAAGTTTACACTGCAGACTGGGAACAATCTGCCCGCGATGCTTTTGTGCAGTATGCTGCTACCTATGGTGGTGCCCCGGTTATTATTGTGGTTCTAACCGATGCCGATAAAATACCTGGGATACGTAAGATGAACCTGGAGAGTGCTAGCGCGGCCATGGAGAACATTCTACTTGCTGCTCGGGCACTTGGATTGGGTACCTGTTGGATGACCGGCCCCCTGCAAGATGAGGCATCAATTCGCCAGATACTGCACATTCCGGAAAGCAAGGAGATCGTAGCAGTTACGCCTCTGGGATATCCGGTGGCCTTTCCAGAAGCACCGCCCCGATTGGACCCCGAACTGCGTGATAAGGTGAGCTGGATAGAATAATCAAACAGACAAGCCCTGAATGATTTCTTTGACCTCTAGCCAATTATTTACCCGAGTTATGTTATTCACATTCAGATGAGCATTATAGGGATAATCGAACATTAAAACCGGTATTTTTTCGCTTAGTTCCAAAGACAGGTCGTGATGATCTTCAATCATCACATCAATATCATTTTCCAGGCAGGCTGCAAGCTTACTGAAGTGGTGCATGTTTTCAGTGTTATTCATGACCAACTTGTCATAGCTAAGCTGGTACCTGGATAACCACTCCAAGGTTGATTCTGTAATAGACAGATCTCGTTGGTTGCGTGAGGTTATTAAGATAATAGAGTGGCACTGATGCAGATCCGTTATTACCTCGATAGCATGGGGTTTAGGTCTAACGCTGGCATAGATATCTTCTAAATAAGTGCTTAGAAAACGCTTAATGAGCTTTGCATCCCACATTAGGGATTCTTCCAAGCTATATTGGGACAAATCCACCTTGGTTTTAAGACAGTTCTCCTGGTCGAATATTCGGACATAATCCAAAATAATTTCCCGAGTATTGGTGATGGTATTATCAATGTCAATGCCAATGTTCATAGCAAAGATCTCCTTTTAAGTATTAGGATAAATTATTATAACCTATTTGGGCACGATGTAATGAAGCTATATTAGAAAGATGTTTCATCAAAATAAAAGGGACAGGCGTTAAAACCTGTCCCTCGAGCTCAGTCTTTGTTTTGTTTAGCGTAGAATATTTCCAGCGATAACCATGCGTTGGGCTTCGGAACTGCCTTCATAGATCTCAGTTATTTTGGCATCGCGCATTAGGCGTTCCACTTTAACACCTTTAACATAACCATAACCACCATGAATTTGCACCGCCTTAACTGTATGCTTCATAGCAGCTTCCGAGCAAAATAGCTTGGCCATGGAAGCTTCCTTTGTAAATGGTTGGCCTTGGTCTTTTAACCATCCCGCATTATAGGTTAGGAACCTGCATGCGTTAAGATCCGTTGCCATATCAACAATCCACCACTGGACTGCCTGGTTTTTGGAAATTGGTTTGCTAAACTGAATTCTCTGTTTGGAATAGCTGATGGATTCATCTAGAGCCGCTTGAATAATGCCAATTGATTGGGCTGCAATTCCTATCCGGCCATGATCGAAGCAATTCATGGCAATTTTCATGCCGCTGCCTTCACTGCCTAAAAGATTTGCTTTGGGAATGCGACAGTTGTTAAAGATAATCTCAGAAGTCTGAGATGCTCTAATTCCCATCTTCATGATATGACTGCCGATTTTAAGACCGGGAGCATCCTTCGATACGATAAATGAGCTCATTCCTTTAGGTCCTGCAGACTTATCAGTCCAGGCAAAAGTAACAAAAGTATCAGCAACTGGGCCGTTGGAACAAAAGGTCTTGGTTCCATTTAATACATATTCATCTCCGTCGAGGACAGCAGTAGTAGTAGCTGCGCCGACATCTGTACCTGCACCTGGTTCAGTTAGTGCAAAAGCTCCGAGGTGCTCACCTTTCGCCAGTGGGGTAAGATATTTTTTCTTTTGTTCTTCGGTACCAAAAATGGAAATTGGCATTAAGGCTAGACTGGTGTGAACTGACATGGTAAAACCGGTTGCTGCACAGGAACGTGACAGCTCTTCTATGGCTATGGCGTAGGTTAAATAATCAGTACCCTGACCACCGTACTCTACAGGAAAGGGCATTCCCATCCAGCCACCCTCGCTAAGCTTTTGAATTACTTCCTTCGGATAGCGGGCTGTCTCGTCAAGTTCCACCGCAATGGGCTCTACATACTTTAGGGCAAATTCTCGCATGTTACTTCTGATCAGTTCTTGTTCCTCGGTTAATTTAAAATCCACCCAAAAACCCCCCTTATTTTATAGCTATAAGAAAACTATAGTTGGTATGCGGACTATCTGTCAACCAATTATATTCTCTTTTTATCTGCATGAAATGACTTTTGGGGCTATTAAGGAATAAACAAGGCGGAATACGCCTAGGATTTATCGTGCTAGACAAGGCGTCACCCTTCGGGCACTACTAGTGCTCCCACCCTTCGGGTACCACTGATGCATCCTTGCGGATGCCAATAAGGTTGCTAGCGGTCGCTAATAATGTTGCAAAGCATGGTAATACTGGAGGTATTATCGCGTTTTAATAACGAAGTATAGTGCGAAAAAGACCGGAGTCAATGGTCGCTCCTTGCCATGGATGGCAACGGCAGCTCTTTGCCATCCATGGCAACGCTGCACTAGTCCTTCCGTGGACGTCGCGACATTAGTCCATCCTTGGACGTCACTAGTTTATTTCTTGATGGTCCCTTATATAATCCAGAAATAAAAAAGAGTTTGGTATTATAAATACCAAACTCTTTTAATTACCGAGAAATTTAATTAACGGCTGTTGCGTCTAGCCTGGAAACAATCCCGGCAATAAACCGGTCTATCACCAGTGGGCTCAAACGGAACTGTTGTATCCTGACCACAAGAAGCACAAACTGTCTTAAACATTTGACGCTCTTCTCTGTAACCAGAGTTACCGCCGCCACCGTAACCATTACGTTGCTGTTTGCGTGCTTTTCTGCAATCTGGGCAACGACCTGGTTCGTTTTCAAAGCCTTTTTCTGCATAAAATTCTTGTTCTGATACTGAGAACAAAAACTCGTTGCCACAATCTTTGCAAACGATATACTTATCTTCTAACATTTGTTCATCTCCCTTCTGGAATTACTCTTGGACTAGTTTCCCCAAAAAGGAGATAATTTAAAGAACAAGGCAAGACAAATTGTAAATCAAATTTTTCCTATTGTCAAATATAATCACATAATTTTATATCTTTTGTTCAGTAGTATGATACAATATTCAAGTTGTTGAATTTATTTAGGGGCTGCCAAGGAATAAATTACTAATGTATTTTTTGAAAGTCCCTGACAAGAAAGTCGGTATAAAAAATGATTACGACCAGTGAATTAACATTAGGATTTGGGTTGCGCCCCCTTTTTGAAGATGTGAGTATTAAATTTACCCCGGGAAACTGTTACGGCCTTATTGGAGCTAATGGGGCTGGGAAGTCGACTTTCCTCAAGATATTATCTGGAGAAATTGAAGCCAGTCGAGGAAATGTCATCATACCCACGGGGCTGAGACTTTCTGTTTTAAAACAGGATCATTATGAATTTGATGAGTTTGAGGTAATCCAAACTGTACTTAAGGGGCATGCTCGATTATACGCTATAATGGAAGAAAAGGATGAGATTTATTCGAAAGCGGATTTCTCTGAAGAAGATGGTCTAAAAGTAGCCGAACTGGAGGGAGAATTTGCTGAGCTTAACGGCTGGGAAGCTGAATCGGAAGCGGCCACCCTGCTGAATGGTTTGGGCGTTCCTGAAGAGTTGCATAATAAGAAAATGCAGGAGTTAGAAGGTAGTGAGAAGGTCAAGGTACTTCTGGCTCAGGCATTATTTGGGTGCCCAGATATTTTGCTATTGGATGAGCCCACTAACCATCTGGATATAGGGTCTATTTCCTGGTTGGAGGATTTTCTTTCAGATTTAGATAGCACCGTAATTGTTGTATCTCATGATCGCCATTTCTTAAATCGCATCTGTACCCATATTGCTGATATTGATTATGGCAAAATTCAGCTTTATGTAGGTAATTATGATTTTTGGCTGGAATCTAGCCAGTTGGCTATGCAGCAGGCAAAAGATGCCAATAAAAAGACCGAAGCTAAGATTAAGGAGTTGCAGGAGTTTATCCAACGTTTTAGCGCCAACGCTTCTAAATCCAAGCAAGCCACTTCCCGCAAGCGGCAGTTGGATAAGCTGACCCCGGAAGACATTAGACCGTCTTCGCGTCGTTTGCCCTGGATACAATTTAAACCGGATCGAGAAGCGGGCGTTAATATACTGACTATTGAAGGTCTCAATAAAACCATAGATGGAGAACAAGTGTTAAAGGATTTCAATCTTGTGGTCACTAGAGGCGATAAAATTGCCTTGGTCGGTCCTAATGAACTGGCAAAAACTA